>NZ_JAPCKL010000004.1:185256-371335 GCF_025942345.1 Pseudoalteromonas sp. A3
AGAAGTGGTCGGCGATGCAGGATTTGAACCTGCGACCCCTTGGACCCAAACCAAGTGCGCTACCAAACTGCGCTAATCGCCGATGCTTACGATTGCCTGCGAGTGACCTCGTTGACAACGGGGTGCATAATAGTGATTTGCCTGGGAGAGGTCAAACGTTTTTTGCATAAAATAAATCAATCGGTCATTTTTAGTTCATAATGGTTAAATATTGCAAAACTAAGCTGAAATTTAGACGCTTTTTTTGAAAACACCGGTTTATAACCTAAAAGCAACTTGGCGCTTCGGGCCTTTTCTGCGAAAATAGCCTGCATATTAAAAAAGCATTAATAAAATTAATTTTTTGCATACACCCCTCTTTATATGCAGATGCTTTTAAAATATAAGTATCGAAGTTTATTTAACCCCAATTAAAGGTCCCCCATGACGGCAAACATCATTGATGGTAAGGCAATCGCAAAACAAGTACGTAGTGCAGTGGCTGAGCGCGTAAGCGAACGCGTTGCAAACGGTTTACGTGCACCCGGTTTAGCAGTAGTGCTGGTAGGGCTTGACCCTGCAAGCCAAGTTTACGTTGGCTCTAAGCGTAAAGCGTGTGAAGAAGTAGGATTTATTTCAAAGTCATTTGATTTACCAGCGCAAACCAGCGAAGAAGAACTACTAGCATTAATTGATGAGCTAAATAACGATGGCGAAGTAGATGGTATTTTAGTGCAACTACCGCTACCTGAAGGCCTTGATGCAGAAAAGATTTTAGAACGTATTACACCACATAAAGATGTAGACGGTTTTCACCCTTACAATATTGGCCGCTTAGCGCAACGTATGCCGGCGCTGCGCCCATGTACACCAAAAGGGATTATTACCTTATTAGATTCAACGGGCGTGCGTTACAAAGGGATGCATGCGGTAGTTGTTGGTGCCTCTAATATTGTTGGCCGCCCTATGTCGCTTGAGTTATTACTTGCCGGTTGTACTACAACGGTATGTCACAAATTTACACAAGACTTAGAAACCCATGTGCGCCGCGCAGACTTATTAGTAGTGGCCGTAGGTAAACCTGAATTCATACCTGGTGAGTGGGTAAAAGAAGGTGCAATTGTGATTGATGTAGGTATTAACCGTTTAGATACAGGCAAGTTAGTGGGCGATGTTCAATACAGTGTTGCAGAGCAAAAAGCTGATTTTATTACTCCTGTACCGGGTGGCGTTGGCCCAATGACTGTAGCAAGTTTAATTGAAAACACCCTCGAAGCATGTGAAAAATACCACAGTTAAATTAATGCCTTAGCATTAAAAAAGGGTTGCCAACTGGCAACCCTTTTTAGTTTAAAAGCTACTTTAACGCATTTACGCTTTACGCCACGTTGTTTTACCTGCTGAGTCTTCAAGCACGACACCGAGTGCATTAAGTGCATCACGTGCTTCATCAGCAGCGGCCCAATCTTTGTTTACGCGCGCTTCATTACGTTTTACAATCAGCGCTTCGATAGTGGCCACTTCATCATCATCTTGCCCGCCTTGCAAAAACGATTCAGGTGCTTGCTGGGCAACACCAAGCACTTCGCCTATGCTGCGTAGCACAAATGCTAATTGCCCTGCTTGCTGTGTATCGGTGTCTTTAACACGGTTTAGCTCTTTAGCCAGTTCAAATAAAACCGGTAACGCCTCTGGTGTATTAAAATCATCATTCATGGCTTTTCTAAATTTAGCCACGTACTCATTGTTTTCAATATCACACGTTATTGGCTCAACACCACGAAGTGCTGTGTAAATACGTTCAAGCGATGAACGTGCTTGATCTAAATTCTCTTGCGAGTAATTTAGCTGGCTACGGTAATGCCCTGAGATTAAAAAGTAACGAACTGATTCAGCGTCATATGTTTTTAGTACCTCACGCACAGTAAAAAAGTTGTCTAATGATTTAGACATTTTTTCTTTATTTACTTGTACCATGCCTGTGTGGATCCATGTATTTACATACTTACCATTGTTTGCACAGCATGATTGCGCAATTTCGTTTTCGTGATGCGGAAACTGTAAATCAGAGCCGCCACCGTGAATATCAAAATGCTCGCCTAAATGCTTTGAGCTCATTGCTGAACATTCTATATGCCAACCCGGACGCCCTTCTCCCCACGGAGATGACCATGAAGGTTCGCCTGCTTTTGCTTTTTTCCACAATACAAAATCAAGCGGATCGTCTTTATCTTGGGCGACCTCTACGCGAGAGCCTGCTTGGAGCATACTTAAATCTTGCTGCGATAGTGCGCCGTACTGCTCAAACGTAGAAACATCAAAAAGCACGTCACCGTCGTTTGCTACGTACGCATGGCCTTTTGCAATTAAGCGCTCAACCATTTCGATAATTTCATCCATATGATTTGTAACCGTAGGTTCAATATCTGGGCGCAGCATGTTTAGGCTATCAAAGTCTTCGTGCATGGCTTGGGTCATACGCAAAGTTAGGTCATTAATTGACTCGCCATTTTCGTTTGCGCGTTTGATTATTTTGTCATCTACGTCGGTAATATTACGTACGTATTTTAAGTCGTAACCAAGGTGGCGAAGGTAGCGGACAATAACATCAAACCCGACAAATGTACGCGCATGACCGATATGACAAAAATCATAAATGGTGATACCACACACATACATGTCGATTTTGCCTTCGACCATAGGTTTAAACTGCTCTTTTTGTCGCGTGAGTGTGTTGTATATTTGTACCATTTACTTTTAGTCCTTGACTGTTTGCTGAGTTGGCTATGTTAACACTTGAAAAGCCCCCGCTCTAGCGCTTTTTATACCCAAACCTCTTCAATACGCGTGTTTAAGTTGGAATTAAAACCAATTTTGGCGAGGCCTTGATTGTATGTAATAGAGGTTCTGTTGTTAAAATTAATAACACTGTAAAAATCAGTTTTAAACCACCCTGTTTATTGCTTAACAGACTCTTGCTCTGTGCATGGTTATATATTGAGAGAAAATACCACAACGGCAAAATACCGCCTCGATATTGACCCCCTGTAAAACGCACAAGTATATACCTTGGGCAGCTTTGGATATATTGAACAAGCACTTTGTTTATCTTAGTTAACTAAGATAAAATAGCGCGACTAATTAAACCAGATATAGGAAACCACATGGTTGTTCTACACACTAATTTTGGTGACATCACCATTAAAATGTTTGAGCAAGAAGCTCCAAACACAGTTAAAAACTTTTTAGAGTACGCAAACTCAGGTTTTTACAACGGCACTATTTTTCACCGCGTAATTGACGGCTTTATGGTGCAAGGCGGTGGGTTTGTACCTGGTATGGAACAAAAAGACGTTAACGACCCAATTCAAAACGAAGCAAATAATGGCTTATCTAATAAAGTAGGTACATTAGCAATGGCGCGTACGCCTGATCCACATTCAGCAACAGCCCAATTTTTTATTAACGTTAACGACAACGACTTTTTAAACCACAGCAGCGAAACTTCGCAAGGCTGGGGTTACTGTGTATTTGCTGAAGTAGTTGAAGGCATGGACGTAGTAAATAAAATTAAAGGTGTAGCAACAGGCAGCGCTGGTTTTCACCAAGACGTACCGCTTGAAAATGTAATCATCGAAAACGTTACTGTAAGCTAAACGTTTACTCATATACTGAGTAATTAAGCGGGCATGGTACATTATGTATGCGCCCGCTTTTATTTAACCTAACTAGATGCCTCTATGACTTCTCAAACCTACTTTATTGCAGACTTACACCTAAGTGAAAACCGCCCAGATATTAGCGAGGCTTTTTATCGCTTTATAAATACGCACATTATTGGTAAGCCCGTAGATGCACTGTATATTTTAGGTGATTTTTTTGAAGTATGGGTTGGGGATGACTACGTAACAGAATTGGCTAGTGAGGTAGCAAAGCATTTAAAAGCAGTTAAAGATGGCGGAACACCAGTGTACTTTATACACGGTAATCGCGATTTTATTATGCGTGAGCAATACGCTAAACGCGCAGGTATGGTATTGCTAAACGAGCAAACGGTTATAGATTTATATGGCACTCCCACTGTTATTTTGCACGGTGATGAAATGTGTACTCAAGATATTGAGTATCAAAAGTTTCGTAAAAAAAGTCGCGGTTGGTGGTGGCCTAAATTAATGTTAGCAATGCCACTATGGTACAGAAAAAAAATTGCTCGCAATGCCAGAGAAAAAAGCAAATTAAGCCAAGCCGACAAACCCATAGAAATTTTAGACGTAGTAGATGACGCCGTACTAGCGATGTTTGCCAAGTATAATGTAAGCAACATGATACACGGCCACACCCACCGCCCTAACGTACACACTTACACTGTAGGTAAGCAAACACTAACACGAACTGTGCTTGGTGATTGGTATACTCAAGGCTCATATTTAGTGGTTACTCCACAAGGTCAAAAACTCATTAATACGCCCTTCGCATAATCTCAAATCCTGACTATTATTTAAGTACTTTTTGGTAATAGGATAAGGATATATGTATAAAGCTATTTATTGTTTGGTGCTTTGTTGCATTTTTTCCAAAGGGTATGCCTCAGAAAATTGGCAGCTCGTCGCCGAAAACTCCCCACCCTATATTGGTGAGCGCTTAATTGATAACGGCTGGGTTACTGCCTTAACTAAAGCCGCCTTAGCTAATCAAAATATTAATAACGACATCGAGTTTACCAGCTGGAACAGGGCGCTGGAGCTTACCAAAAAAAATAAAAAAGATGCGATTTTAGGCGCTTTTTATACAAAGTCGCGTACTGATCTTTTTTATTATTCGCGCCCACTTGCTAACGTATACGTTGGACTATTTAAGCTCAAAGACAGACAAATAAACTATGACGGCAGTATGGACTCTTTACAGCCATACAGTATTTGTAAAGGCGTTGGCTATGCAGTAAGTGAAGTTTTTTCTGAAAGTAATGGCCTGGCCGTAACCTCAACTCGCGGGCTAATTAACAGTTTATATATGCTTCAAAAAGGACGAATAGACTTAGTAGCAGGCACTAAAGAAGTGGGTGAATACTGGTTAAAAAACACCGAAAAGCTTAATGAACCCGGCGCGCCACAAGTTGAATATATTTCGCCCGATTTAGAGCATCATCAACTACATGTTATGTTTCCAAAGTCTGACCCTGATGCAAAACAAAAAAGAGACGCGCTTGAACAAGGCTTTTCTACTATTTTATACAATGGCACCGCAAAAGAGCTATTAGTAAAACATGGCTTTTCTCAAAGCACGGCGCTTGAGCTCATAGACTTTATAGAAAGAAGTAGCACACCTAACTAACCGGTGTGCTTAAAGAGCTAAATAGCACCACTTTAGTTAGTAACTAGTGCAGGTGCGCCACTGTGAAATTTAAAGTCTTCATCAGGGCTAGTGATCAAATCGGCCTCAATTGTACCAAAAAAGTCTACTCGCTCAGTAATATCAAAATCAGCAATTTCTTGTGCCAGTGTTAAGTAATCTTGATAATGGCGCGCCTCAGAGCGAAGCAATGAAATATAAAAATCGCCTAAGCGTTTATCAACATGTGGAGCAAGTGCAGCAAAACGCTCACATGAGCGAGCCTCAATATAAGCACCTACAATTAGTTTATCGACTAATGCATTAGGCTCAAACGTTTTAACGTTACGTAGCATCCCTTTAGCGTAACGACACGGTGTAATACTGCGGTACTCTACTCCATACTCGTCCATTATTTCGAGCACTTGATAAAAGTGATGTAATTCTTCTTTTATTAGCATCACCATTTTATCTATTAAATCTTGCCCGTAAGGTGAGTTAGACTTTGGGATAATAGATTTTGTAAGTTTATTTTTAGCCGCTAAATCACGCCAATTACCTTCGCGTTTATAAATAAGTGTTTCAAAGGGCTTTAGCCATTCAAGTAATGCATCGCTGCTGTCTTTATCTACCGCGTACTTACGAATTAAAAACATTGCACTTTGCGCTGCTTTTAACTCACAAATTAAGTGATCGATTAAAATAATCGATAAATTTTCTTTTTTTACTGCCTCAATAACCCATTCATTTGGGGTTTCACACAATAAAAAATTATTAATAGGGGCTAAAAGTTCGCTATGTGGCACAGGGCTGCTCGTTACTTCAAATAATAAAAAGCCATTTTAACACGAAAAATAACGAAGAATAAAACGAGCTAAAACAACCTCTTTAAAATGTTAATAAGCAGTTAACTTGACTTTGTATATGAACTAAACCATAAATATAGGTGCTGTATAAAAAACAAACTAACTAAAACTAAATTATAACCAACAGTAATACGTTCCTTTTATGGAGTACCGCTATGATACTGAACCACCTGTGGGGCATTTATGCTCATCCACTCGAAGAATGGCAAACAATAGATAACCGCCACGAAAGCCTGACTTATAGCCTGTCGCATATTTTACTTATTGCATTATTTCCATCGATTATGGGGTATTACTCATCGGTGTATTTAGGCTGGAGTATTGGTGCGGGCAACCCAGTATTTTTAACACATGAAAGCGCATTGCTAATTGCCGTGGCTATGTATGGTGCGTTAATAGCCGGTGTGTTTGCACTGGCCTATTTAGCCCATTGGATGGCCGTTACATTTGGTGCTAAACCTACCTTTACACAAACGCTTGAACTTGCCGCTTATACTGCTACACCCGTGTTTATGTCGGCCTTAGCCGCTTTTTTACCTGAGCTGTGGTTTGTTGTTTGCGTAGGTATGATTGCCCTAGCCTACTCGGTGTACTTGCTTTATACAGGCGTGCCAATACTAATGCATATTCCACAAGAGCGCGGCTTTATTTATGCCAGCTCTGTTGTTACCTGCGGGCTAATTTTATTGGTAATAATTTTAGCTGTAACCGCAATACTTTGGACTAACGGCATTGTGAGTCCAATGTTTACCTAATCAACCACGTTGTTTGATATGAAGTGTTCCCTTTCTTTCCTTCGCAAAAAAGGAGCTAATTAGCTCCTTTTTTTTATGTCTGATTATGTTTAATCACACATTAATCAGCTTCGTTGGCATCTTGATTGTGTATTTCAAGGCCTGATGACATGGCGTTTTCGCGGTTACTTTTAGCCGAGTCGTTACGCAATTGATCAATATGATTTAAGTAATCTTGATCGATATCGCCGGTAATGTATTGCCCATCAAATACAGAGGTTTCAAACTTAGTAATTTCTGGGTTTTCTTGGCTTACAGCGGCAATTAAATCGTTTAGTGATTGAAAAATTAAGCCATCAGCACTGATGCTTTGGTTAATGTCTTCAACTTCGCGGCCATGCGCAATAAGCTCTGCGGCAGATGGCATATCAATACCATACACATTAGGAAAACGAATTTCTGGTGCTGCTGAGGCAAAATACACATTTTTTGCTCCGGCTTCACGGGCCATTTCTACAATTTGTGCCGAGGTTGTACCGCGTACAATTGAATCATCAACCAGTAAAACGTTTTTACCTTTAAACTCACGGTCAATCGCATTTAGCTTTTGACGCACTGACTTTTTACGCATTTCTTGGCCAGGCATGATAAATGTACGACCAATATAACGGTTTTTAACAAAGCCTTGGCGGTAAGGTAAATCAAGCATGCGGGCAATTTCTAACGCCACATCGCATGAGGTTTCAGGAATTGGGATAACAACATCAATGTCTTTATCGCTCCACTCACGCGCAATTTTTTCACCCAGTTTAGTACCCATGTTTACACGCGTTGCGTAAACCGACATACGATCGATGGTTGAATCAGGGCGAGCAAAATAAACAAACTCAAAAATACACGGCGCATAAGAGGCTTTTTCAGCACAACTTTGTGAATGAAATTGGCCATCTTCAGTTACGTAAATCGCTTCACCTGGTGCAACGTCACGCACAAATTCAAAGCCGTCTGGCTTTAATGCTACGCTTTCTGAGGCAAACATGTACTCAGTGCCTTTAGGGGTTTCACGCTTACCAAATACCAAAGGACGGATACCATTAGGGTCACGAAATGCTAAAACACCGTGGCCAATAATCATCGCAATAGCGGCGTAGCCACCGGTTACTTTGTTGTTTACTTCGGTTACTGCAGTGAAGATGTCTTCAGCGTCTAAATGTAATTTGTCAGACTTACTTAGCTCATGTGCCATGATATTAAGTAGTATTTCTGAGTCAGACGTTGTATTAACGTGACGACGCGCTTCTGAGAACAGTTGCTGCTTTAGAGTTTCAGCATTGGTTAAATTACCATTATGCGCAAGCGCAATACCAAATGGTGAATTAACGTAAAACGGCTGCGCTTCAGATGAACTTGACGAGCCAGCAGTAGGGTAACGTACGTGGCCAATACCAATTGTGCCTTGTAGTCGTTTCATATGGCGGGTGTGAAACACATCCTTTACTAGGCCATTTGCTTTGCGCAAGCTAAACGTATTGTTTTCAATGGTAATGATGCCCGCGGCATCTTGACCTCGGTGCTGCAAAACAGTTAAGCCATCATAAATCGCCTGATTAACAGGAGATGTTCCGACTATCCCAACGATACCACACATGTAATTTATCCTCGCCGATTAACGGTTTACTGAATTTAAAAAGCTCGAGTTGTTTTCTAGGTACGAAAAGAACCATTCAACAACAAAGCCAAATTCTGGAATCAAAATAGAATTGCCCCACCAGTGCGTGTTTGGTGCACCAGTAAAAGCATCAAGAAAGAAGAGTAACGCGCTCACGACCAACACGCCTCGTAACGCACCAAAAACAATGCCGAAGACACGATCGGTGCCAGATAAACCAGTACGTTGTACAAGCTCACCTAAAATGTAGTTTAGTAAACCGCCTAACAGTAGCGTCGCAAAGAAGAGTATGGCAATGGCCGCCGCATTTCTTAAAAGGGGTTCAGAAATACTTGTTAGGAAGGAAGCTAAATATTGGTAAAACAAACTAGAGATGATAAATGCGCAAGCCCATACTGCTAATGACATAGCTTCTTTAACAAAGCCGCGTATTAAACCGATGATGGTAGACAGTGCAATGATGCCAAGAATGGCGTAATCAACCCAGATCATATTAACCAATTAGTCGCTATTTTGGGGCGCATTCTATACCCAAACCTCGTTAATATGCAAGTTAAAGCGGGAGATAACCAGCAACTAGCACGTACAAAAACTTATCACTTTAACGGCTATTTTTAGCCCTTAAAAACAAAAAAAGCCTTACTATAGTAAGGCCTTTTAAAATCAATTAGAGACACTGTATTGGGTGACTTTACCGTTTAACTTGGTAAGCGCTTTAAGCTCGGGTAACTTTTTGGTCAGCTCCCCCTTATCAAGCGAGGGCCCAACAAACACTTTAGTCAATGTGCCGTTTGGCGTTTTAATTGGTTTTGTAAACGTTTTAAAGCCTTTCGCTTTAAGCTTAGCTTGTAAGGCCTTAACATTAGCCGCATGGGAAAAACTACCTAGCTGAATTACATAGGCCATATCAGTGAGGTTTTCTTCACTTTTACGTGGCGCAATAGGTTTTGCTTTTACCGGCTCTGGCGCTTTCGCTACAGGCTCTGGCGCAGTCTGAGGCTCTATGCTTGCTTCGACTATTTCAGGCTCTGCTGCGTATTGGCTTTCTTTGCTTGTTAGCAAATCGTCATCGGCAGCTATGTCTTCAATTTGCTCTTGTTTTAAAGGCTCAGCCTGCGCTACTTTTTCATCTATAGACTCTTGAAGGTCAATAGTTTTAAACTCAGAGCGTTCAGGGATAGCTTTAAAGCCCTCTTTGTAGTGGACCTTTTCGCCATCGAGTATATTAGGAATAAACACAATTGCTGCGATCACCACAATACTGGTTCCGACTAAACGATTTATAAAACCTGAGTTCACCGACTTTCTCTCTATTTTTTAAAGTAGTTTATAGCATCTGCAACAGTAAAAAATGACCCAAACACAATTAAAAGCGTATCACTTTGCTGTGTAGGCATAATTACATTAAGCGCATCGTGCACACTATCATAGCGTTTATGCGTGCCTGTATGAGGTATAGTTTGCAACGCCGCGGCCATATTTTCAACGTTATCGCCACGAGGTATGTGCAAGCTAGTAAGAGACCAGTGATCAATTACATGGCTTACCTCTTTAAGTACACCCGCTTTATCTTTATCAGCAAGCATAGCGACTAATGCATGAATTTTAAAGCCTTTATCTTTATAGCTTGCAAGCTTTAGTGCTAAATAACGAGCAGATTCGGGGTTGTGAGCCACATCGGTAAACACTAAAGGTGAAGTGCTTAACTGCTCAAAGCGTCCCTCAACAACTAAGTTAGCTAAACAATGCTTAATTACCTCATCACTTGGCAATAGATTTAGCACAGCTAAGGTTGTTAAGGCCGTTGCTGCATTTTGTGCTGGGATCGCTGGCTTATCTAACAGCAAATTATGATTTTTATATTGCCATGTAAAATGCGCTTCGTGCTCTTTGAATATAAAATCAGTACCGGATATAACCATGCCTGCTTTAATCTCAGCACCGTAATCGGTCATTGTATGTGGTATGTTTAAATCACCAATAATAGCCGGCGTGTTTTGACGAAATATACCTGCTTTATCATAAGCAACTAACTCTCGTGTATCGCCTAGGTATTCTTTATGATCTAAATCTATGGTGGTGATCACGCTTGCATAAGGTGTAACAATATTGGTGGCATCAAAGCGCCCGCCCAAACCAACCTCAAGCAGCACATAATCAACCTCAAAGCGTTTAAAAATAGCCAGCGCACCTAGGGTGCCATATTCGAAATACGTAAGCGCCGTGCTAGCGCGACCTTGCTCTAGCGTGTTAAAGGCATCCACATGGTATTGATCATCAAGCTCTTGGCCATTTATGCGCACACGCTCGTTGTATCTAATTAAATGAGGAGAGGCATACGTACCTACGCTGTAACCTTGCGCAAGTAATAGCGATTCTAAACAGCGTGCAGTTGTGCCTTTGCCGTTTGTGCCGCCAATAAGAATAATTTTGCTGGAAGTGTTTAATAAGCCAATGTTATTTGCAACAGTAGCAACGCGTTCGAGTCCCATTTCAATATTTGCAGGGTGAACACTCTCTAAATAACAAAGCCAATCATCAAGGCTTGATGATTGGCTAGGAATTGTATTTGTCATAGCGTGTAATCAGTAAAGCTGAAATTTACGCTACTCTATGCTCTTGTTCGGTAGAAGGCAAGTTCATAAATTTAGCAAGTACGCGTGCTAATGTGTCGCGCATTTCACGACGGTCAATAATCATATCAATTGCACCGTGCTCTAATAAGAACTCACTGCGTTGAAAACCTTCTGGCAAGGTTTCACGCACTGTTTGCTCAATTACGCGCGGACCCGCAAAGCCAATTAAAGCTTTTGGCTCAGCTACGTTAATATCACCTAACATCGCTAATGATGCAGATACACCACCCATGGTTGGGTCGGTCATTACTGATATAAACGGCAGGCCTTTTTCGCTCATTTTAGCAAGCGCAGCGCTGGTTTTAGCCATTTGCATAAGCGACATAAGTGCTTCTTGCATACGTGCACCACCTGAGGCAGAAAAACACACTAATGGCATGTTGTGCTCTAAACATTGGTCTACGGCATCAACAAAACGTGCGCCTACAACCGAAGCCATTGAACCACCCATAAATGAGAATTCAAAAGCAACCGCAGCAACAGGAATACCTTTTAAGCGGCCCTTCATTGCTACTAACGCGTCTTTTTCGCCACTTGATTTTTGGGCTGCGCTAATGCGGTCTGAGTATTTTTTAGAGTCTTTAAACTTTAATACATCTTTAGGCTCGTGCTCAGTGCCAAGCTCCGTGCGGTCACCTTCATCTAAAAAGTGCTCTAAACGTTTACGGCCGCTCACACGCATGTGATGGTCGCATTTAGGACATACGTTTAATGATTTTTCTAGTTCAGCTTTATATAAAATTGAATCGCAAGCTGTACATTTAGCCCAAACGCCTTCTGGAATTTCTTTACGACCTGACGACTTAGTCGTTTTAGGTAAGATTTTTTCTAACCAACTCATTTGCAACTCTCTTAATGCTGTTCTGTGTCGCGAGTCTGCTAATAAGTAGCAGACAGATTTTTTCAATTAAAACATGAATTACACAAACACGGTATAAAAAACTGGTCTTAGTAGTTAGATAAACGCTTATAAATTCAACACTAACATTCCGAGTCAGGTAAAAATAATGGCCCTAGTGGGGTTTTAGGAATATTAAAGTGCTCTGGGTAATCTACATCTACTAAATAAAGACCCGCGGCTTTAGCCGTGGCACTGGCTTTAGCACGCTCTTTTAAATCTAATAGCTCTTTTAACCATACAGGTTGGTGCTTGTGTAGACCTATATCCATTAAACAGCCGGTAATATTACGCACCATATGGTGTAAAAAAGCGTTCGCTTTAATATCAATAATAACGTAATCGCCCTGGCGTTGTACCGATAAATGATGAATAGTTCTGTTTGCTGTATTAGCTTGGCAATGCAGCGCTCTAAAAGAGGTAAAGTCGTGCTCGCCAATTAAGTACTGACACGCCTCTTGCATTTTTGTTTCATCAAGTGGGTGATGAAAGTGCGTAACGCCTTCATTCATAACTGCGCCTCTATAAGCGTAATTATAAATAACATAACGATAACGACGCGCTGTTGCGCTAAAGCGTGCATGAAAGTCTTCACTAACAGGTTGTGCAAAACGAATCGCTATATCTTTAGGGAGTAACGTGTTCATTCCCATAGTAAATGCAACCATCTCACGGGGAGCATGGGTTTCAAAGTGTACAACTTGACCAGTGCCATGCACACCTGCATCTGTGCGGCCCGCACACACTATTTCAACCGGATGATTACAAATGCTCGACAACGCTTTTTCTACTTCTTGTTGTACGCTATTTACATGAGACTGACGTTGCCACCCACTGTAACGTGCGCCGTTGTATTCAACTCCAAGTGCTACTCGCATAATTACTGCTTTACCTACTGTGCTAATGAACGGGGCATTTTATGCTATCTCGCGGTGCAATAAAAGTAACCTCGTCTATTTATAGTTATTCGCAAAATTAAGTAATTTATTTTACCCCAATAAAACACAGCGATAAGTTAGTGAGCTTTTAACGTCCTGGGTTTAATAAACGTCTAAAACTAATTAAGTGCTTTTATAGGTTAGAGTTATTCGTACCTATAAAAAAACCGCATTAACAAAGCTAATGCGGTTTTTATAATCATGAATGCTCTAGTTAAGTTTAGCTTTTAAACTTTGCGCTTCTTCTTGTACATCTTCAGGGCCACTTTCAATAACATCTTCAATTACTTTAAGGGCTGAATCAAAGTCGTCAATTTCAATGTATGCTCTTGCCAAATCAAGCTTGGCAGAATAACCACCGCTTTCTAAGTCAACATCTGTTGGGTTATCGCCTGCAAGTAACGAATCAAAGTCACTTAAGCCTACGTCCATATTAACCTCGTCATAGGGTTCGTGCTCAAGTACTGAGTCATCGCTTTGCTCAAGTAGCGCGTCAATATCAACAAAGTCATCGGTTGTAGCCTGCTGATCACTTTGCGAAGGCTCTTCTTGCACCGCTTTCGCTTCAACTTCAGTGTCTAAGTCTTCGTTTAATAGGCTATCAAAGTCGACATCAAATTCGCTGCTATCTTCTAAATTTAACTCATCCGGTTCACCTAACTCACTAAGCAACGCATCAAAATCGGTTTGCGTTAAGTCAGCCATAAATTCATCATCTAGCTGCTCGTCGGGAATAACGTCTTCATTAGTTTGATCATCAGCAGCCTGTGTTAGCTCGGCTTCTAATTGCGAATTTGTTATTTCATCTTCAACATCTTCTGAAAGTGCTTGTTCTAAAATTGCATCGTCAAAATCAGGCTGTTCCTGCGCACTATCCGTTGCTTGCGCTTCACCTAGAGGTTCCTCTTGCGGTAAAGGCGCATCAAGCTCATCGTCAATCAGCGGCTCGTCATCTAGGTCGGCTTCTAACGCATCAACACCAGTGTTACCAGCAAGTGCATTTGCTAAGTCTTGCTCAGCTTGGCTTGGCGCCATACCGCTTGCTTGTCCATCAAGTTCATCACCTTGTAACTCTTGCGGACTATATGATTGCTGATCATCTAAATCAATTTCGTCATCGTTATCAAGCTCTAACTCAGGGTACTCGTCAAGTTCTTCACTTGGAGTTACTTGCTCATCTAATAATGCATTGAGCTCGTCTAGCTCATCAACGCTTTGCAATAAATCATCATCGAAAACCCCTTCGTCTGCATCCGTATTTTCAGATAAATCTAGCTCGCTTTCATCATCAGTTAATTCATCTAGTGATGACGGCACTTGAGCGTGGTTATCATCTGCACCTATACCATCGGTATGCTTCGGCTCAAGCTCTGGCTCTGAAAAATCGTTATCAATGAGTAACTCATCATCAAAGTCGTCTTCTAAGCTATCTAATTCACTGCCTGAAAGTGCGTTTGCTAAGTCTTGTTCAGCTTGGCTTGGCTGCATGCCTGTTGCATCACCATCAAGCTCATCTCCCAATAACTCATCAGGAAGATATTGCTGTTGCTCTGTTACATCTAACGTCTCAGGCTTATCATCTGAAAAGTCTATATCATCACTAAGCGTATCATTTACAGCATCATTTTCAGGTTGAGTATCTAAAAGCGGACTCGCTGGTGTTTCTTGTGAATCAAGCGGATCGTCACCTAAATCAACCTCTACCTCTTCAATGTCATCATCAAGATCATCTAACGCCCAATCAGGGTTTTCAACATAGTCTTCGTCTGTAGCCTGCTGTAGCTCGTTGAGTAATTCATCAACACTTTTTAGGGTATCGTCAGTGTACTCTTCCTGTGCATCTTCTGGGTCGAGTAACGTTTCTGAACTATCTGTAAAGTCAGTGTTTTCAAGCAAGTCAGCATCAAGTTCTGGTTCTTCTACAAGCTCTGGTTCCTCGAGAAGTTCAGGCTCTTCTTCGAGCTCTGGCTCATCTGCAAGCTCGGGTTCTTCTTCAAGCTCTGGTTCCTCGAGAAGTTCTGGCTCGTCTGCAAGCTCGGGTTCTTCTTCAAGTTCTGGCTCTTCTACAAGTCCAGGCTCATCTTCAAGCTCTGGTTCCTCGAGAAGTTCAGGCTCTTCTTCGAGCTCTGGCTCATCTGCAAGCTCGGGTTTTTCTTCAAGCTCTGGCTCCTCGCGAAGTTCTGGCTCTTCTACAAGTTCTGGCTCTTCTACAAGTTCTGGCTCCTCGCGAAGTTCTGGTTCTTCTACAAGCTCGGGTTCTTCTTCAAGCTCGGGTTCTTCTTCAAGCTCGGGTTCTTCTTCAAGCTCTGGCTCATCTGCAAGCTCAGGCTCTTCTACAAGTTCAGGCTCTTCTGCAAGCTCAGGCTCCTCTTCAAGCTCAGGCTCTTCTACAAGCTCTGGTTCCTCGAGAAGCTCTGGCTCATCAATAAGTGAAGACGCTAATGTTTCAATATCATCTTCGTCAAAATCTTGCTGTGCATCAGCTAGATCTTCGACTGAATCAGCTAATGCGCTATCAATATCTCGCTCTGTATCATTATCTGTTGCTACTTGAGCGGCAGGTGAATCTTCAACTTCATCGATTAGGCTATCTATGTCGTCTAAATCAAAGTCATCGCTTTCTTCAACTAGCGCGTCAGCAGGGGTTTCATCAGGTGTATCGCCGGCTTCATCAATTAAGCTGTCTATGTCGTCTAAATCAAAGTCATCGCTTTCTTCAACTAGCGCATCAGCAGGGGTTTCATCAGGTGCATCGCCCGCTTCATCAATTAAGCTGTCTATGTCGTCTAAATCAAAGTCATCGTTTTCTTCAACCAGCGCATCAGCAGGGGTTTCTTCAGGTGTATCGCCTGCGTCATCAATTAGGCTGTCTATGTCGTCTAAATCAAAGTCATCGCTTTCTTCAACTAGCGCATCAGCAGGGGTTTCTTCGGTTGTACCGCCGGCTTCATCAATTAAGCTGTCTATGTCGTCTAAATCAAAGTCATCGTTTTCTTCAACCAGCGCAGCATCAGTAGGTGTTTCTTCGGTTGTACCGCCGGCTTCATCAATTAAGCTGTCTATGTCGTCTAAATCAAAGTCATCGTTTTCTTCAACCAGCGCATCAGCAGGGGTTTCTTCGGTTGTATCGCCGGCTTCATCAATTAAGCTGTCTATGTCGTCTAAATCAAAGTCATCGTTTTCTTCAACCAGCGCAGCATCAGCAGGGGTTTCATCAGGTGTACCGCCGGCTTCATCAATTAGGCTATCTATGTCGTCTAAATCAAAGTCATCGTCTTTTGGTGATTCTTTATCAGCTTGTTGATCTAATAATTCATCAATATCAAAGTCATCATCCTCTTCTTGGGCTAGCTCTTCGCTTAAGGCGGCCAACTCATCATTGCTTTCTAAGCTGCTATCCTCGGTAGGTTGCTCAACCTCAGGCAAATCAATTTCAGGCAGGCTATCGTCCTCGTCAAATAAATCGTCTAGGTCGTCACTGCTTAAAATATCGTCCGTATCTTTTGTATCATCTAAATCAAGGTCAATTTCATCATCTTGTTTATCATCTACAGGTTCATCAAAGCCCTGCTGCATGAAAACGTCTAACTCGTCCCCTTCACTGCCTTCGTCATCAAAAACAATATCATCACTTAATAGGCTTTCTAATTCGTCTTGATCGAGCAAGTTTTCTGAATCAGAAAATTCATCGTCTAACGCATCATCGAGAGAATCATCAAATGCAATATCATCCTCTGGCAAAATATCGCTGCTATGATTGTCATCTAGTTGAATATCTAAATCATCAAGAGGGTCAGGAATGATTGGATCGTCTAACGCATCATTACTTTGCGGCTCGTCTTCGGTAAAGCTGGGCGTTTGTGGCAGAAAATCATCGTCATCTTGAGTTTCTTCGTCTTTGTTGGCGCGCTTTCGTAAAAACATCACCACAGCAAAAATAATTAATAACGCAGGAATGGTCATTAATAAAGTAAGCACAAGTGGGTTAGACATTAAAGCGCCTAGGTCAAAAGGTTCTTCTTTTGGTACTTCTTGCACTTTTTGTTGAGCTATTATTTCGTTTTGTTTTTCTATTAGCTCTTTTAGCTGTTTTTGAATTTCGCTGTCTTGACCTAGCTGTTCTTTTACATTGGCGAGCTCTTTTGAAATACCCGACAATTGTTTTTTGAGATTATTATTCTCAGCTAATATTTCTTCTACATTAATAACCGAGCTTTTAAATTGCTGCTGCAGCTCAACAAGCTTATTACCTTGCTGCGTTTTTATTTCATTTAATTCTTTTTGAATTTCTTTTTTAGCGTCGTCAACATCGGCTTTACGAGCTTGTGTTACTTTAGTTTGCGCGGCGTTAATTTCACTGGTGGTTAGTGTGCCATTTTTCTTTTTTTCCCACAGCGCGTCATCTTGCTCTGAGCGTTGTTTAGCAAGCTGTGGATTTACGCGTCTAATTTCCGCTAAGGTGGGTATTTTTAAATATGCACCACTTTGCATGTGGTTTAGGTTTTGTTCTAAAAAAGAATTAGGGTTTTTGTTATACAAGGCCTGCATAACTTGGTAAATACTAACTGAGTTATCTGGGCGTACTTTGGCAGCAATACGCCATAGTGTATCGGTTGGCTTTATAGGCCCTATTGATCGCCCTTGCGCACCATAGTCAGCGCCTTTTGGCCCCTTTAATTGGGTGCTGTCTTGAGAGTAAATTGGAGTTACTACCAATGCAGACGCTAATATAATAAGTGAAGCTAAACCGCGCATGCTGATCCTTTAATGTGTAAATGTTAAATGCTTTGCTATTTATTTAGCTGCTCAACATTAATTATTCTTGCCGTAACCAGCCAAATAGCTGATCTACATTTGTTATTACAATCTATTTTTATTGCAAGCTCTATTCCAGTTACAAACTATAAACCAGTTGCGGCCTAATATCCATTGCAACGCTTTGAAAATAAATACCTTAAAACTTTATTCTTAATACTATTTTATCGTGATAGATCAAGGCGTTTAGTTTAGTAGCAACGCTAAGCGGCAATAATTTGGCTCCCTTAAATACAAAAGCGGCAAACTATAAAAGTTTGCCGCTTAATTTACACACAATATTAGTGGGTATTTATAAGTAGTTAGCGATTAACTCTTCCGCTATTTGCACACTATTAGTGGCAGCCCCTTTGCGGGTGTTATCACTTACAACCCACATATTTAAACCATGAGGGTGCGAAATATCAGCGCGTAAGCGGCCTACGTAAACTGTATCATTACCACTGGCATCTGAAACCGCGGTTGGGTAATCGCCCTCATCTTCAATAAGCTCGACTCCTGGGGCATCATTTAAAAGCTGTTTAACGTGCTCAAAGTCATACGGCATGCGTGTTTCAATGTTGATTGACTCAGAGTGGCCAAAAAATACAGGTACACGTACACAGGTTGGGTTGACTGCAATAGTGGTATCGCCCAAAATTTTATGCGTTTCGTTTACCATTTTCATTTCTTCGCGCGTGTAGCCGTTATCTTCAAAGGTATCTATTTGAGGGATAACGTTAAATGCAATTTGCTTAGGAAAAATTTCGTTTTCCATTGGCCGAGCATTCATTAAATTAGCTGTTTGCTTTGCTAATTCATCTACGGCTTCTTTGCCTGCACCAGATACAGCTTGGTATGTAGATACATTAATGCGGTCAATACCATAAGCATCGTAAATTGGTTTAAGCGCTAGCATCATTTGAATAGTAGAGCAGTTAGGGTTTGCAATAATATTGCGATTTCTAAAGTCTTCAAGGCTTGCTGCATTAACTTCTGGTACCACTAGCGGTACTTCAAAATCATTTCTAAAATGTGAGGTGTTATCAATTACAACACAGCCCGCATCGGCTGCAATTGGCGCGTATTTTTCTGATACACTGCCACCAGCTGAAAACAAACCTATGTGTGCCTGGCTAAAGTCAAAGCCTTCTACGTCTTGCACTTCAATGGTTTCACCACGAAACTTTATGTCTTCACCTGCGCTGCGGCTACTGGCTAGTAAAAAAAGTTGGTCTACCGGAAATTTACGATCTTCCAGGGTTTCAATAATTTGACGACCTACTAAGCCTGTAGCGCCAAGTACAGCAACGTTATATTTTTGCGACATATTTTATCCTCTTTAAGCAGTGTTAAAACAACACTACTAGTTAAATTAGTTTGCGGTGTTAAAGCCAAGCTGAGCGAGTGCATCTGTATGCTGTGCACTCCCTTTTACCGTTAAAGTGCTAAACTCACGCCTGACTGGGTAGTTTTTACGTAAACTATCAAACCCGTCTTTTGCTAAGTTGCGCAGCAAAATACCATCATCACGGCGTACGTCGTAAATTAAATGCACTAAACGTGCAATATCAGCCTCAGTAAAGCTGCTTTGTAAACTTAGGCTTGTAACAGCAGGTTGTGGTAAAAAATCAGCGAGAGATTTTTCTGCGGTTACGCCTTTTAATTTACACAATGCTTGGTACAGCATTTGTGTGCCGCGGGCTTTTCCTTCAAGGGTATGGCCGGCAATGTGCACGCTGGCATAGCGCACATGATCAAGCAATGGAATTAAAATGTTAGGCTCGTTTTCCCAAACATCCAAAACCAAATCTAAGTCTGCCCCTTGCTCCATAACCGATAACAAAGCTTGATTATCAATTACTTCTCCGCGGCTCGCATTTATAACTGCTAACCCAGGCTTTAACGCTTTAAGGCGTTTTTCATCAATTAGATGATGCGTTTTGTGCTCACCGGTTTTAATCAGCGGTACATGAAAGGTAACCGCATCTACGCGCTCAAGTAGTTCGTCAAGCTCAACATGCTCGGCTAATAAGCCCTGCTCATGTTTAATTGGGTCACATAATAAAACATCAACATTAAGTGCTTTTAGTTTTTGTGCTAAACAGCTGCCAATGTTACCCACCCCAACAATACCTATTGTTTGACCACTTAAAGGGGCTGCGTTTTCTTGGCTTAAGGAAAACAAGCTACTTATTACATACTCAGCCACCGCCACTGCATTGCAACCTGGGGCACTACTAAAGGCAATGCCTTTATCGTTTAGTAACTGTGTATCTATATGATCAACACCAATAGTGGCGGTACCTACAAAGCTTAATTTATTAGCGTGGGCAAGCAAGTCACTGTTTACTTTAGTAACCGAACGCGTAAGTAATACATCAACATCAATTAACGCATCGGGTGTTAAGTTTCGTCCATCAAAGCGCGTTACCTCACCAAAGTCTGCAAAATACTGCTCAACTAAAGGCATGTTTTGATCGGCAAGAATCTTCATTGGGGAGTCCGTATGGCAAAATGAGGCGCCATTGTAACGAACAACCGAGCCATTACACAAACTAAAAAGCCGAGCAATGCTCGGCTTTTAATCACTATAAAGAGAAAACGAATTAACCTTTATATTTGCTCATAACTAATGTGGCGTTTGTACCACCAAAACCAAAGCTATTAGACATAACAGTATTAAGCTGTGCATCTCGGCGCTCAGTTACAATGTTAAGGCCTTGTGCTTGCTCATCTAGCTCATCTACGTTAATAGATGGCGCTACAAAGTCGTTTTCCATCATTAAAATTGAGAAAATAGCTTCGTGAACACCCGCAGCACCTAGTGCGTGGCCCGTTAAAGATTTAGTCGCACTAATAAGCGGCGAGTTACCACCAAACACTTCTTGAATAGCGCCTAGCTCTTTAACATCGCCTACTGGCGTAGAGGTACCGTGCGTGTTTAAGTAATCAATTGGTGTATCAACACCTTGCATTGCTTGGCGCATACAGCGTACTGCGCCTTCACCTGACGGTGCTACCATGTCGTAGCCATCAGATGTAGCACCGTAGCCTACAATTTCTGCGTAAATATGTGCGCCACGAGCAAGTGCATGCTCAAGCTCTTCTACTACAACAATACCGCCACCAGCAGAAATAACAAAACCATCGCGGTTTGCATCGTACGTACGTGATGCTTTTTCTGGTGTTTCGTTATATTTGGTAGATAACGCGCCCATTGCGTCAAATTCCATTGCAAGAGTCCAGTGAAGCTCTTCACCACCACCGGCAAAAATAACATCTTGCTTGCCTAATTGAATTTGCTCAACAGCGTGGCCAATACAATGTGCAGATGTTGCACACGCAGAGCTTATAGAATAGTTAACGCCTTTAATTTTAAATGGCGTTGCTAAACAAGCCGATGTCGTGCTTGCCATCGTACGCGGAACCATATAAGGACCTACACGCTTTACGCCTTTTTCGCGCAAAATATCGGCCGCTTCTACTTGCCACTTTGAAGAGCCACCACCAGAGCCAACTAATAAACCCGTGCGCTCATTAGATACTTGCTCATCAGATAAGCCAGCATCTTCAATTGCTTGCTTCATAGAAATATAAGAGTAAGCAGCAGCATCACCCATAAAGCGCATTGCTTTACGGTCTACGTGTTCTTTAACATCAATATCAATTTTGCCCGATACATTACTACGTAAGCTGTAATCGGCAAATTCTTGGTTAAAAGCAATACCGCTTTTGCCCGCTTTTAGTGACTCTAATACTTCTTGTTTGTTATTACCGATGCTTGATACAACACCGATACCCGTAATTACGGCTCTTCTCATGGGTAATTCCCTTAGCTTGATACTAAATTACTGTGTATTTTACGCTGTTTTTAGGTGTTAAGTGGTCAGCTTTCTAGCGTACACCTGTACTCTGAATTTAATAGCTTATAAATAACGCCAGACTATTTCAAAGAAAACCCGTAAAATAATTAAAAAATACTGTCTAAAAATTTAATAAGTCATGATAAAAAACGCCCAAATACACTTTAATGAAGTAGGCACACCGGTAGCCGATAACTTTGACGATGTTTATTTTTCTAATGACGACGGCCTTGCTGAATCGCATTACGTGTTTTATCAACAAAACAATATACAGGCGCGGTTACAAAATCATGACCAAACGCATTTTGTTATTGCCGAAACCGGTTTTGGTACTGGTTTAAACTTTTTAAATGCATGGCAACACTTTAATGACCACCTTGCCAATCAACAAGTTCAAAATCAAGTAGACAAACGGGTTAAGCGGTTGCATTTTATTTCGTTTGAAAAATACCCGCTTAATGCTGATGATCTAAAAAAAGCACTGCAAGCGTGGCCAACATTAAACAAGCTTAGTGACGAATTAATAACGCACTACCCTATAAACTTAGGCGGCTGTCATCGTATAGAATTTAATAACGGCCAAGTTATTCTTGATTTGTATTTTGGCGACGTGCTTGATTCAATAAATGCAATGAGCTACCCGCAATCAGGGGTGGTCGATGCGTGGTTTTTAGATGGCTTTGCACCAAGTAAAAACCCTGACATGTGGCAACAAAGTGTGTTTAATGCCATGGTTGATATATCGCGCAAGCATGCAACACTTGCCACATTTACCGCTGCAGGCTTTGTACGCCGAGGCTTAATAGCTGCAGGCTTTAGCATGCAAAAAGCGAAAGGCTTTGGCCGTAAACGCGAAATGCTGATAGGCCAATTAGCACACGCTAATAGTGCACAGTCATCACCCCCGTACTTTGAACAACCCCCTGCCAAGCTAGAGCATGTTGCTGTAATTGGCGGTGGGATTGCGAGTAGCTGTATTTTGCACAGTTTGGCTAAGCGTGGCATTAAAAGTAGCCTATTTTGTCAAGATGAAAAACCAGCTATGGGCGCTTCGCATAACGTACAAGGCGCGGTTTACCCCCATCTGCAAGCTAAAAACTCACCTCATAGTGAATTATTTGCGCACAGTTTTTTATACGCTAAACGCAGTTACCAACAACTACTAAAAAATGGCTTTAATTTTGATTATAGCTGGTGCGGTGTACTGCAACATGCGGTAAAAAAGCCTCTTGCCGATAAACATCAAAACTTAGAACAAAAACAGTTATGGCCTCAAGCCTTAATGCGCAATGTAACTGTAGAGCAAGGAGATAAACTGGCGGGCGTAAAAACCGGCTACCCCGGCGTTTATTTTGAGCAAGGCGGTTGGGTAAACCCACCCCAGCTAGTTGAGGCAATGCTAAAAGCGGCCAATAGCCTTAACCCTATTAATAGCTATTTTAATTGCCATATACAGCAGCTTACTAAAACCGATGCAGGCTGGTATTTAACCCACAAGCATACCCAATATGGCCCTTTTAGTGATGTAATAATATGTGCAGGTGAGCATAGCGATGCGTTTGAACAAACAAACGCATTACCTATTGTAGGGGTACGTGGTCAAGTATCGCATATTCAAGCGAGTGAACAATCTAAGCAGCTTAAAACCGTGTTGTGCCATAAAGGTTATTTTACCCCCGCCTATTTAGGTAAACACTGTATGGGCGCTACATTTGAAAAAAACACAAAAAGTCGCGCCGTTACAGACAAAGACAACCAGCTAAACCATGAGCAACTACTTAGCTTTTACCATCAAAGCGACTTTGCCACCACATTAGGTGACATCACCTGCGCTAAAGCAGCTGTGCGCTGCACATTTATAGATCACTTGCCAATGGCAGGACAATGGTGTGAGCAAAGCGATTACAGCACCGCCTTTGCTAATTTACGCCTAGGTAAACGCTATCAATACTCACCTCTATGCAAGCCACAACAAGGCTTACATATTTTTACCGGATTTGGAGCGCGCGCATTATGCAGCGCACCGTTATTAAGCGAGCACTTTATTAGCACGTTAAATAATGAACCACGCCCACTCAGCGAGCGTGTAAGCCAGGCCATTCACCCTGCGCGTTTTATAGTACGTGATTTAATACGAAATAAAATTTAAATGACATCATTCATTTTTTGCGTAAAATAATAACCATAAAAGGAATTTATACCAATCCGCTTAATTAAGTGATCAATTTTGAGGCTGGAAAAACCTGTTGATGGCTAAGAAAAAAGTTCGCTATTTAGTTGTTCTAAATAAGAATTTTTTAAAACAGGTAGCGACACGGTTAGCACCGCAAAATGATTAAGTATTATTGCGCACTGGTATTATATAACCAATGCGCACCATATGTATGAATGCGGATGGGTATCAATAAAAGGATAACAATGAAAGCTTTAACCTGTGCTGTAACATTACTCGCCGCTATATCGTTTAACACATTTAGCCAAGACGTAACCGCCATCCCCTTACCTGAAGAATTCATCACCACCATGGATGTAACTGGCGAATACCCGCTGGTTAGAACAGGGTATTTAGCTGCTTCTATTGATGCTATTTCTAAATTTTATCAGCAGGCCCTTGGTGATCCCATTAACAGCAAAGGCGATAATAACTACCGCACCCTTTACTATAACTACCAAAACCATGCTGTTCGCATCAGTTTATACCATCATAATTATGTTACCGAAGTCAGTATAATGATTGAATAAACACAGTAAAAAGCGGCTAATTTTCATGCTCAGTTCAGACTCTATTTTTATTTACTTTTAAATAACCACTTTGTAGAGAAAAACAGCGTTTTACCCTTTAAAAACGAATGCCTACCCCAAGGTCTATTTGTACTAAATACCTTTACACTAAATTGAGAAGGAATTAATTATGAGTAAGACCCTAATTATTGGCGCTAGCGGACAAATTGGTAAAATGGCAACCAAGTTGCTTTTAAACAATGAGCAAAATGTATCTGCATTAGTGCGTGATAAAAGTAAGTTAGATGATTTAGATAGTCCATTTTTAAGCATTGTGGAGCAAGATCTCGAAGGAGATTTTTCTGGTGCGCTAAAAGATTGCGATCAAGTTATTTTTGCTGCTGGCTCGGGCGGAAGTACAGGCACAGATAAAACCGTGCTTATTGATTTATGGGCAGCCACCAAAGCAGCAACGTATGCTAAAGAGCATGGCGTAAAGCATTTTATTATGATTAGCTCTATTGGCGCTGACGATCCAGACTCAATAGAAAGTGACTTAAAACCTTACTTAGTTGCTAAACATATGGCCGATGAGCACCTTATCAACAGTGGCTTAAACTACACCATAGTGCGCCCAGGTGGGCTGACCGATGAAAGCGCCTCAATGAAAGTAACCACCGAGCGGCCAAACGATCGTTCTAAAGCTAAAATTAGCCGCGAAAACGTTGCCAATGCCCTATTACATATTGCTACTAACGCATTTAATGGCAACCGCGTTTTTGAGCTATTTGACGGCGAAACGCCCATTAAAGCAGCTGTAAAATAAACACTCTGGTTGCCCTTTGTAAACCCCCTTGCAAAGGGCAACGTATTTAAATGCTAAATCGCACGCGCCCTCCCTTGCTTCACTATATTTATTAAATGTAAACAACACGTTTAAATCGCTTTATAAAAGCCTACACACCGCGTTCCTAATAAAACAACATGAAAAACAAGCACTTCCACTAAAATCACCGTAAAACAATGCGTTAAAAACTCAACAGAGTAAATTTTGTTCAGGCTTTTTTACTAGTTTAATAAGGCTAAATACTAGAAACCCCTTATTTTATCTGGTAAATTAACAGCGTGTTAAAACAATAATAAAAATTCCTCAATGGAAGTTGCACGAATAAGGACATAGCGTGAGCGCCTCATTTAAAATTATTTTTAATGGTCAGTTACACCAAAATGCTGACATTAGTACCGTACAAGAGCAACTCTGTCAGTTTTTAAAAATTCCTCATAATGTCGCTGTAAAATTATTTGATGGCCGAGCCTACGCACTCGTCAAAGACCTATCGAGTATTGATGCAGTTAAAACAGAATCTAAACTAAAAAGTTTTGGTTTAATAACCAAAGTAGAACCGCACGCAAGTGTAAGGGCACCCCAAAGTGCCGCGGGTACTAAACTGGTTGTTGCTCACAATGAGCCTGCTGTAAAAAACATAGCTAATACAATAACCAGCATTAAAAAATCCGGCGTAAATAGCCCTGCCGCCTTGCCCAAATTAGCACTGCAAAGCGCATTATTTTTTTGTTATAGCTTATTATTCATCTGCCTTATTTGCTCAGCAGTAATAAGCTTTAACACACTTAAAATGAGTATGATAGACAGCTCATCAGCTTCGCCCTCAACAACATTAAATTACGTTCATTATAAGCAGTACTTAGCAAATCAAAAAAAGCACCCAGAAGTCACCTTGCCTAACACCCACAACACAGATGAGCTTAATCAAGGGGCGCAGCAAAAAGTTGATAGCTATTTTGCTCGTTTTTCAACGCATATAAACAGTTACGCAAAAATTCTAAAGCAACCAAATATAAACAGCATGGGCGCAGAAAGGTTAAAGCAGCACCTACAAGAAATAGATGCGCTAGGCACTGAACATGTATTTTGGGAGCAATTAATTAACCTTGCTAAATCGCTTAATAACGACGCCCATGTAATGAGCAAGCTTGGTAATGATAACCCTGATAAAATTCAATGGATAAACGCCGTTGATTGGATAAGCCAAAGCTACATTAGGCAACAACAAAATAAGCCTGACGCTTTGCCCGTCACACCTACAAACACACAACTCGCCAAGTCACCGATATTAGATTTAACTCTACTAATTAGCTTAATGTCGTTTTTAACGCTTATTATTATTAGTATTAAAATGAAAGTAAGGTCGATAAAAATGAAGCTAGCCGCTACAAGCACAGAATAAATTAAAACCATAAAAAAAACCGCCAATCTGATTGCTCAAATTGGCGGTTTTTTATGGTTTTTAAGTAACGAACTTAAATACCTGTATTGGTGGAGCTGGGGGGATTTGAACCCCCGTCCGAAAAGCCTCGACCGTCGGTACTACATGTTTAGTATTGTCATTTAATTAACCTTTAAATCCCGGACAAACACGGTAGATAAAGGCGAGGCCGCTTAGTTTTAACGCTTCAACCCCGGCCAGGGTTTCCGTCGCGATCAGGTGTTAGGGTGACACTCCAAAATCCAGTCCACAAGAATACATGGAAGGAGCGCTAGCCAGCCTAAGCTGCTAGAGAGTAGTTATCGTCGTTTGCGATTACTTTAAATTGCGGCTTTTTTACGAGGCAAACCGCACCTCGACATGCACCTCAGGCTTCTTGAATTCCGTCGAATCCTAATCAGCCCCTGAAATATGAATTTCTTTCAGTGAGGGCAGTATAACTGAGTAAACGACTGATACTCAAGGGGTGTGACACTTTTATTTTAGCTAACTGAATCAACTGAACAGTAAACAAGCACAAGTTTGTAAAAAAGCAAACAAATACTGAACATTTACTTAACATGTCGGTCAAGTTGTGCTCAAATAAGGAGTTAAATTTTACACTAGCTATAAGGCTTTAGTAGTAAAAGTAATAATCATAATAACAGGCATATTACGTAGGGAATTTATAAATGTCGGTTTTTTTATTTAATGAACAAACGGGTGAGCTGGCGTTATCTGCACACCCTATTGATAATGGATTTCCGGTGACGAGTGCTCAACTTATTGAGCTACTTGAACAGTCGGATTATTGCGAGTTTGAAGTACTCTCTGGCAATATTGGTAAATTATTTTCACCGAGTAAAAATTATCAGCAAGAATCATTAGTAATTGCCAAAGCCACGGACGCGAGCATTGTTATTAACGTTGATGAAAAAAACATGGTTGCAGAGGCAACGCTTACCACGGCCAAAGGCGGCGCATTACTCTCTATGGAGGCAGCTCAAGCAGCTTTAGTTAAAGCCGGTGTAAAAAAAGGCATTAGTCCTCGTGCACTTGATACGTTTTTAGGTCAGCAGTTTTCTCACCCTGCAGGTACATCATACAGCGCTATTGTGGCTCATGGCCGAAACCCTAAAGAAGGTAGTGATGCGAGGTTTGTTCGCCTTTGCTCTACAGCGCAAGACCGCGTACTTAGCCCCCAAGCAAAAGAAGGTGGCAAGGTCGATATGAAAGACCTTGGCGCTATTATTACGGTAAAACCCGGCACCCCTTTAATGCAGCGAGTAGCAGCTACTCCAGGTGAAGATGGCTATACGGTTTTTGGCGATATGATCAAGGCAAAGCCTGGTAAAGAGCATCAATTACAGCCCTTTGAAGGCACAAAAATAGATCCTAATAACCCAAACATGCTCATCGCTGATTGTAAAGGTGTGCCTGTGGCCTTACCTAGAGGCATGCGGGTTGACGATGTTTTGTGTTTTCATAATGTAGATGTAAGTACAGGTCATGTTGATTTTGATGGCAGTGTAATTATCTCTGGTGATGTAAAAGATGGTATGCGGGTTAAAGCCAATGGCGATATTACTGTATTGGGGTTTGTTGAATCAGGCACGATTGAAAGCCAAAGCGCGGTAACTATTATGCTCGGCGCTATTGGCCGTAAGCGTGAAAATGAAGAAGCATTTACTTGCGAAATTTCAGCCCAGCGTACTATTTCTATTGGTTATGCCCAGTACTGTAATATTAAAAGTGCGCAAGATTTATTTATAGAACGCCAAGCATTGCATTGTAATTTAAGTGCAAGGCGCTTAATACGTGTTGGTAAAGCAGGTAACCCTCGCGGCAAAATAATTGGGGGAAATATTCTTGATGCTATGCGTATTGAAACAGGTGAGCTAGGTGCGCCGGCAGGGACTAAAACCCGTGTGTTTTTAGCTCAAAACTGGCATGAACTGCGCTCAAAGCAGTCTCAAATAATTGATTTTGAAAAAGTGTTGGCAAGTAAAACATCTGCACTTAAACAAGCTAAAGAAAAAGCGATAAAAATTCCAGTTGCTGCTCAACGCCAACAGCTACTAGATAAAATTGCCGCTAATGAGCAGCATATAAAAACTCGCGCTATGCACGTACAACGTCAAAAAAGATTGGTGAAGCAAAAAATTTCTCAGCTATTGGCAACTAGCCGACTTAAAATTAACGAAATAATGCACCCAGGTGTGGAGCTTAAAATAGCAAAAGACACAAAACAGTTTTCGCGTATTTACCCACCCCACTTAGTAAAACTTTCTGAGGGAAAGATCACTCAGTCGTTTTAGTATCCTCTTCGGTGTTTTCAGTTTCTTGGGCGTCATTTTCAGGTAGTGGCGCTAGTGGCCAGCCCCCTAGCTCTTGCCAACGATTTACTATTAAACAATATAGCTCTGCTGTGCGTTCTGTATCGTAAAGTGCCGAGTGTGCTTGGCTGTTATCAAACTCAATCCCCGCGGCTCTACATGCTTTAGCTAGTACCGTTTGGCCTAAAGCTAACCCTGCAAGCGAGGTTGTGTCAAAACTCACAAATGGATGAAATGGCGTACGCTTAATATTGTTACGCTCAATGGCTGCATTTAAAAAGCCATGATCAAAGGCTGCATTATGTGCCACTACAACTGAGCGTTGACACCCAGCAGCTTTTTGCGCTTTACGTACTGCTTTACAAATTTCTTTAATTGCTTCGTCTTCTGGTACAGCGCCGCGCAACGGGCTAAACGGGTCTATGCCGTTAAATTCAATTGCGGCTTGTTCAATATTAGCGCCTTCAAAAGGCTCTACATGAAAATGAACGGTATGATCTATGCTGAGTAACCCTTCGTCATCCATTTTTAAAATTGATACGGCAATTTCAAGTAAGGCGTCGGTTTCTTTATTAAAGCCGGCGGTTTCTACATCAATAACAACAGGAAAAAAGCCGCGAAAGCGTTGTGCGAAAAGTGTTTGCTCAGTATTTGCCATAGTCTTCTTGGTTTATGAGGATAAGCTCACTATTATGTCAAAATTGGGGGCTACTCGGCTAGGGCTTTATAAATTATTTAATTAATATATTGTAGGCATGCTATTTGCTTTTAAATAACTGCTAATTGTATTGGCTGTTATTAATTCCCATCGCATTAAATTACGGATACTAGTATGGCGCTTAGAAAATAGCGCAATAACAAGGCGAAATTATTTATAGCTTTGTTTTACATCAGTAAGTTTAACGCAGTGAGTGGGCTATTTAATACGATACAAAGATTATGTTTTTAATTAAGTTGGTATAGAGCCCTACTTTAGCCGTACGCCAAAATATTGGCTTAGTAGATTAACCGGAGCGTTTTATGAAGTGTAAGTTGTTTTTTATTAGCGTAAGCCTTGGCACCGCCTTGATGAGTTATTCATCGCAAGCGGCTATGCGCCAATACAGCGCAAATCAAGATAACTCCAATTGGGAAGTTATAAAAACAACACGCTTACAGTGTCAATTAAACCACGAAGTGCCCTACTACGGTGAGGCCATATTTAAGGCATCGGCTAGTAAAAACAAAAACCTAACCTTTAATCTAGATATGGTTGTGCGCCCCGACAATTACGATATAGCCGGTTTAAAGGCGGTGCCACCAGCATGGCGTTCAGGCCTGCCCGCGCGTGATATAACCACGATGAAGTTACTTAAAAAGTTTGATGGTGAGCTTGGTAATAAAACCGCATGGGAAATGCTAACTGAACTTGAAAAAGGGTTTCATCCTACCTTTTACTACCAAGACTGGCAAAATAGTGCCGACAAAATTGCCGTTGGTATTTCAAGCGTTAATTTTAAACAAGCCTATTGGGCGTTTTTGCAGTGCCGCGATGAACTTTTACCATACAGCTTTGAAGATATTTCATTTACTGTAATGAACTACCAATCAAATAGCAGTAAGCTCACTAAAGAGTCGCAAAAGCGCTTAGATAAAATTGCTGAGTATTTAAAAAATGATACCAGTATTGAGTCTATAAGTATTGATTCGTATACCGATAGCTACGGTGGCCGTTGGAATAACTTAGATTTATCGCGTAAGCGTGCTAAAGCTATAAAAGATTATATGGTCAGCTTAGGTGTTGATGAGGGCAAAGTAGAAACCACAGGCCTAGGTGAAAAACGTTTTGTTGATACTAACGAAAATATTTTAGGGCGAAATAAAAACCGTCGTTTAATTATTCAAATAGCAAAAATGTAACCGCCCTAAACTGCTAACTACCGCTGCGCCGCTTTATGAGCTTATCGCCAAACTGAAAAAACGTTAGGCTCAAAAATATAATTATGGCACCTATAATGAGCTCCTGACTTAAAGGCTCGTTATTAAGTAATGCGCCTAGCGCTAATGCAAAACTTGGTGTTATTAAACTACTTAAGGCTACAGTACTGGCGTTTAACTTTTGTAATACATGAAAATACGCTAAAGCCCCTACAATCGAGCCAAAAATACCTAAATACGCAATACTCCATAACGAGCGAGCACTCCAATAATCCATACTTATTTGCCCATCTACCAGCCACCACAGCAGCCCAAATAAAGGAGTAACAAAAACCAGCGCTCCAAAAGTGGTTGCCATAGGGTGAATAGCAATTTTTACACGTTTGATCATCACCCCACTAAGACTAAATAAAGTAACCGCCATTAACACATACATCAGCCCTATGCCCTGAGTTTGTGAGGTTTGTAGCTGGTTATAACTTACAAAATAAAGGCCTATTAATGCACAGCTCAGCGCTATTAATTTAATAGGGCTAAATTTAGGCTCATTAAGTAACCTTTGTGCTAAAAAGCCAGAGAGAATAGGCGCAAGGCCAAACACTAATGAAATAATACCTGAAGGTACTGTGGTAGCAGCCATGTAACTTAATGACATACCGCCAAAAATACCCAAACTGGAGTATGCATATAACGTGCACGCGTTTTTGCTCCAAGGTACACGAATATTGGCTATAGCAACAATTAACCCAGCAACAAATAAGCCTATAATCATGCGCATTAAAACGGCGAGGGTTGGTGCTACAGTTTCACTGCTCCATACAATACCTAAAGGCGTAGTACACCAAATAATGACAAGTAGTAAATAAGATAATTTAACTGACACACGCCATTCCTTTGCACTGAGGAGGTAGAAACCCTATTAAAGTAAATTATACGCGCGAAAGTAATACGCAGTACATATATAAACGTCTAAATACAGCTGTAAATTCATAGTTACATTATTATTTACCGGCATTTATTACAAAACTATTTATGTTTTAAGTAACTAGTTATATCTTGAGTGCCTCTCACACATTTTAGGATAGTTAAGTGCTTAAAAATAAAACAATAGGCAGCATGTTAATTGTTGCAGGCACCACCATAGGCGCAGGTATGCTGGCATTGCCAATAGCCTCTGCAGGGCTTGGATTTAATACCGCGCTTGCACTGATAATAGCCAGTTGGTTACTGATGACCTACACCGCTTTATTAATGCTAGAGCTCCACCAATACGCCCCTAGAGATGCAACGTTAAACACCTTAGCAAAGCGCTGGTTAGGAAAACGCGGCCAGTACGTTGCTAACTTTTCGATGATATTTTTGTTTTACGCCCTGTGCGCAGCCTATATAGCCGGGGGTGGCGCGCAGTTACAGTCGCGTATTAATAGTGATTTGAGCATAAACATAGCGCCCCAAATTGCCTCTATTGTTTTAGCCATTGTAATAGGTAGCGTGGTTACTTTAGGCACCAGTAAAGTAGATAAACTTAACCGCGTGTTATTTACGATTAAAATTTTAGTACTAGGCAGCTTGTTTTATATGCTTACACCCTATGTACAAGGTAAGCACTTACTTGAAATGCCCGTTGAGCAAGGGCTGATTTTATCTGCCTTACCCGTTATTTTTACCTCATTTGGTTTTCATGGCTCTATTCCGTCAATTGTTAAGTATGTGGGGCTAGAAACAAAAGTATTGCGTAAGGTAATGATTGCAGGGGCTGCTTTACCTTTAGTGATTTATATTTTTTGGCAACTGCTTAGCCAAGGGATTATGCAGCAAAGTGATTTACTCAATAGTAATGGCTTAACAGGCTTTGTAGAGAGTGTGGCAAATATTGCGCATAATCCGCAGGTAACAAGCGCTGTTACACTGTTTGCCGACTTAGCATTGGCCACCTCTTTTTTAGGTGTTAGCTTAGGGTTATTTGATTTTTTTGCTGATGCATTTAATAAAGGCGACACCAAATCAGAAAGAATAAAAACCGCACTAATTACTTTTATTCCCCCTTTAGGGTTTGCGTTATTTTACCCTCAGGGATTTATAATGGCGCTAGGCTATGCAGCCATCGCCCTTGTGGTATTAGCAATATTTTTACCGGTTTCTATGGTGTATAAGCAGCGTAAATCGGGCCCTCAAACGGGATACCAAGTGCGAAGTGGTAATATGGGTTTAGCGGTGGCAGGGCTGTGCGGCGTTGTAATTATTGTCGCCCAATTTATGCAAATGTTGGGATTAGTACCCGCTATTGGTTAATAACAAAACTAACCCCTTTAGCTTAAAGGGGTTAGTTAAAAATGTTAAAATACCCGAGACTCACCACGGCCTGTAGCCTGAGAAGCTGCTTGTAACTCACCGTCTTTATTTACAATAACCTGCAAATCGCCAAAACGGCGTTCATTCAGTGTGTAGCCCATTTTTATAAGTTCAGCTTGAGTGTTTTCACTGAGCCCTGCGTTTGTTCTGATTACGTTTTTAGGCCATAACTGATGATGAAACCGCGTGCTATTAACAATATCGTTGGCGCCCATGTTAAATTCAACCGCATTTAAAATAGATTGATACACCGAGCTAATAATTGTTGTGCCCCCAGGCGAGCCTGTGACCATTTTAACGCTGTTGTTTTTGAGCAGTATGGTTGGCGACATTGAGCTAAGCATACGCTTTTGAGGCTGAATTTCATTGGCTTTACCGCCGAGCGCACCAAAGGCGTTCATTACCCCAGGTTTAGCGCTAAAGTCGTCCATTTCGTCATTTAATATAAAGCCTGCACCTTCAACCACAACGCCACTACCAAAGCTTAAATTAATCGTTGTGGTATTGGCCACTGCATTACCCATTTTATCAATAATAGAAAAATGCGTGGTTTGTTCACTTTCTTTGAGGCCTGGTTTTATGTTTTCGGTGGTTGAAATAGCTGTTAAAGAAATATCTTTACTGCGCGCTTTTAGGTAATCAATATGAGTAAGCTCAGTCACTGGTACATCAAAAAAGTCCGGATCGCCCAAGTACTCTGCTCTATCGGCAAACACACGTTTACCTATTTCAGCAAGTAAATGTACATATTGAGTAGAGTTATGTACCAGCCCCATTTCGCTTTTTTTAAGCTCAAACATTTTTAGCCACTGCAAAATAGCTATTCCGCCAGAGCTTGGTGGTGGAGAGGTTAATACTTCATAACCGTTCCAGTTAGCTTTAATCGGCGTGCGCGACACAGCCGTGTAATTAGCCAAATCAGTTTGGTTAATAATGCCGCCGTGCTGGTGCATAAAGTTGGCAATAATGCGGGCTGTTTCGCCTTTATAAAACCCGTCTTGACCGTTATCTCTTATGCGCTTTAAAGTAGCGGCTAGCTCGGGCTGTTTAAAAATCTGATTTGCTTTTATATCTGCAAAATAGTGTTTAAAATTTACATTTATATTTTGTTTGTCTAGATGAGCAATGTATTGTGCGACCCCCTGAGCCAATTTGGGCGGCACTTTAAAGCCTTGCTCTGCTAGGGTAACCGCTGGCTGTACTAATGTTTGCCATTTTAAGGTGCCGTGTTTTTGATGCGCCAGCCACATACCGGCTACGCTCCCTGGTACACCACTTGCATGAATACCATAAATTGACTTGTTTTTAATTACATCGCCCTTGGCATCTAAATACATATCTCTGTGCGCTGCTTGGGGAGCCGTTTCGCGATAGTCTATAAAGTCGCCTTTTCCCTCTTTTTGTATAAGCATAAAGCCTCCCCCGCCAATATTTCCGGCTTCGGGAAGCGTTACCGCTAATACAAATTGCGCAGCAATAGCCGCATCAACAGCATTTCCACCTTGTTCTAAAATAGCTTGTGCTGTATCTGCACTAAACGAGTCAGGCATTGCGACAGCGCTTTTAGTAACTTGCTCCGCCTGCACGCTAAATATACAAAATTGTGCAATCAACACACTCTTAACAATGAGCCGGCTTGGTCGAAAAAATAACCCCATAAAACATCCTTACTTTATTATTTGAATCTCGCTTGGCTCATTTATGCATACCATAGAACGTTAGGTCAATGTTTATACAAGTGATTTTTTTGTATGCTATAACGCCTTTGCGTATAAAACGGCATCCAAATCGCCTTGTTCATCAGTGTGTATATAGTTTTTAACCCAGGTAAATCCCAGCTTTTGCATGACGCTAATTGAAGCTTTATTATCGGCCAGTGCCATTGCAGATAGTGTTTTTATCTCTGGCTGCATTTTTAAGGCGTTACATAATGCACTAGCCGCCTCCGTTGCATAACCCTGTCCCCAACTAGATTGCTTAAGGCGCCACCCTATTTCAATATTTGTAAAATCGGGAGTTTGAGTAAAAAAGTGCATAGGCCTAACAAGCACCCACCCTATAAAAGAGTCCTCTTTTTTAAGGGTGATTTTCCACAGCCCCCAGCCTTTGTTTGCATTTTTATAGGCAAGCATTCTGGGGATCCCTATTTCTTTAATTTGTTTTAATGTCGAAGGCGTTCCTCGGTTTATGTATTTCATTACCGCGGGGTCTTGATCTAGCTCATGCAGCAGCGGCCAATCGTGTTCATTCATTAATTTGAAATTTAAGCGTGTTGTTACAGGTGTGTTCATCTTCGCTGTTCTATTATTAAGTGGAATTAATTATTTGTCTCTAAGGAGAGATAGCACATGAACAAATTAGCAGGTTTAGCTTTATTAGGCACTTTAATTACACTAACGGGCTGTGAAGATGCTCAGGAAGTACAAGAAGATGCAAAAGATAAAAGCGCGCAAATGCAAGAGCAGCTTGGTGACACATGGAACGATGTAAAAGATAAAGCCACAGAGCTTAAAAATGATGAGTCATTAAATGAGTTGCTTGAACAAAGTAAAGCAATGGGCTTAGACATGTACGACGATGGCAAAGAGATTGCCGTTGATGCATGGATAAAAAGCAAAGAAGCCGCGGGTGAATTAACCGAAAAAACAAAGCAAGAAGCGCAAGAAATCGCTGAAGAAATTGAAGAAGCGCGTGAAGAACATGCTGAAAAACAGTAATATTATTGATACTAATTCATTTAATTAAGTAATTTGCTTTGAGGTAAAAACATCGTTTAGTAAGTAAAAAATTGCTATTTAGGTGTTCTTAACAAGCGTTTTTAACGCACTTAGCGTGAGGCTTAGACCCTTAAAATACTTAATTATTATTGCTGATTGGTATTAAATAGTATTTACAAAAAAGGCTGCAAATAACATTATTTGCAGCCTTTTTATTTATGCGCTTATTACTATAATTAAATCGCTTCTTCGTCTTCTTCTGCGGTGCGTATACGTACTACACGCTCAACATCTGTGACAAATATTTTACCATCACCAATTTTGCCTGTTTGCGCTGTTTTTACTATTACTTCTATAGCGCGTTCAACATCTTCATCGGTTAGCACAATATCAAGTTTTACCTTAGGTAAAAAATCCACCATGTACTCAGCGCCACGGTAAAGTTCTGTGTGACCTTTTTGACGACCAAAACCTTTTACTTCACTTACAGTCATACCCGTAATACCTACATCTGATAGGGCTTCGCGTACGTCGTCTAACTTAAACGGTTTGATGATTGCTTCTATTTTTTTCATGCTCACTACTTATTAAAGCTTTAGTTGCCTCGATTTTAGACAATCATGGAGTTCATAGCAAACAAAGCAATTGAATTCGATGATAAAACAACCAAGCGTGGTATAATTATTTATAAGTCTGAATTATAAATCTTTCTCAACTAGCTATAATAATAACAAATGTAGTAGGTATAAATAATATGAAAAAATTCCAAACCGGTTTAACTTTATTAGAGCTCATGGTGGCAGTAGCCATAGTCGGTATTATCGCCTCTATAGCTCTTTGGGACAGTAGCGATATGCTTGAGGAAAACCGCGCTGAGAATTTCTTGCTTGAACTAAAGCGCAATATTAGCTTTGCTCGCTCACAAGCCGCCAGTACAGATGAAATTGTTGTTTTGTGCCCTACTGGCCAAGGTAAAATTAAAAACAGCAAAGACACTTTCAACTGCAACAAAAAGTGGGACGAGAATAAAATTATTGTTGTATTTATCGATGTAGATAACGATGGGCACTATAATGGCGCTTCCGATACACTGCTTAGAGTCATGGAAGAAATATCAGGTAACGACAAGTTAACCTTTACAGGAAATGAGCGTCGCTTGCGCTTTAATACCAGTGGACGAATTACCACAAACCCAGGTGACTTTGTTTTTTGCCCCAATGGTGGCACTGAAAATAATAAAGCGCTTACTTTATCGCAATCAGGTACTGCTTTTTATGCCGGTGACAGTGCACTTAAATGCGGTTAAAAAAAATACAATTTAAGTTGTCATATTTTTATCATTTACTACACTGAGCTAATACATTTTTTGACTCAGGGCTTCAGGGATGAGGTTATCTACCCAAACTCAGGCTGGCTATACGCTTTTAGAATTAATGGCATCTATTGCTATTGTGAGTATTGTTAGCCAAATTTCTCTATCGGTTTTTCCTGACTTTTTAGCGAAAAACCGAGCCGACAATCATGTTAATTTGCTGCACAGAAACATTAATTATGGCCGCCTTTACGCTATTGAAAATGGTACTTATGTTACTTTGTGTGCTTTAAAAGATAATCAATGCACTAAAGATGAGTGGGATGGGCAAATGTCGCTATTTATTGATAACGACAAGTCTACGTCATTAGACACCGACGACTTATTAATAAGCACATTTGCAAAAATCCATGATGCAGATTCTATGCAATACCCCCGAAGTGCAATTACCTTTCGGCCCGATGGCTCTTTAAATGGTTTTCAAAATGGAACATTTATATATTGCCCAAATAAAGATAAAGCCAACCTTGAGGGGCTGGCTTTATCTGTCAGTCAAACAGGCCGTATACGAATTAAATCAACCGACAAATGTCAGAGCGACTAGTTAACCCGATTAAGTTAACGTCCCCAGCAATACTCAACATCTGAATTACCTTTACTGCCTTTTGCGCCTTTATAGCCTGTGTCAGTAATTGTAATTTGCGTGCAGTCACCGTCGCCTTTTACAGCACCCGCAATAGGTTTTGCAGTAATTGTAAACGTATTATCGTCATCATCCACATCAATCGACAGCTCAAAATGGCCGTTTTCTGTGGTCTCTTGTATACCTAAGTCTGAGAATGTCTCTGTGTACTCACGATTATCTACGAAGTACTGCTCTTGTTTGTTTGCAGCGTCTAAAAGCGCCGCTGCGGCCTCGGCCCGAGAAGAGCGTTTTACATACTCAGTATAATTAGGCAGTGCTATTGAGGCTAAAATACCTACAATAGCTACGGCTATCATTAACTCTATCAACGTGAATCCGCGTGCTTGTTTATTCATTAATATTCCTTAATCATCAATTTCATCATTTTCTTCACGTTTATAAATATAGGTTTGTTGGGTTTTAAAGCCAAACCCTACACTATCATCGTCATTCACTAATTGTACGCTACCATCTACAACCGTTAAGCCTGGGCCCATTATTTCTACTGGCTTCATTGGGTTTTGTGCATCTTCGCCTTTTATTCCCGGCCCAATTAGGTAAAACTGGCTTTCTTCGGTCACTTCAATGGTTGGGTTATCATCACAAAAGCCGTCACCATTTCCATCGGCACAAGAGGGGCCTTCTCCAAAGTACAATTGTGGTGTATCAGGTACATCATAGCTAGTGGTAAACTTTAAGTCGTCATATACCTTGGTGCCATAATGTAAATGGAACGCATACAACGAGCCGCCACCGCCACTTAATGAACATTGGTTCTCTGTAGAGGTTTCTGATGATGGAGTAAAGCTTGTATAGTAAGCGACACCGCCCACCACTGTGGCTGCTGCTAAAGATTTTTCGCCTGTGCCTAATTCATAGCGCCAGCCTTTAAATTTAGCTAAATCGACTTCTAAATCAACAAACTCATCTACATCATCAAGTGCATTACCAAACGGATCGCTGTTCATTAGCATTAAATCTGCTGGTTTAATCGCTGTAGGGGCGCTAGTGAATGACTGAGTTACTGTATTTTCATCTCTTATCATAAACAGCTGATCGTCTTCATTTGTACCTGTTGGTTTTGAGCGATTTCCGCTGCCTATTACAATAGCGTCATACGGCGTATCTAAACGTGTAATCACTGTTTCACCATTAATCGTTGTTTCACTTACTTTGCTATAAAGTGTACGTGCCACCAACGGCTGGTAAAAAAAGCGACGGTCTTGGCTTGCTAAACTGCTACCAAGCTCTGCAAGTTTAAAGTGCGTAAAATTACTGGTGCTTGTGCCTGGCATGTCTATACGCCAAATATCGCCCCCGGTATCGGCAGCATAAATTCTGTCAATGTAACCATCGTAATCTGAATCAAGCGTAGAAACATTTGCTGCAATCGAGTGCTTGCCTTTAAATCCATTTTCGTTTGGCGTTAAAGCCCACACTTTTTTACCTGTTTCAGCTTCTACTATATAAATACCGCGACCAACCGAGTCTTCACTTCTTACCACGGCATCTTTATTTGTATCGTACCCTGCACCAAAAACGAGTAATGGCTTATCACCAAATGCTTTTATGTACGCTATTTGGGGTTTTGACCACGTTTGAGCTAGCTCTTTAAAATCGCCAGTACCGCCTTCTATAGGGTTATCCCATAGTTTTTTAGGCTGATCGGGGTTAGTAATATCAAAGGCGTAATAGTTTTTTCCACCACGGCGCATACCTGCAAATGCCCACACATCGTCACCATCGCTTGCATCAACAATACCATCGTTAATGCCTTCGTCATTTAAGCTTTTATCACTAAAGTAAACACTGATTGGGCCGTCCATCCCGTAGAGTTTACCGGTGTCTTCATTGCGTAAAGGCTTAATAATATCGTAAAGTTCAGAGGGAATGAACGCCCAGCTTTCGGTCACTTGGTTATTGGTATCATCGTCTTTAAACATATGTAAAAAGCCGGCATTAGTACCAATCAATATACGTATGTCGTCATTGCCATAGTCGATTGCTACGGGCTTAGAATGTAAAGGGTCGCCAAATATATCACTGCGTTGATCGGTGTTTGAGCCATCGTTGTCTTCATCGTCAACATCTATCCCCATTGCCCATTTTATATCTGAACTAGCTAGGCTAATCGGGTTATTGGTGACTAAATCTAAAATATCGCTCACAATATTAGTAGTAAACTCAACTATATCGCCTTGCTTATCTGTATAGAGGTTGCGTCTTTCTTCAGCTGGAGTCCCCGTGAGTGTAGCTAAATGATAGTTTACGCCCCCTTGTGCAACTAAGTTACCATCGGCAGACTGGCCATCTGGCAGCCAAAATGTTTTAGCATCTGTGTCGATTAAACCATCAGAATCAAGCGCTGTATTATCTGCAGAGTCAACTATTTCACTGCCTGATACTTTTAATTTTTTTAAATTCCCACCCCACCGGGTGTTTGTTTCTGGGTAAAACATGGCAAAGTAAATGGCATCACGGCTACGTGTTTGGTCTACGTTGTTACTTGCTACCGAAGGCGAAGAGAAGCTATCGTTTACTTCACGAATACGAGAAATAGCACTATTTAGCGAGTTAGAAAGCTCATCTGGGGTGCTTGCTGGTAAGTTTTCACCGCCACCCAATAAGGCAGCACGTCTTAAAAGTTCTTGCCCGCTTGCACTCATACCTGAACCAAAACCTATAGTGTATAAGCGGCCTGTTTCGTGGATATCGGCAGTGGCAGGATATAAATCAACGGTAACATCACTTGTACCATGAATAATTTTAGCCATTTGGTGTAGGTAGTTACTGTAATAACTATCGGTATTCCAGTTTAATGGTTCTCCAAAGTACTTTTCGTGTTCATCACTAATATCACTATCGCTGCCGTTATCATTAGAAGGGTCGCCATCAGTCATATAAATAATATTGATTGAATTATCGCAACGAGCCGCTTCTGCTTCACTGTCTGCAAAGGGCGATATATAAGTATACTCGTAATTATCTCTCACTATATTTTCACATTCATACACCCAGCCAGTTCTTCTCCCTCTGTAAACCCAATCACACTCAACATCTGTCCATTGGCTACCTGTACGTAACTCTACATTTGTATCACGCTCTACAGTTGAAGCGTCTTCACCATATTCAAGCTTCTGCCCAGTAATATATAAATATGCTTCCCAAAGTGTCTCTGTTAGAGGCGTGCCACCATTGGCTGGAAGAGCTGCGATGGAGCTGCGCACTATAGACGAGTCACTACCAACACCATTTACAATATAGCCGCCCTCAGAATCACTTTTAAATCGCATCAAACCAAAATCAATAGAGTCTTCGTTATCTGATACCACTTTATTCATGGCAAATTGTGCTGCCGCAAGGCGACTATCTGCACATAAGTAGTAACCAGTTTGGTTGCTAAAGCCACAACTATTACCATTAGAGGATGAAAACGCCATACTGCCTGATGTATCAAATATGAGTAAAACCCTTGGTTTCTCATCTAAATCTAAATCATGATTGACATAAAGCTCTATATCTTCAGCAACTGCTGAGGCGCTCAGTGCTAAACCAAGTAAAGAGACCAATGGCTTATTAAGATTAAATTTCATTCTAAATCCCCTTACTTATACTGGCCATTTCTTGAGCTACACCTGTTACAATTGTAAGTTCGTGCTTTGCTTTAGAGCCATATTGAATAGTGGTAGAAACTTGCAGCATGTTACACGATATACCGGCAGTAAAATTAAATCGGCGTGGGCATTCTAAATCAAGCGCCCCCTGATTTAGGTTTATCATTTTGCTTTGCATATCGTCGTGCGTGGCTATTACCATCCCTTCATCATCTGCGCCTGCATGAGTTGATACTTCATCTGGCGTTAAAAAAAACTGATTAGCAGCACCTTTGCTTGCCTCATCAGAAATCATTCGCTGTACTTCTCCAATAAGCTCATTTTCAGCGACTTCTCGCTCTTGAGCTGCATTGGTAATTTTTATATCTACACTACTGCTGCTCATTAATGTAACGGCAATTCCCGTTACAGCAATAACCATAATAAGGGCTGTAATAAGCACAACACCTTGTTGTTTATTTGCGTGTTTACTTAGATACGCCATAAATTTGCTCCCACGTTATTTAAACGAATTGTGGTGGTAAATACTGTTCTTCTGTAAGTATCGGTAAAAGTGAGCTCTCGGGAGTCTTCATCTTCACCTAAAATATATGTTTGATTTTTTATTTTAAGGCCCGGATCTGGTTGCAATGCTCTAACTAATAAAAAAACCTGCACTGTTAGAATACTTTTGCGGTTTTCCCAGTCAGAGTGCTGCATGTCCTCAATACTTCGGTACGAATCAACACGGCTATCACTGTCTGTATCTAAACCAAATACAAAGCGCATGTTTTCAACGCCCTCCATAATGGTTTCGGCTTTCATATTGGCGCCATTTAAGCGTTTACGCATTAATGCTGGTACTGTAAGGCTTTTATTATTTACCGTATAAGTTTGCTCTGCGAGATAATAAACATGATGGCTATAAGGCCACACCGTGGCATTAACGTTTAAACTACCCGCTGCTACAACGCCTCGGGTAAATTCTGCGCTTTCTTGCTCAGCTATAAAATAGTTTTCATCCGCTTGTGTTTCATTAGTGGCGCCATCTACCGTGAGCTGCTCACCTTGTAAAAACTTGATTTGTAAAATGTCAGTTCCTGCAATTGGCTTACTTATACAGTTAAGCTCACTTGTTGAACTGGCCTCTTTTGCATAAATAGTTCTGAAATTGCTAGAAGATGCTAAATCTGGAAAGCTGCCGTTATTAAGCCCTTCAAAGCAATCACCACCAGGGTTAGCTAACGTTTGTGTGTTTGCTGCAGTAAACGAGTCATCATAATAAGTTCCCCAAAAGCCCACCTGCTCAATATCGCGCTGCATAATATTAATGGCTAAGCGGCCTGACTCTTGTAACTCGCCTATTGTCATTGTGTCTTTTGTGGTTACTTTCATGCCAATATAGGTAAACATCACCCCACCTAAAATAAGCCCACCAATAAATAATGAAATCATCATTTCTATTAGTGTAAAACCTTTATCTCTCATGTTAGCTCCTTAGGTATATATAGCTATTTAATGCAACCAAACGGCGTTTTTTATCGTCAGTACCGCATTTAAGCGCTTTGGTTTCATCATTGGCATTAAACTCTTGGCGGCCTTGCCAAGACACTATTACTTCAATATTAAACCCACGCCCACCCGTACCTGATGCAGCCGTAGGGTTTATACATACAGTGGCATCATCGAGAGAACCGGTGTTTTCGCGTGCACGAATGGCGCGTTTCCATTGCTGTAAATCAAGGGCTGCAACTTGCGCTGCAGTGCATGACCCACTAAAACAAGCCGTAGAGGTAGACGTTGATGTTTTACTGGTGAAAGTTTGCGTATATAAAGTAACTAGCTGTGCGGTATCATTTGCTCTAATGCGCTGAATAATATCATTTCCTAACGCTACCGCGGCTGCCCGCTGCATAGAGTCAAAGCTTGCCTGCTTAGCTTTTGCTTGCAGTGCAACAGCGCCTAATAAGCCAAAGCTTAAAATAATAAACGCAATCAGCACTTCAATTAAGGTAAAGCCTTTTTGAGGTTTTTTGTGAGGTGAATGCATAGTAAAAACCAAATAAATTTTATCTGATTATAAGTTTATGCATTGAAAATGTAGATGCAATATATACTAGGACAAGCGGTTAAATTTGTTGATAAACGGTTAACAGCATCAAGCCAATTGAGCTTTGAAGATTAAAATTACTCTATCTAGAGGCGATTTAACTCCAGCGCAATGCTGCTAATTTAGTGGGCTCAATAGCGGCCTCTGCCTTACTTAAAAAGCCAAGCAACCTACTAAAAATTCAACCTAAAACATAACAGGCTCTAACTTAGCGCATTTTTTACTGTTTTTAGCTCTCGCCTACTTACGCTTAATTGCTCCTTACATCCGGCTAGTTCTACGCTATGTACACCAGGGCTTTGGGTATGCAAGGCAACAAGCTTTTGTTTGTTTATGAGCGTATTTCTGTGAATACGTAATAATTGCGTTGGGAAGCGTTGCTCAAGTTGTTTTAAGCTTTGTTCAATTAGGGCCTCGCCCTCTTTAAATACCATATTGGTGTATTTTTCTTGGGCATTAAAGTAATACACTTGATCAAGTTCAATACTTTTTATTGTGCCACCAAGCTGATAACTAATTTTTGTAGATTGCTGCTTTTGCATATGCGCTTTATTTAAACGCCCAACTTGCGCTAACACTTTATTTAATGCCTGTTCAGTAACGGGTTTTACTAAGTATCCTGCGGCACTAAGCTGTAGCGCATCAAGTGCATGCTCGGGGTAAGCCGTTACAAATACTATTGCCGGTGGCACGCTCAGCGTATTTAGTTGCTGTGCTACTTCTAGGCCATTAATACCCGGCATATCTATGTCTAAAAAAACCAAATCGGGATGAACCTGCTTGATAATGGCAAGCCCCTGCGCGCCGTTATCACCTTCGCCTTTAACTAAAATATGCTCGTTGTGCTGCAGTAGCCGCTTTATTCTTGCGCGAGCTAGCGGTTCATCATCAATAATTACAACATTCATTGGGGGTTCTCAAACTGCTTAGGGATCACCACTTTTACTCTAAATACATCCTCTTTTTGTGTGATCGTTAGTTGTGCTTTTTCTTTGTAATATATAAACAATCGTTGGCGAATATTTTCAAGTGCCATGCCGTTATTTGGTCTTTTTAACGCCTCATTATGAGTGATAGGGTTAGAAACAATCAATGTTAAATACCCTGTTGTTACGTGTAGCTCTACACTAATAACGGCCCCTGTTTCACTGGGCTCTACCCCATGACACACCGCATTTTCTATTAACGGCTGAAGGGTTAAGCACGGAATACTAATATCTGGTAAATCAGCAGGCACTTGCCAATTAAGCTTTAAACGACTGCCAAAGCGCCATGTTTCCAGCGCAACATACTGTTTTGATAAGGTCAGCTCATCTTCGAGAGAAACGCGCTGCCCCGAGCGCATAGCCGCTTGCGACAGCGCCGCAAGCGCAAGTATTGCTTGCTCTGCAGCATCGGCATCATGATGTGTTAGCTCGGCGGCGGTATTAAGGCTATTGTACAAAAAATGAGGGCGAATTCTGGCTTGCAAAGCATCAAGCTCCGCGCGCGCGAGCGCTTTTGTTTGCTGCTCTTTTTCAAAATAAATCAGTAAAAACTGTACAAATAAAGCCGTGATCAAAAAAACAATTAAGCAGTTTCGTAATACAAAATAAATACTCGTTTCATTATTTGTAATATCTAAAAAGTAGCGGGCACACAGCACACTAAATAAAGCGGTACTGACTAAAAAGGAAATAAAAAAAGCAAAAAGCTGGGTGGTTTGCGGCTTTTTTTGTAAAACACCCCGAAAAGAGTATAAAGCAGAAATACTGACCAAAACGGTCATATGAGAAAATAAACTAATTACGCCAAGGCTTTGCCAGCTATCCCCTTCAACAAAAGGAGCAAACGCTAAGATAGTAGCAACAACTTGGGTAACAATAAGCGTGGCAAGTACCCCGCGCTCATTAAAAAGAGCCGAAAAAAGCAATGTTTCACCTTGCGGCAACTTGCTCATAACGGCTCTCCTTGTAATCTAAATAATTAATTTATATAGATTAACGCAGCTCAACAGGAACGGCAAATACGATATTCTCTTCTTCACCTGGGTTTTCAACTACCTGCTTGCCGCCTAGCTCTTTTAAGCGTGCAATAACTTGCTGTACCAGCACTTCTGGCGCAGAAGCCCCCGCAGTTACTCCCACAGCGTTAGTTTCACCAAACCACTGTGCTTCAACATTTGTTGCATCATCGATTAAATAAGCGGTTGTGCCCATTTTATCTGCAAGTTCACGTAAACGGTTAGAGTTAGAGCTGTTTTTTGCCCCCACAACTAATAGCACATCTACCTTGTCTGCTAAATCACGCACAGCATCTTGACGGTTTTGTGTCGCATAGCAAATGTCATCTTTACGCGGGCCATCAATTGCTGGGAATTTTTCGCGCAGCGCATCAATTACATCTGCAGTGTCATCTACCGAAAGCGTTGTTTGGCTACAATAAAATAGGTTATCAGCATTTTTAACTTTAAGTTTGGCAACATCTTCTGCGGTTTCTACAAGGTAAATACCACCGTCGTTATTGTCATACTGCCCCATAGTACCCTCAACTTCTGGGTGACCATGGTGACCAATTAAAATACACTCAATACCTTTACGGCTCGCTCGCGTTACTTCCATATGCACTTTAGTAACTAATGGGCATGTTGCGTCAAACACTTTTAAATCGCGGCGTTTAGCTTCTGAGCGTACCGCTTGCGATACACCGTGGGCGCTAAAAATAACAATGCTGTCATCAGGTACTTGGTCTAGCTCTTCAACAAATACAGCACCACGGTTTTTTAAACCATCTACTACGTAGCGGTTATGAACGACCTCGTGGCGTACGTAAATTGGCTTTTCAAAAATATCTAAAGCGCGCTCTACTATGCTAATTGCACGGTCTACCCCTGCACAAAAGCCTCGCGGGTTCGCTAATAAAATATCCATTAGCCTTGCACCTCAATAATATCTACTTCAAACGTTAAACGTTGACCTGCTAACGGATGATTAAAATCTATAGTAACCGACTCACCTTGTACTTCGCGTACCAGTCCTGGCAGCTCAGTACCATCAGGCTGAGTAAAGGCAATAATTGCGCCGACTTTAGCTGGCGTTTCTGCACCAAATTTACTGCGTTCTACATAGTAAATATTATCTGGATTAGGTTGGCCAAAGGCGTCTTCTGGTTCTAACTCAAACGTTTTGCTTTCGCCTGCACTTAAACCTAGTAAGCACTTTTCAAAATTAGCCGTTAAGCTGCCATCACCCATCGTTAACTTGGCTGGTTTATTATGCACCTTGGTTGAGTCTGCGGCAGAGCCATCTTCTAGTTTAATAGAAAAGTGAAAAATAACCTCTGAGTTTTCACCAATTACAGCTTGGCTCATGCTTTATGCTCCTTCGGACTTTCGCCTGTAAAGGCATCAAATAATAATAATGCGGCACCAATACAAATTGCACAGTCGGCAATATTAAATACTGGAAAATGCGAGTTTTTATAAAACACATGTATAAAGTCAATTACATAACCATAAGCAACACGGTCATATAAATTACCAATAGCGCCAGCAAGCACTAACGCATAAGCACTACATAATATTTTATTTGTCGCTGGTAAACGCTTTAACCACCACACTAATAGCGCACTAATAGCAATGGCAATAAAACTTAAAAACCAACGTTGCCAGCCACCCGCTTCACTTAAAAAGCTGTAGGCCGCTCCATAGTTATGTACGTAGGTAATACTAAAAACAGGTAGTAAATTAATCGACTCTTGATAAGCCATGGTATTTACAACAAGTGTTTTAGTGGCAAAGTCTATTACAAGAAGTAATAGACTTAACCAAAGCCACACTAAACCACTTTTTTGGGCTAGTTTGCTCACTGAGTAAAGCTCCTAAGCGAATTGACGCTTTTCACCTTCGCCGTCAACATTGCTTACACAACGACCACAAATTTCAGGGTGTGCAGGCTCTGAACCTACATCATCGCTGTAATGCCAACAACGCTCACATTTAGTTGCATCTGTGGCTGCTACGCTAATGTACAAACCTTCAATTTCGGTTGTTTGTGTATCACTTGGCTGGCTATCTACTGCAGATACAGTGACCGCAGACGTTAGTAATACAAAACGTAGTTCATCACCTAATGCTGCTAACTTATCAGCCAGTGCTTTTTCGGCGTATAAGTTAACGCTTGCTTGTAACGTTGCGCCAATTACTTCTTCTTTTCGGGCTGCTTCTAATACGCGGTTTACTTCGTCACGTACATTTAGAATCGCTTGCCAGTCATCGTTGCCAAATTGGCTGTTTGTCGGTGCGTGTAAACCGTCGTACCATACCGATGTAAATACGTAATCGCTACGCTCGCCCGGTAGTGCTTCCCAAATTTCTTGAGCTGTAAAGCTCATAATTGGTGCCATCCAACGAGTCATTGCTTCAGCAATATGATAAAGCGCAGTTTGACAAGAACGACGTGCATGACTGTCGCTTTTTGCTGTGTACTGGCGGTCTTTAATTACATCTAAGTAGAACGAACCAAGCTCACCTGTACAGAAGTTCATTAGCTTTTGCGTTACTAATAGCATTTGGTAGCTATCGTAGGCTGCTAAAATTTCTTCTTGTAATTGGGCTGCACGGCCAACAATCCACTTATCAAGCTCAACCATATCATCAACAGCAACTTGGTCTGTTTTTGGATCAAAACCACTTAGGTTAGCTAGTAAGTAACGGCTAGTGTTACGAATACGGCGGTAGCGATCTGCAGAGCGTTTAAATATTTCATCCGATACTGTCATTTCGGCGGTGTAATCGGTAGAGGCTACCCATAAACGTAAAATGTCAGCGCCAAGTTTATTCATCACGTTTTGTGGTGAAATAACGTTGCCTAACGATTTTGACATTTTGCGGCCGTTTTCATCTACGGTAAAGCCGTGCGTTAGTACTTGCTTGTAAGGTGCGTGACCGTTAATAGCAACTGAGGTCATCATTGATGACATAAACCAACCACGGTGCTGATCAGAACCTTCTAGGTATAAATCTGCTGGGCCAACTAACTCTTCTCGTGCATCAACAACACATGCATGTGTTACGCCCGAATCAAACCATACATCTAACGTATCTTGTACTTTCATGTATTGCTTGGCATCTTCTTCGCCTAACAAGGTGGCAGGCTCTAGGTCATACCATGCTTGAATGCCTGATTTTTCTACCAGCTCTGCAGCTTGCTCAATAAGCGCTTGCGTATTTGGGTGTAAAGCACCAGTGTCTTTATCAACAAATAAGGCAATTGGCACCCCCCAAGTACGTTGGCGTGAAATACACCAATCTGGGCGACCTTCAACCATGTTCGCAATGCGGCTTTCGCCCCACTCTGGCAACCATTGGGTGTTTTTAATTTCGCTCAACGAGTCTTGACGTAAGTTAGCCTGATCCATGCTTACAAACCACTGCGGTGTAGCACGGAAAATAATAGGTGTTTTGTGGCGCCAACAATGCGGGTAGCTATGCGTAAGCGCATGATGATGCATTAAAGCACCGCGCTCTGTTAGTACGTCAATTACACTGGCATTTGCTTTAAATACATGCTGACCAGCAAATAATTCTGTATCAGGTAGGTAAACGCCATTCGCGCCTACAGGGTTTGCTACTTCAAGATTGTAATTTAAGCCTGCCGCGAAATCTTCTTGACCATGGCCTGGCGCGGTATGTACCACACCCGTACCTGAGTCAGTAGTAACGTGGTCAGCTACAATTACCGGTACATCAAAATCGTAAAATGGATGAGCAACGTGTAAGTTTTCAAGTGCTGCACCTTTAACATAACCTAGTACGTGGAAATGATTAAAGCCATAACGGTCCATTGCATCTTTAACAAGCTCTGAGCCTAAAATTAAACGTTGCTGTGAGCCTTCATCATCTACTTGTACTAAGGCATACTCTAAATCTGCATGCACTGCTACCGCACGGTTAGCGGGTAAAGTCCACGGCGTTGTAGTCCAAATAACAGTACCTACACTGCCTTGGCCTTTATGGCCATCGGCTAAATCAAAGGCATTAACAACCGCGTCTTGATCTGCAAATGTAAAACGTACGTCAATCGCTGGAGATTGCTTATCTTGGTACTCTACTTCGGCCTCTGCTAATGCAGAACCACAGTCTGTACACCAATGCACAGGCTTTGCACCTTTATGAAGGTGGCCATTTTTAATAATACGACCAAGCACGCGAATAGCGTTTGCTTCAAAGTCATAGTTCATTGTTAAGTAAGGTTTGTCCCAATCGCCAAACACACCTAAACGTTTAAAGTCTACTTTTTGACCTTCAACTTGCTTTTTAGCGTAAGCACGGCATTTTTCACGAAACTCGCTCGCGGTTACTTTAACGCCTGGCTTACCTACTTTTTTCTCAACCATTAACTCAATTGGCAAACCATGACAGTCCCAACCAGGCACATAAGGTGCATCAAAGTCAGATAAAGTTTTAGACTTAACAATTATGTCTTTTAAAATTTTATTTACTGAGTGGCCTAAATGGATATCGCCGTTTGCATACGGAGGGCCGTCATGCAAAATAAAGGTCTTTTTACCTTTTTTGGCGCTGCGAATTTGACCGTACAGGTCGTCTTCATACCATGCTTTAAGCATTTTTGGTTCACGTTGTGCCAAATTGCCACGCATTGGAAACTGTGTTTCCGGTAAATTCAAAGTATGTTTGTAGTCGCTCATTAATCCTACTTTCCGTATCTATCGGCTACCTAATTTAAACCAAAACACTGTTTTGCGGCGGCAACATCGGTTGCAATTTGTGCCGTTAACTGTGTTAATGTCTCGAATTTTTTCTCATCGCGAAGTTTTTTTATTAACTCCACGTGCATAAACTGTCCATATATATCTTGTGCAAAGTCAAAAAGATGAACTTCTAACAAAGCACGAGTTCCATTAAAAGTGGGCTTGTTACCAATATTGGCTACCCCATAAACGTGTTTTCCGGCAATGTTTGCTTTTACGGCAAACACCCCATTTACAGGGCAAACTTGGCGTTTAAGCGCTATATTTGCAGTTCGAAAACCAAGCTCTCGCCCTCTTTTCCAACCATGTATTACACGCCCTGAAATAGCATAATTATGCCCTAGCATTAACTTAGCATTTTCTAAGTCGCCTGCGGCTAATGCTTCACGTATTAGTGTGCTGCTTACTCTAGCATTTAATTGGCGAAAACTCGCGGTGCTTTTTACATCCATGCCCGCTTGTTTGCCCATACTGAGCAGTAAATTAAAATTCCCTTGGCGCTGTTTACCAAATTTAAAATCATCACCTACTGTGAGTGCTTTAACGCCTAGCTTTTTAATTAAAATATCGCTAACAAATTGCTCAGCAAGCATATTGGCAAATTGTTGGTTAAAGCTAATACAAATAACCCGCTCAATACCTAAGTTACTTAGTAATCTGAGTTTGTCGCGTAACCGAGTAAGTCGAGCTGGCGCATTATTTTTAGCAAAAAACTCTTGCGGCTGCGGCTCAAATAACATCACAGTACAGGGTAAGTTATGTGCTTTGGCATCCGCTAACAACCCTTTTAACACTTCGCCATGGCCTAAATGCACACCGTCAAAATTACCAATAGTCAACACACAACCATAATGTTGCGCTCGAATATTGTGTATACCTCTAATTAACTCCATGCCACCTAATGCCTTTTTCAGCGAGTATTATTAACGACTTTAAAATCGTTCAAAACCACAGGGCTGCCGATTATAATCTTTTTTTTAGTTTGATTCAGTAGTTGCTACACTTTTTATCGTATTTAGTCTTACACCAAGTAAAAACAGCACCGCAAAGTAACTTATTGCAGCAATTACTAGCAATACAATTAACAACATTACTTGCTCATAAAAATGCCATGTAGCCCAATAATAACGGCTGCTGACGTACCACGTTAAAGCGCCCATTACCAAGCTTGCTACTATGCACTTTACGCTAAAGCGCAGGCTCATTGCAGAAAACTGATACACTTTTTCTTTTTTAAGTTGCCTGTAAAGTAAAAAAGCATTGCAGCTGGCCGACATAGACGTTGCTAAAGCAAGCCCTAAATACCCTATAAACGGGGCTAACATAATATTAAATACCATATTAAGCACCAGCGTAATAATACCAATGCGCACAGGTGTTTTGGTATCTTGGCGCGAGTAAAAACCCGGCGCTAATACTTTAATAAGCATAAAGCTAACTAACCCTACCGAGTAGGCAACCACCCCTAAGCTTACCGCTTTGACATGATCAACATCAGCGTCTTTAAATGCTCCGTGATCAAATAGCACAGTAATGATAAGCGGGCTTATAATCATTAAACCAACCATGGCGGGTATGCCTAAAAAAATCACAAAACGCACACCCCAATCTAACGTATGCTGAAAATCACTGAGCTTTTTACTGCTATGCAATTTAGAAAGTGCGGGTAAAATAACAGTGGCAATACCAATACCAAATAAACCAAGTGGAAACTCAATTAACCTATCTGAGTAATAAAGCCATGCGATAGAGCCCGTCATTAATAGCGAGGCAATCATGGTGTCGAGCAAAAGGTTAATTTGGCTTATTGAAACACCAAATAATGCCGGTAGCATAAGCTTACGCACTTTTTTAACGTTCTCGTCTTGCCACGCCCAGCGAGGACGTGCCAGCATTTTTGCTCGGTATAAAAATGGTAACTGAAACAACAATTGCACCACTCCGCCCACAAATACACCAATAGCTAACGCATACGCCCCCACGCTAAATTTGTCGTGCAATAAAATGGCGCAGGTAATAATTGAAACATTAAGCAATACGGGCGTAAAAGCAGCCACTGCAAAGCGGTTATACACATTCATTACTGCACCGCTAAGTGCTACTAGACTAACAAATAACAAATACGGAAAGGTTAACTTTAATAAGGAGCTTGCCAGCACAAACTTTTCTGCATTGGGGCCACCTTGCCACCAATCTATAAACCAGCCAGTACCAAATAACGCGGCAATAACAGGCGAGGCAATAACGCCAAAAATAGTCACGCAAAGCAAAATAGTGCCCAGCGTACCGGCAGCCTGTGCTACAAATAACTTAACTTTATCATCGCCATGGTGTTCTTTAATTTCACTAAGTACAGGCACAAATGCCTGGGCAAAGGCCCCCTCTGCAAATAGACGGCGTAAAAAATTGGGAATACGGTTAGCAAACAAAAAAACATCAGCAGCTGCACTAGCACCTAATAAGTTTGCAACGACAGCGTCTCGTACTAACCCTAAAATACGCGATATCATTGTCATACAACTTACAATCATACCGGAGCGAAATAATCCTTTTGACACCTTAAACCTACTTAAAAACCTTTAGTTAGCGCAATTATGCCACAGTCTTTTTTATAAATCGCTTTAAAGCACTAGGCTGGGCGTCTGTGCTTTGTTACAATAGCGATATTAACTGCTAAAGCGGCAAATTGATGTTCGTTATAAGGAGCAGTTTTTCTTGAGTTGTTAAATTTAAATTGACATTCATGATAAAAACAGGCATATTCCACGGCCTTTAATTTAAGCTTTATTTAAGATTGTTAGGAGCAAACCTTGGCTAACATCAAGTCTGCAAAAAAACGCGCTATCACTAGCGAAAAAAACCGTCAGCACAACGCAAGCCGTCGTTCAATGATGCGTACTTACTTCAAAAAAGTAACCGCTGCTATTGAAGCTGGCGATAAAGAAGCTGCACAGCAAGCTTTCTCTGTTGCTACACCTATCTTAGACCGTTACGCAACTAAGGGTCTAATTCATAAAAACAAAGCAGCTCGTCATAAGAGCCGTTTAGCAGCTAAAATTAAAGCGCTATAATTTGTTTTATGATTAAAAAACCGGCCTAGGCCGGTTTTTTTATATCTAAAATTTGGTATTTAGCAATCCGCTAAACTTTAAGCTAATTTAACGCATTACTATTAAAGCTGGTTAAACATTTTCCAAATCGGGATAAAACTTTTTCAACATGGCCGCAATTTTTTTAGGCGTAAATGGCTTAACCACAAACCCTTTAGCACCTTTATCAATGGCTTCTTTAACATTTTCTACTGCTGAATGGGCCGACACCATCACCACATTAGTTTCAGGGTTAATATCATTAATTTGCGCGATTAACTCTTTACCATCGCCGTCAGGCAGTTCAATATCTAAAAAAATCATATTGTAATTAGCAGCTTGGCATTCGCTAATGCATTGTTTAGCCGTTGAAGCCTCTTTAACGTTTTCTATTCCTAAGTGCATGAGCGTTTGGCTCAAAAAACTACGCACTGTGCTAACATCATCTACTATTAAAATTGATAGCTGCGTATCCATGTATCTTCCTCGTAGGCTAAAAGCATTGTATAAGTTATTATATAACTAGATATTTAATCATTTTATTATAGAGACCTACGCTCAAAAGGCCAGATTTGCTTTATGTCAAACAACACAAAAAAACAATCATTGCTTGGTAAAACACCACAAAAAAGAAAAACCCCTGTAAAAAAGCCCCGCAATAGGCCGCAAACAGCACCGCAATCTACAGCTAACTCAACATCAACCCCAGCGGAGCAGCCTGTAAAGTCTAAAAAAGGGTTACTTATTACGCTGGCTATCATTTTTGCTGTAGCCATTATTTTTCCAAAACCAACTTTGCTCACCTATAAAAAATTAGGGTTAGTGAGCGAAAGTATTTATTGGCCTGGGGTCTTTGGATATGGCCGCACATTACTTGATTCAAACTTACACCCGCAGCTAGACGAGAAGCGCAATGCCCTTTATTTATGCGCAGATATGAAGGCGCCGCAAAGCTGTCAAAAGTACCAACTAATAAAAAATAATGGCTTTTTTGCAGCACTAGCTAGCTATATTTAGCATTAAAAAAACTAATCTGAAAATTTAAAATTACTTGGTTGAAAGGTGTGCAAAAGATCAACATAATGGCGCTCCTTTTTTCAACAACTGAACTATTGAAACGACCATGCTAAACGAGCTAGATTGGCTTTTAAACACTTTATTACTTGCACTAGGTTTAGGTGCATTCTTTATTAACCACATAACAATACTGCGTGTTGCAGCGATTAGTGCATGTGGTCTGTTATTTTTGTCTTTTAGCTTGGATTTAATGTCGTCGAGTGTTATTTCGAATATGAGTTTAGTGTTGATCAATACATTTTACTTGTTCAAAGTGTATACGTTTGGACAATTTAATGTAACGCAGAGTTAACATTTCCCCTTAGAATATTTTATAGCCCAGCCTTGCTGGGCTTTTTTATTTGAAAAAATTAAAAGGCTTGGGGAACAGATTGAACTAAGATAAAATTTATCTCGTATTAATCCTCATTTAGGTCTTACTATGTCTTTATCTGATTTCGATTTATTTTTATCTTCTATGGAAGATGTAAAACCTATAAACCACGATACTGTAACTCCCCTTGCAAGTAATCCCAGTGCCACCCTTGCCCAACAAGAAAAGCGTAAAGCTGCCGAGCTTAGCCTTGCGAATGACGAAAATTACTTACAATCTGAGCATGTAGAGCTTTTAGACCCGCATGCATTACTCAGTTTTAAAAAAGATGGCGTACAAAGCGCAGTATTTAAAAACTTACGCTTAGCTAAATACCAAGTTGATGCCACATTAGATTTGCATGGCCAATTACTTAAAAACGCACGCACAACATTATTTAACTTTATTACTGATTGCCACCAGCGAAACATTCGCGTTGTATTAGTACGCCATGGCATTGGTATAAAAAATAAAGCTAAGCCCGGTATACTAAAGAGCTATGTTAATAAGTGGCTACAGGCTCTACCCGCGGTATTAGCGTATCATACCGCTTTAAAGCACCATGGTGGCAGTGGCGCAACATATGTGTTGCTTAAAAAAAGTGATGAGAAAAAGCATGAAAACCGAGAGATCCATGCTAAACGGTACTAATTAACTTATTTTACTAAATACCAGTAACGAAGCGCACTTTAGTAATTAAATGGCCTAATGAAAAGTGGGTACTCTTTAATGATCTGGCTTTATTAAGCCAAAAACAAATTAATAGAGTCCCCTTTTTATAATGTGTCTACAAGTGCACTTATTCACTTTGTGAAGTTTGTGAACTTTTGCTTTGTGGCACTTGATCGGCACTCGCTTGGTTAAACCAAGCAGACACGCCTAGCACTATAATAGAAACCACTACTAAACTTAGTTTTACTCCGCCTTGACTTGATTTCATACGTTACTCTTATTATTTTTATTTTAGTGACTAAACTTCACAATAATTAAAATTACAAATGTTAACAAGCTGTTTGTTAAACTGTTTTGCTATCTATTAATAACCTTTTGTTCTATTAACCCGATTATTTAATGTAAGGCCGCTTTTTAGGCGATTAATATTTTCTGCAATTTGCGCTGTTACGCTATTTAAATCAGATAACGCGGCGCAGTGTGGTGTAATCGTTATTTTAGCGTTATGCCAAAATGGGTGATCGTCCGGTAGCGGCTCTTGGGTAAATACATCGAGCGTGGCAGCCCTTAACATTTCACTGTTAAGTGCGTTTATTAAATCTTGCTCTACTAGGTGCTCACCTCTGGCAACGTTAATTACACAGGCATGGGCCGGTAACTTAGCTAATAAATCGGCATTAATAATACCCTTAGTATCTTTTGTTAGCGGCAGTAGGCATACCAAGTAGTCAATTGTAGGCAGCATTTCATTAAGGCCTTGCTGCTGAGAATATAGATGCACCTGCTCATCACTTTTTTCAGTTTTTGACCAAGCGCTTACCGTAAAGCCATTCAGGGTTAGTTTTTTGGCGCACGCTTTACCTAGCTCACCAAAGCCTAAAATACCCACGTGATTATATTTATATGCGCGCTTAGGTTTATAATTGCATTGTGATTGCTTAACAAAATACTCTTTTAAACGCAGCTTGTGCGCAAATACATGGCCTAGTACGTACTCTGCCATATCTTGAGCAAGCTCAGTATCAACAATGCGAACCACGTCTACCTCTTTAGGCAATAAAGACATATTAATACTATCTACACCCGCCCCAAACGATGACACCGCCTTTAAGTTAGGTAATTGCTGCCACAAATCATCTGGTGCATTCCAGGCTAATACAAACTCTACATTGTTGAGCTTTTTACACTCTGGCCATTGCATTATTTCTTCATTGGGTAATAGCTCTTTTAGCTTTGCAATTAGCTTTGTATTATCTCGCCCGGTAATGGCTACTAATACCGACATAGAAGCTCCTAATTTTATTAAATAAATTTTATCTACACTAATAAACAACTGAGCAGCTCGTAATGTGCTCTTTAAAAAGTCACACAACTGCAAAGTAAATGTCACACCCTTTTTTTACTCTAAACAGGATGGCGAATAGGCCAAATTGTAAATGAGGTTAATATGATAAGCGTTGATAAAGTAATAGCTGCAAACTTACCACAATTAGAGAACTCCCCTAAAGTAAAAGGTTTAGTTAAAAAGGGGCTTGGCTACTTATTACATGAACAAGAATTTGTCGCCTTTGGCGATGCTTACCCCCATTTACAAGGACTAGAGTTTGTTGAACAAGTGCTTGATGAGCTTGACTTTGATACCCGCTACAAACCAAAACAAATTGAAAACATACCCAGCGAAGGTAAGTTAGTTATTGTGGCTAACCACCCCATTGGCTCGCTCGACGCACTTGCGCTGATAAAAGTACTTTCCAGCGTTAGGCAAGATTTAAAAGTGGTTGCCAATCGCATGCTAATGTCGGTCACCCCTATGCATTCACTGCTGTTGCCGGTAGATAATTTATCGGGAACCAGTAAAAAACAAGAATTAAGTAATATACAAAAACACTTAAAAGATGAAGGTGCGTTACTTATTTTTCCTGCGGGAGAGGTCTCGCGTTTAAGCCCTACCGGTATTAAAGATTGCAAGTGGAACAGTGGCTTTTTACGCATGGCTAAAAAAGCAAACAGCCCTATTCTACCTATTTATATAAAAGCTAAAAACAGTCCGCTTTTTTATGGCACCTCAATGATTTACAAACCACTTGCGAGCTTATTATTAGTAAAAGAAATGTTTAAGCAGCGACAAAAGTCATTAGAGTTTGAAATTGGCGCTTCCATTCCGCCTGAGTCATATTTAATCGAAAACTTAAAAGATAAAGAAATCGTTAATCTCATTCGCAAGCAACTTTACCGCCTTACCACTAAAAAGCCCCTTCCTCTTAAAACCCAAACCCCTATTGCAATACCTGAGTGCCGCAAAGAGCTTAAAAAAGCCATAGAGAGTTGTCAGTTATTAGGTAAAACACAAGATGGCATGCATATTCATTTATACCAGTACACTGGTAGCTCTCCAGTGTTTAGAGAGCTTGGACGACTGAGAGAAATTGCCTTTAGAGCGGTAGGTGAAGGCAGCGGAAAACGCCGCGACATCGACAAATATGATATGGATTATCAACACTTAGTGCTGTGGGATCCTACGCAGCTAGAATTAGTGGGTGCATATCGCCTTGCTTGTGCAAAGGAAATCATAGAGAAACATGGCCGAGAAGGCTTATACACCGATAGTTTGTTTAGTTACACACAAGCAATGAAACCGTATTTAGAGCAAGGTATAGAACTTGGCCGCAGCTTTGTGCAACCTAAATATTGGGGGCGTAAAAGCTTAGACTACTTATGGTACGGTATTGGCGCATTTATTAAAAACTACCCGCAATATCGTTACTTATTTGGCGCGGTGAGCGTTTCTAACGCCTTACCTGAACAAGCAAAAGCCATGCTTGTGCATTACTATCAACATTATTATAAATCAGAGCAACACCTCGCCACCCCCAATAACGAGTTTAAATTAAGCGAGCAACAACTCACTCAGTGTAAAACTGTTTTTAGTGGTAACGATGTAAAAGAAGACTTTGTAGAATTAAAACATGTACTGGCCAATATGGGGGCACAAGTTCCTACGCTATTTAAGCAATATACAGAGCTGTGCAAGCCTGGCGGCGTAAAATTTTTAAGCTTTAGTATCGACCCCGACTTTAACAACTGTATTGATGGGTTAGTGCTGGTAGATTTACAAAACGTAAAAGAAAATAAAGCTAAGCGCTATTTAGGTTAGGGCGTGTTGAACTTTACGGATTGAAATTTGTTCAATCTAGGGGCGATTTAATCGCGGCGCGAGGTTTGTAACCTAGTGGGCTCGATAACTGCTCCTGCGTTATTCTAATGACTTACATCCCTGTAAGAATAAGTAAAAACCGAGCAACAAAGAGTTTATCGCCCCTAGGCAGAACCCGAAGGGCAGCGCATGTTTGGCATTTATGCTGCGTTATCGCCTATTTATGGGGAATAACCACACTTCATAGGCTCTGCCTTGCCTAAAAACCAAACATACTGCTGCAAACTCAATCATTAAAGATCAACACGCCCTACTCAAACAAACAGCGAGGTGATTCTCGCTGTTTATTTTTATTGAGCGATTACTATTTATGGCTAAAAATTCGCGCTAATAAGTCTGTGTAAATGGCCTCAATTTTAAGTAAATCATCAACCGGAACATGTTCGTTTACCTGATGAATGGTACTATTTTTAACGCCACACTCAATTACTTGGGTATGCTGGTTTGCAAAAAATCGGCCATCAGAAGTACCGCCACTGGTACTTAACATGGGGTAACTCCCTGTTTGCGCATAAATGGTGTGTTCTAACTGCTGCAATAAACTCCACCCGTTTGTTGGTGCCGTATAATAGGGCTCACACGCTCGCTCCCATTCAATCTCAAGGTGCTGGGCGTATTCACTCAGCGCCGCTGATATACAGTGCTTTATTGCATTGCTTGTATAACCATGGCTATATCGCACATTAAAGGTAATTTCGCACTCGCTAGGCACTAAATTATCAACAACATTATTTATATTAATGCCGGTCACTTGCAAGGTGGTTTTAGAGCTTGGCTCATCGTCAGGCCATGTTAAATTACTTAAACAATTTACAATATTACCCGCAATATGCGCAGCATTTATAGTGTTCTGTGGGTAGGCAACATGTCCGGCCTTGCCGTGCACTTTTATACGAGAAGAAATAGCGCCTCGGCGACCATTTTTAATTGTATCGCCTACGTGTTTAGAGCTTGTCGGCTCACCAACAATACAGCCATCAAGTTGTATATTATTTTTTGCTAAACGCGCGGCTATTACCTCTGAGCCAAATTCAGCCTCTCCTTCCTCATCGGAGGTAATAAGCCAATAAAAACGCCCTTTTTTACTTTTAGTATCTTTTAATAGTGCCTTAGTAGCACCAAGCATAGCCGCCACACCGCCTTTCATATCGGCAGCGCCGCGACCATACACGGCATTATTAATAATATTGCCAGCAAAAGGCGGGCTTAGCCAGTTGCCCGACTCTGCGGGCACAACATCAATATGCCCAGAAAACGCAACACATGGCCCTTCTTGCTCAAAACTAACGTAGGCAATTAAATTAGTAACGCCTTCACAAATAAACTGCTCACAGTTAAAACCAAGCGCAGTTAACTCATTGCTAAGCCAATCTATGGCACCGCCTTGGTTAGGCGTTACAGACTCAAACCTAATAAGCGTTTGCGTATTTTTTACCACCGCGCTTAAAGGTTTACTTACACTGTTTTGCGATACTTTTGCAACAGACATAACAACACACTCAATAACCATAAGAAAGATTATTAAAGCGCGAGAATATGACCAAATAATGGCAAAGTTAATACAGTGCGATGACCGTTAAATACATAGCTGTGTCAATTAATTAAAATACTTTTTGCACTGACTTTAATCTAAATCAAGAAAAGGGTTCACATACTTCAAACATTTTTGAAACTTTGATCTAGAACAGGTTTTCAACGCTCGGAGATTGTAATAATAGCGTCAATCAAAAAGTAGTTATTGGAGCACAACATGAAAACCCAAATCAGCATTGCATTACTTACCTCTTTACTTGCTATTACCCCTGCGGCACACGCTAACCTTAGCGTTAATGTTGGCGCTATTAATGTAAATCCAGATAACAGCAGCTCGGCAATTAACGAAGCGCCAACCCTGGGTCTAAAAGGCGACTCTGACACGCAGCTAGGTATTACAATCGATTATGCATTTAACGATAAGTGGGTGGTAGAGCTTATTGCCGCTACGCCGTTTTCGCACGATGTAAATGGCGCGGGTGGGTTAGCTGGCAATAAAATTGCCGACATCAAACAGCTTCCGCCATCATTGGTTGCGCAATACCACTTTTTAGATACAAGTTACGCGCTACGCCCGTTTATTGGTGTAGGGTTAAATTACACCACCTTTTTTGACGAGCAGCCTTCTCAAGCGCTAAAAGCAACCCTAGGCACTGACGATGTTGAAGTAAAACTCGATGATTCGTTTGGCTTTATTGCACAAGTAGGCGCTAACTATAAAATCGATCAACATTGGGGGCTACATGCCATGGTGTCAATGATTGATATAGATACCGATGCCACAGTGTACGCAAACGGTGCAAAAGCCCTTACATCAACCGTTGAGCTTGACCCAGTCGTTGCCATGTTTGGTGTAAGGTACAGCTTTTAATTAAGTTTGCAGCGCCTATGTTCTATGTGTTTAAGGCCGAAAGGCCTTATTTTATGAAAATTATTTAGGAAGGTTATTCACCTTTTTTTGCTCAAGCATTTCTTTCCAGTGCATAATTTCGCTTGGCAAAATAGGCGCTACACCATCAAACTCGGCTACTTCAAGCATTTCTTCAATACTGACAATGCCTTTTTTGTTTTTAAACACACCGCGCACATACGCTATAGCGTGCAGGCCACGCGCAGAATGAAACTTTTGTTCAATGTAAAAATATTTATGATCCCACCCTACCAGCTTGGTACTAATGGTATAACGCTGCATAGGTTTAATATCGCGAATATAAGTTATGGCTGTAGCATTAACAATAGGAAACCAACGGCGCTTCATTACTTGTTTTAATAGACCAATTCGCTCAATCATCCAAGTGCGCGACAAGTCCATCATAGCCAAATAACGCGAGTTTGTTAGATGCAGGTTGATATCGCAGTCTGTTGGCAGTGCTTTGTAATCAATATCAACAGTATCAAGTAACTGTTGGTAGTCGCGGTTGTGCTTAATTTTAAAAAATAATAAAAGAAGTCTAATATATAAGTTCACGAGAAGGTCTTACCAGTATAAAGTTAACTCAGTGTAACATAGCCACTTGTTAAGGCGAATGTTCTGTTTTAATCTCAAATTATAAATATAAAAAAGTCATAGTATGAAATATAAATTAGCGACACTTTTCACAACCAGTTTATTATGCATTAGCACCAGCGCACTAGCCGATTTTACAATTAAAGGCCCAGGTACGGTAACTTACCCAACAGGTATAGAAAAAACCTTTAATTTTGGCTTTGCATGGCAGCAGCAGCTTGGTAAATTTTCGATAGGTAGCAAAAGCTACGATATGTCGCAATTACCTAACTCATACTCGGTAGCAATCACTTTAGCTAAAGATGAAAGCCAAGTGTGGGTACAAGAGTTTAATAATGGCTTTATTGAAGCGTTTGATTGGCAAATAGGTAAACATACTGTCAGTTTAAAAAAGCAGCAATTTAAAGACCCCGTAAAAGGCAATTACGTGATTGAGCTGAATGGCCGCAGTTACTTTTTTACTCGTAATAACGCAAGCATAGTGATTAATTTTGATGAAAATGGCATAGAAACTATCGCCATTGATGGGGTTACTAAAAACATGGGCACTAAGAGCTAGTGCCCAGTAAAGCGGCTATTAAACTTTAACAGTTTTGCGATTAATACCGTAATCTCGTAGTTTATTTGCCACTGCAGTGTGGCTAAGCCCTAAACGCTTAGCTAATTGTCTTGAGCTTGGGTAAGCCGGATACAATTTGCGTAGCAAGGTTGCTTCAAAACGTTTTACAGCTTGATCTAACGACCCTTCAAAATCTGACTCTAAGTAGCCTAAATCGTGGGTAAAGGTGGGCAATTGCAAATGCTCTACACGTAGCTCGCTATCATCAAGTAACGACACCGCCCGATAAATTGCATTTTCTAGCTGGCGCACATTACCTGGCCACGGGTACTCTTGTAAAAAGCGTAAGCACTCTTGTGATAAAAGCGGAATTGCATGGCCGTTTTGCTGTGCGTACTTTTGAATAAAGTGCTCGGCTAATGGACCCACATCAGCTTTACGATCTCTCAGTGGTGCAATCTCTAATGTGAGTACATTAATTCGATAGTATAGGTCTTCTCTAAATACGCCCTCTTGCACCATTGCGGGTAAATCTTTTTGTGTGGCTGCAATAATACGCACGTTTACTTTTACTTCGTTTTCGTCGCCCACTTTTCTAAATGTGCCGTCTTGTAAAAAGCGCAGCAGCTTTGTTTGTAGCTGTGTAGACATTTCGCCAACTTCATCTAAAAACACAGTACCGCCATCGGCTTGCTCTAGTACTCCGCGTTTAGGTGCGGTGTTTTCTTCATATCCGGCGTAGCCAAATAATTCAGATTCAGCCACATCATCAGGCAAAGATGCGCACGAAAGTGCAATAAACGGCTTAACCGAACGATTAGAGGCATAGTGGCACGCACGAGCAAGGAGCTCTTTACCTGTGCCTGTTTCTCCGGTTATTAAAATGGGGGCTTCTAGCTGCGACATTTTGCGTGCTTCGCGCACTACCCGGCGCATAGCGGTACTAAAGTTATGAATAGTTGCAAAGCTTTCTTGCCCGTAACGTCTAAAGGCACTGACCTGCTGACCAAGGCGGCTTTGCGATTTTATATTTATAACCGCACCAGCTAACACGTCACCTTCACCACCTTGCGGGACGGCAATCGGTAAAATATCGGCAATAAAGTCTTCACCAGCAACATCTACCCGGGTTGTTTGTCCAAGTACTTCTTTGCCTTCTAACCAACGCGTAAAGTTAAACCCTTTTAGTAGGTTATTAATATTGGCCCCGACCACTTCTTTTTCGCTCAACTGTAGGTCTTTACAGGCTGCGTCATTACACAAACGTACCCACCCTTTTGCATCAATCGAAATAACACCATCGGGAAGTGCACGCAGCAGTGTATTTAATTCGTTATGCTCTCGCTCAGAGGGTAAAAAGGCGGTTGTGCGAACATCATGTACGCCATCAATCAAACGAATGGAAGGCATAATTTTTTGAAATTGCTCAAATTCAATTTCAGGAAAGCTTACATACATACGGCAATTTACCGAATCAACCTCAATCCCTTTTAAGTCAACATCGTAGTTTACTAAAATATTTAGGATCTCTTGGGCAATACCTACACGGTCGGCACAATGAATATCTAGACGCATACATCCTCGAATAAGGAAAAACTATATTAGCCGAATAATACGCTAACTCCGTTATTCAATACAGTAAATTGTAAACAAATTTGGACAAACCACCGCCTTTATCGCTGTAAACTCACGCCTATAAACATCAAACTGTAATAACGTACAGCTTAAAACTAAAAAACGCAGCGTGTAAGCTGCGTTTTAAAAGGGGTCGTGCATATATGCTATTAATTTTGCGGGTATGGGGTCCAATCTCCGCCATCTAATTGAATATAAGGGCGCTTATTAACATACATCATTATTGTATCGGCGTTTTCGGCTACTTTAGGTGCGCGAGGCAGCGTATCAACTAGGTCGGCAATATTGCCATTACCTGCAAAAAAGTTTGTGCTAAGCACGCCACTAATTAGCTCCGATAAACCAAAGTAACTTGTTGATTCGCTTACAAGCGTTTGTGAATAGCTTTGTACATTTTTACCAATAAACTTAATCGCCACCGGAACAGATACAATACTTGGACTTGGTATCTCACGAAGCCCAGCAAACTGCACTTTATCGCCTTTTAATGCTGCGCCGTGTTCAGGTACTATCATCAGCATGACATTACGGCCACGTTTTTCTAGGTTTTTAATAAACCCGTTAATATCGTTAAATAAGTTTTTATGTCTAATTGGGTAACTTTCAAGGCTACTCATGCGGGCTTGATTCGCTAGTTGATTGCCATCATGCAAACTGGTGGTGTTGTAATACATAGCACATGGCGCGCAGTCTTCACCTTTATCATTTAACCATGAGTTTAGTACTGCCCCGTCTGAGTAAATAGGTTTGTTGTCAAACCCGTATTGAGCTACAGGTAAGTTAGTTATATCGTAAGGCTGCTCATCTATTTTACCAAACTTTTTCACCAAACCTTTAAACTCATCAAAGTGGCCGTCGTGGTTCATAACCACATTGCTTTTGTAACCTAAGTTTTCTAAATTTTTAAACAAATGACACTGCTCTGGCGCATTTTCAAATAAGGCAGTTTGGCTTGTTTGACCACAACTTGCTCGTAGCAGGCGAATTGCAGCAGGCCCAGAGTACGAAGTCGCCGAATTAAAATCAGAAAACACCACATCAAAATCGCTATATAAATCATCAAGGCTTACGCCAATGGCCTCTAGATCAGCCACGGCCATCGAGCAAATATTTAGTACTATGACATCAAATAACTCGCCATCATATTGCTGAGGGAATTGGCTTGCTAGCAAACTTTGCTGCTGATAAAACTCTTTTAATTGCTGATCAGGCGATTTTGCTTCTTGCGTTACCACTTGTGCTTGTGCACGAGGCGCCGCTGTTTGAACATTATTAGCCGCCACTGGCTGTGAAATTAAATTATCCTCGTTGTTTGTGCCCTGCCAAGCTACAAACATAAGCCCAACCACTGTTACGGTGGTAAAGCGTATCCACTGTGAGCAATACCAAAAGCACACAGTAATAACAAACAGTGCTAATAACATATCAACATTAATAACCCGCGCCATGAGCTCTAAAAAGTAGCCAAAGCTAAAGTCTTGCACGTTACCAGCTTGGCGTGTTAAACGGTCTATAGGAGGCAACCACGAATCTTTATAAAGTAAAACAATGGCCATTACCGCGCCTAACCAATGTTTGGCTTTATTTAGTAAAGGGTGCGTGTAAGAAATAGCAAAAAAAGCAGCCAGCGCAGCATTTGCTAATAAGCCAAAGTCGATTGCACCATAATAAAAAAGTGCAAACTTAACTAAAAAATAGAGGTTCCACACCCCTAAGCCTGATAATTTCACTATTTACCCTTCTTTATTCTATTTGGTTTGTAAGGTTCGAGTACTTCATGTTTAAACGTAAGCTGAGCATAGTATTTTTTTATTTTTTTCAGTATCAACGACCCCGACATACATAAAAATACGCCAACTAGCATCGCTAAAATTGCTGTAATCAATAATTGATTGATACTCATACGTTACTCTTTATGGCCATTTTAAACGGCACAGCATCTGCGCGCTCGTTTTTAGTAAACTCTGGTGTTTCTAAATCAGCTGCAACATTTGGATCTATTTTTTGCGAAAATTTATAGCTTTCATTCTCTTTTAATTGGGCAGAGTAATCGGTTATATCTTGGCCCGCATAATAACGCCTAAGCTGTTTACATTCTTGCTGAATATAAAAATGATCGGAAATAATATTTTGCTGTGCAAAAAAATCGTTTGTTTCTAATTTAAACAAGTGCTTTATCGCATTGTTAACATCATTTTCGCGACACGCATGTAAATACAAATACACGGTGTTTTCTACCAAACTGAATACGTCACCTTCTCGCTTTATATGAAATAAATGCAAAGGGTGGATTGGATCAATCCGAGGCAAAAGCTCTAATTTAACCAACACCCCGCTTACCCCTAAATTTACAGCTGAGTCGCTGTGAACTTCTACCTGTTTGGTAAATTCTATAAAAGGCAGGTAACCTTTAGAAAAGGTATTTTCGGTAAATTGAAGTACATGTTCAATAGAAGGCGGTAACGGCCTTGAAAATTGAAACCCTTGAATTGACTGAACTTGTGAGAGCAACCTTGAAGGCTCTGAAAAACTATACAAAATAAGATTAACACCTAAGGTCAAAAATAAGCATTCATCTTGATGGCGGATCACCCCATCAACGTTCTGAATTACTAATTTAAGCCAGCGACCACAGTTTTTTCTAAGCTCAAAACATTGTTTAGCAAGCAAGGCTAAATCGGTATAACGCGAGACTGCAAATACCAATGTTGCCGCCTCTAATTTAGGGCCTTTTGAAAAAAGCGCATTATTGTCTTTTATTATTTTATATTTTGCAGGAAGCTTGGTCCCTTCGGGAATAGCTCCTTGTACAATCCACACGTCGTCTTCATCTGCAAATACACCCGATGTTGAGGTTTGTTGTTCCGTAATACTATTTTGCTGCACTTTAAAGCAGCCATTTTCAATCATTAATGGATACTGTACAGAGGCGATGATACCTGTACTGTGATGCCAATAATCGTACTCTAGTACGCGCACTGTTGAATCATTTTCAACATATACCAACCCGTCGAGGTCCGAATTTAATCGCCTTAATAAAAAGCGATAGTTAGTCACCTCAGGGCCTGAAACTAAAAATAAAACGGTCGCTCCTGATTGTGTACTAAATTTTTTATAGGCCTGAACACTTTGAATCAGTTGCTTTTGATCCAATGAAGCTAAATCAGTCGTACTAAAGTGAACAATGACTAATGCATTATTTAGCTGTTTATAAGCATTTAGCTCTTTTAGGGTGTTGTTAATTATTTGTTGCTTTGGCCAGTCGCGTGTATCTGCCGAAAACCTAAACGGATGCACTTTGTGTTGGTCAAATGCATGATTTAATGCATCGCTAAAAGGGCCTTCAAAAAATGTTTCTATTTGAGAAGAAACAATATAAATATCAGAGGCTGAGGGTTTATTAATTGCATGTAATGCCAGTTCAGTAGCAAAATTGTCTAAAGGGGCTAAAATTGCATATAACGATGCAGGTTTTAGCTCTGCAGCAGAGGGCTGCAAGCCTGAAATGTTAAAGTTTTGCACTGAATTTAGCCTATAAAAAATACTTTTTTACTAGTTTTACCCGCTATTCTATATATAATAGACAAATATTGTCCACTTTAAATAAAAATAATAAACTTCACTATAAAGGCAACAATGCGTAATTTAACGACAAAAAGCTCTGAAACCTTAACATCAAATGACATTGAGAACCTTGCACGGCGTTTTGGCGGCAAAAGTGAAGATTACGTTGAAATTGTTAATAAACAAAAAAATAAACAAACAATAGAAAAATACTCATTACTGAACGAAATACACCGTGCAGTAAATGCGTAAGTAGTAATTGAAACGACAGGTAAACAACCCCTTGCAAAGAATTTTTCTAAAAGGCATTAAAGGCGGCACTGGCGCTACTTCTATGGTTGCCAACTTAGCCTGCGTATTAAAAAAATCAGGCTCTGACGTTATTGCTATAGATTTAGATTCTAAAAGCGATTTGGGCCTGCACTTTGGCCTGCCTTGGCAGTACAACCACGGCTGGAGTAACGAGCAGGACTTTGAACAAGCCCTTGAGCACTTTCATCAAGATAGTGATGGCATAGTGTTTTTACCTTTTGGCGATAAAAGTGTTAGTACCGCCGCGTTATTCGACTTTATTAACAATTGCAATAAACTGGATTATAACAATAATGCTTGGCTTCTTTTTGATTGCCCTGCACATATTGATATCACCCACTATCCGCTCGATGAGAACGACATAGTGATTGAAATAGTTAATTGTGATGCTATTTGCCACAGCTTAATTTATAAAAAACTACAAACGTTAAAACACACTGACAACCAGTGGAAACACTTCTTTTTAGTCAATCGTTATAACTCTGCATCAACACTTGAGTTTGACCTGTTTTCTTTGTGGCAATCTACCTTGCCGCTTATGGCGCCTTTTTTTATAAATAGTGATGAAGTAATTAAAGAGTCTACAGCCTATAGAAATGTAGCGCTTAATTGTGCGCCTTACAGTGTTGCTAACGATGACTTTGAAACACTTGCCGGCTGGCTTGTAAGTAAATCGGCCCTGTAGTTATGAGCTTTTCTTTACTTTATAAGCGCCCAATACACAGTACTTTGTATTTACTGTTAAGCATTATTTTTACTGAAAAACTTGTACGTTATATTTTATTTAAGTTTCATAGTTATTTTAACCAGCACAAAGTAAACGTAATAGAAGCCTTTTTAATGCCTTTTATTACGCTGATTAGTTCATTGTTTATCAATATAAAAGACCACAAAATTAACTTTGAACTTGTTTTGTATGATTACTACCCGCATCTTCGCTTGCCGTACCGCACGTTTATTTATTCAAATATTTTGCGCTTTATCATTCAAAGCGTTTATTTGTTATTTTTTAAATACAAACCTAAAAATAACTCTGTAAGGGAGCGGCTATCAAATCAGTTTTATAATGGGGTAAGTTATTCACTTAAACAGTTGCGTTGGTTTGACTTAAAGCTAGGTAGATTACTAAAGCGTTTGTTATCAAAAAACGTTAAGGGTTCTAAAAAAAGTGCTTTTAAAACCATGGCTGACGCTAAGATTTGGCAAAATAAACTAATAAAATATGTGGTTGTAGCCTTTATATTGTTTTTACTGGCTATTTTTATAACCATTCCGTTTAGCCTAGAAGCGCAAGCCGTGTTTATTAGTTTTATTTTGATAGTGGCATACGGGCTCAAGCGCGTTAAAGGGCAAATGGCCACCATTGTAATGATCACCCTATCGGTAACCACTTCATCGCGTTATTTATGGTGGCGCTACACAGAAACCCTCAATTGGGATGACCCTGTTGCGCTTACGTTAGGCGCAGGCTTGCTGCTGGCAGAAACCTATGCGTGGCTAGTGCTCATTTTAGGCTTTTTTCAAACTATAAACCCCCTAGAGCGTAAACCTGTTCCGTTGCCAGAAAACACCGACTTGTGGCCAACAGTTGATGTATACATTCCTACTTATAATGAACCATTAAGCGTTGTACAACCTACCACGCTTGCGGCGATGAGCATTGATTGGCCTGCTGATAAGCTCAACGTTTATATTCTTGATGATGGCAAACGCCCTGAGTTCAAAGAATTTGCTCAAAAAGTGGGGGTGGGTTATTTAACAAGGCCCGATAATAACCACGCTAAAGCCGGTAATATGAATAGTGCCATGCGCTACACTAACGGCGACTACATTGCTATTTTTGACTGCGACCACGTACCTGCCCGCTCATTTTTACAAATGACCATGGGGCAATTTTTAAAAGACAGCAAAGTATGTTTAGTGCAAACACCGCATCACTTTTTCTCAGCAGACCCGTTTGAGCGTAATTTAAATAACCACAGCCAAATCCCTAATGAAAACATGCTTTTTTATGGGTTGATCCAAGATGGTAATGACATGTGGGATGCCACCTTCTTTTGTGGCTCATGCGCCGTTTTAAAACGTGAAGCACTTGATAATATTGGTGGCTTTGCATTTGAAACGGTAACCGAAGATGCCCACACTGCTCTGCGTATGCAACGTGCCGGTTATAAAACCGCTTATATAAATATCCCACAAGCTGCAGGCCTTGCCACCGACAGCCTCTCTGCACATATTGGCCAGCGTATTCGTTGGGCTCGGGGTATGGCGCAAATATTTAGGCTCGATAACCCAATTTTAGGTAAAGGGCTCGATATACCACAGCGCCTGTGCTACTTAAACGCCATGCTGCACTTTTTATCGGGCATTCCGCGTATTGTATTTTTAACCGCGCCACTGGCGCTCATATACTTTAATGCTTACATTATTTATGCGCCGTTTTTAGCTATTTTTATTTATGTAGTGCCTACACTCATACAAATAAAAGCGACCAACTCACGAATTCAGGGTAAATATCGCTACTCTTTTTGGGGTGAAGTATATGAGTCTGTTCTTGCCTGGTACATATTAAAGCCGACAACCGTTGCGCTAATAAACCCTAATAAGGGTAAGTTTAACGTAACAGAAAAAGGCGGCTTAAATGATAAAGAGCATTACGATTGGGGTATATCTAAACCCTACTTGGTACTTTTACTCATAAACTTAGTTGGCATGCTTGTAGGTGTTTTACGCTTAGGCTTTGGCGATCCGAGCCAAGTGGGCGTTTTGTTAATCAGCATGGGCTGGGCAATTTATAATATTATTATTTTAGGCGCTGCGGTAGCCGTTGCTGCAGAAGCTAGGCAAGTAAGGCAGTCACACCGTATTAAGGCAAACTTTCCGGCCGGCGTGCGCTTAGCAAATGGCCATACGTTAAAAGTTAAAATAACCGATTACTCTGATAATGGAGTGGGCATTGAAACAGAGCACGCTCATTTATGCCGAGTAAACGACAAAATAGAGCTATTAATGAGCCGCGGTAATAAACAGTTTTCATTTACAACGTATGTATGTAACACCCGAAACAAACAAATAGGCTTAACGTTAAAAGATCTCTCGCTCGAAAAGCAAAAAGCATTTATACAATGTACTTTTTCAAGAGCGGATGCGTGGCTTGACTGGCAAAATAATTTTCGTCATGACCGCCCTTCATATAGCTTTAAAGAAGTACAAAAAACAAGCCTAAGAGGATTTAGCAATTTATTGTTTCATGCTCCTAAGCCATTACAACCCTTTGTAAAACTAATGACAAAAATTGTTGTATATATAAACTCTTTCACCCCTAAAAAACCAATAGTGCATTATAATTATGATTAAAAATTTGCTTAATACATTTCTAATACTGTTTTTAACATGCAGTGCTTACAAAGCATGTGCTATTGAGCCAATGCACGATAAATCTGTGTTTATAAATGGCTACCCAGAAAGCGCCAACGTGTCTAGTTTAAGATTAGACTTTGCTGCTTTAGGCTTTGATGGCTACAAGCTTGATGGCATAAACAACAACTCAAGAGTGGATTTTACCAACCGCATTGATAAATTAAGCACCGATTTACAGCTTAATTTTTCGTACACAAACTCGCCATCATTGATTGCGAACGTGTCGCATTTAAAAGTGTATTTTAATGAAAACTTAGTCACTGTACTGCCCATAAATGAGCAACTAAGTGTGGTTAAAAATACCGTTAACCATAGCCTAAAACTCAATGCTAAGTATGTACAAGACTACAACCAAGTTAGGTTTGAGCTTGTTGGTTATTATGATTTACGTTGCCAAGATTACTTTAGCCGCTCTATTTGGACCGAAATTAATAAATCGAGCAATATCACGCTCAATCAAAAGCAACTGGCAATAGATAGCCGTTTAGAATATTTACCAGAGCCCTTTTTTGATGCCAAAGATTACAATAAGTTAAGCTTACCGTTTGTGTTTGCAAAAACACCTAACACCAAAACGATTGAAGCGGCTGCGACTCTTTCAAGCTGGTTTGGCGCGCAAGCTGACTGGCGTGGTGCTGATTTTCCGGTGGTGATTAACAAATCATTAGATACGCACAGCGTGGTTTTTATTACCAACGATTCAAAGCCTGACTTTTTAAAAGACTATCCCGATGTGGAAAAGCCAACCGTTGAGATTATTTCAAACCCACTACATAGATACAGCAAAATGTTGCTGATTTTAGGGCGTGATGAAGACGATTTAAAAACCGCCGTCACGGGATTGGCCTTTGGCCATAAAGTCATGACCGGCAGAACAGCTAGCATAGAAGCAATTAACCAACTACCGCTTCGCAAGGCGTACGATGCCCCGCGCTGGTTACGCACTGATAGAGCAGTACACTTTGACGAATTAATTGATTTTGACAATCAGCTACAAGCACAAGGGCTAAATAACGGACCCGTAAAATTAAACGTGCGTTTTGCGCCAGATTTATTTACTTGGCGCGAAAAAGGCATCCCCATTACATTGCAATATCGCAGCACACCCGAGAGCGAGTCTTTGGACTCTCGGTTAAATATGTTGATTAATCAAAAGTTTATTAGTGGATATTTGTTAGATAACGACGATTCTACACTCAATACTACAAAAACATTATTGCCACTTATTGCCAATACCGATACTACACAAAACGCAGAAAACTTTTCACTGAATGGCATAAACCTAGCCACTCGGAACGAGCTAAACTTTGATTTTAGATTTAGTGTGCTGAAAAAAGGTGAGTGTGCAATAGCACCACCTGGTGGTGAGTTTGGTGTTATTGATGGTAATTCTAATATTGATGTAAGTGGTTTTGATCATTACATTGCCCTGCCAGATTTGAATGTTTTTGCGAACAGTGGCTTCCCGTACACCAAATATGCCGATTTACAGCAAACACTTGTACTAATTGACCAGCAGCCTTCTGCAAAAGCGTTAACTTTGCTGTTTAATCTTACCGGTCATTTTGGCGCAATAACGGGGTATCCAACCCACAGAATGACAGTGGCCCATTTAAATGAAAATGTTGATTTAGACGACAAAGATATTTTAGTTGTTGCAAAGCCTGGCAGCACAGCTCAGCAACTAGATGAAGATGCGCATACAAACGTACTTTTAACGAATAACCAACGTGAAATAAAGCAAGCAATTTACAACGGTGCATACGATGAGCAAGCCACAGATAAAATACAAGTAAGTGTAAAAAGTAGCGGAGATATGGCGGTAATTACAGCTTATCAATCTCCTTTTGATTCTGAGCGCTCTGTTGTATCACTTAATGCCACCACTGAAAAAGCATTTGGCTTAATTGATAAAACCCTTATGGACTCTCAAACATTAAGCCAATTAAAAGGCAGTGCTGCGGTTATAAACTCACAAGGCGTTAAAACAATAAAAACCGAAGAGCAATACTTTGTCGGTCATATTCCTGTACATACGCTGGTGTGGTTCCATTTATCTGACCATCCATTTATTTTAGCCCTGCTTTCTATATTAACGCTGTTACTAATTTCATTTATTTTATGGCGATTACTACAAGCACTCACCCATAAGCGTTTAGCTGAAGGAGATGAATAATGACATTACTTAACCGAGCATTATTAGTAGCCGCTTTTTTAAGTTTTTCTGTGTCAGCGCAAACGCAGCAGTGCGAGCCTTGGCAGGGCTGGCAAGTATTTAAAAATCACTTTATTAGTGATGAAGGCCGCGTAATAGACCTAGGTTCAAAACAAAATATTACCACCTCAGAGGGGCAATCATACGCACTATTTTTTGCGCTAGTAGCAAACGATAAAGCCGCGTTTGATAGCATTTTAGATTGGACGCAAGACCACCTCTCTGAAGGCGATTTAAGTACACGTCTGCCTGCGTGGCAATGGGGTGAAACAGGCAATGATACCTATGGGATTATAGACTCAAACCCAGCATCAGATTCTGATTTATGGATAGCATATAGTTTATCGCAAGCAGCTATTTTATGGGATGACCGCCGCTATAGTATTTTAGCTGCTGTATTAGCGCAGCGTATTATGCGAGAAGAAACCGCCTATATTTCAGGGTTAGGGCTTACTTTATTACCCGCCCCTGCTGGGTTTGAATTTGAAAATAACACCTATAAACTCAACCCTAGTTATTCACCGTTATTTATTTATCAGCAATTTAGCAAATTATACCCGCACTCACCTTGGCAGCAATTACATGAAGCGTCTGCAAAGCTTATTTTGGATACCGCTAAAAACGGAGTGAGCCCTGATTGGGTGATGTATAGCCCAGCAAAAGGTTTTTATTACGATAAAAAAGCAACCGATTTAGGCAGTTTTAACGCCATTAGGGTTTACTTATGGGCCAGCATGATGGCGAACGATGCGCCATACAAAGCACAACTAAGCGAGCAGTTTACCCCTTTTGTGGAGGCTATAAACAGCCGTGGCTATGTCCCTTTAAATACCTATGCGCGCTCTGGCAAAACCCAAAAGCGTGGCCCATTAGGCTTTAATGCTGCCCTACTGCCCATGCTAAAAGAAAATGGCGATAATTCTTTGGTTATGGCCATTCAACAAAAGTTAATGGTCGATAAATCATTCACACAAACACGCTATTACGACAGTGTATTAAACCTGTTTGGTAGTAGCGCGCTTAATAAGCGCTTTTTAATAACAGCAGACGGGACGCTCAAGCCAAAGTGGAGCACTGAATGTCGTTAAAATGGGCTGTTGTTTGTACGTTAGCAGTCAGCGCAAGTGTGCATGCTAAAACAAATAATGACATTGATACACACTCTGTTGAGTGGCTTTTAAGCCAAATCAATATTGGTGAAGTGCAAGAAAATAAAGATTTAATTGCCGATAGCTTACAAAAGTTATTGGCCATTGCCCCTAATCGAATAGAAAGCCAGTGTGCGCTTGCTCGTTTTGAGTTTGCCAATGGTAAGGCTATACAAGCAAATCAAATTTTAAGAAAAATTGACGGTAACAACACACGTACCCACCCTTGTGTAGAACAGTTACGATTAATTGCTAGATTAGAAAACGAAGACAAAGCAGATATACAACAAGCTAAATTACTTGCCCGTGCGGGACGTTACGAACAAGCGCGATTAATTTACAGCAGGCTTTTTAAAAACACCTATCCAAGCTTAGCGTTTGAGCTCGAGCACTTAAGTTGGTATGCACAAGATCAAAGCCAATGGAAAAATGTAAAAAAAGGCTACGAAAGGCTACTACGCAGTTACGAGAACATCGGCGCGGTAGATATTGCATATGCGCGCCACTTACTCAGAAATAACCCCACTGATAGCACCGCGCTAACTATTTTAAGTAAATATGGTGCCACCTCTCGCTACAGTAATGAAGTAGAAACAATCTGGTTAGGTGCTTTATCTAACATGCAATTAAATAGCGCTACAGAAAAACAATTTCAGCGCTACTTTAGCGTGTATCCGTTTAGCAGCAAAGGCGAATTACAGTATCAAGATTTCAAAAAAGATTTAAAAGCGCGACAAAAATTATTAGCTAACCCGGCCTACCAACTATGGCTTAAAGGTGAGGCGTTACTTGAAAAAAACAAGCTCGTTGCCGCAGAGCCGCTTTTACTAAAAGCGCTCAAAGGGCGCCCTAACGATGGCGCAATTATGCGCAGCCTTGGCACCCTTTATTTGCGTATGGGTAAAAATCAAACGTCTTATAATTATTTTACTAAGGCGTATTCGCATACCGCCGACTTTGCCGAGCGAGAAACGCTAAAAGACTTAGCCACCACGGCAAAGTTTTGGCTTTACATACGCCAAGCTAAAGAAGCCATTAATAATAGCCAGTTTAAAACGGCGTTGCTTAAATTAAATTTAGCCGACACACTTGAGCAAGACCCTGCTAGCGTTTTGTATAACCGCGGATTGTTACAATTTGCTCAAGGTAATTATTCACAAGCGGCCGCTATTTATCAAACCGTGTTAAAAAATGATCCGCTTAATAATGGCGCTCTAACAGGGTTATTAGAAATTGTTGAATTGGATAACAATGAGCAGTCGTTAATCAAGTTTTATAATGCTTTATCTCAGTCTCAAAAAGCTCAACTTAAACCTGTGTATGCGGCAACGTTAAGTAGCCAGCTTCGCGAAAAAGCACGCCAATATAGTGATGCAGGCGATACAGAGCTTGCTGAACAAACCTTAAAAGAGGCTATTGAACTGGCCCCTGAGCAGCCTTGGCTTTATTACGATTTAGCGTTTATTTATCAACAAAACGGGTTAACTCAAAAGGCAAAAACGTTATTTAATAATGTGCTTTGGCAGTTTCCGCTCAATCCACAGTTACGTTATAGCCATGCTTTATTTTTACGCTCAATTGATGATTATCAAGGCGCTTTAAACACCTTAGAGTATGTGCCGGTTAATGATCGAAATGACGACATAATTTCTCTTGAGCAACAGCTCAGGCTCAACGAGTCTCTTCGACAAAGCGAGCGACACTTAAATACCAAAAATAGAACCACGGCTATTTTTCATTTAAGTAATTTAGAAGCGCAAAATTTAACTCCAGTAATGAAAGCCGAACTATCGCGTAGCTGGTATCAAATAGATGAGAAAAAACACGCTCTAAAGTTAATTAATAACGCATTAAATACAGAGCCTACTTTATCACCTTATTGGCATATGCTTTACGCGCAGTGGCTATTAGAACAAAACGAGCGCCCTGCTGTAGAACAATGGTTTTCTCATTACAGCTTGCCAAATAATGCAAGTGCTGGCGAAGTAGAACAGTACGTCAATTTATACACCACGTATATTAATCAGTATTACGAAGGTGGCGAATTATTAGCAAAGCTGAACCAGCTTGATCAAAAGTACCAAAGTACACCCGCCATCACCACGGCATTAATAAATGCTAACTTAGCTCTGGGGCAACAAGAGTCAGCAATTATTGTTTATCAGCAAAAACTGAAAAACAATCAGCCAATTGAACCTCAAGCAATGCTTGCAATAGCAAAAGCTTACAGAGAATTAGGTAACGACTTTCAGGCAAAAGAAGTTACTGAGCGCGCAATAACGCAAACAGATGATCAGCAAGCCTACTTACAACGCCAAATAATGGCCTCGTTAAATGACTTTAATTACGCAGGTGATGCTTTAGTTTTAGCCAATCAATTAATTGCTAAATCACCCAATGATAAGGAGCTTAGTTACTTAGGCGCTGAAGTTGCTCGAAATTTTAATGAACAAGACCAAGCTAAGCAATGGTATTTAAAAACGCTATCAAGCGAGCAACGCCTAAACGATGAATCGTTTTACAAACAAATTGCTAACATAGATGAAAATGATGCGTGGTATATTAATGGCGCTAAACGCGAGCTTATAAATGAGCAAAGCAAAAACCAAGCATACATTGCTATTGGGGTAAACTTTAGTGGCCAAACAAGCACCGAAAGCGAGGCAACTCTTGGCGCAGGCTTAGTACCTATTGAGGCCTACTTTCCACTTTGGCAAGGCCAAGGGTTTATTAAAATAGACCCAACCACTATTAGCGCACAAACAACTCGCTTTGATGAGCAATTTGCTGGTAGCCGCTACGGCCAAGGTGCACTTTGTATATTTACCTGTGCTATTGATGAAGTAAGCCCTGAGCAAGATGGGGTCGACATAGGTATTGGATGGCAAAATGAAAATTGGCGTGTTGATGTAGGCACGACCCCACTTGGCTTTTTAATTGAAGACATAGTATGGGGTGTAAATTACGCCAACAGTATTGGCGACTTTGGTTATAGCCTAGAGCTTGAAAAACGCCCAGTAACAAGCTCCGTGCTCTCTTATGCTGGGCTTGAAGATGTAAATACCGGTGAAATTTGGGGCGGCGTGCGCTCAACAGGCCTTACCGCCAACCTATCTCATGACTTAGGTGGCGATTGGGGCTTTTGGTCAAGCGCCGACTTTACGCTCTATAAAGGGCAAAATGTTAAAGATAACCAACGCTATAGAGTAATGGGCGGGTCTTATTATCGCGTTATTAGTAATCAAGAACGCGAGTTTACCGTCGGCGCAAGTCTATTGCATTGGGCATATCAGTATAATTTAAGTGAAGAAACATGGGGCCACGGCGGTTACTATAGCCCACAAAACTACGTTGGGTTGTCGGTACCTTTAAGCTACGATGCGCGCTGGGGCGATGACTTTGTTTATCGCTTAAAAACAGGGATTTCATATTCGCAAACAAAAACCCAAGCCATTGATTTTTATCCTAACGACACTGACTTGCAGCTACAAGCCTACGATAGAGAAGCGATTACCGGGGTGGACCCTGTATTTGAGAGTGATGACAGCTCTGGCGTGTCATACAATCTTGAAGGAAGCTTTGAGTACCGTATAACGCCGCATTGGTTTTTTGGTGGTTATTTAGCCATCGATCGTGCTGACTTTTACGAACCAAACTTTGGCCAGCTCTATATTCGCTATTACTTCAACCCTGTGTACGGGACGTTAGAGTTTCCTGGCACCCCAATTATTCCCTATGCAGACTTTTAACGCAGTGCAAGGTGATATATCGCGAATGCTTCCCCTCGCACTAAGGTATATGTATACTTGAGCGCAATTGTAACTAGGATAAGGGTGTGTCTCTTACCTTGTGGTGTTACTACCATTTAGCAAATCATTATCTTAGCTACAAATAATATACAGATGGTCGAGCGTTTTAGTGCCCCATGGCACAAAACAGCTAAAGCAAAAAATTATAAGGCCATTACAACAATTCTTAAAGTTAGGAAGTAAATATGAGTTCAGCTCCAGATAGTGGTTGGTTTGGCCACCCTAAAGGACTTTCGACATTGTTCTTCACTGAGATGTGGGAACGAATGAGTTACTACGGCATGCGAGCGATGCTCGTATTGTTTATGACAGCAAGCCTACAAGAAGAAGGCCTTGCCTTTACTGTTGCATCAGCTGCTGCAATTTACGGTTTATACACAGGTGCCGTTTATTTCTTAGGCTTACCGGGTGGTTGGCTAGCGGATAGATTATTCGGTGGTCAAAAGGCTGTATGGTACGGCGGTATCATCATCATGTGTGGCCATATTATTTTGGCCGTGCCTCATGAGTATTCATTTTTTATTGGTTTGATCTTTGTTGCTACAGGTACTGGTTTGCTAAAACCAAATATCAGCGCAATGGTAGGCCAGTTATACAGCGATGCTGATGAGCGCCGTGATGGCGGTTACGCTATATACTACATGGGTATTAACTTAGGTTCTTTAATTGGTTACTACGTATGTGGTTACTTTATGGAAAACGTAGGTTGGCACTGGGCATTTGGTGCAGCTGCTGTGGGTATGGCTATTGGCTTAATCCAATATAAGCGTACGCTTAACAACCTACCAGAGCACAGTGCATTACCGGCTAACCCATTAAGCGCTAAAGGTGCATCTCGTGCATGGTTTGGTATTGCTGCTTTTGTTGTTATTGCCGCTGGTGTGACCGCTGCAGCAATGACGGGCGCAATTATTATTAACCCAACTGTTGTAGCAGGCTACACAGCTGTTGTGTTTACAATTATATTCTTTATTTATTTCGGGGTTATTTACTTTACAGGTAAATTAACAGCGGGCGAAAAACAAAGAATGTGGGCACTATTTTTAGTGTGTGTTGCCTCTGCGTGTTTTTGGTCTGGCTTTGAGCAAGCGGGTTCATCACTTAACCTATTTGCCCGTGATTACACAGATCGCCTTATTGGCACTTTTGAAATTCCGACTACGTGGTTCCAATCTTTAAACTCACTATTTATTATTGCTTTATCGCCATTTTTTGCCGCGCTTTGGATTAACTTATCTAAAAAGATGGTATCGCCTACTTACAGCGTAAAATGTGCAATGGGCTTAATTATTATGGCTTCTGGCTTTTTAGTTATGTTTATGGCCGCTCACTACGCAGCTGAAGGCTTAAAAGTAGCGCCATACTGGCTAGTAACAACCTACTTTTTACATACAGTGGGTGAGCTTTGTTTAAGCCCTGTAGCATTAAGTGCGGTAAGTAAACTTTCGCCGCGTCGTTACACAGGCCAAATGATGGGTGTATTTGTATTAACTTATTCAATTGGTAACATTATTGCTGGCTTACTGGCTGGTAACTTTGATCCAAATAACGTTGAAGAAATCCCTAACTTATACTTACAAATTGCCTTATTTAGCATTGGCGTAGGTATTGTTTTAGTGCTTATGAGCTTTAAAGCGAAAGTATGGGAAAAACAAGGCCTAGAAGAAAAAGCTGCATAATATTGCACGTTTAATTACGCGTAATACTAATTATAATTTCCCCCATAGCCACTATGGGGGAAATTTTCTCAAATTTCTATATCACCTCGCTGTAAACTGGTATCATCTGCTGATTAATTTTTAACTAGTCTCAGGGACGCAGTACATGCGCTTGTTAACTTTATCTCACACCCTATTTTTAACCTTAAGCATTGTTTTTTTATCTGCATGCGGTGGTTCAGACGATCAAGTTACAACTAACCCTAATGATCCCGTTGAGCCTGAGCCTAGCGAGTTAACCGTCTCTACAACTACAGGTTTAGATGTCAGCCTTGATGAAGGAAGCTTTTTACTGACTGTACCTGCCTATGCTGTCTCTCAAAACACTGAACTTACACACGAAAAAACAGTATTAGATGATGCAAATGCACTACTAAATATTATCTCAGATATACACCTGCTCACCCCAAATACGCTTTCTTTTAGTGATCCAATTACTATCAGCATAAAAATACCTGATGATTACCAATTAGGTGGTCAGCTATTTATTGCTAGACAGTCTGGCGATAGCTGGTCAGTTATTGATAACTCTTTTGTTGCAGATGGGTTTGTAAGTGCGCAAGTAACAACACTGGGAACCTTCGCTATTATGATGCAGCGCAATGAGGCCTTTGCTGCTATAGGCCCAACGTGTGACGCCACAGCCACAGAGCAATCGGTTAGATTTGTTCATGTTGCTGACCTACATGCGCGATTCGGTTATGAGGAGCAATACTTTAGCCGCATAAAAGCCTACTACAACCAAGTACTTGCACAAACGCCGCATACCCTTTTTACCAACGGGGGTGATGACTACGAAAAAGGCACTGTTGCTGAGCAACTATCACAAGGTAGCGCTACAGAAGAAGCCATTAAAGCCATGCAGTTTGATTTACGTGTGGTAGGAAATCACGACTATGCATGGGGGCCAGAAAAATTATTAAGCTACTCGCAAGATGATAACGCCATAGTGCTTGCCAGTAATACACGCTATGAAGGCGAACAATTACAAGATTTTGCCGCTGTAGGCTTTGCTAAAGTACAAGTAGGCTGTGTGACCTTAGGTGTATTTGGTATGACCTCAGTACCTTGGAACGAGCTAGACGAACCGATAGATAATGAGCCTATACCTGATTTTATCAAACAATTTAAAATGAGCTGGCAGTGGCAACAAATAGCACAAAGTATAGTAAACCAATACCAAGGCGATGTTAACTACATGGTAATGCTAAGCCATTTAGGTGAAGGTTTAGATATTGATATGGCAACCGATGTAAGCGGTATTGATTTAGTGTTAGGCGGCCATACTCATGGCGGTGAAAGTTATAATACGCTCGAGAACGGCGCTGTGGTTATTCAGCCAGATTTTTACGCCAAAGGCATCACCGATGTTACTCTTACGTTTAACTTGCAAGATAAAACATCACCAGTAATAGATTACAGCACCATTGAAACTGACAGCATTAGCGAACGTGATGAACCAACTAAGCTGGCAATTGATGAAATTATGGGCCGCTATGCGCCTGATGCAAACACAGAAATTGCTATTTCTGAAAACTACCCAAGTAGTTTAGAACTTGCAGAAATAACGGCTTTAGCTGCAGCCCATGCAAGTGATATAACGGCGGCCCTGCTTAACCCAGAATTAGTACAAACAAGGTGGACACCAGGGACCTTAACACAAGAAGACTTTCATAAAGCCTACTATGTTGAGCGCCAGCCCTCTAACACTCCTGGCTTTAATTCGTTATATAGCGTAACGGTTACAGGTAGCGATTTAAACACCATGTTTGCCAGTCAGCCTGATTGGTTTTTACTCAAACCTGATGGTATACAAGCTGCGAACACTTATCAGGTTGCTTTATTTAAAGGCGCAGCACTTAATCCTGAGCTATTTTTTAGCGGTGTAACGTTTTCAAACATAGAAGCCATTGACGAAGCATGGTGGTTACTCGATCAATATGCGCGTTTTAGAACAAGCCAATGCTTATACCTAGATACCGATAATCAACTCTTTTCATGTAATGAGCAAAGCAATGTCACAGTGTGGAATTTTGATGATGCAAATAGCCCTTTGGCAGCAGATTATGGCCCTTCAGTATTGAGCTATTTTGACCCAGAACAGACAAACTGGGGCCCTGAAGAAACGCAATATAATACAACTCAAGAACTTGGTATTGCTGATTTTGCTGATGGCAGCTCAGGTGTAATGGCGTTTTCACGCCACGCCCCTACCGAGGGGTTATTAATAACCTTAAATACACCTGCCAATGGTGATTATGCAAGTGAAGGAATGGTTTCTGATTACACCTTAGTAATGGATTTATATTGGCCAGAAGAAGGCAAAGATATTTATCGCGCTATCATGCAAGCAAACACACAAGATTACCTCACTGATGATGCCGATATGTTTATCGACCCAACCGGCGGTTATGGTAAATCAACCAGTGATAGTGGTTACTTTGGACAAACAGAGCCTGAAAACTGGCACCGAGTTGCATTTGTATTTTATACCGCCCCCAGTAATGGGGTATTTGAAGTGTACATAGACGGCGAGCTTGCTGGTGTGAAAGAAGACGGTGAAATAAATAACACCTGGGCATTAACGTCATCTGTTTTACTCTTTACAGATAACAACTTTGAAACAGTGCCCGGTTATTTAAACGCCCTTTTATATGCTGGGCGCGCCCTGACTCGAGACGAAATTAAAAGCATAGGCAGTGCACAATCAAAGCTGACATTTACCCCTACAACACGGGTATTAAACCAAGCTATTGAGCGCCATTACCAAGCAGCTCCAACCGTAAAACCTAACCTTTGGCTCGAGCAGCGCAACACGTTTTTTAACAACCGGACACAAAGTGTAAACAATTAAATACAAAAAACATTACGTAACTACATTTTTAAAAGAGGTTTTATTTTTATAAAACCTCTTTTTTATTTATTTATATCAATACCTTAAACTTTAATAAATTAAAAGCATCAAGCTAATACATGCTCGTTTACCCTAAAGCGTAAGGTATAAACCTATTGACTAAGTAAACGTCTTATTAAATTTACAGTTTGCTCAAATGCTAAATCTGCTTCCCCTCTTCCCCAAACTTAAAATCTAGTTGATTATCTAGCTCAACACGACAACAACACATAATCGCAGTAGCAATATTTATTGCAGGAGTAATAAAAATGAGTGAAGCAAATAATCCACTAGGTTTAGTTGGTATTGAGTTTACTGAATACGCAACACCTGATGCAGACTACATGGATAAAGTGTTTACTGATTTTGGTTTTTCAAAATTAAAAAAATTTAAAGGCAAGGATATTGTCTATTACAACCAAAACGACATTCACTTTTTACTAAATAACGAACGCGATGGTTTTTCTGCTGAATTTGCAAAAAGTCATGGTCCAGCAATTTGCTCTATGGGTTGGCGCGTTGAGGATGCACAGCATGCATTTGAAACAGCTGTAGCACGTGGTGCAAAACCCGCAACCGACTCAACCCATAAAGACTTACCTTACCCCGCCATTTACGGTATTGGCGATAGCCTGATTTACTTTATTGAGCAATTTGGTGATAAAGGGTCTATTTATGAGTCTGACTTTGAAGATTTATCATCACCTAATGTAGTTGAAGATAAAGGCTTTATACGTATAGATCACTTAACTAATAACGTTTACAAAGGCACTATGGAAACATGGGCAAACTTTTACAAAGACGTGTTTGGTTTTACAGAAGTACGCTATTTCGATATTAAAGGTCAAAAAACAGCGCTGCTATCGTATGCATTAAAATCACCCTGTGGCACCTTCTCAATTCCTATTAATGAAGGTAAAGGCAATGACAACAACCAAATTGACGAGTATTTAGGCGAATATAATGGCCCTGGTGTACAACATCTCGCGTTTTTAACTGACGATTTAGTTAGCTCGCTTGATAAGCTTGATAAATCGACCATTGCTACTTTAGACATTATTCCTGAGTATTACGACACTATTTTTGACCGTGTGCCGTGGGTTGCAGAAGATAAAGAAAAAATTCGCGAGCATCAAATATTAGTCGATAGCCAAAGTGAAAACTGCTACCTATTACAAATTTTCTCTAAAAACCTATTTGGACCTATTTTTATAGAAATGATCCAACGTGTAGATGATGGTGGTTTTGGTGAAGGTAATTTTCAAGCATTGTTTGAGTCAATTGAGCGAGACCAAGAGCGCCGCGGCGTTTTATAACTTTTTTGAGTAAATTAAAAGCAGCGATCTTCGCTGCTTTTTGTCGTTTTAATATTTAAAAAGTAGGGTGCAAGATACAAGTATGCTTAAATAAATGCATGCACCCAACATCAAACCTAAAGGATAAGTAATGAGCCAAATTAACGAAACCCACGACATTAATTTAACTAGCTGGGTAGAGTCGGCCAATATTAAAGGCTGTGACTTCCCGATTCAAAATTTACCTTTTGCAGAATTTCGTACTAAAAACACAAATGAAGAATTTAGAGGCGGGGTTGCTATTGGCGATCAGGTTATTGATTTAGCAAAATTGAGCCACTTAAACATTTTTACCGGTGATGCTAAAACAGCCCTAGATGCAGCAAGCGAATCAACACTAAATACATTTATGGGTTTAGGGGAGCAATACTGGTCAGCACTGCGCTTAGCGCTTTCAAAAGCATTGCGTGAAGGCGCACAGCAACAAAAAGAAATGCAAAGTACCCTTATTGCTCAAGCTGATATAGAGTTTTCACTGCCGTGTCGTATTGGTGATTACACCGACTTTTATACCTCAATTTACCATGCAACAGCCGTTGGTAGCTTGTTTAGACCAGACAACCCGCTTTTACCAAACTATAAATGGGTGCCGATTGGCTATCATGGCCGCTCTTCATCTATTGATGTATCGGGGCAAACGTTTCACCGCCCTAAAGGGCAAACTAAAGCGCCCGATGCAGATACTCCATCATTTGGCCCATGTAAGCGCCTAGATTACGAGTTAGAGCTCGGTATTTACTTAGGCAAAGGCAATGAGCTGGGTGATGCTATCGCCATTGAAAACGCTGAAAACCATGTATTTGGTTTTTGTGTATTTAATGATTGGTCAGCACGGGATTTACAAGCATGGGAATACCAACCATTAGGCCCGTTTTTAGCTAAAAACTTTGCATCAACCGTATCGCCTTGGATTGTCACCACTGAAGCACTTGCACCTTTTAGAACTAGCTGGACACGTGATGAAAACGACCCTCAGCCAATGCCGTACCTAGAATCTGCTGCTAACCGCGAGCAAGGAGCATTTGATATCCAAATGGATGTTAAAATTCAGACTCAAAAAATGCGTGATGAAAACCACCAACCTACGCAGGTCTCTGCCTCAAGCTTCAAACATTCATATTGGACTGTGGCGCAAATGGTGACCCATCACACTGTAAATGGCTGTAACTTTATGCCAGGTGATATGCTCGGCTCTGGCACCCAGTCAGGCCCTACACATGAAGAAGCGGGTTCTTTATTAGAGCTTTCTCGTGGTGGTAAAGAAAAAATAACCCTGAGTAATGGTGAGCAACGCAGCTTTTTAGAAGATGGCGATAACGTAATTATGCGCGGCTGGTGTGAAAAGCCAGGCTATGCCCGTATTGGCTTTGGTAGCGTAGAAAGCACAGTATTACCTGCTAAATAACTTATTGGTTATTGATATGTCCTAAATAAGCAAACACATTTGAGGACAACACATAGCAAATAAAAAAGCCACCTAGTTAAACTAGGTGGCTTTTTCGTATCTACAGTACGGGTTGATTAAAGCTCTTTTTCAACCTCATCAAATAGCGCAGTAATATTTTGCGCTGGCTCTTTCGTCGCTAAGCTTACAACGACAATTGCAATGCTTGCTAAAATAAAGCCTGGTACAATTTCGTACATGTAACTGCTTAAGCTTTGTCCATCAATCATAAATGGTGAGTAAATCCAAAACAGAACCGTACCAGCACCAACAACCATACCTGCTAGTGCGCCTTCAAAGTTCATGCGTTTCCAGTACAGGCTAAATAAAACCAGTGGGCCAAATGCCGCACCAAAACCTGCCCATGCATTACTTACTAAGCTTAATATTGAGCTGTCTCTATCGTACGCTAAGTAAATAGCACATAGAGCAACTGCTGCTACACTAATACGTCCTACAGTAACAAGCTCTGTGTCGCTTGCTTCTTTGCGTAAAAACGTTTTGTAAAAATCTTCAGTTAACGAACTTGAGCTAACAAGTAACTGCGAAGAAATTGTACTCATGATTGCAGCTAAAATAGCCGCCAATAAGAAACCAGCAATTAATGGGTGGAATAATAACTCAGAAAGAATTAAGAAAATGGTTTCTGGGTCTTCAACAACAATGTTGTTTTCGTAAGTGTACGCGGCACCAAATAAACCAGTACCCACAGCACCAATGGCTGCAACTATCATCCATGTCATACCAATACGGCGAGCCGTTGGCATATCTTTTACGCTACGCACCGACATAAAACGTACAATAATATGAGGTTGACCAAAGTAGCCCAAGCCCCATGCCATTGCCGAAATAATCCCTAATGCAGAGCCTGCACCTATCCAATTAAGCATATCGGGGTTAACGCTATGAAGTGTTGACTCTAGCGGTTGATCTAATAAAGAGTAAGCAACGGTCGGTACCAGTATCAAGGCAATAAACATAATACAGCCTTGCACAAAGTCAGTTAAGCTAACTGCTAAGAAGCCACCAAATAAGGTATATAAAACAACAACACCAGTGGTGATGTATAAACCCATTTCGTAACTTAAGCCAAACGAGCTTTCAAACAATTTACCGCCTGCTACAACACCTGATGATGTATAAAGCGTAAAGAACACAATAATTACTACCGCAGAAACTACACGTAAAAGGTTTGATTTATCATTAAAACGATTAGAGAAGTAATCTGGGATTGTGATTGAATCGTTTGCTTTTTCAGTGTAAACACGCAAACGAGGCGCAACTAAAAAGTAGTTTAACCACGCACCAATAACCAAGCCTATTGCTATCCATGTGCTACTAAAGCCAGTAACGAACATAGCGCCAGGTAAGCCCATTAAAATCCAACCGCTCATATCCGATGCGCCAGCAGATAATGCTGCAACACTTGGAGATAAGCTACGTCCACCTAGCATATAACCCGAAACATCACTTGTAGACTGTTTGTATGCATAAAGTCCAATGCCAAGCATGACTATAAAATACAATACCAGTGAAATAATCATTCCTGTTTCCAAATTCGCCTCCACAAAGTTGTATAAAACAGGCTTTTAATCCTAATAATGACTCTTAAAATATTATAATAAAGACACTATTGGGGTAAAAACCATCCGTCTTGACTATACCATGCTTAAAGGTGATAACTCCAACTTGTTACACTGAAGTGAACAAAAAACAGCCGTATTGACTATTTAACCCTCAAACACCCGATATACGGTAAATTTATTTACATATATAGCTAATATTTAATAACAATTCATTAAATCAATAATAATTACCTAATGCTATTTCGAACGTTTTGCCATATATTATAGCCATTGCTAATAATTATTATTTTGTACGGAACTATTTATGTATTTTTATGCTGCACGCCAACCTATTTTAGACCGCGAAAAGGAGCTTGTTGGATACGAGTTATTATTTCGTGATGGCGTTGATAATGTATTTCCAGACATAGACGGTGACGAAGCAACAACGAAACTAATCGAAGGGAGTCAGTTTAATTTTGGCTTAGAAGATTTAACTGGCAACAAACCCGCCTATATTAACTTTACCCTAGAAACCTTACTTAAAGGTTACCCTACTATGTTAGGGAAAGAGACGGTCGTTGTAGAAATCCTTGAAACAGTGCAACCAGGTAAGCGCTTACTGGCTATTGTTAAAGATTTAAAAGAAAAAGGCTACACCCTAGCGCTTGATGATTACATTCACCAACCAGTATGGCGCCATTTTTACCCGTTTATCGATATTTTAAAAATAGACTTTTTAACCACTGATGAAGATGCAATAAAAACCATAATTAACGATATTAAAGCCTATCCACACATCAAGCTTTTAGCTGAAAAAGTAGAAACCTATGAAGCTTATAATTTAGCTCTAGAGCTTGGGTTTGAATATTTTCAGGGGTTCTTTTTTTCAAAGCCTGAAATGGTACAAAGTAAAGCACTACCGCCATCAGAAATGGCATTAGCAGAGCTGCTTTACGAAACCTCATCTGTTGAAATGGATCTTAAAAAGATAACCGATGTGTTTGAACGTGACGTAAATCTATCATACAAGTTATTGCGTTATTCAAACTCAGCTGCGTTTGCGCGCAGAGCCGAAATAAACACAATCAAACAAGCACTCATCGTCCTTGGCGCTAACGAAATTAAAAAGCTGTTATCTTTGTTATTTGCAGCGCAAGTTTCTGCCGATAAACCTGTTGAGCTAATTAGGCTTTCGCTAACACGTGCACGATTTGGCGAACTACTTGCTATTTCACACGGGCAGTTTAAAGATACCGGTATGGCCTTTTTAACTGGCATGATGTCGCTTATGGACGCCATTTTAGATGAAACCATGGAAAGCGTTATGCAAAAGCTCCCGCTGTCTGCAGAGATAAAAGCTGCGCTATTGAATGACGAAGGCCTGCTTGCTCAGTATCTAAACTTGGTTAAGTTTTATGAGCACGCAGATTGGGAAGCCGCCAACGAAATTGCTAAACAATTAAATTTAGGCGAAGAAGTTGCCAACGCATACCATGACGCCTTAACCTGGGTTAATGAGCAAATGCAGCTGATGGTTAAAGAATAATAAACATTAGAGCTTATTTAAGCTCAAAATACACATAAAAAAATGCCAGCAATTGCTGGCATTTTTTATAGCTGTTATTTATAGGCTTTCTAAGAAGTCTTCATCAAAGTCTTCAGGCTCTTCTTTGATTGGTGGATTGCCGTCGTATAGCTCATAAAGCTGACGCTGAAAGTATATGTCTTTAACAAACAAATACGGGTCAAGAGAGTCATTAAGTAGGCCTTCTTGCGGGATAAGTGAAGCACGAGCTTCGACCGCTTTAAGCGCAAAAACTAAAATAGTTTGAGGCGTAGTCAGAGCGATTTCTGGTAACACAAAGTTATCAACTACATCGCCTGTTAAGTTACGTGCTGTAGTTGGTCCCATTGCCGGCAGCATAATATATGCGCCATCGCCAACGCCCCACACGCCCAATGTTTGGCCAAAGTCTTCATCTACCAGCTCAAGTCCAAGTGAACTTGCAACATCAAAAATACCAAATACACCTACCGTAGAGTTAACTAAAAAACGCGCTAAACTCACGCCTGCGTTGCCCGCTTTACCTTGTAGCCCTGCGTTTATCATATCAACAGGCGCACTAATATTATCGGTAAAGTTAACAATCCCATTGCGTACAGGTACAGGGGTCACTTCTACATACCCTACAGCCACAGGGCGTAAAATATAAGCATCAAGAATATCCATATTAAAGTCGTACAATGGACGGTTAATGCTTTGTAGCGGGTCGCGCTCATCAACTTTGTTTTCTGGTACTTGTGCACATCCGGCTAGCACCAATAAACATAAAAAAGTAAAACTATGCTTTAACATCTAATGTCCTTAAGGTATTAATGTATCAATTTGAAGTTGGTAGTCACTTACGTTTTCACGTTGTAGTGTCTCAGAGTGACCCTCTAACTCACCACTACTTGGCATAACTGACTCATCGATTGAGATCCGCGCTGTGATCACAATATCTTTAGCACTTGATAAGTTTAACCCATCAACCATTGCATTAGCATCAGTGAGTTGCACCGTTAGCGGAAAGCTGTATTCATTTAGTTTTACAACCGCTAATGGCATAGGAGAGCCTTGAGCAGCCTTGGCAAAAATAAATAAAGTCCCCTGCTGTGGCTGCTTATCGAAAAGCTCATCCGCTAAGCTCACAGTAACACTAATAGTACTGTTAGCAGAGACCGGCATTACAGAGCCCTCATTTTGCATTTGTTGCTCTATATCGGAAATACGCTGCGCTATCATTGTATAACGCGTATCGCTTTTATCCATGCTTGCCAGTAATACTTCAAACGCCGCTTTGGCTTGCGGCCAGTCCTTGCGCTCATAGGCAATAAGCGCTAATAAAGAAATAGCATCAAGGTTTGTTGGTTCAACCTTTAGCACTTTAGATAGCATACCCGCTGCACGCGTCATGTTCTCTTCGCTGCCTTCAAGTAGTAAAACTTGGCTGTAGCTAATGAGTACTTGCATGTTGTCTGGGTTCATTCGCAGGGCTTTATCAAATGATTGCTGCGCCATATCAAATTCGTTTAACGACATGGCTACACGTCCAAGCAACATCCACGCAACTTCGTCATCGCCTGATTCACTAAGCTTAGTGCGCAGCGCTAAAGCAAACGCTTGCAACTCGTTTTGAGTTAGTGGCTCACCTTTTTGCATTACCGCACGCTCGCCATAATCTGCAAGGTTATCCATTGCATCATACCACGCTGCTATTTGCTGCTGGCTCCCTGTAAAGGTGTAAAAAACACCGGTGAGGGCTAATAAAAATGCTGCGCCTGTTAAAGCAAAAATACGGTTATTACCTTTGCTATTAAGCGATTTTTCTGGCGAAAGCTCGTTCAATAAACGACGTTTTAACTCTATAACCGATTCACTATGGCTTTGCGCATCAATACGTTGATTGTCTAAGTCGTTTTGCAACTCAACTAAACGCTGCTCGTAAATGCTGATCAATTCTGCATTAGCATTGTGAGTAATGGTTTGCACGCGCTCTTTTTTTAAAAAAGGCAACATAATGAAAGCCAGTGCAATTAGTGTGAGTAAAGCAAAACACGCCCACATTAAAATCATTAATTTTGCTCCTGACGTTTATTTTCTGCAATTAACTTAGCAAGTTTTGCTTCATCATCACTGTTCCAGGTTTGCTTAACTGACGCCTTACGCTGGCGAATTACAATAAAACCAAAACCCAAAATAACAATAAGTACAGGTAAAACCCAAAGTACTAATGTGGCTGGTGTTACAGGCGGATCGTAATGAACAAAATAACCGTATCTGTCTATCATGTAATCGATTACTTCGTCTTTTGTTTTACCTTCTTTTACCAACGCGAGTACCTTGTCGCGTAAATCTTTTGCAACAATGGCATCAGAGTCTGCAATATTTTGGTTTTGACATTTAGGGCACCTGAGCTCTTTGGTTAACTCTTCAAAGCGCACAGCTTGTTGGTTATTGTCAAACTGGTAGCGATCTTGCTCGGCATACACTGCCATACTTATAAAAAAGCTCAGGGTTAATAAAAACACTCGCATTAATTTAGCTCCTGCATAACAGGGGCAAATTTAGCACGCCATACGCGCGGGTTTAGATCCCCTGTATGGTGTAATAAAATTTTACCCGTTTTATCCACTAAAAATGTTTCAGGGGCACCTGATACACCTAAATCAAGTGACAAGGTACGGTGCAAGTCTAAAATATTAAATTGGTATGGGTCGCCAGCACGGCTGAGCATATCGCTCACATCGGTGCGCAAAGCCTGCATATCAAATGGGCCATCAAAATCGGCATCGTACCCTTGTACATAGTACAAACCAATAATTTTTACGCCTTGCTCGCGTAGCTTAGTTAAATACCCTAGTTCAACTAAACATGTAGGGCACCAAGTCCCCCATACATTAAGTAAATAAACTTCGCCTTTTAGGCTTTCATCTGTCCAGCGCTTATCATCTTGCATTAAATCAGGCAGGTTAAACGCAGGCATCGTTTGGCCTAGTCGTCCGGTTTGAATTTCACGCGGGTTGGCAAACAAACCTTGATACAAAAATACACATAAAAATATGAATATTAATAACGGTGCTAAAGCTAAAATTTTACGGTTCATTACGCATTCTCCAACGCTTTTTTGCGTGTACTTGCTGATGTACGGTAGCGTTTATCGAATAAAATCATAAACCCTGCAAGCGATATAAGTACACCGCCTATCCACATCCAACGCACGAAAGGTTTGTGATAAATACGCAGTGACCATGCCCCTTTACTTAATTGCTCACCGAGCGCTAAATATAGGTCGCGAGTAAAGCCGGCATCAATTGCCGCTTCGGTCATAAATTGCATACCAATATCGTATTTGCGTTTTTCTGCATGTAACTCAGTCACTAGCTTATCGTTATTGAATACCGACACTACACCAGCATGCCCACTGTAGTTAGGGCCGCGTATTGATTTAACGCCATCAAATCGGTATTCGTATTGGTTAAGCGTGACAATATCGCCTTGCTTCATAGAAACATCACGCTCCACCGAGTACGCCGAAGTAAGTGTTACGCCAGCAATAACAAATGCTAAACCAACGTGACCTAGCACCATAGCCCAGTAGCTAATGCCTAAACGTTTAATACCTTCTTTTAGCGTCCCGTGAACCGACGCCTTGGCGTATAAATCTATGGCAGTAGAGACTGCAACCCATACACCTAAGGTGGTGGCTAATAATGTAAGTGGCTTTACGACATCGTAGCTTGAGAACAACCACGCACAGGTAATAACAACACTTATTAACACACCTATTAATACTTTATTTTGTAGTACAGCCCACTTGTTTTGTTTCCAACGAAGAAAAGGCCCTATTCCCATTAATATGGCAAATGGTACTAATAAAATGGCAAACATTTTATTAAAGAACGGTTCGCCAATAGAAATACTGCCTAGGCCCATTTCTTTATGCACCATAGGTAACAAAGTACCTAAAAGAACAATTAATGTGGCTACCACTAAAAAGATGTTGTTAAGCCATAAGGCCACTTCGCGTGATACAAACTTGTAACGGCCTTCGCTTTTAACTTGTGATACGCGCAGCGCATACAACGATAAACCGCCGCCAACAACAATGCCTAAAAAGGCTAGAATGAATAAACCTCTATCGGGGTCAGTGGCAAATGCATGCACCGATACAATAATACCTGAGCGAACAATAAAGGTGCCTAATAAGCTTAGGGAGAATGCAGCGATGGCAAGCAGCACAGTCCACGATTTAAATACACCGCGCTTTTCTGTCACGCTCAAAGAGTGCAATAAAGCCGTAGCGACTAGCCAGGGCATAAGCGATGCGTTTTCTACCGGATCCCAAAACCACCAGCCACCCCAGCCAAGCTCAGAATAAGCCCACCAGCTGCCTATGGTTATTCCTAAACTTAAAAAGCCCCAAGCAGTCATCGTCCATGGGCGAGACCATTTAGCCCAGGTGTTATCAAGTTTACCTGTTAAAAGTGCTGCAATAGCAAATGAAAACGCAACCGATAACCCCACATATCCCATATACAGTAATGGCGGATGAATGATCATACCTGGGTCTTGTAGTAGCGGATTTAAATCACGCCCTTCAACAGGGAAATACGGCAGTAAGCGTTCAAATGGGCTTGAAAGCAGTAGTGTGTACATCATAAAACCGACACCTAAAAAGCCAAGCACACCTAAAACACGTGCACGCAACACCCAAGGTAGCGATTTAGAACGCATCGCAACCACGGCGGTCCACCCTGCTTGCATTACAAGCCACAGTAAAATAGCGCCTTCGTGCCCACCCCACGTAGAGGTAATTTTATAATACCAAGGCAACGTACTACTTGAATGATACGCCACATAAGATACCGTAAAGTCATCTGTTAAGCTGGCATAGATAAGCGCAGCAAACGAGAGAAGTACAAAAGCAAATTGCCCAACGGCTAAAGACGGGGCCGCACGCATTAAACGAAGATTACCGGTATGCGCGCCCCACAGCGGAAAAATACACAGTAAAACGCTTAGCACCATGGCAAGCGTTAAAGAAAAATAACCAAGTTCTGGGATCATATTAGCTACCGCTATCTAGGTTGTATTTTGGTTTTTCGTGTTTAATTCCTTTTACGGCTTCTGCAACTTCTGCTGGCATGTATTCTTCATCATGCTTAGCCAGTACTTCAAAAGCTTCAATCACGTTTGGTTCTACAAGCACACCTTGCGCTACAATACCTTGGCCTTCGCGAAATAAGTCAGGCAAAATGCCTTGGTATTTAATTGTTACCAATGGCCCGGTATCAATCAATTTAAAGCTGACTTGTAAACTTTGTTCATTACGAATGACAGAACCCGGCACAACCATACCGCCAATACGCAACTTTTGCCCTATTTGCGGTTTTTCTTTATCTGGGCCTTTGCCGTCTATTAGCTCGCTTGGTGTATAAAATAAGTTTATGTTTTCTTGTAGCGCATAAAGCACTAGGCCTACAGAGGCACCAATACCAAACAGTACTGCAATAATTACCAATAGGCGTTTTTTACGTCTTGGGTTCATGAGATTTGTTCCTGCTTCGCTTTTTTAATTCGCGCTTCGCGCGCAACTTGCTGCTCTACTGAGGCCATAATACGTTTTGTATCACGTAAAGAGCTAAATAAAATGCCCAACAAAATTAAGGCGCATGTACCAAATGAAAGCCACACGTAAAACCCGTAGCCTCCCATTGCAATAAAATCAGAAAAAGAGTCAAACTGCATAATTTACCCCTTACTTAACAAGGCTCGAACCCAAGGTCGATGCTTTTCACGTTGTAATATTTCATTTTTAAGGCGAATTAACGTTACAGTGCCCACAAACGCTGCAAATGCTAAAATATTTACCATAAGCGGCCAAAACATACTTGGGTCAATGGCTTTTGTATCAAGCTTTGTGATTGTTGCGCCTTGGTGCAGGGTGTTCCACCACTCTACGGAGTAGTGAATAACAGGTAAATTAATTACCCCTACAATGGCTAAAATAGACGCTGCGCGCCCTGCTGATTTTTTATCTTCAAAGGCATGGTAAAGCGACAGCACGCCTAAGTATAAAAACAATAAAATAAGTTCAGAGGTTAAACGTGCATCCCATACCCACCAAGCACCCCACATAGGTTTACCCCATGCAGCGCCGGTAATTAAGGCAATAGCTGTAACACATGCTCCCACCGGGGCAATAGCAATTACAGCAAGTTCAGCGTTACGTAATTGCCACACTAAAGCGACAATAGCTGCTATAGCCATAGAAGAGTATGCGCCCATAGACAAAATAGCCGATGGAACATGAATGAAAATAATACGGTAGCTGTCTTTTTGTTGATAATCAGCTGGTGCAAAACCTAAGCCCCAAATCCAACCAACAAGCATACTTATAACCGTAACAACGGCAAAATAAGGCAGTAACGTATTACATAATTGATATGCGCGCTCTGCTTTTGCGTAGGGATGTAACCACTTCCACATATTAACTTACACTCACTTTTAATGCTGACGATATGGCGATGGGTGCACACATAATAGCAACTACTAACATGGCCCCAAGAATGGCAAGCTGCCCACTATAATCCAGCGACATAGTACTGGTATCAATGGCTGACGTTGCAAAAATTAAAACAGGAATATACAAAGGCAACACTAATAGGCTCATTAAAATGCCGCCTTTTTGTAATCCCACAGTAAGGCCAGCCCCAATTGCACCAATAAAGCTTAATAATGGCGTGCCTAATAATAATGTTAATACGGTCGCTAACAGCGCAGAGCTCTCTAAATTAAGCAATAAAGCAAATAACGGTGTCATTAATACTAATGGTAAACCGGTAACAACCCAATGCGCCGCGACTTTAGCCAACACGGTGAGTGATAGCGGGTACGATGAAGCAATTAACTGCTCTAACGAGCCATCGTTATAGTCGTCTCTGAATAATTTATCGAGTCCAAGCATGGTAGAGAGCAAAGCTGCTACCCAAATAATACCTGGCGCCATTCTGTTTAATAGACCGGGCTCTGGGCCAATTGCTAACGGAAATAAAGAAATAACAATGAGAAAAAACAAGATAGGATTGATAATTTCAGCGCGCTGGCGAAATGCAAGCTTTACATCTTTACTAAATACCGCACTAAACAGCAGCCAATATGAATGTTGACGAGTCATCAGTAACGATACTCCAAGGTCACCGTTTGTAGGTTTTCAAACTGTGTTGTTAAATCTTGATGGGTTGTTAGTAAAATAGCGCCACCACTTTTTAAATGCTCAGAAAAACGTTGTTGTAAAAAGGCAACGCCATTTTTATCAAGTGCAGTAAAGGGTTCATCAAGTACCCATAGTTTTGCATCGCTTAACCATAATCGCACTAAAGCAACACGACGCTGCTGCCCTGCAGAGAGCATTCTTACCGGCACATCTTCAAGGCCCACTAAGCCAAGCTTAGCTAAAATTGGATATAAGTCGGGCTCATTTGTATAGCCGTTAATGTGTAACCAATGGCGCACGTTTTCCAGTGCGCTGAGCTGCACATTGACACCGGTTTTATGGCCTATAAATAGCAGGTCTGTGGCGTACTCTTCATAATGCTTGGCAATAGCTTGCTGGTTATAAAAAATAGCGCCTTCATCAGGCACACTAAAGCCTGCGACAATACGCAATAATGATGTTTTGCCAGCCCCGTTAGGACCCGCTAATTGCATGATTTGACCGCTATTTAGGCTAAAATTAAGATCCGCAAACAAACAACGTTCTTGCTTGATGCAGGTGACGGACTTAATGTGTAACAAGATGACGTTTCTCTATGCCAAAAATTAGGCGTTAGTCTACCATAATGATAGGGTAATACGAATATTGCTTTAAAATCGATTCACGAAAATTAGCGAAAACTTGATTTAAAATAATGAATAATCCAACGCAAATCACATTATCTAATTCATTGGTTAATAACCAAAGCGCCCCGAGCACTTCGGACGAATTAGTACAATTACCCGAGCAGGTACTTGCGGCTAAAAATATTCAGTTTTCAAAAGGCTCAATTACACTCGATGTTTTGATTGATAAACACTGGCAAACACTGCGCTTAGGCATAACGCATGCCCCTCAAAATACAGACAAAATAGCAAGTGCTAACATACAGCTCAGCGCTGATGGAAAGCAGCTAAATATTACTCCTAACAATACCAATATTACACTTAGCAACGCATCACAACTGCAGCGTTTTTTAAATTATGTTAGTACCGGTAGTGAAATACAAAGTAAACCTTTGCCAGTCAATGTACAGCTTTCGCCGTCACCGCAGCTTATGATACCTAGCCTTAATGCCAGTATTGCAATTAACAAAGAAACCGCACAGCTGTTAAATACCGAGCAGCCATTACAGGTACTTATTAATACAACCAATAAAGGCGCACAAATAAATGTTATTAACCGCTTTGCTGACACCGTCCATACTCAAACTCTCAGCCAGCATAAAATTTCGCAGCTATTAACTAACTTACTGCCCAGCGCGCAACTACAAGCAACGCCTAAATTAGCTATTATTTCGCACCCTCAGCATAGCGGCTCGTTCACAACACCGATAACTAATAAACAGCTTAGTGAATTGCCTAGCAAGCCCGTGGCAGTCAATATTACCAATCAAGCAGATAAGCTGCTCATTAAAACTAACTTACCTAAAATGCAGGTCGCGCTTAATAACTCATTTAGTAAACCCTTTACCGACTTGGTTTTATCACAGCAGCAAAATGCAGCCAGACCCCCCGCTGATAAAACAAGCCCGCAGTTAAGTGCACAAAGCCCTATAAAGTCATGGTTACAAAGTAGCTTTAGTGATTTAAAAACGCGAATTAACGATGCCGTTAAATACTTTGAAAACAAACCCTTTGCGAGTAAAATGCCACCTTTGCAGGCTCAACAAGCTAAGCTTGATGTAAATAAAACGCCGACACCAATAAACACGCTAACAAACCCTAATTTAAGCAAGCTAAATATAACCGCAGAAGTGGCTAATCATTCTTTTACCCCTAACAGCCCTTTAGCTAAACACTTTGCGCAGCTGCCTCCTTTAGTGCAAATAACCCAGCAATTAAAGGCGAGTGTGTCGTTATGGCAATCAGCAAACAACACAGCTCAGCCCCAAGCAGTGAGCGCCCAACCAACAAATGTAAGTACGCAAGGCAACTCTTCTGTGCCGCTGAGTTTAAAAACACTACATGCCACAACTTCACAGGTAAATACTCCTAACCAACCCAGTTTGTCTCACTCACTTTTTAACACAGCTGTAAGTCAGCAGTTACAACCAACAGAGGCTAAACTTTTAACCTCGCTTTTAAATTTGCCAACAGAGAGTGAGCGCCCAAATAGCGCTTCCAACCCTAAAACATTGTTGAGTAGCCAAATTACTGACATAGCAAGTAAAGCTACTCAAAATACACCTGATCTTACGCGTTTAGTGAATCAAGCTTTTAATAGAATGGTCTCCAGTACTAATGTGCACCCAGCCACCATACAGCGAGAGCTTTTAAGTACCTTACAACCGCTTACTACGCCAAACGACACACTACAAAGTAGCTTTACAAAAGGGCTTGAGCAACTTGCGGTTACTATTTTAGCGGCGCCAATAATAAGCCAATCAAGTACTTCGCTAACGTTTAATAACCACACAGGCGTGGATGCCCTACTTAATGTGCTTTTACCTACTTTTAAAGTAGGTAATGGCGCGGATAAACTATTAGAGCAACTTCAACAAACACAAATACAAGAGCTTGCCCCAGAGCTGCTACAAGTTAAAAATACCCTTAACCAAGTACAAGTAACTACGCCAAACCAACAAAGCGACACAAACCCGCTAGCACAGTTTTTATTTCCGATGAAACTTCCGCCTGAAGCGGGACAAACAGAGATAACCTTAGGGCAATATAAAAAAGCCAGTGTAGATAAAACCGAAAAAAACGTGTGGTTTGTTAGATTAAATTTTGATTATGCACAGCAAGGGCAATTACAAATAGTGGCTGAGCTTATGGACAAAGCGCTCGATTGCCAGCTGCTTGCCTCTAGCCAAGAAGTAAGTGCAATTGCACACCCTCACTTAGATAGCCTCAGGGCTAAATTAGCTCAGCATGGCTTGCAAGTTGGCGAGCTAAACTTAAAACGCGCAGATGCTAGTCATCAAGCGTTTTATCAATCGCATGCCATTATAAATATTAAGGTTTAACATGACTGACACCTCTAATTTAGCAGCAAATAATAAATCCGCGATTGGCCTGTTGTATGAAGCAGGAAGTACCCCAGCAGTAAGTGTAAAAGGGTTTGGCGAGTTGGCCGATGAAATAATCGCAGCAGCGAAACAAAAAGGCATTATGATCCACCAAGATGAAGCACTTGCTAAAACACTCTCTCACTTAGAATTGGGAGAGGAAATACCTAAAGAACTTTATTATGTTATTGCTGAATTGATTGCTTTTTCGTACGTGCTTCGTGGGCAGTTCCCACCTGGCTGGCAAGACTTTCAAGGTAAGCTAAATGTAAAGGCATAACTAGGTGGATGAATTATATCTCCCCCTTTATTAAGTATTACTGCACATTGGTATTACGTGTAGTTAAAAGCAAAAAAGACGCTAGGCGTCTTTTTGTTTATGTAACGAAAATAATAGTTCAGCCTCAGCCCTAGGAAGCTCGCACTCGCGTATCACCTCATCTAAATCTGCGCCAAGCTCAACCATTTTAACAGCACGAGAATATATTTTTGCGTCTGGGTCATCATATTTTTGGGCAGCTTGTTGTTGCATCAACTCTTGATTTTGTTGCTCAACTTCAAGTACGCGCTTACCAATACTTAAAAGCCCTGTTCTGAGCTCAGACACTTCACTGCGTAATATATGTGTTTGCTCTGAGGTATCTTTTAATTGCTGTGATACCGCATTAAGCTCCGCCGACTGTTTATTTTTTAATGCAACAATTAGCGCCAGCGATATTAAACCTATCCCTAACGCTGCTATTGCGATACTGAGTAACAACATAATTTTAGTGGTAAAGCTTAAATATCGCTTAACTCATCCCATTCGTCATCGCTAAGTAATTTATTTAAATCGACTAAAATAAGTAATTCGTTATCGCGGTTACATACACCTTGGATAAACTTAGCGCTTTCTTCGGTACCAACATTTGGCGCACTGTCTATTTCAGAGCTGCGTAAGTACACAACTTCAGAAACACTATCAGCTAAAATACCAATTACTTGCTCTTCTGCTTCAATAATTAAAATGCGAGAGTTATCAGTTGCATCCGCAGCAGGCAAACCAAAGCGTGCACGAGTATCAATAACAGTGACTACGTTACCACGTAAATTTATAATGCCAATAACGTATGAAGGTGCACCAGGTACTGGGGCAATTTCGGTATAACGTAAAATTTCTTGCACCTGCATTACGTTTACGCCATACGTTTCTTCTTCAAGCTTAAACGTTACCCACTGTAAAATTTCATCGTTGTTATCTGCGTTTTTATTCGCTGATAATAGTCTATCTTCGCTCATGCTGTTACCCCGTAATGGTCGTTACTACTGACGGCTATCTAAGCCTTTTTCTAATAGTGCATTTAAATTATCTACATCTATTAAAGCACACATTTTTTCTTTAATAACACCGGCAAGCCAAGGGCGTTTGCCACTGTTTTTTCGCCATTTTACATCTTCTTTACTCAATGTAATGTTATTTATTAACTTTTCGGCCAATAAACCCCAGTTGCTATCGCCTAGGGTTATTAAATACTGATAATTAAGAGAGGCCTCTAACTTTTCATCGTACTTTTCAGGCATTACCCAACGTGCAGTATCAACTACGTTTAGCTTTTCATCTCTATTAAGCATAACGCCTTTAAACCACTTTGGCTTACCAAATAAATGATTTACTTCACCTAATTGATGAATTCCTCCAAGCGCTTTTAAAGGAACAGCCAATGTTAAACCAGCCACTTCAAAAAACAGAGCCTGAAATTCACCTTCAAAGTAATCTTCTTGGCTATGTAATAAAGGGGCAGGTTCTGTACTTAACTGGGTTTGCACCTCAGGTGTCTCTACTGGCTCAGGCTCAATAGGTGCAGGTGGCGAAATAGTGGCGTCAGCCTCGCTATTACTCTCTTTTACTTGCTCAGAATAAAGCTGCTCGGTTACTTTTAATTGCGCTTTGGGCTTTAAAAGTACTTCGTCGTTTTGTAAGGCACTAGGTACTTGCTCAAGTAGCTTTGCTACAGGCTCAAGGTTTTCCTCAGGTTCGTCTTCGCATAATAGCGCCCCTAAGTATTGAGTCATTACTTTTTCATTAGCAAATAATTGCTTACTCATTCATTAACCTTGTCCAATTAAATAATCTAATAACGCTTTATAAGCGTAAACCCCACGCGAACGTGGGCAAAACTCTATGGGTACCTTTTGTGCAAGGCTTGCATCTCTAAACTTTGTATCAACGGGGATCACCCCTGGCCATACTTTATCTTTATATGTATTTTGTAACGTTTTGTAGGCTTCAAGCGACGCTTTTGTGCGCTTATCATACATAGTAGGGATTATAGTATATTGGTACTGTTTCGCTTGAGAGCTTTGCATTAATTCCATAGTGCGCATCATTCTATCAAGCCCTTTGAGCGCCAAAAACTCAGTTTGCACAGGCACTAAAATACGTTCGCTGGCGGCTAATGCGTTCACCATTAAAACACCTAAAACGGGCGGGCAATCAAGCAGCGCATAATCGTAATGTTCACTAATTTTTGCAAGTGTTTTTTTTAAAATTAAGCCCATTCCCGTTTTATTGCCCATGCTTCTATCGAGGGTTGCTATAGCCATCGTCGCGGGCAATATATCTAGGTTTTCCATCGTAGAGGGGCACAATGCTTGAAGTATTTCTTCACTTTGCATTGAGGTGCCGCGGGCAAAAATATCGTACACACTGACTTCTAAATCTTCAGAATCAATACCAAAATAGTACGTTAGTGAGGCGTGAGGGTCGGTATCAATGAGTAATACGCGTTTACCTTGCAAGGCCAAAATACCAGCAAGACTGACAGCCGTTGTGGTTTTACCTACACCGCCCTTTTGATTTGCTACTGTCCAAATCTTCACATTAAGTCCTAATTACTGTTCATTGCGCGTGGTGATTCTGATGCCACCATGAGGTAAACGAATTATTTTAATAGAGTTATCATCAGAGGGAAGTTCCACCTCTGGCTCAGGCGTAGCTTGTTGCACTTGCTCATCAGGCTCAGCTTCATTTTCGGTGGTTTGTTGTACTAAGCCATACTTAGAAAGCGCAATAACAACTTTACGATTCTCTGCTCGACCTGCTGCGGTGTCGTTATCGGCAAAAGGTGAGTATTGCCCATACCCCTCGATTGCCATTCTAGCTGGGTTAATTCCTAACGCTTCTAATTCAACTAAAATAGAGGTCGCACGTGCAACTGACAACTCCCAGTTAGAGCGAAACATTTCATTGCGAATACTTTCGTTATCTGTGTAACCTCTTACCCTTATGTAGTTATCTACTGGGGCAATAATATCTTTTACAATTTTTACGACTTGCTTAGCTCGCGCATGGGCCACAGAGCTACCACTTGAGAACAGCATTCCTGAACTTAGCTCAATAATAAGCCAATCTTGGTTGAGCTCTAAACTGGCTTCTCCATCACGAATTTCATCAATAAGTGCTGAATGTAATTTAGTTAACAAACTATCGAGTGGTTTACCTAAATGCTTTTGTTTTATATTGCTGGTATCACTATGTCCATCTAGCAGCTCTGGGCCAGACTCCTGTTTTTGAATGCTCTCACCGTACAATAACTCTTGCTCTGGGGTAACACGGTCAGTAAGTAGCCCTTCGCCAGTAACGCCCTCACCTTGTTGCGATTGCTGCCTTGCTGATTTGTCAAAAACCTGTTCTAGGGAGTCTGAGAGGATTTGAAAACTTTCTTCTTTATTTATGGCAATGGCATACATAACCACAAAAAAGGCAAACATAATGGTCATATAATCAGCATAAGAGACTAACCAACGTTCTGTATGTTGATTTTTTTCAGCTGATTGACGTAAGCGCCGGCGTAACATAAAAGTTACTCTACCACGACATTAGGGCGCTCTGTGCGATAAGCTTCAAGCTTTAATTCTATGTTAATAGGACTTTCGCCAAGGCTTATAGCAATCACCCCTTCGGCCATCATTTCATGGTAAAGCATTTTTTGCTCCACTCGCTGCTTAAGCTTATTGGCCATAGGTAAAAATAATAAGTTAGCTAAACCCACCCCATATATTGTTGCAATAAATGCGGTGGCGACCCCTGCACCTAGCTTTTGAGGGTCGGTAATAAATGACATTGCTTGAATAAGACCAAGTACAGCCCCTAAAATACCTATAGTTGGGCTATATCCGCCCATGGCTTCGTACACTCTACTTGCTTCAAGTAAGCGGTCTCGTTCAAGCATTAAATCTATTTCTAAGGTGTCGCGTAGCTTTTGCTCCGAACACCCATCTACTAGTAAGCTAAGCCCTTTTGCTGCATAAGGATCTGGGTGACTAAGTGCCTCTTTTTCAAGCGCTAAGTACCCTTCCTGGCGAGCTTTATGCGACCACGTTTTAATTTGCTCTATGGCTTGCTCAATATTGTACTGGGGTGAAAAAAACACCCAATGGCTCATGCTTAGCGTTTTTTTAAAGGTGCTTGTCGCCGTTTGCAACATAACAGCCCCTAAGGTGCCGCCAAGTACAATAATAAGTGCAGGGCCATTAAATAACGCCGTGACAACGCCACCCTCTAAAGAGTAACCAATCGCTATAGCGCCCAGCGCAATGATTAACCCTAAAACAGAGAGCTTATCCACAACCAGTCTCTCTTTTTATTCTTGCTGCTACGTCGTTTAACGCTAAATGCTCAGAGGCAAGCCCAGCGTTAGCAATAGCTTGAGGCATACCGTATACCACACAGCTTTTTTCATCTTGCGCCCAAATTGTTGCGCCAGATTGCTTAAGCATTCGCGCGCCATCACGTCCATCAGCGCCCATGCCGGTTAAAACAATAGCAAGTACGTCTCCTTGGTAGCTTTTAGCAACACTTGCAAAAGTAACATCAACGCTTGGTTTGTAGCTTATTCGTTCACTATTATCTTCAAATACACGCAACGTTTTGTTACCACTTCGCCCCTCCACCATCATTTGCTGTCCACCAGGTGCTAAGTAGGCTGTGCCGGCTTCTAGCCTGTCACCTTGTTGCGCTTCTTTAACGCGTATTTTGCAAAGGCTATTCAAACGTGCCGCAAACGCAGGCGTAAATGCCGCCGGCATGTGCTGAATTAACAAAATAGGGTGTGCAAAGTTAGCAGGTAATTGGGTTAATATAGTTTGTAAAGCAACTGGCCCGCCAGTTGAAGTGCCAATAGCCACTATTTGATAGTGTTTACCGCTGGCACGCGTGGGCATACTGGGTGTAGTTGTTGTCTGCACTGGGGCAGCACGGTGAAAGCTTCTATCAGGTTGTTTAAGCGAAGAGCTTGTTGTGGCAAGTTTGCTTGCAGATGGAGCAGTAGTCTTACTTGATGTTAATGGCCTAACAGGGCGTGGAGCACGCCTGCGACCAATTTCCTTCACTTTGGCTTGCAATAACTTGATTGCATCTTCGTTATTTCGTGCAATGTCTTCAAACTTTTTCGGTAAAAAGTCCATAGCTCCGGCATCAAGTGCATCTAAAGTTGCGGTTGCACCGTCGCGGGTTAATGAAGAAAACATAAGTATTGGCGTTGGGTTACTCGCCATAATTTCTTTTACTGCGCTAATACCATCAAGCACAGGCATTTCTACATCCATGGTGATCATATCTGGACGTAACTGCGCTGTTTTTTCTACGGCTTCTCTACCGTTAACAGCAAAACCTATTACTTCGATACCGCTGTCTTGTTCAAGGATTTCGCTTACTCGACGGCGAAAAAAACTGGAATCGTCAACAACTAAAACTTTTACGGCCATTGCGCTCTCTTATTAAATTTATGTGTAGGCATACACAGGTATGCCTACATTTTATCCTGCGTAATGCTTAAGCATATTAGGTACATCCAGAATCAGCGCAATACCACCGTCAGATGTAATTGTTGCACCAGCCATTCCTGGCGTACCTTGTAATAACGCATCAAGAGGCTTAATAACAACTTCTTCTTGGCCAATTAATGAATCAACCACAAAGCCAACTTGCTGAGTACCTATTTGTACAATTACCACATGACCTTGCGCTTTTCGCTGAGAACAATCAGCACCTTTAACTAGCCAATGCTCTAAGTAAAATAGCGGTATCGCTTTTTTACGAACAATAATTGTAAGCTGACCATCTACAACATTGGTTTTGGTTAAATCTAAGTGGAATATTTCACTCACACCAGCAAGTGGTAACGCAAACGTTTGCTCACCAACAATGACCATCAGCGTAGGTAAAATAGCCAGTGTTAATGGTACTTTTATTTCTAAAATAGTCCCTACGCCCAACTCTGACTGTATACTCACAGAGCCATTAAGCTGCGTAATTTTAGTTTTTACTACATCCATGCCTACGCCACGGCCAGAAATATCAGATATCTCTTCTTTGGTCGAAAAGCCTGGTGCAAATATTAAGTTATACGCTTCTGTATCTGATAAGCGACTTGCCTGATCATGGTCAATAACGCCTTTACTGATCGCTATTTTTTTCAGTTTTTCCGCATCCATACCTGCACCATCATCTTTAATGGTTAACAAAATATGGTCGCCTTCTTGCGAAGCCGATAATGTAACGTTACCGGTTCTAGGCTTACCCGCAGCTTCACGCGCTGCTGGCATTTCAATTCCGTGGTCAACTGAGTTTCGTACTAAATGCACCAACGGATCGGCCAGTGCCTCAACTAAGTTTTTATCTAAATCGGTTTCTTCACCTACAAGCTGTAAATCAATTTCTTTATTTAAGCTACGGGCTAAGTCACGTACTACGCGAGGGAATCGGCCAAACACTTTTTTGATAGGCTGCATTCGCGTTTGCATTACTGCACCTTGAATATCAGCAGTGACCACATCAAGATTTGATATCGCCTTACCCATCGCTTCACTGTCTGTATTGGTCGCTAAACTAACCAACCTATTTCGTACTAATACCAACTCGCCAACCATATTCATTATTTGGTCTAAACGCTTTGTATCAACACGTACTGTGGTTTCAGCAGGTGGAGGCGTAGCTTTTTTAGGTGCAGCGCTACTCGCTGGTTTTTCAGCCACTTTAGGTGTAGGCGCAGCGGCTTTAGCCGCCGGAGCTTGTTTTGCTGCAGGTGCTGGCGTAGGCTTTTCTGGCGTAGGTTTTGCTGGCGTTTGTGCTACAGGTGCAGCCTTAGGTGGCTGCGGTGCAGGTGTGTCAGCTTCTTTTGATTCTGGTGCGGCGCCTTTACCATGCAGTTCATCAAGCAGTGCTTCAAATTCATCATCGCTGATTTCATCATCACCGCTATCATTTGCAACAGCCGCTGGTGGTGCTGTGTGTTTTACTTCTGGCTCACTGCTTGAAGTATCTCCTGCAACAGGACCAAAACTACCTACACCGTGTAATTCATCTAATAAACTGTCAAATTCATCATCGGTAATATCTGAACTTGAATCTGGCTCTGCACTTGCACTTGGTTGCGACACCGGGCTTTGGCCTTTGCCGTGTAGCTCATCGAGTAAGCTTTCAAATTCATCTTCTGTAATTTCGTCAATTTGCGTGCTATCTGCTGAAGGGCTTGAACCTGCCACATCAAATAGTTCATCAAATGCAAATGGGTCTTCATCATCTGTTGCGCTAACGGGAGCTGCGGGTTCTTGTTCAACAACGTCGGGGGCTGTTTCAGTAAGCTCATCATCCGTAGGCGGTTGGCCAAGTTTATGAAGGGTTTCTAATAATTGAGGGTCTGCTGGGTCTGGCTGTTCGCGGTTTTGAATAGTGGCAAACATTTCATTAATGGTATCTAGTGCTTGTAAAATCACATCCATTAATTCTGAATTAACAGTTCTAACCCCTTGGCGTAAGAGATCAAATACGTTTTCAGCACCATGACAGGCATCAACAAGCTCAGTCATAGCTAAAAAGCCTGCTCCCCCTTTTACGGTATGAAAGCCCCTAAAAATAGCATTTAGTAACTCAGTATCTTCTGGGTTATTTTCTAGCTCAACTAACTGTTCAGATAAAAGCTCTAGGATTTCTCCAGCCTCTACAAGAAAGTCTTGTAAAATATCTTCATCGACTTCAAAGCTCATGCAGTTACTCTCCTCTTAGAAGCCCAAACTTGATAATAGGTCATCGACCTCGTCTTGGTCAGATACAACATCATTTCGCGACTCTTTATCAATAATAGGGCCTTCAGGACCTGCTAATGTTTGTGCGGCAACCAGTTCTTCTGTTTCTTGTTGTTCTTTACTTTCAGCAATGCTGTCATCTTGTGCAGCAAATGCTGTTAAAAGGTGGATTAAACTTTCTTCTACTTCTCTGACTAATTCAATTACACGGCGGATAACCTGGCCGGTTAAATCTTGAAAATCCTGCGCCATTAGTACATTAGTCATTAAAGTTTGCAACTCATCGGTTTTATGATGAGAGCTGTTCATAAACTTGTCGATGCTGTGGCATAAGGTTTTAAACTCGCCCAGCTCTATTTCGCGGTTCATAAGCCTATCCCAAGTAGGCTTAATATGTGCAATTTCATCTGCTAGCTGCTGCGCAATAGGGAGGCTTGCTTCGACCGCATCCATTGTCTTATTAGCTGCATTTTCTGTCATTTCCATGACATAGTTTAAGCGCTTTTTCGCATCCGGTATTGCATCAGTGGTTAAATCGGTTAAACGCGTATCAAGTTCAAAGCTTTTAAGGGCTTCGTGTAATTGGCGTGTTAACTTACCTACTTCAGCAAAAAGCTGCGATTGTTCTTGAGAGGCAGTATCTAAAATTAATTGATCTGCTTTATCTTGCTCACCGTTTTCTAAAAAAACGACGAGCTGACGAGCTTGTTCTAAAGTAATTTGAGGCGCAGCTGGTGCTGACATAAGCCTCTCCTCTCATTAACCTAAGCGTTCAAACACTTTTTCTAATTTAGTTTTCAAAGTACCAGCAGTAAATGGCTTAACAATGTAGCCATTAACACCTGCTTGCGCTGCCGCTATTATTTGTTCTTTTTTAGCTTCTGCCGTCACCATTAAAACCGGAATATGTTTTAATTTTTCATCAGCTCTAATGGCTCTTAGCAAGTCAATACCCTGCATGCCTGGCATGTTCCAATCGGTTACAACAAAGTCAAAAACCTGATTTTGCAACATAGGTAATGCTGTAGAACCATCGTCAGCTTCTTGAACATTCGTGAACCCTAGGTCACGCAACAGATTTTTTATAATACGTCTCATTGTAGAGAAATCATCAACAACAAGAATTTTCATGTTTTTATCCAAAACATCCTCCGGTGAGGTCTTAACCTATAATTTACTTACTACTAGTTTATCCAGTCATTGATTTTTGCTTTGAGCTTAATCATCGCCTGACCATGTATCTGACTTACACGCGATTCACTTACATCGAGTATATGCCCAATTTCTTTTAAATTCATTTCATCGTTGTAATACAAAGAAAGCACCATTGCATCTCGCTCTGGTAAAGACTTTATTGCCTCTAACAATGAATTATTAAACCGTTCATTTTTAACATTATTAAATGGTTTGTCTAGCGCTAAATCTTGACCTGCAGGGCTAATAACATCTTCATCTACCCCTAGGTCTTCTATACCAAGCACTTTACTGGAATTAACATCATTTAAAATATGATGGTATTCTTCTAGCGAAATATCAAGTTTTTCAGCTACTTCAGTATCTTTTGGTTCTCTATTTAAGCTATTTTCTAATTCTGTGATGGTTTCGGCTACTAATCGGCTTTTGCGGTGCACCGAACGTGGTGCCCAATCCCCTCTGCGCATTTCATCAAGCATAGCGCCGCGGATACGAATACCAGCAAACGTTTCAAAGCTTGCCCCTTTACTGGCGTCAAAGTTTTTTGAGGCCTCGATAAGGCCAATCATTCCCGATTGGATTAAGTCATCAAGCTGAACGCTAGGAGGAAGACGAGCTATTAAATGGCACGCCACTTTTTTGACAAGCGACGCGTGTTTTTCAACAATCACATTTAAATTTTGTGTTGATTGATATCCCATAGCTCTTTTCACCGATGTTGTCATAATCAGCCGTTTACTAGCTTCTCAATGAAAAACTCTAAATGTCCTGAAGGTTGATTAGGTATAGGCCATTTTACTGCTTTTGTCGCTAATGTTTTAAACGCGACTGCTGCTGGTGAATTAGGGAAAAGATCGACAATTACTTTTTGTTTACGCGTAGATTTACGCATATTTTCATCATATGGAATAGTCGCAACAAGCTCCATAGACACATCTAAAAAGCGGTCTGTTACTTTAGAGAGCTTTGCAAAAAGCTCTTGGCCCTCGCGCATACTGCGCACCATGTTTGCAACAATTTTAAATTTATAAACGCCATGCTCGCGGCTAAGTACTTTAATAAGCGCGTAGGCATCAGTAATAGAGGTCGGCTCGTCGCACACCACCACCATGACATCTTGCGCTGCACGAGAAAAACTCAGTACCATGTCAGAAATACCAGCGGCGGTATCTACAATTAAAATATCAAATTCGGTATTAAGCTCACTAAAGGCACGAATTAGCCCAGCATGCTCAGATGGGGTTAGCTCCACCATACTTTGCGAGCCTGATGTAGCAGGCACGATTTTAATACCGCCTGGGCCTTCAACTAAAATCTCGTCAAGTTCGCACTCGCCAGAAAGGACATGAGATAAGTTTTTTTCAACACGTAGTCCTAGCATTACATCACAATTAGCTAGGCCTAAATCGGCATCTAATACTAATACACGATTACCCTGCTGCCCTAAAGCAATAGCAGTATTTAAAGAGACGTTGGTTTTACCCACTCCTCCTTTACCGCCGGTGACAGCGATAACTTTTACGCCGTTGTTGTTGTTTTGACTCATTTTGCGCAGGCCGCTTGCTTGATCTAATACTGTGTTAATCATACATCCCTACTGTGCTTGGCGCCACTGCTTGGTGCCTTGAATGTTGTGCTTTTGCTCTTTTTAAATACAATTGCTCAGCTTTTTTTACTAGTTTTTCAGCATTTGCAACGCGAATATCTTCTGGTACACGCTGACCATTAGTAAGATACCCTATTGGAAGACGATTTTGAATCGCTATACTAATAATCTCACCTAAACTTAATGATTCATCTAACTTAGTGAAAATACAACCGCTTAGCTGAACCTTTTTAAAATGTCTTACGGTTTCTTGCAGTACATTTATTTGTGCTGTGGCACTTAATACTAAATAACTACGTATATCTACTCGCTGGTTGCGCATTAACGTATTTAATTGCTCTGTAAGGCGTAAATCACGTTGGCTCATACCCGCTGTATCAATTAATACTAGACGCTTATTGCGTAAATGATATAAAACTTCAGCTAATTCATTAGCATCTTTTACTTGTTTAACACCACAACCAATAATACGACCATACGTTGCAAGCTGCTCATACGCACCAATTCTGTATGTATCAGTGGTGATTAGGGCAACTTTGTCGGCGCCATACTTTTGTGCGCCTAATGCGGCAAGTTTAGCTACTGTGGTTGTTTTACCTACACCAGTAGGCCCAACAAGGGCGTACACACCTCCTTGGCGAAGAATTTCGTTATTGGTGGTTTGCATTTGATCTTCAACCATTTGCAATAATGCTTTCCAACCTTGCTGACGCGATACGTCATCTGGAATAAAACACGCCATTTGCTCTGCAACGTCTTTATCTATTCCCATGCCAACTAAACGGTCAATCATGCATGCACGTGTAGGGTCGCGACGTGCCATATCTTGCTGCATTAAACCCGATACTTGGTGTTCTAATAACTGGCGAATTGCGTTCATTTCATCACGCATCGCGCTCATTTGGGCGCTTTCGTTGTTATTAGCTTGACTACGCGGTGCAACCGGCGCATCTAACTCGTCAAAGTCTTGATCTAAGTCATCAAAGCCTAGGCTGTCTGCTTGGGTTTGCATGCGTTTTGGCGCTTCATTTTCGCGTGCAAACATATTTGTCGTACGTGGCTGTGCTGGCTCTTGGTAATGCTCAGACGTATCAATACCTGATTGCGAAAACATAGAGGCTAGCTCAGGAGAGCGAGGGCGTGGCGACTGGCGCTCTAATAAAGCTTGTAAGCTATCTGCTACTTTTGCTTGTGGCTCAGGTTGCGCACGCTTAGGCTCTGGCTTTACAAAGTTATGAGTAGGCTGTTGCACGGCTCTTTGCGGAGCAGGCGCTGCCTGTGGTTGTGCTGCGGCTTTAGGGGCTGCTTTGTCGTAATCTACTGCGGCAACAATTTCTACACCATTAGCGAGTTTTTTGTTCGACATAATAACGGCATCAACACCTAGCTCATCTTTAACTTCTTTCAGTGCGGTGCGCATATCTTTGGCAAAAAAACGTTTAATCTTCATGGTTCAACCCCTGTTAAAATCTTTATTGTTGGCCTACTGAGCTGACAATCTTGATCTGTCTTTCATCTGGTACCTCTTGATAAGACATCACCCTTAAACCCGGTATGGTGTACTTAACAAAACGAGATAACACAGTGCGTAACATTCCTGACGTTAGCAATATTGAAGGTTCTCCGGCCATTTCTTGATTCTGATGCGCTTCGTTTAATGATGTTTGAAGCCGCTCAGCAAGGCTTGGTTCTATTCCGGCACCTTCGTCGCCTGCATTTTGTAATGACTGATGCAACATCTGTTCCAACTCAGGCGCCAAGGTTATGACAGGGATTTCTGATGACATTCCCACAGCGTCTTGAACTATTAAACGGCGCAGCGAAATACGCACTGCAGCTGTTAAAACATCGGCATCTTGGCTACGTGGGCCGTACTCTACAAGGGTTTGAACAATAGAGCGCATATCACGAATAGCCACACCTTCGTTTAATAAATTTTGCAGTACTTTTACAACGGTTGTCAGTGGTAGTACTTCTGGCACTAACCCTTCTACTAAACGCGGATGGCTTTTAGCTAACATATCAAGCAGGTTTTGAACCTCCTCATGCCCAAGCAATAATGCGGCACTGTTAGTTAATAACTGGCTAATGTGGGTGGCTACCACAGTGGCTGAGTCAACCACGGTGTAACCTAGTGATTGTGCTTCGTCTTTTTGATCAGGCTTTATCCATACCGCATCTAAGCCAAATGCAGGGTCTTTGGTTTCAACCCCTTTAATAGGGCCAAATACTTGCCCAGGGTTGATGGCCAGTTCATCGCCATGTTTGAGTTCGCCTTCACCACTTGAAACACCCATCATGGTAATACGGTACGCATTAGGGTCTAACTCTAAGTTATCGCGAATATGTACAGGCGGTACTAAAAAGCCAAGCTCCTGAGATAACTTTTTACGCACCCCTTTAATTCGGTTGAGCAGCTCACCACCTTGAGATTGGTCAACAAGCGGAATAAGCCTGTAGCCAACTTCTAAGCCAATAACGTCAATTTGTTGTACATCGTCCCATCCAAGCTCTTTTTGCTCTTGCTTGTTTGCAACGCCAGTACCGGCAACGGCACCACTTTCAGCCTCTTGGGCTGCTAGAGCAGCGGCTTTTAATTTTTGCTGTTGAGTAAAGTAAGCTAAGTAGCCAAGTAGTGCGCCTAAACTTAAAAAAGCAATATGAGGCATACCCGGAACTAACCCCATAATGATTAAAATACCTGAGGCGATAAATAATGATTTTTCGTTACCTAATTGGGCTTTAAATTGCTCACCCATGTTATGTGATTCGTTTTGGCGAGTAACAACAATAGCAGTACCAATAGAGAGCAGTAATGAAGGAAGCTGCGCCACAAGGCCGTCACCAATGGTAAGTAAAGTATATACTTCCATTGCGCGGCTAAAGCTCAAGTCATGTTGGATCATGCCCACAAATAAGCCGCCAACAATATTAATAATTAATATCACGATACCGGCAATGGCATCGCCTTTTACAAACTTACTCGCCCCATCCATAGAGCCGTAAAAGTCGGCTTCGCGGGTTACTTCACTGCGGCGCTCACGTGCTTGCTCTGCACTAATAAAGCCAGCGTTTAAGTCGGCATCAATCGCCATTTGCTTACCCGGCATAGCGTCTAACGTGAAACGAGCCGATACTTCAGAAATACGCCCAGCACCTTTGGTTATTACTACAAAGTTTATGATGATCAAAATTAAAAACACCACTAAACCTACCGCGTAGTTTCCGCCAATAACCACTGAGCCAAACGCTTCAATTACCTTACCAGCCGCATCGCCCCCGTTGTGACCCTCAAGGAGCACCACGCGTGTACTGGCAACATTTAGGGCTAAACGCATAATTGTAGCGATTAACAATACCGCCGGAAACATACCAAATTCGAGGGGTTTCATGGTGTAAACAGTCACCAGTAAAACAACTAAGGCAAGGGCAATATTAAATGAAAATAATATATCAAGAAGAAATGGCGGCAGCGGTAAAATAACCATACCCAGCGCTGCAAGTACTAGTAGCGGTGTGCCAACACCTTTGGCATACTCTTTTTTATCTTTGTTAAGTTGTTGTAATACCGCTTTAAAATCCATAACTCTACAATTCAATAAATTGACACTAGCCTGAAATTGCAATAACTATTCCAAGTATAGAGCCAGCAATAGATTCATTGAGTATTGATACAAAATTTAAAGCAAGTGAGAGACAAGAGCGAATGGGCTTTATGGTTTGAATTTGCAGCCCCGTGTTGGTATTTAGGCAAGGCGCCTCTTCAAAGTGTGGTTAGCTTACCCTAATCGTATTTAAAATCATCCGGAATAGACAGTTTAGATTTAAGAGGGATGGGGCGCTTTCCGCGGCCTTTTTTAAAGCGTTTAAGCTGAAATACATAGGCTAAAACTTGTGCGACAGCGGTAAATAGCTGATCTGGGATCTGTTGGCCTATTTCGGCGGTATGATAAAGCGCCCGCGTAAGCATAGGAGATTCTACAATCGGTACTTCGTTACCTTTAGCTATTTTACGAATTTGCATAGCCATTTCATCTATCCCTTTGGCAAGTACAATCGGCGCACCTGCTCGCTCAGTATCGTATTTTAGCGCCACAGAATAGTGAGTAGGGTTGGTTACAATTACGTCGGCATCGGGAACATCTTGCATCATTCTTCGCTGCGACATTTGCCTTTGTGTTTGCCTAATGCGCGCTTTAATTTGCGGATCACCCTCTGAGTTTTTGTACTCGTCTTTGATCTCCTGCATGGTCATTTTAAGTTGTTTGTTGTGGTTATAACTCTGATAAGGCGCATCTATTGCGGCAATAATCACCAAAGTGCACGACAATCCTAAAAACATCCACGAGAGTATTTCAAGGGCATGAATTATATTACTAGGTGCGCTTTCAATACTTAAATGCAAAATTTCATCAAAAAAAGTTTGAATCAAAAACACCGCAAAAATAGCCACCAGCGCAAACTTTAATATAGATTTTACAAGCTCTATCGCTGCTTGTGGTCCAAACATGCGTTTAAAGCCCTTCATTGGCGACATTTTACTGGGTTTAGGTGCTGCAGCTTCCCAACTAAAATTAAAGCCGCCGAGTAAGGTATTTCCTATAAATGCTGCAATAACAATAATTAAAACAAACATCGCCATAGGAAACAGCAACGCACTGGCCACCTCACTCCACACCGCAAACATTTTAGTGGTGTCGTAGGTTTCACTGCGATTTAAAGACAGCATCCTGCCCATAATATTGTATAAGCCTTTGCCTATTTCCGGCCCATATAACAGCAACGAAATTGCAGAAAAAATAAGTACGAACATAGTACCTAGTTCTTTTGAGCGTGCTATTTGACCTTTCTTTTTAGCATCTTCGAGCTTTTTGGAGGTGGGTTCTTCTGTTTTTTCTTGTCCTGAATCTTCAGCCATTGCCCCTCCTACACCGTACAGCCAACAAGACTACACATTAGCTCAATCATTTTTAACCACTGAAATTCAAATTGGGTTACAAAATTACCCAAGGTAGCCCAAATAATCATTAAACCGGCAACTAATGTAAACGGAAAACCTATTGAGAAAATGTTTAATTGCGGTGCTGCGCGGGTCATAATACCAAATGAAATATTAATAATGAGCATGGCCGTAAGGGGGGCTAAAGCCAATACCAGTGCAGTGGTAAACATCCAGCTGCCCCACGTTACTATGTCCCAGTAATGATCAACAGCCCACCACTGGCCGTTTATAGGCAACACCGAAAAACTATGCACCACCATTTGAATCATCATTAAATGGCCATTAAAAACAAAAAATAACAAGGTCGCTAAAATTAAGTAAAACTGGCCAACTGCAGGCACGCTCGCACCATTTGAAGGGTCTATAACAGAGGCAAAGCCCAAACCGGTTTGCATTGCCAGTATTTGCCCAGCAAGCACAAAGGTATTTAGCATTAGCGTAGAGGCAAACCCTATCGCAACACCTATCAACATTTGCTGAATAACCACCAGCACCATTTCAAAAGAAAATAAATTAGTAAATGTTGCAGGAGGCAGCGCTGGCACCACTAAAAACGTTACCACTACCGCCAATCCCATTTTAATACGTGTAGGTACGTTTTGTGCGCCTAAGCCCGCCATAATCATGATCATAGAGCTGATGCGAACTAAAGGCAGTAAAAAATCACTTAACCATTGAATAACAACAGAAAAAGGAAATTCCACAATTAGCCTGCAATTTCAGGAATGAGTAACACTAGGCGGGTAAAAAAGTCCATTAGCTCTTGAGTAAGCCAATGCCCACCTACAATAAGTGCCCCAATGGTAATTAATAATCGCGGTAAAAAACTTAGGGTTTGTTCATTAATTGAGGTTGCCGCTTGGAACACCGCCACCACTAAACCAACAAGTAAACCTGGTACCACAATAGCTGATACCAGCTTAATAACTAAAAACAGTGCATCGCTAAGAATATCAACAAAAATTTCTGGTTCCATGTTGTACTCCTAATGTTTAAAAGTGCGAATGTAAAACATGGTTTATGTCCCTAAGCCAAAGCTTTTGGCTAACGTGCCCATTACTAGGCTCCAGCCATCGACCAGTACAAATAACATTATTTTAAAAGGCAAGGACACTATCATGGGCGAGAGCATCATCATACCCATGGCCATTAATACCGAGGCAACCACTAAATCCACAATTAAAAACGGTATAAAAAACATAAACCCAATAATAAACGCGGTTTGTAGTTCACTGGTCACAAATGCAGGTATTAACACAATAAGTGGCGTGGCCTCTGGCGAATCAAGCTGGTCATAACCTGCTATTTTGGCAAACGTTTCTAAGTCTTTTAATCGTACCTGCGAGAGCATAAAGGCCTTCATGGGCTCCTTTGCAAGCTCTAATGCTTGTACCGAAGTAACTTGTTCATTTAAATAGGGTTCTATCGCACGTTCGTTAACTTGCTGATAAATAGGCGCCATAATAAAAATACTTAAAAAAAGCGACATCCCTAATAAAACTTGGTTTGAAGGTGTTGATTGTAAACCAATGGCTTGGCGCAAAATGGCCAGTACAACAATAATACGGGTAAACGAAGTCATCATAATTATGGCGGCAGGAATAAAGCTCAGCGCCGTCATAATTGCCAGTACTTGCAAGGTTACAGAGTAATCTTGCGTCCCGTCGGCATTGGTTGTAATGGTTAGAGCGTCTATGCCCTCTGCACTGCTTGCGGCAGGTACAAATAACACAGCTAAAATAATCAGCAGCCACTTTATCATAGGGTTAATTCTTTTTATTTTGATTCGTTTGCGGGTTTAGTAGTTTGCTAAATCGCTTAGCAAGTTCTGGCAGTTCTTTTTCACTTAACGGCGTGTCTAATTTATGTAAGTAGTTAATACTGTGCGGGGTGACCCCTAATAAATGCTGTGCATTATCTATTTCAACCACCATTAAGCGCTCTCGAGAGCCAAGCGGTAAGCTTCGTACCACTTTAAATTCTTCGCTATTAGCTAAATTTGGGTTAAGTTTTTTAACAAAAAATGCCAGCACTACAATCAGTACTAGCACCGCAACCAACGACAACACCATAGACAAAATGTCGGCCGTAGGTGTTAACGTTTCTGCCTTTGTAAATACTGAGTTTGTTAAAGCAGCAAGGGAGCTCATCGTAATTTTTTGATCCGCTCTACCTGGCTAATAACATCCGTTAAACGAATACCAAATTTATCATTCACTACAACCACTTCGCCATGGGCAATGAGCGTACCATTTACTAATACATCCAGTGGTTCACCGGCTACGCGGTCTAGTTCAACAACAGAGCCTTGGTTTAGCTGCAGTAAGTTACGAATATTTATTTTAGAGCGCCCTACTTCCATAGAAATAGTCACAGGAATATCTAAAATTGTATCGAGTTTACGCTTTTCGTCACCGCTAAGTTCATGTTTAGCATCACTTAGTTCATCAAGCTCTGCTACATGCGCTTCGGCGCTCTCATCACCGCCTTCGGCTTCAGCTAGGGCTGCTGCCCATTCGTCCATTGTGTCTTGATCATCGCTCATACTTTTAACCTTTTAATCAATTACCAGTCTAAGTCTACACCGTCAGAAAGGTGTAAATCATCTTCTAGTTCTGCTAATTCTGCATCTGAATCAATTTTCTTGCCGCCTTTGGTAAATACATGCAGCTCAGATTTAACTGAATCAGGGCGTTTAATTTTTTCACTAATTTGTAGCGCAACGTTATCGCGAGAACGACCCATTTTAGCTCTAAATGTAGGTAACTCCTCAACAAATACCGTAATATGCTCTGGCATTTCTACCGGTATAATATCGCCCGCTTTAAGTTCCATTATTTGTTTAAGAGACAAATCCACCTCAAGAAGTTGAGTCGACATATCCACCTCAACGTCCATAATTTCATCGCGTAAAGCTTTGCTCCAGCGCAAATCGGTGTCTTCTGTATCCGATTGTACACCCGCATCTAATAGCTCTCTAATGGGTTCAAGCATTGAATACGGCAGAGCGATGTGAAAATCGCCGCCACCGCCATCTAATTCAATATGAAAAGAGCTAATAACCACAACCTCAGTAGGGCTCACAATGTTGGCCATTGCTGGGTTTACTTCTGAATCGAGGTATTCAAACGACACGTCCATAACCGGTGCCCATGCTTCTTTGTAATCTTCAAAGATAATTTTTAGTAGCATTTGCACGATTCTACGTTCGGTAGGGGTAAATTCGCGGCCTTCAATTTTGGCATGGTAACGCCCGTCACCACCAAAAAAGTTATCTACCAAAATAAACACTAAACGTGCTTCCATGGTGATAAGGCCAGTGCCTTTTAGCGGTCTAAAACGCACCATATTTAAACTTGTTGGTACAAATAAGGTATGAATGTATTCGCCAAATTTAATCATTTGTACGCCATTAATCGACACCTCTGCGGTGCGGCGCATCATGTTAAATAAGCTTATTCGCATATGACGAGCAAACCGCTCGTTAACAATTTCCAGGGTCGGCATGCGACCACGCACGATCCGATCTTGCGAAGAAAAGTCGTACTGTAATGTACTGCCTTCGCCGTCTTCACCTTCGTGTATATCTTCCTCTTCGACTTCATCAACGCCGTGTAAGAGTGCATCAATTTCGTCTTGGGATAATAAATCGCTCACGCTAGCCCCTTATTGCATCACAAAGCCGGTAAACAATACCCGCTCAATTACTTTAGTGCCTTCAACATCATTCAGCGCAGCTTGCACTTTTTCAAGCGCAGTAAAGCGTAATGTTTCTTTGCCTGCACTGGTGCTGAGCTCATCAGCTGTGGTGGTTGAAAACACGCTTAATAAGGTGCCTTCAATCAGTGGGATGTGCTTTTTAGCGGTTTCTTCATTTACATCGCCACGCACAAGTAATTGCACTTTTATTTGTACAATTCTATCTCTGCTTGACCCAGGTACATTAAACACAAAGGGTCTTGGCATAGCAACATACAAGGCACTGCCCATTTCAGCTGAAGAGCCTGAAGGTGTAGCCGAGTCGCTTTGCGCTGCGGTTGTTGTTTCTTCATCTAATGTTTCAACGGGTGCATCATCGCCCGCCATAAAAAAATAGCCTGCACCACCGCCAACAACAAGCAGTACTGCCACTATGATTATGATCAGCTTTTTTTTGCTTTTACCGGTTTCTTCTATTTCTAAACTTGTTTCTTCGGCCATTGTGATTCCTTTTTTAGCAAAGGTACTTGCTTGTTTTAGTTATTATAATAGCAGTACTTAGGCATAGTAATCTATTGATGATGAAGTTTGTTGTCGAGAACTTTGTGGGTTAGCCCCATCTTGCTCATCATTTTTATCCTGCTGTGTATTTTTATTAGCCGTTTGACCTTGTGATTGCCCTTCGCCTTCATCGCTTTGCTCACTACCAGATTGCCCGTAAGAAATCGTACTTTCACCTAAATCAATTCCCTGCTCGGCTAACATTTCACGTAAGCGCGGCATTGATTGTTCAAGTGCTTCTTTAGCTTGCTGGTTTTGCACTACAAAATTTATTTGTGCTTGTTCAGCATCACTTCTGATACGAATTTGCATGCTGCCCATTTCTGGCGGATCTAAGCGAATTTCAGCTTCTTTATTGCTAATGCTTAGCATTGAAGATACACGCTCTTGAAGCATTTTAGCTGCATCACTTTTAACAATATTAATAGCCTGCATCATACTTGCATCTATATTTACCTGCTTAACCTGCGCGGTGCTGCTTTGTAATTGCTGCGACTGTATAGCTTGGCTCTCTAAAATAGACTGCTCATAACGAGCGTTGTCGTACTGAGTATTTATTTGTGCCTGCGTATTATTAATGCCATCGGTTATCAACGTAAACACCTGAGCTACACGCGATAAACCAGTATTTGTTTTAGGCTCTTTAAGTAAGCTTTCCTGCTCGGCCTTTAGGGCGTTTAACTCTTCTGGATTTACACCGTCTTGCTCAATACTAGAGGGTGCTTCAGCATTAATCATGGCTTTATTTTGCGTTGTATTCGCAGTCATTGCAGCATTACTGGCTTGCTGCGCATTTAAAGCCGCATTTGCAGAGCTCGACACACTTTGCGCTTTGCTCTCACTAAGCTGCGTATCAAGCATAGTTTGTAAGTTGCTTATTGTTTCATTTACTTTTTTGAGCGTATCACCTGTTGGTTGCTCGTTACTCACATAGCTTTTCAATTGGCTAAGTAGCGCCTGCTTTTCATCGCTATTTAGGTTTTTTAACTGAGATTGAACTAGCTCACCGGGCATGCTTGGAGCTTTTTCGTTTTGTACAACAAACTCTGTCAGTAATTGTTTAACGGAGCTAGCACGATCATCACTTTCACTTGGCGTGGTTTCAGCAAAGGAGCTTTTAACGTGCTCGTTTAATTGTGCACGTTGCGCTTCGCTTAATGAGTTGAGTACTTTAGATGTAGTTGATAGCTCTGATTGCGTAGATGAACGAGTCAGTTCTTTGGCTAATTGCTCTATGTCTGCATCGCTTATAGGCAGCGCACTTTCAGCATTCAATACAGTGCCTGACGCTTTTGTATTCTCAGCACCTTTACCTTCATTATTTAAAGAAGGGGCTAAATTTTCTCCAGCGCTTTGCTTAGCTGCTTTAGTTTCAAGCTCAGCGTTTGTAAACGCACTTTTTTTACCGTTGCTATTATTATCATTTAAAAGAGTATCTTCGGCTTTAGTCGTTATGGCATCGGCCTCACCAGTTTCACCTAGTTGCGAAGCTAAAAAGCTGACACTTTTATCACTCTTTTTTGCACTTAAATCACTAAAATCATTATCGCTATTGCCGTGTTTTTTTACACTTACGTCAATCACTTGCGAGGAGTTTATTTGTGCTAAAACGCTATCGCCAGATAATAACGTATCTTGCGTGTCATCACTTAATGAAGCTGTCGGTTTTTTGCTATTGGCTAGCTGCTTATCATCTATTGGCAATAAAGAGCCAGCTTGGCTAGGAGCCTCAGAATTAGAAGGTAATACAAAGGGTTTGTCTGCATCTTGTAGCTGGCTTAAAAAATCATCACCAGATTCGTTACCTGCAGGTAAGTTATTGTCTTTAAATGCTAAAAAAGAGTCTTTTTCAGCTGTTGCCAACATTGAAATATCGTTTATTGCCATAATTCACCTACACAGCACTGCGGCAAGTTGCCACCGCACTTTGCCAAAATTAATTACCACCTACCAATAAAGCAATAAACGCGCCAGAGTTATAAACTTTTACGGCGCTGAAAAAATTGATTAGCAGAAAACTCGTCCAGCATTTTTTGCTCACTCTTTGCCATTAACGCCGCCGCTTTTAGGTTTTGTTTTTCAATTAATTTTGCTACGGCTTTTGCTTTTACCTGCTGCTTTAACCACAAAGCTTTACGCTGTGTTACAACTTGCTTAGCGGTATTTACCGTACTGGCTTGCTGACGAATCGCTTCTTCAATTTTTGCTATAAAGGCATGGTACTGGCCAAAGCCCGCGCTTGATAAACCGGACTTTCCTTTCACATGTAATTGCTGAGAGTATTCTAATCTAAAGTTATTTAACCCTTGCAGCTTTTGTTGGTTAGCTTGTAAATTTTGATTGGCTTGTAAGTAGCTCATGCGCAGATTTTCTTCTTTGTCGTTTTCGAGCTTAAGCAGTAAATCGAGCTTATTTTTTGCCATTATGCTTGTCCTAGTAATTGAGCTAGACCGTGTAAACCATCGTCGTAACTTATTACATCACGCATACCTTGCTGTAAAAACGCATTTACGCGCGGCATCATATTTATAGCTTGATCAAGCATTTGGTCAGCCCCTTTTTGATACGCACCTAAGGTGATCATATCTTTATTTTGCTGATACATTGAATACACTTGTTTTAATACGCGGGCCTGCTGCATATGAGGCTCAGACACCACTTGCGGCATAACACGAGAAATTGATTTTTCGATATCTATCGCGGGGTAATGACCGCTATCGGCTAAGTCACGCGAAAGTACAATATGCCCATCTAAAATAGCACGTGCAGCATCGGCTATTGGGTCTTGCATATCATCGCCCTCACTAAGCACAGTAAAAAACGCAGTGATAGACCCTTGCCCTTCGCCGCCATTACCCGCTCGCTCCACCAGCGCCGGTAATTTAGCAAATACAGAAGGCGGATACCCTTTTGTTGCAGGAGGTTCGCCAACCGCTAGCGCTATTTCGCGTTGCGCCATGGCGTAACGGGTTACTGAATCAAGCAATAACAATACGTTTAATCCTTGATCACGAAAGTACTCAGCAATGGTCACCGCACTTTCACAGCCTTTCAAGCGCATAAGGGGCGATGCATCAGCAGGAGCAGCTACCACAACAGAGCGTTTGCGCCCTTCTACACCGAGTATCTCTTCAATAAACTCTTTTACCTCACGGCCACGCTCACCCACTAGGCCAACCACAATAACATCGGCTTCACTGCCGCGGGTCATCATACCTAAGAGTACTGACTTACCAACACCAGAGCCTGCAAACAAACCCATACGCTGGCCTTGCCCTACAGTAATAACTGAGTTTATAGCCCGTACACCTACATCCATAGGTTGGCTGATTGGTCTTCTAGCGAGGGGGTTTATGGGGTTTTGTGCAAACTTTAAATAGTGTTCGGCGTTAATTTTCCCCAGGCCGTCAAGCGGGCGGCCTAAGCCATCAACAACGCGGCCCAGTAGGCTCATACCAACGGGCAATCCGGTATCATTTACTTGTGGAATAACACGCGCACCGGGTAACACACCGGAAATGTGGTCATTAGGCATTAAGTAAAGGGTTTGCTCACTAAAGCCCACCACCTCAGCATCTACAAACCCTGACATAGTTTCTATTTTGCATTGGCTGCCTACAGGCGCACGTAGCCCTTTCGCCTCAAGGGTTAAACCGACTACTCGGGTTAAAATACCCGCTACAGCAGGTTTAAACGCTGCAATATGGTGTTGGTATTGATTTAAGCGTTCGCTTAGAGGTGCACGTTGAGCTGCCATAACACGCCACAAAAAAGATTAGATACCACTATTATGCAAAAAACTATCCAACGTTTCTTTGACACGGGTTTTTAGGGTCATATCTAAAGACGATTGAGGCGTTTTAACTTCGCAACCGCCGCGCTCGAGTGTGGGTTCTGCAATTAGCTGCCAATTATTATCTGCAATTGTTTGCTCACCATAGCTTTGCTTTACCAGTTCTAGGTCATCTGGGTTTAAATGCACACGAACTTTTTCTTGCTCAGTATTTAATGCATCTATGCTTTTTTTAAGCGTATGTAAAATAACATCGGGCGATGTTTTAATTTCTTGATAGGTTATAGCTTCTGCCAACATAACCGCTAATTGCACTAGGTGCTTTTCTGCCAGTTCGTCCACTTTATCAAGCGGAGCGCTGAGGTTGTCGATTATGCTACGCAAGCTGGTTAACTGCTCTTCTATTAACGGCTTTACGTCTTCTTGGCCTTGTGTTTTACCAAGCTCTACGCCTTCTTTATAGCCTGCTTCTTTGCCCTCACCAACCCCTTTTTCAAAGCCATCTATGTAGCCTTGTTCGTGCCCTTGCTTTAAGCCTTCCTCATAAGCATCTTGCCTAATGCGCTCAAGCTCAGCCATAGTTAACGAAGGCAGTTCAGGCTCTTGCGGCTGAGTGTCTTCTACTGCTTCTTCTTCAACTTCTTTTTTATACAAATCAGAAAGCGGTGTGCCAAAAGCCGTTGAACGATTGCCAAAACTACGCTCATCAGGAGCAACGTCAGGTATTGGCCAGTTTTTTAAAAGCTCATCAGCATCATCTGCATGTAAAGGGCGACCTTTTAATTTAGACATAGCTTACAGGAACTCCTCGCCACCGCCGCCGCCTAGCTGAACTTCACCTGCGTCAGATAGACGCCTTGCTGTTGAAAGCACTTCTTTTTGGGCAGCTTCTACTTCACTTATTCTAACCGGTGCCATTGCCTCTAAATCATCGGCAAGCATTTCGGCAGCACGTTTAGACATATTACCCAAAATTTTATCTTTAAGCGCTTCATCAGTCCCTTTAATGGCTTTCATTAGTACGTCTTGCTGTACTTCACGCAGTATGGCTTGAATACCGCGGTCATCCACATCCAAAAGGTTTTCAAATACAAACATAAGATCTTGAATTTGCTGAGACATTTCTTCATCGTGTTCACGAATAGAGTCCATCAACTGCCCTTCTACATTTGTATCTAGGTAGTTCATGATATCTGCCGCGGCTTTTAAGCCACCCATTTTAGCGGCTTGTGCGCCTGCTTGGCCGGCAAATTGTTTTTCCATAATCTCGTTAAGTTCTTGCAATGCTGCAGGTTGCACTTCTTCAAGATTAGCAATACGCATAGTTAAATCTAGGCGCACTTTTTCAGGAAATTGCGCTAAGATTTCTGCCGATTGCTCAGGCTCTAAATACGATAAAACAATAGTTTGAATTTGCGGGTGCTCATTACGAATAATATTGGCAACTTGCTTTGAGTCCATCCATTTAAGTGAATCTAAGCCTTTAGCGCCCGAGCCCATTACAATTTGGTCGATTAAACTTGCTGCTTTATCTTCACCTAATGCGGCGGTTAGCGCCTTTTTAATAAAGTCTTCTGACTGGAAGCCAATTGTACTAAAGCTTTGTATTTGTTCTATAAATAAATTGTGAACTGCGCTTATTTTAGATTGTGACAAGTCATCTAGCGCAGCCATTGCCATACCCACTTTTTGCACTTGCTTAGGCTCTAAGTGTTTAAGTATTTGCGCTGCGTCTTCTTCAGATAAGCTCAATAAAAGAATTGCAGCTTTATCTACGCCATCTAACTTGTCAACATCAAACGCTGGCGGGAGTTGTTTTTGTTCTTGATCAGTCATCTTCTGTTAACCACGCTTTCACTACTTGTGATGATAGTTCAGGTTCGTTCGCTACAAGTGCTCTTACCGCTTTAAGCAAATCTTCGTCGCCATGTAAATCTGGCAGCTGTAGTGTACCATCGCTTGAGAAGCCTACAGAAGCAGAATCAAAGTCTTTATTTAGCATATCTAGCGTGCTATCGCCAATATCCACCCCAGAGCTTAATGCATCTTCATCGTACTCTTCGAGCGTATCATCTGGGTATATTAAGCGTTTAAGCATAGGCTTAACAACTGCCATAATAAGCACAATAATAACCAGCGCCCCCAATACTAAGCGGACGATTTTCATAAACCAGTCCTGCTCCCACAGCGGTACTTCTAAATCTAAATCAACTGCTTCGCGTACAAATGGCACGGTTACCACCTCTAATGCATCGCCGCGTTGCATATCAAAGCCTACCCCACCTTGTAATAGGCGACGTATATTTGACAAAGCCTCTACCGAGCGCGGCGCCATGGTTGTTTCGCCGTTTTCACCTACTTTTGGCACATAATCAACGGCAACCGAGACGCTAATTCTGCGAATAACCCCTGTTTGTTGGCGCTTATGTGAAATGGTGGTGTCTAGCTCAAAATTACGCGTAGCCTCTTTATGCACTCGACTTGGATTGGTTGCCGTACCCGCATTACCTTGGCCTGCTACTTCTGGAATAGTTGAATTCATAGGGGGCTGATTAGTCAGTGCCCCAGGAATACCTACCGCTAAGCCACCAATGTTGTTCTCTTCAAATGTGGTTTCGCTTCTTACTGCTGGTAAGTCTGGGTTGTAGCGCTTTTGTGTTTCTTCTACTGAGCTAAAGTCCATGTTTAAATCAACTTGCGCCGTGTAGTTACCCAAGCCAACTACAGGAATAAGAATACTGTCTATTTTCTCTAAATACTCTTGCTCACGCTTTCTTTCAATGTCGTACTCTTTACGAGAGCGTGCTGCTAATGAGTCTTGCGAGCCTGAATTAAGTAAGCGGCCGTTTTGATCTGTTACCGTTACACGTGAAGGCTCAAGCCCCTGTACTGCAGAGGCAATCATATCAACCACTGAGTCAATCTCCTCGCCATCAAGCATTCTGCCGCGCTTAAGAGTCAATACCACTGTGGCTGATGGCTTTTTCTCTCTGCGTGCAAATACGTTTTCTTTTGGAATGGCTAATAAAACTTTCGCGCGTGTTACGTTGTTTAATTCTTCTATGGTGCGGGCAAGTTGTTGTTCGCGGCCGTGTTTTAAGCGTTCACGCTCTAATCGTTGGCTAACACCAAAGCCCATATCTTGCATTATGATGTCGGTGCCTGAAGTAGGACCTTGCTCTAGGCCTTCACGGGCCATCAGCAATTTAATGTTTTGATACTCGCTTTCATCAACCGAAATTACGTTGCCGTCTAGTTCGTAGTCAATTTTTTGTGCATCTAAAAAATCAAGGGTTTGGATCAGCTCTTCTGTTGGCATTTTACCCAGCGGACGCATGTCTGGCTGACGTGCCCAAATAATCACAAATATGGCAATAGCTAAACAAATAGCCAGCGCAATAATAAGGGTGACTTGGCGAAGCACATCAACACCATTTAAGGCGCTTAAGTAGCCCGACTTTTGTTCTTGTTGCTCGTTATCTTCGCTTTGGTCAATACCGCCGCCAGCAAGAGCAAGATCTGTTGATTGATTAGATTGCGCCACAATAATTCTCCACTACCTACTTAAACAGGCATGTTCATAATTTCTTGGTATGACTCAACAAGTTTATTTCTTACTTGTACTGTAGCCTCAAATGCCACTGACGATTTTTGTGAGGCAATCATTGCCTCAGCAAGCGATACACTTCTATCACCCATTTCAACAGCCACTACTTTTTGTTTGGCATCTTGTTGTAAGCCATTAACCGTGTTTAATGCATCACTTAGTAAGTCACCAAATTGAGCAGACGATGTTGGCTGAGCTTTAGTAGGTAGCTTATTAATTTGATTTGTATGGCCTGCTTCTAAAGCCATTGATTGCATTTCTTGAAATAGCGCGCTGTTTTGAATTTTCATAATTTTCTCTGGCAAATGCAGTTAACGTTCATAAAGGGAATAAAGCACAAAGTGTGCCATAAAAATAAACCTTTAATTACATAAGGTTAACTATTATTTTTGAGAGTCAGAGATTTGACAACCCTAAACTAACCGTGGTTAGTTTAGGGTTATATAGAAGAAAGGGGTAAAGTTATGCGGGCAGCGAAATACCTAAATCACGCATTTGCGCTAGTTTATAACGTAAAGTACGCGGGCTGATCCCAAGTGTTTGTGCAACATCTTTACGTTTGCCTTGGCAGCGCGCTAGGGTTTCTAATATTATTTTATGCTCTTTATCTTTTAGCTCATCTTTATAGCTGCCAGTATCAACGCTAGGCAGTGAGCCACTCACCTCTGCAGGCGTTATTTTGTCATCATAATACGCGCCACTTGGAGTGTTCGCTTGTTCAGGCGCTATCTCCTGTGTAGGCGTACTGTTAATTGGCGCTTGCATTAAGTTTTCAATAAAAATGGCCTGTTCGCCAATTACATTGCCCGTTCGCAAAATAAGCGCACGTTGAATTACATTATCAAGCTCACGTACATTCCCAGGCCATGCATGGCTTAGTAATTTTTGTTCAGCGGCACTATCAAGCGTTGCTAGCGGCTCTTTACTTTTAACTAAATGGCGCTCTATTAAATGCTTAGCCAATACAATTATATCCCCTGGGCGCTCACAGAGCGGTCGCCACATTAGAGGAAATACATTTAAGCGATAATATAAGTCTTCTCTAAATTGATTATCTGCAACGGCTTCTTTTAGGTCGCGGTTACTGGTTGCGAGTACTCTTACGTCGAGTGAAATTGTTTTTCGGGCACCTAAACGTTCAACTTCACGCTCTTGCAATACCCGTAATAGCTTAGCTTGCAGCCCCAAGTCCATTTCGGTTATTTCATCAAGTAATATGGTGCCGCCTTGGGCTTGTTCAAACTTACCTGGGCATGCTTGTATTGCACCGGTAAACGCGCCTTTTTCGTAGCCAAATAAAGTGGCTTCAAGCATGTTTTCGGGAATAGCCGCACAGTTTATTGCCACAAAAGGCGCATCGCATCGGTTTGATTTATCGTGAATGTATCGCGCCAACACTTCTTTACCAGAGCCACTCGGGCCTAGCACCATAACACTTGCATCTGAGCGTGCCACTTTGCTCGCCAGTTCTAAAAGCGCAATACTGCTAGGGTCGGCAACAATTGGGCCGTCAGTGTCTTTTGGCTTTTCGGGTAAATACCGACTAACCATATTTAAAAGCACCTCAGGGGCAAATGGTTTAGCCATATAATCAATTGCGCCTAAGCGCATTGCCTCTACTGCATCATCAATCGTTGCATAGGCAGTCATCATTAATACGGGGAGTTCTGGGTAGTTAAGCTTAATGCTTCTGAGCAAATCTAGGCCGCTCATCGCGCCCATTTGCACGTCGCTGACCACTAATGAAAACTCAGATTTTTTTAATTGGATCATGGCTTGCTCAGCACTATCGGCTGCAACACAGGCAATACCCGACATTTCTAACGTGTCTATGAGTGCTTCTCTTAAACCTGCATCATCTTCAACCACTAGTATTGTATTACTCATGCTGTTTTCTCCTGCGTTGAGGCCGTGCATATGGGCAACAATAAACTAAAACATGCACCACCATTGGCATTATTAACCACTTCAACACGTCCTTGATGCGCATTAGCCACAGAGCTTACAACAGCAAGCCCAAGCCCTGTACCTTGGCTTTTTGTGGTATAAAACGGTTCAAAAATTTTCTCTATTTGGCTCAACTCTACACCAGGGCCGTTATCGCATACGCTAATACGCACGGTATCGGGTTCGCTGCTATCGCGCTGCGCTTTTAATGTCACCTGGGCTTGGCTGCCAATAATTTGAATACTATTGTGAATAAGGTTTTGAATAGCACTGGCCAGCGCGGTTTTATTACCGGTAATTTCTATGTCTGGCTCTGGTAGCTCGACAACAAGTGAGCTGTTATTTAAGGCTACCATTGCATCGGCACCTAGTTTTACCTCGTTTAAAAGCTGCTGCATAGAAACCTGTTCAACCACTTGTTGCTCGCCGCTTTTGGCAAAAAGTAGCATATCGTTAACTTGGGTTTCTAAATCTTTTAATCGCGACATTAATTTAGTTTGAAAGTTATCGCGTGATGACTCTGGTAGCTTTTTAGAGCCCAAATTGGCCGCATATAACATAGCCGCCGAGAGCGGTGTACGCACTTGGTGCGCAAGCGATGCCACCATTTTACCAAGCGCACTCAAACGCTGCATATGGGCTACGCGCTTTTGCAAACGGCGCGTTTCTGTTAAATCTGTCATTAATATTAATTGCCCAGGCTCTGGCGCTAGCGCGGTAATATCAAGCTTTATAAGGCGCCCATCTTTGAGCGACACTTCATGTCCATCATCTTGGTGGGGACGAAAAGAGCGCTGAATAATGTTAAACCACTTCTCTCCTTCGAGCGGCTCGCCTAACATATCAATCGCTATTTGATTGGCTTTTGCAATAAGCCCTTTGCCATCAAGCACTACAACACCCGCAGGCATGGTATCAACTAAGTGCGACAGCCAACTTGCCTGCTGTCTTAAATCACTTAATTCACCAATGTACTCTTCTTGAAGTAAACATGGGTTATACTGTTTTGCAGTAATAAACTGTGGTTTAAGTACACTCGCAAGGGCCATAATCAAATCTCTTAATGATGTAGATACAGGGCTAAATGCACAATTTATACCAATATTATTTTATATATTTTTCATTTAGTTACCTTACAATATCGCGTAACAAAAAAATGACGCACACTAAAAGGAATAATAATGAGTGAGCAAAATAAATGCCGTTGTGCATGGCTCGACGCCACAAAGCCTGATTATGTGAAATACCATGATGAAGAATGGGGAGTCCCCCTTTATGACGATACGAAATTATTTGAATTTATTACCCTCGAGTCGGCACAAGCGGGCTTAAGTTGGTACACCATTTTAAAAAAGCGCGCAGGCTATAAAAAAGCATTTGCTAATTTTAATGTGCAAAAAGTGGCTAACTTTACAGCCGATGATATAGAACGGCTAATGCAAGATGAGAGCATAGTGCGGAACCGCTTAAAAATTGCTGCCACAGTTAATAATGCTCAACGGTTAATTGAGATTCAAAAAGAATTTGGCAGCTTTAGTAATTACCAATGGGGATTTGTTGGCAATAAACCAATTATTAGTGATTTAAATAGTGTTGAAGACACCCCTGCAATTACCGAGGAGTCAAAAGCGTTTGCAAAGGATTTAAAAAAACGAGGTTTTAAATTTTTAGGCCCTACAACGGTATACGCACATATGCAGGCCTGTGGCATGGTAAACGATCATAGTAATAATTGTTTTAGAAGAGCCGAGATTATTAAAAATTATTAGCTATAAGCTGTAACCTGTAAGCTGTAAGCTGTAAGCAAGAAATTAAAAGAGCCAAACTCGGTAATTTGTAGTGGTTCGGCACTTGCTAAGTTTGGCTAATCTCGCGATAGATTGTACTTTTTCATTTTTTCGACAAGCGTTGTACGCCTTACACCTAATATTTCTGCGGCGCGCGCAACAACGTAATCAAAACGCTCTAACGCTTGGGTAATTAAGCTAATTTCAAGCTCTGCTAAATAATCTTTAAGCTCTATACCCTCTTCGGGTAATACGCCAGATCCTGGTTGGCTAAATTCAGGCTCTGGTTCATTATCATAATCGCTAAAACCTGAGCTAAAAATATCGTTAAAGGCATCTTTTTCAAGTAGCTCTTCAGGGTATTCTGGCTCGTATGCGTCTACCTCGATGTAGCGATATTTATTGGGTAAATCGGGTACATCCACTACTTTTTCAGGGAACATAATCACCATGCGCTCCACTAAATTAGCAAGCTCTCGGATATTACCAGGCCAAGCATGCTCTTTTAGGCTCTCTACTGCGCGCTCTGTAAATTTAGCCGACGTACCACTTTGCTCATTAACACGGCGCATTAGCTCTTTAAGTAATAAAGGTATGTCGTCAGCACGTTCATTAAGTGACGGGTTTTCAATAGGAAACACGTTTAAACGGTAATATAAATCTTCCCTAAAGCTGCCCTTTTCAATCATTTCCTCAAGGTTGCGATGAGTAGCGGCAATCACCCGTACATCTGCTTGAATCGCTTTTGTGCCACCTACACGCTCGTAGCTGCGCTCTTGCAATACACGCAATAACTTTACTTGCATTTGTAGCGGCATATCGCCAATTTCATCTAAAAACAGCGTACCGCCTTGCGCTAATTCAAACCGCCCTTTACGTGCAGAAATAGCGCCGGTAAATGCCCCTTTTTCGTGACCGAATAACTCGCTTTCTAGCAACTCTCCAGGTATGGCACCACAGTTTACTGGTACAAACGGCCCAGTATTGCGTTTAGATAATAAATGGACGTTACGCGCAACCACCTCTTTACCTGTACCCGACTCACCTAAAATAAGCACGTTTGCATCGGTTTTAGCCACCTGCTCAATTAAAAAGCGTACGTTTTTAACAGCATCGGTTTCGCCAACTAAACCATCAAATGTTTTGTGTGGTTTATGCTGCTTGTGGCTACCAGGCAACATACGTTGGTACTGTTGGCAGTCGTGTAATAACTGTGTGGTTACTTCGTGATTAAACGGCTCACAAATTAAGCCCACTACATTAGCAATACTTAATAAGGGCTTGAGTGTTTCACCAATCAGTAAAAAAGGCAGGGTTGGAAAACGCTTAATTAAGCTTTCATGATCTAAGCTTTGCAATGCACCTAAAATAACAATGCATTCTTGTTGTTGATACTTACTAGATACTTGTTCAAAATCACTTTCGTCAAGCAACTGCACAGCTTCCCCAATAAAGGTAAGTGATGCATGTAATCCTATTGCACGGTTATTATTATTATCTAAAATCAAGATCATAGTTAGCGAGCCATAATTTCACTAATTCATTTTATTAGCTAAATTGTAAGCGAGATCTGAATGGATGCAAGTAATAGCGGCGGTTTTTTGACATAAACGCCAAAAAATAGACGGATTAGTAAAATCAATCATACTTAAGAATTAATCATTAAGTATCAGTTTATATAAACCCAATATAAAAGCTTACTAAAATTTTAAAGGACAAATTACCCATTATACAAAATATATAAGCTATTATTTACTTAAGTTGAAAGCAGCAGTGCCGATAACTATACGATAGTAAAACGTTTGGCATTAATATTGCTTTGTTTTGATATTAGTTTTACATAATTTTAGTAGTTAAATTTTAGGATTTTCCCATGGCACATGTCTCACTGAAAAAATACAGTCAAGTTCGTGCAAGTAACATTGCAGAAATGGCGCCGTATGAACAAATAAACCTTATTTTTAGTAATATTATTGGTCGCTTAGCCGCTACTAAGGGTTTTATTGAACGCAAAGAAATAGAAAAAAAAGGCGAAAACCTCTCAGCATGCATTTTATTATTAGGTGCACTGCAAGATGCGCTTAACTTAGAAGTAGAACAAGATCCTAGTATTTCTGATAATTTATTGGCACTTTATGACTACTGCCAAAGGCGCCTTGTGCAAGCAAATGTAGATAATGACATTGAGATTATTTCTGAGGTAGCTGGCATTATTAAAGAAATAAAAGAAGGCTGGGATAGTATTCCTGTCGATCAGCGTATTCCTGCGGTATAAACTAATGGCTTTAGAGCAAATAGGCAAAGCTGAGTACATCAATCAATTACTCAGCCAAATTGAAGTATTAGTGCAAAGCAACAAAGCTGATGACGCCACGCCAATTATGGATACTTTAAATAGTGAGCTTAAGCGCTGGTGCGAAAGCGATAACCCGCCTAACGCCGAGCAGCTTATGGCAGTTCAAACCACCATAAACAACATTAGTAAACAAGCAAATGCTGTAAAAAATGAATCATCTAAAGCCATAATTAAGCAAAAAAAAACAGGTAAAGCTATCTCTGCCTACAAATCAGTTTAACTAAGTATCGCACAGCGCTATTTAAACTTAATTAAGCATAAAAAAACCGTTTATAAAACGGTTTTTTTATAGGCCTAACGAATTTTACTGGTTATGAATTGTTACTCACCACACCAGGCATATTTTCAAGCTGCGCTTGCACATAACTACTTGTAGAGTTAAGGCTCGCGACTAGTAAATCCATGGCGTTGTACTGAGCGTATAACCTGTCAGATAACGACTCCATTTTACTTGTTAAGCTTTCACGCTGATCATCAATATCTTCAAGTTGATTTGTTTTACTGTCTATACGATTTTGGATAATACCGTCGGTGTCGGTATAAAAGCTCATAAGTTCGTCAAATGATTGGGCAAAACCGCCTTCGTCTTCGTCATCACCTACAAAAAACTGTTGCACTAAATCAACATCAGAGTCTATTTGCTCATCCAGTGTCTCTGTATTAAGTGTCAGTACTCCATAACGGTCTGTTTCAACCCCTAATTGTGAAAGCGATAATGAGTTACCATTCCCTAAATCCACAGAGTCGGTTATTTGTTCTCGTAATTTAGACATTACACCGCGAAGTAACGAGTCACCAGCCATAACACCAGCACCTTCAGAACTTGACGCTCCTAGTGTATTACTTAATGTTAAGAGCTCATTATAACTGGCAATAAACCCATTTAAACCTGTTTTTATATTGTTGTTATTTTCGGTAACAGATAAGTCGCTTATATCATCTTCTGCACCGTGTACCTTTTTGGCTGTAATATCTATACCATCAATTACGTTACTAAATTCATTCGTATTACTTGATACCGTTAATGTGCCATCAATTGTTATTTGTGCATTTTGTGCAGCGTTTACTTCTGTTAGGTTTGTAGTATGGTTTAGCGGGTCTGCGTCAGATACATCGTAAGCTAAACGCGAAAGTCCACCAGTATCGGTATTGTTTCCATCTTCATCTTGAACAGTAATAGTAATTGCATTGTCTTCACCAGTTTCTTTACTAGTAAGTACTAAATGCTGGCCATCATCACTGGTTACTATAGTCGCCACAACCGAGTCATTACTATCGCTGCCCGTAAAGGGGCCGTTATTAATTTGGTCGCGTAAATCTTCTAAGGTATTAGTTGCAGACAGAACAGTGGAAAAACTGTTTTCACCAGAACCAATTGTAATTACACCGGCGCCAATTGCCTCATCGGCAGCAAATGCAGGAGATGACAATTTATGAGCTTGCGCTAATGCATCTACTTTTACATCGTAACTACCTGGCTGAGCGTCTTCATCTGCACTAATCGATATAAAGTCATCATTACCAGAGGTACTACGCTGTTGATAGTTATCACTATCGCCTAATGCTTCCATTGATGTTTGTACTTTTTCAAGGGCAGACTTTAATGCGCCTGCTGCAGATATATCTGTAGTTAGGTTACCTTCGGTAGTATTTAAACGAGCTTCAGCAGGGGCCTGCTCAGCATTAACTAATGCATCCACAATATCTGACACAGCTAAACCAGAGCCTAAACCATTAAACGAAATAGACATACTTCCCCCCTTTAAACACCTTAAAATAAGCTAACTAAATACACGAGTAACAATAGCCGCTAAACAGTTTGATCAATTAAAATACCCGCAGATTCAGAAAGCTTTGACACTAAGCTTAATACTTCTTCCGAAGGGTATTGCTTAATTACATCGCCACTGGTTTTATCGAGAATTTTAATAACGTCACGGCCTGAGTCTTCATCAACACGAAATTGCAGACTACGGCTCATCTCTCCCATAAACTCCTGCAATTGTTGCGCCACTTTTTCAAGCTGCTCACGCTCAAGTTGTTGGTTTTGTGAACTATTGTCCTCAGAGCTTTGCTGCGTATAGTGATTGTTTAACTGGTTTTGCGAGCCTTGTTCATCCGTTTTATTTACGTCATCAACAGCTCGCTGAGTCAATACTGAGCCAGCCTGCCCTATTTGTTTATCTTCACCAGTTAAAGATGTTGATGCTATAGTAACTTCTGCGTTTGAAGTAATGGTGTTCATAACGCCTCCTAAAATTGCCGAGCTTGTATAGTTATTAGACTAACAATAGCTTAATTTATATCCTTAAACCACAAAAGGAGGTAGCTAAAGCCACCTCCTTATTTTAAAACTAATACTGACTTTATGTACTAGCTAGCTACCCATTAAGCTATAACGTTTAGCAAATTAGCCTATTAAGCTAAGTGCTGTTTGTGGCAACTGATTCGCTTGCGATAAGATTGACGTACCCGCTTGTTGCAAAATTTGGTTTTTAGTCATCTCTGCCGTTTCAGTTGCAAAGTCGGTATCTTGAATACGACTACGTGAAGCAGAAACATTTTCAGAAATATTTGCAAGGTTACTTATTGTATGACCAAAACGGTTTTGAACAGCACCTAAGTCAGCTCGCTGGCTATCAATTTGAGCGATTGCAGAGTCAATAACATCAATCGCGTCCTGTGCTGTTTGTTGACTAGTTGAGATATCCACTGAATTGATATTATTAAGTGTTGAAGTATTAGCACCAACTAATTCACCAGAGTCTGCAGTACCATCATCACCAATGCTAAATGTTTGCGTTGATGATAAACGAAGCTCTGAAGTTTTTGATACATCAGCGGCTACAGCGCCGCCATCTAAAGTTGCTGTTGAATTCCCTGCCCCTGTTGTAGCGCCAGTGATTTCAATACCATTTATACCTGTTGCTTTTAAATCAATAGTGCCGGCATCAGCGTCAAAATCAACATCAAAGCCATCTTTTGCTAAATCATCTGCTAATCTTTCTGTGTTGCCAGCATATTCCGCTAAGTCGTAGCTTTCGTCGCCGACTTTTAGAATGCCATCATCACCAACACTTAAATCCGCTATAGTAGCTTCTAAGTATGCCTCAGCTTCAACACCCGTGTTTTGTGCATTAATAGCTTTTGCTACATCTGCAGCGCTTTCAGTAGCGACGTAACTATGAGTGTAAGAACCTTTATAGCCTGAAATAGTAACGTCGCCATCAGTACCTGTAGCAAATTCAGTGGCTAAAGTACCAGCCGTTAACGTACCGAAAACTGAGCCAGCCCCCTCAACTTCAAAAGCACCTAAATCCGTAGCTGCTGTACTTTTAAGAGAAACACCTATAGTTTGTTCAGCATCTGAGCCTACTTGAAACTGTTTAGTGCCAAAGCTGCCATCAAGTAAGTTCACTCCACCAAAAGTGGTTGTATCTGAAATACGAGTAAGCTCTGTTTGCAGTGCAGTTACTTCTTGTTGAAGTGCATCTCTATCTTCAGCTGAGTTAGAGCCATTAGCAGACTGTAGTGCTAATTCACGCATGCGTTGTAAAATACTTGTAGACTCATTCATAGCACCTTCAGCTGTTTGCGCCATTGAAATACCATCGTTAGCGTTACGCTGTGCTACTGCTAAACCATTTACTTGTGATGTTAAACGGTTTGAAATTTGTAGACCTGCCGCATCATCTTTTGCGCTGTTGATACGCATACCTGATGATAAGCGCTCCATTGACGTTGCAAGGTCAGAGCCTGAAGCAGATAGGTTACGCTGAGCGTTTAATGAAGATACATTTGTATTTACTGAAATCATAATAAAACTCCTGATTACTTTCGTAATGTGACTGTTTAGATTTAACCAAGAGCTTTCACAATTGTATGTTCAAGCTCTGTACTGGTTAAGTTAACGGCAGAAGAAATTTTATCTTTAGCATTATTTTAATTTATTTTTAATTTTTCTTTTATAAATGGATTAACCTATTGATAAAAATAAGTTTACCTAAATTTAATTATCACCTTATAGTTATATTCCCCTATAGCTAATTATAGCTAAATAACAAAAACGCACCTATAAAGGTGCGTTTTTAGCTAATTAAACTATCGAGCCCATTAACCACCTAATAAGCTAATTGCCGCTTGCGGTATTTGGTTTGCTTGCGAAAGTATAGAAGTACCTGCTTGCTGCAATATTTGGTTTTTAGTCATTTCAGCTGTTTCAGTGGCAAAGTCGGTATCTTGTATTCTGCTTCGAGAAGCTGATACATTCTCTTCGATATTAGCAAGATTACTAATAGTATGGCTAAAACGATTTTGAACAGCACCTAAACCAGCTCTGATTGAATCAATTTGCGCTATTGCCGAATCGATCACATCGATTGCACTTTGCGCACCATCTTGAGAAGAGGCAATATCTATATCTTTAACAGTAACCAGCTCTGAATTTACATCACCGACTAACTCTGCGGCATCCGCTGTACCATCATCACCAACACTAAATTGTTGAGTAGAAGACAATCTCAACTCTGATGTTTTACTAACATCAGTATTTGTGCCCCCAGCAACCGTTCCATCTAAACTCATTGAACCTGTTGTCGCCCCTGTCACTTCGACCCCATTAACACCTTTTGCTGTTAAGTCTATAGTATTAGTGTCAGCGTCATATTTTACATCAAAACCTGATTTAGCCAATTCCTCTGAGAGCCTTTCGGTATTACCTGCAAAGGTCGATAAATCATAAGTCTCATCGCCTACAGCCAACACCCCATCATCAGAAACGCCCAAGTCAGCAATTATTACGTTTACAAAGGCTTCTGCTTCTATACCTGTGTTTTGTTCATTTATACTCTCAGCAACATCGACTGCTGACTCTGGTGTAGTATAGTTATGTGTGTATGACCCTTTATAACCAGAAAAAGTTACATCTCCGTCATTACCAGTACCCAGCTCTACTGATAGAGCAGTTGTTGTTACCCCACCAAAAACGCTTCCAGCACCTTCAACTTCGTGACTACCAATATCTGAAGCTGATGTACTTTCTAGGCTTACTGATATAGTTTGATTAGCGTCTGAACCAACTTGAAATTGCTTAGTTCCAAAACTCCCATCAAGAAGCTGAAGGCCACCAAATGTTGTTGTATCTGAGATTCTGGTCAACTCTGTTTGTAATGCAGTGACTTCTTGTTGCAATGCGTCACGGTCTTCCGCAGAATTAGAGCCATTAGCCGATTGCAAGGCTAATTCACGCATGCGCTGTAGGATATTAGTTGACTCCTGCATCGCGCCTTCAGCGGTTTGCGCCATTGAAATACCATCATTGGCATTACGTTGAGCAACTGACAAACCATTTATTTGTGAGGTTAAGCGGTTTGATATTTGTAAGCCTGCGGCATCATCTTTAGCGCTATTGATACGCATACCTGATGACAAACGCTCCATTGACGTTGCTAGGCCTTCGCCAGATTTTGATAAGTTACGTTGTGCGTTTAGTGACGACACATTAGTATTTACTGTTAATGCCATTTTACCATCTCCTAGGTTTAAACAGAGTGTGGTTCAACACGTTTTAACAGGAACCACTATTAGATAATTTCTAATTATTAGAAAAGCATTTAGCGTGCCAACTTTCACGTTAATATAACCACTTGTTTTTAAAGTTTTTTTATAAAATATTATACATTAATACTTAAGTTATCTGTTTAGCTGGAGGGATGACAAATTATTGCCGCTATTTTGAGGGAGGTTTTTGCCGCTTTGTATTAACTAAAGCGGCAAGGTATTTCTGCTTATAATCTGTTTATAAGTAATCAAATAAAGAAAGGTTTGTTAAACGGCCAAACGTGGCTTGTGACGCTTGCAGTGCGGTTTCTTGTTTAGTGAGTTCACTAATGGCTTCTGCCATGTCTACCTCTACTAAATCAGAAAGGTTACTTTTGTTTTGAATGTCTTGCGCAAGATTTGAGTCACTCACGCTTTCAACCGCATTCATCCGCCCGCCTAAGCTCGCTTGCGTATACACAACTTGCTCGCTGGCGTTTTGAAGCTGTACTACACCATCGGCTAACACTTGCTGAAAATCATCGTTTTCTAGTGTGCCATCATTTAACCCCGTAATGAGTGATTGTAATGTATTAAGCACATTTTCTTTGTGCGGCTTTTCGAGGGTAAAATCAAGCTGCCCTGGTGCTGCGCCTTCAAATTCGATTTTCATGCCTGCAAAATCGATTGGCTCATCCGTTATCTCGCCTACTTGTGCAGGGCTTAGCGACACGCCGTCACGCAAAATTTCATAAGTATCAGGGTCGTTAGCGGTAGCGCCTGGTGTTATTACAACATTATACGTGTTCGCTGTTGCCGCTGCGGTTGGATCTGCATTGTAATTTTCTTGATGGAAACGGTCGAACTCTGTTTGACCATCGACATAAACCGTGCCCACTGTAATATTATTTGCAGGCGTAGTTACCGGGATAGCAGCTTGATTATCAGTAACATCTAACCTTGCATCACTTTTCTCGAACGTATCAAAACCGTTATCGCTTGATTTAATACTCACGCCTTCAGCAATGGTTATAACATGCTGGCCTTGATCCCCATTGTAGGTGTACTCACCTGTTGTAGAGTCAAATTGATAGGGTTGGGTGCTGTCTTGGTAGCCTGAAAATATAAACTTACCGTCTTCTGAGCGGGTATTCATTAAATTAACGAGTGTTTTTTGTATTTCACTCAGCTCTGCCGCGATTGACTCTAAATCATCTTGAGTATAAACACCATTGCCCGCTTGAATAGCTAGCTCTTGAGCTTGTTGAATATTGGTATTTATACTTTGTAAGATGGTTTCTTCGGTTTCAAGGCGGCCAGTTAATTGGTCGATATTTTTAGTATATTGCTCATTTGTTTGTATTTTATTTGAATACAGCATCCCTTGTGAAATAGCAGCAGGCGCTTCTGAGGTCGTTAAGTATTTTTTACCTGTTGTTACTTGCTCTTGTGCATTAGCAACACTTTGTTGGTTATCGAGTATTTTATTAATGTTGTTTTGATACATTAAGTTATTTGATAAACGCATAATTACCTCGCCGCACTTAATAAGGTGTCAAAAACTTCTTGGGCAGCAGCCAATACTTGAGCTGATGCCGAATATGATTGTTGGAAACGCAGTAGGTTGGCAGCTTCTTCATCAAGGTTTACACCCGAGAGCGACTCATACCACGCTTCAGATTGCTCTGCTAACGCATTAAATGCGCTGGCACTGGTAATGGCTTGACCAGTTACTACGCCAATATCACTGACTAAACCAGAATAGGCTTGGTTAAACGTTTCGTGATTGTCGGCAGTGGCTGTTGTCACTACATTTTTACGTACTAACTCACCATTTTGTAAATCAGCGAGTTTTAAACCATTACGGTTATCGTCAAAGCCACCTTCGTTAAATTCAAGGGTAAAGGTGTCTCCAGTGGCTGGCGTGCCTTCAATGTCAAAGTCAAAGCCATAGTTGCTATAAGGTGCACCAGCCTGAGCCAGTACGCCCTCTGCTGGAGGCGTTACTATAAACGTCGTGGTGCCATTTGCATCTGTAATTTGATATTCGTTTGCAGTGCCTGTTTTAACTAACGTGATATCGCCATTGGCTAAACCAGGGGTAGTGTTAAAGCCACCCGAGGTAACACTTGTTACTTCTCCGGCTGAAATAGTCGCTGTACCTACATTATCTATGCTGTTAGCTGTACGAATAGGCGATGCCAGTGCTAAGTCTTCACCGCGGCTTGTCGCAAGGGAAATACTGGTTGCCGCCTCTGAGTTAAGTTTAATTTGAAACTGATCACCTGTATTACCAGTACCTGCTACATCAATTTGTAAACCAAACGACTCCCCACTCGTAATATCATCTGAGTCGATAACACCTGATGGCGGTATAGTCGCTAAAGAGGCGCTGCCTATCGGCTCCCCTTTATTATCTATAGGCTGAATGCTCACTTCATTTGCATTAGCGGTATAAGTAACAATAAAGTCGCTGGCAGGCAGTTCACTGCCTTTACCAGCCTCAAGCGTGGCAGTTAAACTGGCGCCGCCGGTATTAGCTTGGTATGTATAAGCACCCACGGTAGGTATATTAAATATATCACCGCCTAGCTCGCCGTTAGCATCCATACCCAATTTATTTTGCTCGTTGAACGCATCAGCAATTGCCAATCCCATTTGGCCAATTTGGTTTTGTGCGGGCACGAGTATGTCGTCTCTAAAAGCCAACAAGCCGCCAATTTTTCCTTTTAATTTAGTTGCATCTATTTCTAGCGGCACAGCTTTGCCGCCATTAACGTCAAGCGTCAATTCTTTAAAATTAGGATCGGGGTCACCCGACAGTGAAAACAAGTTAAATGTACCGTTTTCCATAACTAAAGATTCACCGCTGCCCATAAAAACGAGTTTTTCGCCATTTGGGCCATCAAGTGTTTCTATATCAACAAGCTCTGATAATTCACGAATCGCTAAGTCGCGCTGGTTATAAATAGAGCTTGCGCTTGATGCGTTATTTGTGCCATTTACGACTGCTATTTCTTGGTTTAACGTATTTATATTTTGGATAAGTGAGTTGGCTTCTTCAGAAAAAATCTCAAGCTGCTCATTTACTATACCTTGTTGCTCAAGCACGATACCCGAAAGCCTATCCATTTGATCAACTAAACTTTGCGCATCGGTCATTACTAATGAGCGAGCAACTGTTGAAGACGGCTGGTTTAGCGCCTCTTGCACGTTATTAAATAATGAATTTATACCCGTTGATAAGTTATTAGACTCTTCTGAAAAAATAGTATCAACACGGTTGGCTTCTGTTACAAATTGATCAAAAAACGATTTATTTGACGTGTCGCGGTTTAACTGTGACTGGGCAAACTCGTTCAATAACCTGTATGTTTCGCCGCGACCTACTTGGTTATCAACCATCGTGGTAAATTCAGTGCGCTCACGTACGTAGCCTTCTGTATTTACATTGGTGATGTTTTTACTGGTCGTTTGCAACAGCTCAGAGCTTGAACGCACCCCAGCACTGGCAATATTTAATAAACTAAACGACATATTACTTCACTCCTTGGGTAAACGCGCTTGTTGCAATATTTTTAAGCTCACTGCTATTTAGCACTTTTTTTATTTTACTCGCGTAATTAGGATCGGTTGCATAGCCTGCTTTTTGTAGCGAATCTAAAAATTCGTTTGGCTGTGCTGTTTTTTGTAATGCTTCTTCGTAGCGTGGGTTTTGCGTTAAAAAATCGACAAAGTCGTTCACGCTTTCTTTTATAGATTCGTAAGCTCTAAAACTTGCTTGCTTTTTAACAGGGGTACCTTGCTCAAATTCAAGCGTTACTTTACTTGCTTTATCGCCTTCCCAGCTTTTATCTGATTTAATATTGAACAGGTTATTTGAGCTATTCCCGTCGCTTTTATTAATAATATGCTTACCCCAACCAGTCTCAAGTGCCGCTTGGGCCACCATTACTGCAGGGTTTAAACCAATTTTTTCGGCCGCTGTTTTAGCATGCTCCCACACTGCACTAACAAACTCTTCAGCATTATTAAACGACGACTGCTGTGCAGGCTGTGTTGTGGTTTTAGTTTGTGTTGCCGCACTGCTGACTGCTGAGTCATCTTTTTTTGCTTGATTTACACTGTGCACCTTTTCGTGCGGCAGTTCAGAGCCTGCGCGTTTATCGCTCATAAAGTCGTTAGTAGTTCTTAATACTGAGCCAGGCATAAAGTTCTCAGCCTCTGGTGAGAGCTGCTGAACAATTAAATCAGCCAAACCCAAAGACCCATTTGATGAAAGCTCAGAAGAGAGCTGCTGATCGTGCATTTCTTCAAAAAACTTTACACCGCTTGAGTTAAACGGGCTGTCTTCATCTTCAAATGCTTCGTTGGCTTTACGCATCCCTTTTAGAAGCATTTGTGTAAAAATAGCTTCAAATTGTGCCGCTGCTTTTTTTAGCGCCGCTTTAGAGGCATCTGTAGATGCATCACCGCTGTTTAAAGCGTCTTGACGTAAAGTATTAAGATTACTTAAATCAAAAAAGTTTTGCTTATCGAGGTGATTTGTTTCCATCAGCTTTTTGACACAAAAATGAATAATGCTTTAAGAAATGCAAAAATTGAGCCAAAGAAAGGTAAACAGTAAAAAGCTTAAGTACCTTTTGAGTACTTAAGCTTTATTTGGAAGGGTAAACATTCTAAAAAATAATCAAATAACAACAAGCTGTCCGTTAATTGCACCCGCTTCTTTAAGCGCTTCTAAAATAGCCATTAGGTCTCCAGGTGCTGCGCCTACTTCATTTATAGCACGCACTAAGTCATCTAAGCTAACGCCGGGGTTAAAAACAAACGCACGAGAATCATCTTGATTAACGTCAATAATACTTTGCTGTGTAACAACAGTTTCGCCTTCTGCTAACGGATTAGGCTGCGTTACATTTTGCTGTTCAGCAATTGTGACTGTTAGACCGCCATGGGTTATTGCCGCAGGCTGTAGCTTCACATTTTTGCCAATGACAATGGTTCCCGTACGTGAATTAACAATAATTTTGGCTGAAGTGTCAGCAGGCTTAAACTCTAGGTTTTCAAGCGTTGATAAATAAGACACTCGTTGCGATGCATCACGTGGCGCAATAACGCGTACTGAGGCAGCGTCAATAGCTTGTGCACTATTAGGGCCTACCAAATTGTTAATTGTTGCTTCTAAACGTTTTGCCGTTGTAAAGTCAGGGCGGTTTAAGTTAAAAGTAATGTAGTCGCCTTGCATAAAAGGGCTTTTAACTTCGCGCTCAACAGTGGCTCCGTTAGGTACGCGGCCAACCGTCGGGGTGTTAATGACCACTTTACTGCCATCAAGCCCTTGTGCTCCTAAGCCACCCACAATTAGGCTACCTTGGGCTATGGCGTATACGTTTCCATCCACCCCTTTTAAGAAAGTTTGGAGCAAGGTGCCGCCACGTAAACTGCCTGCACTGCCAATAGAAGATACCGTAATATCAATTGTTTGACCCGGTTTTCTAAACGGCGGAAGCTCAGCATGGACTGCCACTGCTGCTACGTTTTTAATTTTAGGGCTTTGTGTTGAAGGCAGCGTAATACCAAAACTGTTTAGCATGCCTCTAAAACTTTGTTGCGTGTAAGAGTTTTGCTCCCCTGTACCAGGTAGCCCCACCACTAAACCATAGCCAACCAATTGGTTAGCACGTACACCTTCAACCATAGAGACATCTTTTATACGCTCGGCGCTGGCAGAAAATTGCCAGCCTAGCAGTATGATCAAAATAAACGCTTTAATGCTATTCATACTACTATCCTCTAAAACGGAAATAACGAGCTACTAAAGAAACGTGTTAACCACCCTGGGCTTTGCGCTTCTTGTGTTTGTCCTTTACCTGAATATTGAATTCGGGCATTGGCAATTCTATTCGACTCAACCGTGTTATCGGCGCTTACATCTTGCGGACGTACAAGGCCTTCGAGCCTAATAAACTCTTCGCCGGTGTTAAGTGTTAGCCATTTTTCACCACGAATAACTAAGTTACCATTGGGTAAAACACGCATAACATTCACCGAGATATCGCCCACTAAGCTGTTTGACTGATTTGATTTAGAGTCACCGGTAAATGATGAGTCACTACCAATGCCAAACTGAATACTGTCGCCACCTATATTGACTGGTAAACCACCTAACCCAATAACGGGGTCTAGGCTGGCTTCGGTTTCTTTATCGGTTTCGGTTTTAGCGGCTTTTGTAGCTTGTGTTGATTCTTCAAGCTTAACGGTAATTATATCGCCGGTTCTAAGTGCTTTTTTGTCTGAATACAAATCATTAAATGTATTGGTGTTAAACAACGAACCCGTTGCAACAACAGGCTCTGCTACAGGCTCTGGGTACATGGGTGCGTAGTAGGGGTCATCTTGAACCACTTCACTATTTTGCGTAGAAACACAGCCACTTAAAAATAAGGTGCCTGCTGCAAATAAAATAACATTACGCATAACTATCCCCTTGTGCACGGTTATAACTGTTGATTGATGTAGCTCATCATTTCGTCAACGGCCGAGATTACTTTTGAGTTCATTTCGTAAACACGTTGAGTTTCGATAAGGTTTACCAATTCTTCTGTTACATTAACGTTTGATGTCTCAAGCGAGCCTTGAATAATAGTACCTAAGCCTTCTACACCTGGATTACCTTGAACAGGCGCACCACTAACAGCGGTTTCGGTGTAAAGGTTTTGACCAATTGGCTCAAGACCCGATGGATTAATAAAGTCACTTATTGTTAGCTGGCCAATCACCACGTTATCGGCTTGCCCTGCAACGCGTACAGATACTTCACCATCTTGAGAGACTGTAATTGATTGCGCATCATCGGGTACATTCATTTCGGGCTGAACAACAAAACCTGCACCGGAGGTAACAATGCGGCCGTCTTCATCGGTAGTAAATTGTCCATTACGCGAATACGCAATATTGCCATCAGGCTGCAACACTTCAAAAAAGCCTTCGCCTGAGATCATCCAATCAAGTGAGTTTTCAGTGGTGAGCATATTGCCCTGCGTAAACTCTTTTTGGTTAGCAACCACTTTTGCACCCGCACCTAGCATTAGGCCAGATGGCAGCTCGGTATCTTGTGATGAGCGCCCGCCAGGCTGGTTGATGTTTTGATACAGTAAATCTTCAAAAATAGCGCGGCTTTTTTTGTAACCTACGGTACTGGCATTCGCCAAGTTATTTGAAATAACTGAAATATCAGTTTGTTGAGCGTCTAGCCCTGTTTTACTTATCCACAATGCAGGATTCATAAGTATGCCCTCATTTTAAAGTTAAACTATGCGCATCAACTGATCTTGACGTTCGTCAATCTCTTCAGCTGTTTTCATTAGTTTTACTTGTAACTCAAATTGACGTTGGTGGTTGATCATATCGACCATTTCGTGAACTGGATTAACGTTAGACATTTCCAGTGCACCACTTAACACTTTTACATTTGCAGAGGTATCGACGGTTTGCCCTGGTACAGGTCTAAATAAACCATCGTTGCCTTTTTCAAGCTCTCTGCTGTTTCCTTCAACAACGCGCAGCGTGTCTACTTCTTCTAAAAAATTGGCTGGTGCGCCTTGCGGGCGAACCTGTATGGCGCCATCTTCACTAAAACTTATTTTTTCTATAGGAACCGGTAAAATTACGGGGCCACCTTCGCCAATAACTTGACGACCATGGCTCGTTACTAACATACCTTGTGCAGTAATGTTTAGCGTGCCTACTTTTGTATAGGCTTCGTTTCCTGAGTCATCTTGAACGGCAAGCCAGGCGTTATCGCTCATGGCAATATCTAAATCACGACCTGTTTCGATTATGCCGCCAGAGGTCATGTTAGAACCTGGTCGCTCTTGCATTGAAAACACGCGCGTTGGTAAGCCCTCGCCAAATGCTTGCATAGAGCGCGCTTGCGCAAAGTCAGCTTTAAAACCTGTGGTGTTTGCGTTTGCCAAATTATTGGCTTTAAGTGCAAGCCCTTGTAGGCTTTGCTTAGCGCCAGAGGCTGCAATGTAGACCATTTTGTCCATAACATCGACTCACATAAAAAATCTCTGAGTTGATAAATGCAAAATAGATGCCAGATTAAATTTGACGCAATATAAGGAAGGTATTGAATGGTTCAGCTACGCTAGTTTCAGCTACATAGCTACAAAAAAGGCTGCAAAAATGCAGCCTTAAAATCTTAACCAAAAATAAGGTTAACTTATCGAATCTGCAAAATACTTTGCTGAATTGTTGAGTTAACTTCAAGCGCTCTTGAGTTCGCTTGGTAGTTACGTTGAGCGGTAATCAAATCAACTAATTCGTTTGTTAAGTTAGTATTTGATTGCTCAAGCGCGGATGAATTAATACTACCAAAAGTGCCCGAGCCTGCTTCACCGGCCACTGGCTCACCAGAGTCAATGCTTTGCTTCCAGCTGGTATCGCCTACTTGCGAAAGGCCTTGAGAGTTTGGAAAGCGAACCATAGCAACTTGGCCTAAGTAGGTTGAATCGCCATTGCTGTATGAGGCAACAATTTTACCGTCTGTGCCAATATCAATACCCGCTAAACGACCCACTGTAGAACCATCTTGGTCAAGTGCTTTTACTTCAAAGCCACTTGAGTACTGAGTTGGAATACGGCCAGCTGTGTTGTTTTCATCACGCCAGTTTAGCTCAATACCTGTACTTGGGAATGTTGCGCCGTTATCAAGCATTGACGATAAACCAGTACCTGCACCTGCCGGTAAATTAATTTCATCAAACGTGGTGGCGTTAGTATTTGCTACACCATCTGTTGTGGCGGGTAAACCGCTAGAATCAAAACCAAGTGTGGTAATAGGTGTATATGGTGTAGTTGTTTGCTCTGCACCAGATGTACCGTCTACCACTTTACCATCAAGCGTAGCGTATACTTCCCAGCTATTGTCTGTACCACCTGCAGCTGCATCTTCTTCTTTTACAAAAAAGTATTGCAGAATATGTGGTTCACCTAATGAGTCGTAAACAGTAGTAGACGTCGACGAATTATAGGTACCATTCGATGTCGGATCAAAGTCGAGGCCTGTTGCATCAGCTGTTGCATCTAAGTTGAACGATAAAAATACGTTTTCGGTTGCGCGAGGCGAACCAGATGAATCAGGAATTTGAATTGGGTTAGTTGTACTTAGACTTACCGATGTGGTGTCCCCACTTGATGCATCAACCGGAAAAGCTTGTAAGTAATTACCTTTGGCGTCAACCATAAAGTTATCTTGGTTAAGCTTAAATGCACCTGCACGAGTATAGGTTAAATCTTGCGACGAAATATCATCAGTCATTGCAAAATACCCTTCGCCGGTAATCGCTAAATCTAACGAGTTGTTAGTAAATTGCAGTGAGCCTTGATGAAATTGCTGTGCAACCATGGTTGTTTGCACACCATCACCATTTTTGGTTTTACCTGCACTAAACACAGATGCAGCGTATACATCAGCAAATTCAGCCCGCGATTCTTTAAAACCGGTGGTATTTACGTTAGCAATATTATTTGCTGTTACGTCTAAGTCTTTTTGAGCGGCAGCTAGGCCTGTAAGTGCGATATTAAAGCTCATAATTCACCTCTAACTTTTAATCTAATAGCCTGCTAGCAGGCGAAATACTTTTTAATTGGTTATGCGATCTCTGCGACATCAGTCAACCTAACCGCACCCTCTTTAGTGTTAATAATAATGCCACTAGAGCCATTGATATTAACGCTTTCAATGTTTTTGAATGTTGCCACCGGTAAGCTTGAAAACTCGCCGTTGGTACTGCCCTCTGCAGTAATAGTGTATTCGCCCTCTGGTAGGCGCTCACCGGATTCATTATTACCATCCCAGCTAAAGCGCACTGCACCCGCTGCTTGCGAACCCATATCGATAGTTCTAACCAGTTGCCCAGAAGCATCTGTGACTTTAATTGTTAAATTATCAACGGCTTCTTCAGCAACCGCAGACCCTTTTGCCTCTCCGCTTTCGCCAAGCTCAAGCGTATTAGATTCTAAAAGCGCTTGCTTACCAACCAGCGTTGATGCTTGTAAGGCAGAGTTTGAGGTCATTGACGAGGCAAGTGACTCAAAATTTGTGTTTAAATCGGTGATGCCTTGCGCCATGGTAAAATTAGTCATTTGCGCAATCATCTGATCGTTATCAGCCGGATTACTCGGATCTTGATACGATAGCTGCTGAGTTAGCAACGAGAAAAAATCTTCCTGCGTTAATGCATCGCTCTCTTCAGTGGTTGTCGCTACTTGGGTCTCTTGCCAAGTTATAGAGTCCAAAAAAGATGAACTAGTACTAATATCGTTACTCATAACCTACCCTCGGTTATCGCTGCCCAAGTAACAGCGTTTTGCTTAACATTTGCTTAGCTGCATCGGCAACTTGCACGTTTGTTTGATAAGAGCGAGAAGCAGAGATCATATTTGCCATCTCCTCAACAACATTAACGTTGGGTTTATAGATATAGCCATTTTCATCCGCACTGGGGTGATTAGGGTTATATTCAATTTGTAGTGGTTTGTTACTCTCAACAATTCCCAGCACTTTAACACCAACAGCGGAGCCCTGAGGGTTGCTGGCTGAGGCAGACGCTTTCGTCAGCTCGGCAGCAAATACAGGTTGGCGTGCTCGGTAAGTTTTGTCTTGGGATGAACTAATTGTATTAGCATTCGAAATATTACTCGCGGTGGTATTTAAGCGAACATTTTGTGCACTCATACCACTGCCTGAAATATCAAAAACGTTATATAAACTCATAATTATTATCCTTGACTACCGAGCGCTTTATTCAGGCCCTTAAATTTACTACTTAAAAATTGCAGGCTTGCCTGATACTCCATCGCATTCTGTGTATACAAGTTTCGTTCCACCTGTATATCAACTGAGTTACCATCGCCTGTATCTCCTTGATTTGGATTGCGAAATAATTCAGAACCACCTACACTTCGAGTACCGCCAGCAATGTGTTTTTCATTGGTAGTAACCATGCTATTGCCGCTTTGCTGAGTTGACCTTGCCGCTTTTAATGCTGAGGCAAAGTCGATATCTTTTGCTTTATAGCCAGGCGTATCAGCATTCGCTATATTTGTGGCAAGTACTTCTGCCCGCTGTGAGCGGATCAACATTGCATGCGGGTGCACACCTAATGCTTTATCAAAACTGATAGCCATAACGTTCTCCAAAAAATTGACTTGCTTAAGTTAAAGCAATTTATAAGCCAGTAGTTTTTAGTTACGTTATTTTTTTATAGAGGGTTGTTATTAAATAAAAAAACGACGCTAAGAACGTCGTTTTTTAATAACAAAGTGATAGGATTATTTTTTTTGGTAGATGATTCCAGGGTTACAACGAACCATATCAAACTCATTACTTAAGCCCGTCATCGACTCCGACGCACCTAAAAATAAATACCCTTTTGGGTTTAGTGCTTGGGCAAACTGACCAATTATTTTTGCTTTAACCTCTGGTGAAAAATAAATCAGGACATTGCGGCAAAAAATAATATCAAACTTCCCCATTAAGGCGTAAGAATCAAGCAAGTTTAAATGTCTAAAGCTCACCTGTTTTCTAACTGAGTCGACAACTTTTGCCATACCGTTGCCGCTATCCATAAAGTACTTTTTACGGCGCTCTGCTGATAGGCCTCGCGCTAATGCCAACGCATCATATTCAGCGTTTTTACACATATCGAGCATTGTGTTAGAAATATCAGTACCAATAATTTGAGCCCCCATACGCAACACGCCCGGTTGCTTGGCCTGAAACTCAGCAACAGACATGGCAATAGAGTATGGTTCTTGGCCTGAAGAGCTGGCCGCTGACCAAATTTTTAATGGTCGGCGGGCGTCTTTAAACTCTGGAAACAATTTATTTTTTAAAAGCTCAAATGGATATTGATCCCTAAACCACAAGGTTTCGTTAGTGGTCATGGCATCAACTACAGCGGCTCTAAGTTGCCGCTCATGAGGGCCAAGCGTTTTACTCACTAATTGTGATAAAGATTCAACATTAAAACGAGCCATAAGCGGCGCAAGCCTACTTTTTACTAAATACTGCTTGTTTTCGCCTAGCACAATACCACATTGCTGCTCTAAAAATGAGCGAAACTGATCGTAGTCACTTTGCTGCAAATCTTTATTATTCAAATTAATAACACCTATTGTTGTTTAGTCGCAATGAACCCATTTTTTAACTGCTGTTGCCAATTCATCAGGGTTAAATTTTGCAATAAAATCATCCGCGCCTACTTTTTCGATCATCGCCTGATTAAACACCCCACTCAAAGAAGTGTGTAAAATAACATGTAGAGGCGCTAATTTTGGATCTGCTTTAATTTCTGCTGTTAATGTATAGCCGTCCATTTCAGGCATTTCAACATCAGAGATAAGTAAACCTACACGCTCAGTAATATCATTTTTACAATCAAGCTCGGCTATTTCTTTAAGCCTAACTAAAGCCTCTTTACCATTTTTTGCAAGCTCAGTTTGCACGCCAAGTGGCTCAAGTGCTCTTTTTACTTGGTTACGTGCAACAGCTGAATCGTCGGCAATAAATACAATGCGCTCGCCTAAATCTTTTTGTATTGCACTATCGGCAGCAAGGTCGGCACTAACCTCGGTATTTACTGGACAAATTTCGTTTAAGATTTTTTCTACATCGAGAATTTCGACCAATTCGTTTTCAATCTCGGTAACGGCAGTTAAATAAGAGTAACGCCCTGCTCCTGACGGAGGTGGCATTATTTTTTCCCAGTTCATGTTAACAATTCGCTCAACGCCGCCAACTAAAAAGCCCTGCACAGAACGATTGTATTCTGCAATTATTATGAAGCTGTCTTTAACATTTTCAATAGGTCGGCCGCCTACGGCCATTGATAAGTCGATAACTGAAATAGTTTGACCACGAATATGCGCCACACCCCGAATGTATGCATTTGATTTAGGCATACTCGTTAAAGGAGGACATTGCAGTACTTCTCTTACTTTAAATACATTGATCCCAAAACGCTGACGCCCTCTGAGCTTAAATAATAGTAATTCTAGGCGGTTCTGCCCAACCAACTGGGTGCGTTGGTTTACTGAGTCTAAAATGCCTGCCATTCAAATCTCCTAAAGAAAACAAATAATGCGGAACGATAATTGCTTTCTGTTTATAAAGCTACATAACATCGCGGGAGCGTCTACTTTTTGACGCAAAATATTTATACCCTGTTTGAAACCATAAGCATAGTCGAAACATTATGAGTTTGTTAAAAAAAGTCAGAAGATACAGTGTTTTTTATTTTCTTGCTAGCCTCTGCTTAGCAACACCTTTGCATGCAAAAGTGTTTAGTAAAGATTTATTACAAGAAATAGCAATTTCTCATATTGCAGAGCAAGTTACCGTGCCACTTGAAAAAAATGTGGAGATTACCGCGCTTGCCCTCGATAGCCGCATTCCTGATAGAGTATGCGAAAACGAGCCAGAATTAGTCGTGCCAAATGAGCCGCCATTTACCCGCCAGGTGACTGTACAAATAAAATGTAACGATGCGCAAAGCTGGACTCAATATGTCCATGTAAGAATAGTTAAAATGGCGCCCGTTGTGGTTGCCACGGCAAATCTAGCCCGTGGTGAAGTTATTACTAAGTCTCATTTAAGCGTACAAATGAAGCCTTCGCAGTTTGTTAGGGTACAATATTTAGATGACCCTTTAATGCTTATTGGCAGCCGCAGTAAGCGAAATATAAGAAGCGGTATGCCGGTTTTGCTTAACCAAATTTGTATGGTTTGCAAAGGCGACGCTGTTAATATTTATGCGAGTATTAAAGGACTTAGAATAAAAACCACGGGGATAGCACTTGAAGATGGCACCCTTGGTGAGCAAGTACAGATCAAGAATAAAAAATCCGGTAAAATTTTGAATGCACGCGTAGATGGTGTAGAGTCTGTGCAAGTAAATATTTAATTTCGATTTATACTAAAGTATCCTATGTATATGCCGATAACTTGGCATAAGTTGGGTAATATACAGGTTTATTATTATGGTTAATCAAGTTAATGGCAGTAATCAACAAGCTAATGCGCTTACAAACGCAAAACAGCAACAAGTTGATATTAAAAAAGATAACGCTGCAAGTACACAAACAACACAGACTCCTTCGCCTAAAGCGGCGAGCGATTCAGTGAGCCTGACGCCGCAAGCACAGCAGTTAAAAACACTGCAAGATAAAGCACAGCAATCATCTGGCTTTGATAGTGAAAAGGTCGCTGAGCTTAAAAAAGCGATTACCGAAGGTAAATACCAAATTGATGCTGAAAAGCTGACTAAAAACTTAGCTGATTTTGAGTTTAACGTATATGGCTGATCACAATAGTTTAATTAGCGTTAAATTAAATGAACAAGTTAAATGCTTGGATTCATTATATGCGTTATTAAACGAAGAGCTTAGTATTATTGCCTCTCGCAGAGGTGAAGGTTTAAAAGAACTTGCCCAACAAAAAATGTCTTTTTTAACTAAGCTTACGCAGCTCGATAAAGAGTTGAATAAACTTTTTGCTGCAAATGATGAAAATGCCCCTGACGTGACTGAACGAGTAGCGCAAGTTAAAGCGCAGTTAGCGCAGTGCCAAAAACAAAATAAAGTAAACTCACATGCTGCCCGCCAAGCACACTTAAGTGTAAAACAATTAAAAGATATTTTAATTGGCGCCCCAACTAGTATGACTTACGACCAAGGCGGTAGTGTAGTTAATACCGACAGCAAGCTGGTTCGTAACCTAAAAGCTTAACTGCTTTTATCTATCCTAATTTATTAAAAAAGCCCTTATTGAAGTCTCAATAAGGGCTTTTTTAGGTTTACTACTTAACACAAAATAATAACCACACTTTTGATTAAGTGAGTTTTAGAAACCCACTTCAGTTATTTAACTGAAGTGGGTTACTGATTTAAATATCTGTTTGGTTATTACCATTTTCAATTAAGTGTTTAATCATTTCCTCTGATTGATTTTGAACATCAACTGCTGGCGCTGCCTCATCAACACTTCCTCCACTTTGTGCAGGGCTATAAGCAATTGCAGAGCCTTCATCGTCAATAAAAGTATTAAGAGCAACGAGTTGCTCGGTGTCTTCGTCAATAATTACATCATTGATATTAAGGGGCTCTGTAGAGCTCATTGACACCGTTTGCTCTGTACTCGATAAAGCACTTACATTACTTAAATTAACCGTTTCTCCTAAGGCATCGCTGGTTACTGCTGCATTTGGTATAGTGGCGCCTAATGCTGCTTCTTCGCTAAACGGCTCAGCGGCCCCTTCTAAGCCAAATGTTGTATCGGTGGCACTTGCACTGCTTCCTGCGCTAGCAAGTTGTGGGTCGTTTCCTTGGTCAATAATATTGTCATTAATATCTTTAATTAAATAATTACCGGCTTCATCAACTGTGATAAAGCGATAATCAGACCAAGAACCTAAATCAAGAACTGATAATAATGAACTCCAATTTCCATTCTCATCAGGTTGAATTTCCATAGCGCTTTCTAGCACATTTAAGTTTAGGTTTAACACCTCAAGGCCAAGTAAGTTTGCTCCTACAACATATACACTATTTCCTTCTTCTACTGTGCCTTCTGCAGTTAAGCCTATTCCTAGTAAGCCCCAGTAATAGTTAGACACTTCGAAGTCTACCGGCGTTGAGTCAATCACTAACCCAGATAAGCTTCCACTTGAAGTAACATTTCCAGATTCATCAGTAGCGGTAGCCGTTACAGTGTATGCCCCATCGAGTAAAGCGTTGTCTGGTGATACGCTCCATACACCTGTCTCACCCGCTGTTGTATCCTTGGTTACAACAGTACCGCTTTCATCTATAAAGCTTACGGTAATATCTTCATTTGCTCCTGCGGTACCGGTGATCTTAGGTGTGCTATCGGCTGTTAATTCTAAACCAGAGTTAATTACTATGCCTGAATCAACTATGCTGCTTATAGATTGCTCGCCAATATTACCTGCATTATCAAGTACGCTTACATCAACACTGTAATTCCCTTCACTAAGAGGCTGCGAAGCTGTAACACTCCACGACCCGTCTGTGTTTACTGTTGTTGAAACATTGTGTGTTTCACCTAGTGCGTCAGTAAACATCACCATAACTGCAGCTCCCGCAAAACTTCCGGTTACCGAGCCTGTAATAGTCGGTGTGGTATCTTGGCCTACTGCAATAGGGTCTATAAATACAATAGGTGCTGTGTAATCAGTACTTGAAACCATGGTATCGCTTGATGAGTTTCCTGCAGCATCACTCACTGTTGCAGTAGCACTAAAACCGCCTTCACTAAGCGGCGTAACAGCTGTGACTGACCAAGTTCCGTTACCTGCCACTTGCGCAGTTAATGTTTGCGAATCACTATTAGCATCAGTAAGTACTACGCTTATGGTTGTACCTGCCGGAGCATCACTTGTACCTGAGATGGTTGGCAGTGAGTTATTCGTAACTGCAAGTTCATTAATTTCAATTGTAGGCGGAGTTAAGTCAACTATGCCATTAAGACTTGTAGAGCTTGTAAGGTTTAAGTTTTCGACTGTCGCATCAACCGTAAATGCACCTTCAGCTAATGGAATGGTCGGTATTAATGTCCATACACCAGCAATAGCTTGAGTGTTATAGGTTGTTGCATTACCACTGCTATCTGTAATAACAACTTCTACATTACCGTTTATTACATCGGTAGTACCACTAATAGTAGGGGTTGTATCGCTTGTATCTATTATTGGGTTAATTAATAGACTCGGTAAAGTGGTGCTCACAACGCCCGTTTGCGTCACCGTTGCTATATTGCCTGCGTTATCAATACTAATAGCCTCGACGGTTAAATCACCCTCAGCAAGTAAAGGTGCAACAACAAGCCACGTGCCATCTCCTAATACTGTTGTAGTAACTTCATAAAGTGTGTTTGTAGAGTCGGTAATATTAACAGTGATTAAGCTGCCGGTTTCTTCGTCACTGGTGCCAGTAATAGTAGGCGTTAATGTATTAAGTACACCAAAGGCGTCTATTTCTAACGATGGCGGTATGGTATCAATCGTCACTTGCTCAGTAGCAGACTGGCCTAGATTACCCGCAGCATCAGTAATACTTGCGAATACACTATATATACCATCAGGTAGGCTAGTGGTTACTAATGACCACGTGCCATCGCTACCAACAAGGGCATCAAATACTGTTGCGTTGCCGTTACTATCTATCACAGTTACATCAATGTCTGTGCCTTGAGCTTCTTCAGAAGTACCAGAAATAGTTAGAATGTCAGTATTGCTGATGCTCAACGGTAAAATATCTACCACAGGCACTAACGTATCAACAACAAACTCGAGCGTTTGTGTTACTACATTGCCAGCATCATCAGTAATACTCACGTTGGCGACATGCTGCCCTTCAGTCAGCGCATCAACTTCCAATGAAAATAGCCCTGCTGCATTCACTGTTGTTGTTAGTACTGAGCCTCCGTCCAGCTGAATCTCTACCACTCCATTAATTAAATCACTGGTCCCTTGAATAATTGGAGTAGAATCTGACGTTGTACCAATCACTTGCAAATTAAGTGTTGGTGAGATGGTATCTACTACACTGCTTAGCAGCTGTGTAGCTGTGATCCCGACTTCACTTAATACATTTACAGTTACAGTAAACACGCCCTCAGCAAGTGATTGAGGAACTTGTACAAGCCATGAATTATCTGCCTGCACTATGGCAACCAAATCTTGTGCTATGTTATCGCTATCTACCACTCTCACTAGCACTTCGGTGCCTGGGGCTTGGTCGGTCGTACCGCTAATTACTGGTAAATCACCCTCGCCAGCTACAAAGTCAACTACCGCATTAAGTAACGGCGTTGAAGCATCTACATCTGCCGTCGTAATAGTGGTGGTGTTACCCGCTTCATCAGTTGCAGAGGCTTCAACAACTGATAAGCCAATGATATTAACCGCTAGGCCTAATAACACCCAGTCACCATTGGCATCAGTGGTTACATCGTAAGTTAAGTTAGCCAAATCACCTGCTAATTCTAAATTAACGGTAACTGTTTTACCTTCACCTAAATCGGAAGTACCAGATAAAGATACTAGCTGCCCTAATACGAACGAAGGCACAATAGTAAGCTCTGGCCCTACTGTATCTACTTCGCCACCTGTTTTACTATCAACAGAGGTATTTCCTGCGCTATCAGTAATCGTTGCCGAAACACTGTAAACCCCCTCTGCTAATACGTTGTCTGCAGCGGCTTGCCAGTCTCCATTAGCATCCGTTTGTACGGTAATTTGATGCGATGCGCCAGCTGAGTCAGTAAACGTAACGAAAACGTTTGTATTTGGCTCGTTTGATGTGCCACTAATTAATGGCGTGCTGTCTTGGGTAAGTATTAATGAACTTTGATCAATACTAATTTCTGGCGTAATTGTATCAATATTTGCGTTAGTGATATTGCTGCCTGTATTTCCGGCATTATCAGTAATAAACACTTCTACTGAATATGCCCCTTGCGAAAGGCTATTGCTTGCCTCTACTGACCAAGTTCCACCGGCTTGCACCGTTGTATTGACTGTATGCGCATTACCTTGGAAGTCGGTAAATACCACAGCAACCACATCTCCTACGGCTGCACCTGTTACACTGCCAGAAACGCTAGGTGTTAAATCTGTACTACCTACAATATCGTTAATGCTAACCACTGGTGCGGTTATATCAACCACACCGGTAGTGCTAGTATTTACAGGGTTCCCCGCGGTATCACTTGTTGATGCAGTAACAGTATATGTGCCTTCGCTAAGCGATAAAGGAGCTGCAACTGACCATGTGCCATTTGCACCTACTGTGGCATTAACTGCTTGCTCTGCGCCTAAGCTATCTGTAATCAAAATAGCGACTATAGCGCCTTGAGGGGCTGTACTTGTACCTGAAATTGTAGGTGTTGTATCATTACTCGTTAGTAGCGGTGTAATATTCAATTCTGGGGCTGTTAAATCTATCAGCCCTGTATCTGTTGCACTGCTGGTTAAGCCACCTTCAGCCACACTGGCTGAAACAGTAAACGTGCCCTCAGGAAGGATATTTGTCGCATCTACACTCCATGTATTATCAGTTACAGTTGTTGTAACGGTGTGCGAGACATTATTAACATCGGTAATAGTAACCGTAACTAACGTACCATTTGCAGCACTACTCGACCCAGAAAGCGTAGGTGTTTGATCGTTTGTATCAACAATGGTGTTTATATTAATGGTAGGTGCATTAGTATTAAGCGTGGCAGTAGCATTTGCTTCACTACTGTTACCTGCAGTATCAGTAATGCTTGCTGAAACTGTCACTTGTCCATCAGTTAATGGCGTGGTTACATCAACACTCCAGGCCCCGCCTGCCCCCACAGTCGTTGTGTAGGTATTAGTGCTATCACCATCAGTAATTGTGACATTAATTGTAGTACCTTCAACCTCATTAGATGTACCTGAAATAGTAGGCGTGCTGCTATTAATTGTACCTAATGCGTCAATGGTAATGGTTGGTGCTTGAGTATCAACAAGCCCTGTTCCAGTCGCTGAACCTGTATTATTAGCATCGTCGGTAATACTAACAACAACACTGTAATTTCCTTCAGGTAAATTAGGCGCTGTTGTTTGCCAATTACCATTTGCATCAACCGTAGCAGCTAACGTATGCGTATCACCATTACTATCTGTAATAACAATATCTACATTTGTGCCAGTAGGTTCACCAGATGTACCACTAATAACTGGCGTATCTGTGTTAAATACGGTTATGTCGTCCAATGCGACTATTGGTATCTGAGTATCAATTGTTAAGTCGATTGTTGTGTTAGTGATATTATTGGCGTCGTCAGCAACATTAATTTGCGCTGTATAGTTACCATCTGTAAGTGCAGTTGGTACCTCTACCTGCCAATTTCCATCAGCATCTACTACCGCAAAAAAGGTTTGGCCATCAATGCTAATTATTACATCAGCACCTATAGCATCACTGGTGCCTGATAGGGTTGGCGTTGTATCTGCTGTAGTGTCGGTAGGATTAACGCTAAGAGTAGGTGCTATGCTGTCTATTTCACCTTGTGCTTGCTCTGTGGTTAAATTACCCACATCGTCTCTTACCTCTGCGGTAACTGTGTACTGCCCTTGTGCTAACTCGGTTGGTACTTCAACAGACCAACTTCCATTAGCTTGAACTATGGCAGTAAACTGCTGGCTTTGACTTGCACTATCTACAACGGTTAGTTCTACCTCGGTTCCTTGAACCATATCAGTAACACCAGAGATCACAGGCGTTGCATCATTCGATAATGCATCTACAGTAACGGTAAGCGCAGGTGCTTCATTATCAAAATTAAGTGAGTTGACGCTCGCAACATTGCCGGCTGCATCACTTGCAGTTGCAGTAACATACGCAAGACTAAGCAGAGGTACTGTTATGTTGGCAAGTCCCCATGTGCCATCAGCATTCGTGGTAGCAGTGTACGTTGCGCCCACTAAACCACCGACTAAATACTCGGTAATTGTGATCACTGACCCTTCTGGTAAATCAGAATCCCCTGAAAGAGAGACTAAATTGCCTAGGGCAAACGAAGGAATGATCTCTAAAGTCGGTGGCGTTACATCCACTTCGCCGCTGTCTGTACCTGTGCCCGTGTTACCCGCTGCATCCGTGATGCTCGCGCTGACACTGTAGTTACCTTCAGCTAAATCTGTCGCTGGGGTGGCACTCCAATTACCATTCGCATCGGTTTGTACATCAATAGTTTGTACGGCATTGGCTGCATCGGTAAAGGTTACCGTGACGGTGCTGTTTGGTGCATCACTGGTGCCCGTAACTATTGGCGAGCTGTCGTTGGTGAGCGCTGGTGCATCCACACTCACACTTGGCGCGGTGGTATCGATGTTACCGCTGCCGCTGATATCAATGCTGTTACCTGCATCATCGCTAATGCTGGCCTCAATGCTGTACGGTCCTTCTGCAAGTGACGTCGGTACTTCCACTGAGAAGTTGCCGCTCGCATCCACGGTGGTGGTAAAGGTTTGCTCGGCCCCTAAATCATCGATAACCGTAAAGGTGATCACGGTGCCTTCAACCGCATCACTGGTGCCGCTTAGAGTCGGTGTGGCATCGTTACTTGAACCTGGGCTGGTTAAATCAAGTGTTGGCGCAATGGTATCAACCTCCCCTGCACCTGTGGCGGTCGCTGTGTTACCCGCGGCATCGCTTACGCTTGCACTTACGGTAAAGTTGCCCTCAGCAAGGGCTGTTGTAACCGGCACTGACCATGTACCACTTGCGCCCACTGTAGCGGTAATGGTTTGCGCTGCACCGGCGTTGTCTGTCACAATAATTGTCACTTCACTGCCTTGTGGCGCATCACTTGTGCCGGAGATCGTCGGTGTTGTGTCGTTGCTAACGCCGTTATCTGTAATAACAAGGCTCGGTGGGGTTAAATCAATCTCACCGGTTTCGCTCGCGCTGCCGATATTACCCAGACCATCGTCTACCTCGGCGGTTACCGTGTATTCACCTTGTGCTAATTCACTCGGTGCATCAACGCTCCATACGCCACCGGTTACGGTGGTGGTTGTGGTGGTTTCAGCGCCTGCACTGTCTACAAACGTTAAGCTAATGGTGGTGCCATCGGCTGCATCGCTTGTCCCATTAATGGTTGGCGTGGTGTCGTTGGTATCAACCAAGGTATTAATGCTAATGCTTGGCGCGGTGGTGTTCAGCGTGGCTGTTTCACTAACCGTGGTGGTGTTACCGGCGTTGTCGCTCACGCTGGCTTCAATGGTCAGCTCACCATCAACCAGTGCATTTGGTACATCGGCTGACCAGCTGCCACCCGCTTGGACTGTGGCTGTAAAGATTTCGGTGGTAATGCCATCGCTAACGCTGATGCTGATTACCGTGCCCGCTGGTGCATTCGTGGAACCACTAATAGTTGGCGTGCTGTCGTTGGTCGCGCCGACGGTATCAAGCACAAGTGTCGGGGCAAGGCTATCAATGGTGCCTGCTTGCACGGCGCCCCCGGTATTGCCTGCCGCATCGGTAATGCTGGCTTGCACACTGTAGCTGCCTTCTGGTAATTCAGGGCTGGTTGCTTGCCAGTTGCCGTTGGCATCCACGGTGGCGGTGAGCGGTGTTTCATCGCCATTACTGTCGGTGATAACAATGTTTACAACTGTGCCTTCTGGCTCAGTTGAAGTACCACTAATAAGTGGAGTACTGTCGTTACCAAGTCCCAGTGCATCCACGGTTACAACCGGGGTAATAGTATCTACATTGCCACTGCTGTTGGCGGTACTTTCATTGCCTGCGGCATCAGTAATACTGGCCGTTACAGTAAAGTCACCTTGTGCCAGAGCACTTGGCACTTCAATATCCCAATGCCCATCCGTACCAACGGTGGTGGTAAAGGTTTGCACAGCGCCATCACTGTCAGTCACGGTGAGTGTTACCGTGCCGCCAATTTCGTTACTGGTGCCTTGTAATGTCGGGGTTAAGTCGTTTATATCGCCTACATTTTGTATCGTAAGCGTTGGCGCTTGCGTGTCGATAGTCGTGGTTTCACTCACGGTGGTTTCGTTACCTACGCTGTCGCGTACGCTCACTTCAATCGTGCTTTCACCTTCACTGAGTGGTGTCGCTGGGGTGGCGCTCCACTCGCCGTTGGCATCAACAAGGGCGGTAATGGTTTGTGGGTTACCGTCACTGTCGGTCACCACAATCGTTACTTGTGCCCCTTCGCCTGCGTCACTTGTACCGCTGATTATAGGTGTATTGCTATTGCTTTGTGCATCCACCTCAACTGTGAGTGTAGGTGGTGTGTTATCAAAGTCATCTGAGCTGATTGTGCGTGTGTTCCCTGCTGCATCTGTGGCTGTGGCAATCACAGAGCCTACATCCAGTAGTGATACATCAAGCCCCACCAAAGACCAATTACCGTTGGCATCGGTTGTGGTGGTGTAAGTTACACCCACTCCTCCGCCAATGAGTTGCTCGGTGATGGTGATTTCACTGCCCGCTGGCAGGTCAGATGTACCACTTAGGGTAACCAATAAACCAAGCTCGAAGGTCGGCGTAAAGGCAAGGATTGGTGGAGTCACATCCACTTCGCCGCTGTCTGTCCCTGTGCCCGTGTTGCCCGCTGCATCCGTGATGCTCGCGCTGACACTGTAGTTACCTTCAGCTAAATCCGTCGCTGGGGTGGCACTCCAGTTGCCGTTGGCATCAGTTTGTACATCAATAGTTTGTACGGCATTGGCTGCATCGGTAAAGGTTACCGTAACGGTGCTGTTTGGAGCATCACTGGTGCCCGTAACCGTTGGTGAGCTGTCGTTGGTGAGCGCTGGTGCATCCACACTCACACTTGGCGCGGTGGTATCGATGTTACCGCTGCCAGAGATATCAGTGCTGTTACCCGCCGCATCACTAATAGTCGCTTCAATGCTGTAAGGGCCTTCAGCCAATGCGTTTGGCACTTCGATTGAGAAGTTGCCGCTCGCATCCACAGTCGTCGTAAAGGTTTGCTCTGCCCCTAAATCATCGGTAACGGTAAAGGTGATCACGGTGCCTTCAACCGCATCACTGGTGCCGCTTAGGGTCGGTGTAACATCGTTACTTGAACCTGGGCTGGTTAAATCAAGCGTTGGCGCAATGGTATCAACCTCCCCTGCGCCTGTGGCGGTCGCTGTGTTACCCGCTGCATCGCTTACGCTTGCACTTACGGTAAAGTTGCCCTCAGCAACTACTTGTGAGGCAGCCACACTCCACGTGCCATTAGCTCCTAGGGTCGTTGTAACCGTATGGGTCACATTATTACTATCGGTGATCTCTACTGTTACGGTGCTGCCTTGCGGTGCATTCGAGGTGCCGGTGATCGTTGGGGTTGTATCATTGGTAACAACTAGCTCATTCACTTCAATCGCTGGGATAGTGGTGTCGATTAAGCCTATTTCAGTTACAGAACTTGTATTACCACCGCTATCCGTCACACTGGCGGTAACTTCATAGTTACCTTCTGCTAACGCATCTGGAGCTTCAACGCTCCAGACACCACCGGTTACGGTGGTATCAATAGACGTAATATTCCCCGCGCTATCTTCAAACGTTAAGCTAATGGTGGTGCCATCTGCTGCATCGCTTGTCCCATTAATGGTTGGTGTGGTGTCGTTGGTATCAACCAAGGTATTAATGCTAATACTTGGCGCGGTGGTGTTCAGCGTGGCTGTTTCACTAACTGTGGTGGTGTTACCGGCGTTGTCGCTCACGCTGGCTTCAATGGTCAGCTCACCATCAACCAGTGCATTTGGTACATCGGCTGACCAGCTGCCACCCGCTTGGACTGTGGCTGTAAAGATTTCGGTGGTAATGCCATCGCTAACGCTGATGCTGATTACCGTGCCCGCTGGTGCATTCGTGGAACCACTAATAGTTGGCGTGCTGTCGTTGGTCGCGCCGACGGTATCAAGCACAAGTGTCGGGGCAAGGCTATCTATGGTGCCCGATTGCGTAGCGCCGCCTGTATTGCCCGCCGCATCCGTAATGCTGGCTTGTACACTGTAGCTGCCATCAGGTAATTCTGGGCTGATTGCTTGCCAGTTGCCGTTGACATCCACGGTGGCGGTGAGCGGTGTTTCATCGCCATTACTGTCGGTGATTACAATGTTTACAACTGTGCCTTCTGGCTCAGTTGAAGTACCACTAATAAGTGGGGTGCTGTCGTTACCAAGCCCCAGTGCATCCACAATTACAACTGGGGTAATGGTATCAACATTGCCACTGCTGTTAGCGGTGCTCTCATTGCCTGCGGCATCAGTAATACTGGCCGTTACAGTAAAGTCACCTTGTGCCAGGGCACTTGGCACTTCAATATCCCAATGCCCATCCGTACCAACGGTGGTGGTAATGGTTTGCACTGCGCCATCACTGTCGGTCACGGTGAGTGTTACCGTGCCGCCAATTTCGTTACTGGTGCCTTGTAATGTCGGGGTTAAGTCGTTCACATCACCCACGGTTTGCATGGTTAATGTGGGTGCTTGCGTATCTAAAGTAATTGTATCGGTTACTGTTGTTGTGTTTCCTGCTTCATCAGACACGCTCACTTCGATGGTGTTATCACCTTCATTCAAGTCTGTTTGAGGGGCTACTTGCCAATTTCCATTGGCATCTACTGTGGTTGTTAGTGATTGTTCGACACCGTTTTCATCAGTGATCACTACAGTAATCGTTGTACCTACATCGGCATCACTCGTACCTGAAATAGTTGGTGTTGTATCATTCGTTACAGCATCAAAATTAACGGTTAAACTTGGCCCCGCAGTATCAATATTACCGGTTGCTGTGTCTAAAGCACTATTGCCTGCAGCATCAGAAACCTCTGCCTGTACAGTATAATCCCCTGAAGCCAACTCTTGAGAAAGCTCTACACTCCAGTTCCCTTGTGCATCCGTTGTCGTATTAAACGAGCGAACAACTCCTTGTGAATCTGTAACAGTCAAGCTTATTACAGTGCCAGATACAACGCCTGTAGTGTTACCAGCAATAATTGGTGTTGTATCATTACTGGTTTCTAGATCGTTAATTTGTATGGTTGGCGGCGTAATATCAATTACGGCATCAAGTTCTGCTATGGCTGAACCACCGCCTAAATCAGTTACTGTTGCACTGATTGATACACTTCCCTCAGGTAAATCGGCTGGCGGAGTAACACTCCACTGTCCGTTTGCATCAACAACCGTAGTTAAGGTGATAGTCGCACCTGTAGAGTCTGTGATCTGAACTTCAACAGACGAACCTACTTCTGCATTAAATGTATCACCGCTTATTTGTGGGGTTTGATCGTTAGTTTCACCAATCACATCAATAGTGATAGTTAACGCACTTGTATCAATAGTACCAGAGGCGCTTGCAGTACCTTCATTGCCAGCGTTATCGCTAATAGTAGCATCAACAGTATAGCTACCTTCGGCTAAAGCTACGGGTACTTCAACTGCCCAGCTACCATCTGCAATAACTTGTGCGGTGATGGTTTGCACTGCACCATTTGCATCCGTTACAGTTAAAGTAACGGTTGAGCCTGTAGGTACCCCGCTGACCGTACCTGATAGAGTTGGTGTAGTATCACTTGTATCACCTAACGCATTTATGGTCACAACCGGCGCAGTTGTATCGACTTCGCCTATGGTAGTGGCCGTGGTTTCATTACCAGCGTTATCGGTTACCGATACCTCAACGGTAAATTCACCTTCACTTAGCTCATTCGGTACCTCCACACTAAAGGTGCCATCGGCTTGCACTTCGGTAGTAATGGTTTGTGGGTTACCCGCTTCATCAGTCACAGTAATCGTAACAACTGTGCCCTCAGGCTCGCCCGTTGCAGACCCTGAAATAGTGGGGGTGGCGTCGTTTGTATCACCCACGGGATCTATTATTACTGTAGGCGCTGCGGTATCAACCTCACCTGTGGTGGTTGCTGTAGTTTCATTACCTGCGTTATCGGTTACCGATACCTCAACGGTAAATTCACCTTCACTTAGCTCATTGGGTACATCTACACTAAAGGTACCATCGGCTTGCACTTCGGTAGTAATGGTTTGAGGGTTACCCGCTTCATCCGTCACGGTGATCGTAACAACGGTGCCCTCTGGCTCGCCCGTGGCAGACCCTGAAATAGTCGGTGTGGTGTCGTTTGTATCACCCACGGGATCAATTAACACTGTGGGCGCAGTTGTATCAACCTCCCCTGTGGTAGTGGCCGTAGTTTCATTACCAGCGTTATCGGTTACCGATACCTCAACGGTAAATTCACCTTCACTTAGCTCATTCGGTACATCCACACTAAAGGTACCATCGGTTTGCACTTCGGTAGTAATGGTTTGAGGGTTACCCGCTTCATCCGTCACGGTGATCGTAACAACGGTGCCCTCTGGCTCGCCCGTGGCAGACCCTGAAATAGTCGGTGTGGTGTCGTTTGTATCACCCACGGGATCAATTAACACTGTGGGCGCTGCGGTATCTACTTCACCTGTGGTGGTTGCTGTAGTTTCATTACCTGCATTATCAGTTACCGATACCTCAACGGTAAATTCACCTTCACTTAGCTCATTCGGTACATCCACACTAAAGGTGCCGTCGGCTTGCACTTCGGTAGTAATGGTTTGTGGGTTACCCGCTTCATCCGTCACGGTGATCGTAACAACGGTGCCCTCAGGCTCACCCGTTGCAGACCCTGAAATAGTCGGTGTGGTGTCGTTTGTATCACCCACGGGATCTATTATTACTGTAGGCGCTGCGGTATCAACCTCACCTGTGGTGGTTGCTGTAGTTTCATTACCTGCGTTATCGGTTACCGATACCTCAATGGTAAATTCACCTTCACTTAGCTCATTGGGTACATCTACACTAAAGGTGCCATCGGCTTGCACTTCGGTAGTAATTGTTTGCAGATTACCCGCTTCATCCGTCACGGTGATCGTAACAACGGTGCCCTCAGGCTCACCCGTTGCAGACCCTGAAATAGTCGGTGTGGTGTCGTTTGTATCACCCACCGGGTCAATTAACACTGTGGGCGCTGCGGTATCAACCTCACCTGTGGTAGTGACCGTGGTTTCATTACCTGCGTTATCGGTTACCGATACCTCAATGGTAAATTCACCTTCACTTAGCTCATTCGGTACATCCACACTAAAGGTGCCGTCGGCTTGCACTTCGGTAGTAATGGTTTGTGGGTTACCCGCTTCATCCGTCACGGTGATCGTAACAACGGTGCCCTCAGGCTCACCCGTTGCAGACCCTGAAATAGTCGGTGTGGTGTCGTTTGTATCACCCACGGGATCTATTATTACTGTAGGCGCTGCGGTATCAACCTCACCTGTGGTGGTTGCTGTAGTTTCATTACCTGCGTTATCGGTTACCGATACCTCAACGGTAAATTCACCTTCACTTAGCTCATTGGGTACATCTACACTAAAGGTGCCATCGGCTTGCACTTCGGTAGTAATGATTTGTGGGTTACCCGCTTCATCCGTCACGGTAATCGTAACAACTGTGCCCTCAGGCTCGCCCGTGGCAGACCCTGAAATAGTGGGTGTGGTGTCGTTTGTATCACCCACCGGATCAATTGTTAGTGTGGGCGCTGCAGTATCTATAACGCCTGTAGTTGTGGCTGAGGCTTCATTTCCAGCTGCATCAGTGGCTGTGGCCGTGATTGTAAACTCCCCCTCAGCAATTGCAGTCGTTGCACCTACTTGCCAAGAACCATCTTCTGCGACAACTGCCGTTAAGGTTTGCGCATCACCATTAGAGTCTGTTACTGATACAGTGATCAAGCTACCTGGCTCTACATCAGTTGTGGTACCACTAAATACAGGTGTTGAATCGTTAGAGTCAGTAATGTCATTTACACTAATAGTTGGTGCGGTTAAATCTATAGTGCCAGTTTGTGAGTCTTGCGCGCTATTACCAGCACTATCACTTACATTTGCCACCACACTAAACTCACCCTCAGCTAATGCTTGTGGGACATCTATACTCCATGTGCCATCACCATTTATAGCAGTGACAAATTGCTGCTCAGCGCCAGCATTATCAGTCACAATCACTGTAACCACACTACCTGCAGCTAAACCTTGAGTAGAGCCGCTTATAGTAGGCGTTGTATCGTTTGTATCACCAATATTATCTATAGTTACGCTAGGTGCGGTTAAATCTATGGTGCCAGTAACCGTCGCTGTACTGCTATTGCCTGCTTCGTCACTTACACTTGCAGTAACTGTAAAGTCACCTTCGCTAAGCTCATTAAGTATATCGGCGCTATAGCTTCCATCGGCATTAGTAACCGCTGTAATAGTTTGTTGATTACCGTCACTATCGGTTATTAATAAGGTAACCTCAGTACCTTGGGGTACATCTACTACGCTACCTGTCACATTCGGTGTTGTATCGTTTGTATCTGTAATTGGGTTAATAGTAATTGCAGGATCAGTTAAATCAATTTCCCCTACTTCAGTAGCAGAGGCTGTATTGCCAGCAGCATCGGTTACTGTTGCAACCACCGTAAATTGACCCTCTACCAACTCATCGGTTGCTTCGATTGACCACGAACCATCAGCATTTGTGGTTACTTGCACAGTTTCTGTTGCGCCATCGCTGCCTGTAAAGGTAACAGTAACAACCGCACCTGCGTCAACATCTTGCGTAGTACCACTAATTGTTGGAGTGGTATCATTAGTATCAATAATAAAATTAATACTTACGGTTAAATCTACATTACCGACCGTACTTGCTTGTGCCTCATTTCCCGCATCGTCTATAACGGCTGCTACTACGGTAAAATCCCCTTCAGGCAGAGGCTCTGTAACTTGAGCGCTCCAAGAACCATCTTCTTGCGTGACCGCTAAAAGATTAAAAGTACTGCCATCACTTGCGGTAATAGTTAGAGTTATAGTGGTACCAGCAGGCACGTTACCGGTATTACCACTTAAAAATGGCGTGGTATCGTTTGTATCTGCAATAGAGTCAATTTGAATAGAAATAGGGGCAAATGTAACTTCACCACTTGTTTGCGCGGATGCTTCGTTACCCGCAGGGTCACTCACTGTCGCGGTAACACTAAACTCTCCGCCTGGAATAGCGTTTGGCGATTCAACACTCCACGTGCCATCAGCTTCAAGTGTCGTTGTTAAGGTTTGTATATTACCGTCGCTATCGGTTACTAAAACAGTAATTACAGAGCCCTCTGGTGCCCCTTCAACACGGCCTACAAAAGTAGGCGTTGTGTCATTAGTGTCTGCAATGGCCGTAACCGTTATCTCAGGGCTAGTTAAATCAACTAACCCTTGCTCTACAGCTTGTGCTTCATTACCGGCAGTGTCGGTCACGGTTGCATTAACTTCAAACTCACCTTGTGCTAAAGGGGTAGAAACACTTACAGACCAGCTGCCATCATCATCTGTTTGCGTTAACAGCGTTTGAACTTGCCCATTAATATCGGTAATAACCACGGTAATTACCGAGCCTGCTGGCACATCTTGCGCAGAGCCAGTAATAATTGGGGTTGTATCTTGCGTATCGGCAATCGCATTAATTTCTACAATTGGCGCCGTTAAGTCAATAACTCCAGCATCACTTGCAAGTGCTTGGTTGCCTACGCTATCACTCACCTGCGCATCAACAGTAAAATCACCTTCTGGTAGTGCCACACCCACATCAACAGCCCAACTACCATCTTCACCGGTAATGGCTGTTAAAAGCTGCACTTCGCCTGCACTGTCGGTTACTGTAATTGTTACTTCAGTACCTTGTGGCACACCAGTTGTAGTACCAGTTAATGGTGGCGTAGCATTATTAGTTTCACCCGCTACTGTAACTGTAATTTCTGGAGCGGTTAAATCAATACTCGCAACAGCTTGGTCAATTGCTTGGTTACCAGCGGCATCAACTGCTACTGCGTTAACATTAAACTCCCCTTCTGCTAAAGGTGATGTAGTGGTAATACTCCAATTACCTTGTGCATCAACTTGTGTAACAATTGTTTGTTGTGTGCCTGTGCTATCGGTAAGAGTTACAGAGACGTTGTCGCCAGTATTCAAACCCGCTACCGACCCCGTAACCGTTACTGTTTGAGATGCAGAGTCTGCAACAGGGTCAATATTAATTACTGGCGCGGTGGTGTCTATTTCAATAGAAATAGCATCGTTGAACGCATTACCATCTGGGTCGGTGGCTTCTACAACTACGCTCACGGGTCCATCGGCTATCGGGTTAGGTAGTGTAATTTCGAACGTGCCATCAGGGCCAATAACCGCGCTTACTACTTGAGAGTTACCATTTTCATCTGTCACAGTAATATTTACTGTTTCACCCACTAAGTTTTCACTTGTACCACTAATTGTTGGCTGAGATGAATTAGTTAAACCTACCTCATTTAATGATATAGACGCAGTGCCATCATCAGGAACTACCCCATCAGAGGTGTCGCGAATATTTAGCGCTTCTGTAGAATCAGGATCAAAGCTTGAATCAAATGCAACGCTATTAGGGTTAACCCCCTCCGCAATACGTGTAAGCTGAACAAATGAGCTTCCTCCACCAGAGCCCGCACCACCAGCACCACCTGCGGCTGTTGCTTCTAAATTATCTAAAATATCACCATCGCCCTCTAAGGCATCTAAAAAGTCAGTAACATCAGAATTAGCCGCCGTTTGGCCATCGTTATTATCAGTTTGTTCTAAGCTTGCAATGGCCGCATCTAGGCTTTCGTCAAACACGGTGGTTTCGCTGCTATCGCGGGTTTCTTGTGCTAATAAATCAGGGGTGATCTTTACGTTTTGATTAGCAGGAATCGACAGTGTTTCTCCTTGCACATCAATTGTTAGCGATGAATTATCGGCGGTAACCACTAAATCGCCCACAGTAATAGTATCGCCCACTTCAAGTGGCTTAATTGTGCCATCTTCTAAAACAACACCAGCAGACCCTTTTAAGTCTATTACTAATAATTGATTAGATTCCATTTTACTTACCTCAAACATAAGAATTAAAAACTATTAATTAAAATGTAGAACAGCAAAACGCATTAGATACTGTACTCAAGTACAGTTTTTAAAAAAACATTAAAAATAAAAAAGTGGTAGATAATAAATTTTATGCTAGCCAAAACGATTATTTGCGAAATATGCATTTATTGACTAAACCATATGGTAGGTATTGATAGCCCAAGTAACCCTAAGAGGAAGAAATGATTACAAAAAATACTTTACTAAAGCAAAAAGGAAAGCTGCTTATAGGTTTAACGCTAAGTGCGCTTGGCGCAACTAACGTGGTAAAAGCCGATGACAGTTCTGTGGCACCGCTTACATACGTCACCAGTAAAGCAATTGAAAATAATCCAGAGGTACAACAAGCATGGCATACATTTAAATCCTCAATTTATGGCGTAGATGCAGCCCGCTCAGGCTACTTACCTAGCGTTGATGTATCTGCCAGCGCAGGTTATGAGCGCCGAAACTACGGTATAGAAGACGAATACAACCGCAACACTGCAGAGCTTAGTGTTACTCAAATGCTTTACGACGGGTTTAGAACATCTAACACCGTTGAAAGGTTTGAGCGTATTCAGCTCATTCGGTATTTTGAATTACTCTCACAAACAGAGCAAACTGCATTAGATGCATCTATTGCATTTTTAGATGTGCAAAAATTTAAAGAACTTGTGACACTCGCTGAAGAAAACCTGCAAGAACACGAGTCTGTATACCAACAAATTGAACAAAGTGTAGGAGCCGGTGTTGCCCGAGCAGCAGATCTAGAGCAAATTAGCGGGCGCTTATCGCTAGCGCAATCTAATGTGCTAACCGAGTACGCTAACCTGCACGATGTAACCGCGCGTTATTTAAGAGTTGTTGGCGAGCTACCCGTTAATGATATAAAACAAGCCAAATTAGATGAGCAAAATGTGCCCATTTCTATTAACCAAGCGCTTGATATAGCCTATAAAAACAGCCCTGCTTTTTACGCATCGCTTTATAATATAGAGGCACAAGAAGCCAATGCTCAGGCACAAAAGGCAGCGTTTCATCCAAACGTAGACTTATCTGCCCGTTACGGCACACAAGACAGAGACGAGCTAGGTTTAAACGAAACAAGAACCGAAGCACGGGTAGGTATAGACATAACCTATAACCTGTACAACGGGGGCCTAGATAGCGCCAACCTTGAACAAGCATACCAAGATGTAAATATTGCCAAGTATCAACGCGATCAAGCTTGTGTTGATATTCGTCAAAGCCTACAAATTGCCTATCATAATGTGAACAATATAGAGCAAAAGCTACCCACGCTTGAAAGCTATAAAAACTCGTCAAACAGAGTAAAAATAGCCTACCGAGACCAATTTGATATTGGCCAACGCACCTTGCTTGATGTACTTGACGCTGAAAACGAAGCATTTCAATCTAACCGCTCGTACATTGTTGCTCAATACGATAGACAAACAGCCATTTTAACTATGCTTAACGAAATGGGTAAACTATTGCCAGCTCTAAATGTTATGTCTGACAAGTACCCAACATTAACAGAGTTAACAGATGACCCAATCGTGCATAACGCACAAAATATATGCCCAAGTTACGATGTAGCTGCCACCTTTAAACGCAAAGCTTTTTTACAAAAAAAAGCCAAGCAAGATAACGCCTACATGAGCGTTACAGCAATGCCTAGGTATTTAGAAATGCCACCAGAGACCCCTAGCGCATCGAGTTTTGCAGATGACGATAACGACGGCGTACCTAACGAGCAAGACACCTGCCCAAGCACGCCAGCGGGAACAAATGTAGACCTGTCTGGGTGTACTTTGTATGACCAAGCGACCGACTCAGTTGAAATAGGCATTCCCTTTTCAGCCGACTCAAGCCAAGTGCGCCCAGAGTACTTGCAAGAGGTAGAAAAGCTCGCGGAGTTTTTAAAAAATAACCCTGACAAAAAGGTAGAGATCCAAGGCCACGCCTCATTAGATGGCGATAGAAAATACAACCGCAAACTTTCAGAGCAACGCGCCTTTGCCGTAGCACAATTACTTATTGAGCAATTTGGTATAGCGCCTAATCGTGTTCAATCATTTGGTTATGGTATTGATCAGCCACGAGTTAATGAAATTTCGGTACGTGCTAATGCGGCAAACCGCCGTATTGAGGCGGTTATTACCGATAGTTAAGAGGTGCTTAAAACAAATAAATTTAAAATGTTTTACATAACATTGGATGGTATATGGAATTAAATGATGTACTTGATCATGGCGGCGCACTGGTAGATTGCCTTGCAGTATTGTGCCGCTTTCATGATAAAGATTTTTCAAGGGAGGCCTTATTAAATGGCCTCCCACTAACAGATGGAAACTTAACGCCTTCAGGGTTTGCACGTGCTGCAAAACGTGTGGGCTTTAAATCAAAAGTTGTAAATAAGCCTCTTAATCAAATTAATACTGCTTTATTACCCGCTATTATTATTTTAAATAATAACCAAGCGTGCGTGGTAACCGCTATTGATAACCAAAAACAAACAGCGCAAGTTACTTACCCCGAGCTAACTGAGTCTGTTGTAGAAGAAGACCTAGAACAGTTAATTGAAAAATCAACAGGTTTAATTATTTATGCTCATCCAGAGTTTATGTTTGATGAGCGCTCCCCGGTGCTTGAAAAGCTCTCTAAAGACGGCTGGTTTTGGGGCGTAATAAAAGAATGCCGCGCACTGTACAAAGACGTCATAATCTCCGCCATTGCATTAGGCGTTTTGTCTGTTGCCATGCCTTTATTTGTAATGAATGTATATGACCGAGTAGTTCCTAATCATGCAACAGAAACCCTCTGGGTTTTAGCCATCGGTATTTTAATAGCGCTGACCGCCGACTTTGTACTGCGCTTAGTACGCAGCTACTTTGTAGAGCTTGCGGCAAGTCGTATAGATGTAAAAGTATCTGCGGTTATTATGGAGCGCGTACTTGGTATGAAGCTTAAAAATAGGCCCTCATCAGCGGGGTCATTTGCGAGTAACATACAATCGTTTGAAGCCGTACGTAACTTTTTTAGTTCAATAACCTTGGTCGCGCTGGTTGATTTACCCTTTGTTGCTATATACCTAATTGTTATTGCAATAATAGGTGTACCGCTTAGCCTACCCATTATCGCAGGTGCCCTAATACTTTTAAGTTATGGCATAGCAGCCCACAGAAAACTTGAAGCGCTGTCAGAGCAAACCATGAAAGCAAGCTCAATGCGCAACTCCATACTTGTAGAAAGCTTAACCAACATTGAAGATGTAAAAAGTTTTCACAGCGAATGCAAAACCCAATCAACATGGGAAAAATCAACTATTTATATTGCTCAGGTTAATGCGCAAAGTCGCTTAATCTCAAGTTCAATCTCTAATAGTGCAGCGTGGATACAACAATGTGTTGGCGTGATCATTATGATCATCGGTGTTCATTTAGTTATTGAAGGCGAGCTCACGCAAGGGGGATTAATAGCCGCTTACTTACTTTCATCACGTGCGATGGGGCCGCTTGGGCAATGCGCCGCCGTACTTGCGCAATATCATCATGCCGCTATTGCTATGCAATCGCTTAACGAAATAATGGAGAAAGACGTTGAGCGCCCGCCAAATAAACATTGGTTAAGCCACCCCGTATTAAACGGCGAAATAGAATTTAAAGACGTATGCTTTAAGTATGAAGACGACGCGGCCGATGCGCTTAGTAATATTAGCTTTAAAATATAAGCGGGCGAAAAAGTGGCTATTTTGGGGCGCAATGGTTCGGGTAAAAGCACCCTCGAAAAACTTATTTTAGGCCTTTACGACCCAACCGCAGGCTCCGTAATGGTCGATAACAACAATATACAACAAATAGACCCCGCAGAACTTCGTCATAACATAGGGTACGTACCACAAAATATAGCGTTGTTTTTTGGTAGTTTAAAAGACAACCTCACTATTAGCGCATGGCATGCTAAAGATGAGCAAATAATTAGCGCATGCGAAAAAAGCCAGTTATTCGAGTTAATCAACTCTCACCCCGATGGGTTTGACCTACAAGTTGGTGAGCAAGGTCGCCTGCTATCTGGCGGCCAAAAACAAGCGGTTGGTATAGCGCGCGCATTAATAAACGACCCCCCTATTATGCTGTTAGATGAGCCTACCTCATCGCTTGATCACAATAGTGAAAATAAAATTATTCAAAATTTAAAAATCGCCACCCAAGACAAAACTTTAATTGTAGTTACTCACCGCTCATCTTTACTTTCGTTGGTTGATCGCATCATCGTGCTCGATAACGGAAAAATAGTTGCCGATGGGCCTAAACAAAAAGTAATTGCCGCACTGAATAACCAAACAGTGGAGCAAGCATCATGAGTGACAATAAAAAGCCACTAGAGCAGCGCTCTTTTGAATCGGTAAGTAAAGCGATAGAAGCACGTAAAAAAGGTAAGCCTTCAATCTTTAATCGCTTATTTAAAGGCTGGCTTTCGCCTCCTGAATCACAAGATTGGGTAGTCGATGCGCAGTGGGAAAAAATGCAGCAAGAGCCTGCCAGCGCACGTTTTTTGTTATACCTTATTTGCATTGCATTTATTTTGCTTACAATTTGGGCAGGCTTTGCGCCACTCGATGAGGTAGCCCGTGGTGAAGGACGCGTTATCCCATCAAATAAATTACAGTTAGTGCAATCTTACGATGGCGGTATGGTAGAAAAAATAAATATTCGTGAAGGGCAAATTGTTGAAGAAGGTGACGTATTAATAAAAATCGACCCTACTCGGTTTATTTCAAGCTTTAGAGAAAACCAATCTAAAGTGCAATCACTCACTGCAAAAGTAGCCAGGTTACAAGCCCTTACTAGAAAAGAAGATCTCGTTTTTCCTGATGAGCTTGTTAAGCAAGTACCCGAGGCGGTCGCTCATGAGCGCTCAATATATTTAAGTAATCGCCAAGAATTAGAGCAGCAAGTGGCAATTCATAAACGCCAGCTAGAGCAACGCAGACAAGATCACATTGAAGCAAAAGCCGCTTTGCAACAACACACAAGCGCTCTAAGGCTAAGTAATCGTGAGCTGCAAGTAACACGCCCACTGTTAAGAACCGGTGCTGTATCTGATATAGACATCATTAGGTTAGAACGTGAAATAGTTGATTTAAACGGCGAAATAAACCGCACTAAAGCCGTTATTAACCGCAGTTTATCGGCTATCAACGAAGCTAAAAACAAAGTAACAGAAGTCGAACTTGCGATGATCAACCGCTGGAACAACGAGCTTTCGGAGGCATTGCTGCGTTTAGAGTCGATAAAAGAAACCGAATCAGGGCTTGCCGACAAAGTGGCCCAAACTGAGATCAAATCACCGGTTAAAGGCACGGTACAACGTTTATTGGTTAATACCGTAGGCGGCATTTTACAACCCGGCAGTGACGTTTTAGAAATAGTCCCTTTAGACGATCAACTTATTGTTGAGGCAAAAATACCGCCGAAAGATATTGCCTTTTTACGCCCAGGGCAGCCCGCCATGATTAAATTTAGCGCCTATGATTTTGCAGTATACGGCGGACTAGAAGCCGAGGTACTGCATATAAGTGCAGATACAATTACCGACGACAGAGAAAATACTTTTTATTTAGTGCAATTAAAAACCACTAAAAATAACTTTTCAGAAGAGTTGACTATAATTCCAGGAATGACCACACAAGTGGATATTATTACTGGTAAAAAAACCGTCTTGGAATATTTACTTAAACCCGTACTCAGAGCTACATCGCAAGCAATGACAGAACGCTAAACTGAATTTATTGGAGTAAATTAATGCGTCAAAGTATATTTATTACACAACCCGAACTTGAATCGAGCCACTGGCGAAGTGCGTTTGCAGGTTGTGTAATATGCACCAAAGAACCAAAACAAATTAATGCATCAAGTATTATATGGGTTCTGGCGGGCACTTCGGGATGGCTTGAACTGGTAAAAAAATATGCCCAAAAACGCTTGCCAGTTATTGTAATGACCACAAATCTAGAAATAGAGGAACTTAGAGCAGCCCTGCAAGCGGGCGCAAGAGGCTATATAGAAGCACTTGCATCTAAAGTAATATTGCAACAAGTACTTGAGACTATTTGCTCAGGCGGCCTGTGGTTACCTGGGCAGCTACTATCTAATATTGTTGGGGCACTAAGCCAGCAGCAAATAAATTACACCCAAGCGTGCGATATTCAAAGCTTAACTAAACGCGAGCGCCAAGTTGTTGATATAGTTATAACAGGGGCGACCAATAAACAAGCCGCTGAGTCACTAAATATTACAGAGCGAACAATCAAAGAGCACATGAGCTCAATTTTCACTAAGTTAAAAGTGCGTGACCGTATACAACTTATGTTAGCCGTTAAAGGTAACTAACCTAGGCTAAAATAACAAAACCTTCGCCAGTTATAGTTAAACTTACTAAACAACGGCTTATAGGTTAAATACTGAATTGCATTTACCTATTCGCCGCCATTATTAAACCGCTCCCCTTTTAATTAAAGAGTCGCTTTACGACTCTTTAATTACCCCATCAAAACCTAGATTAACCAGTGTATCTATATCGTCTTGGCTTGTTACGCCCTGCGCGACCACTTTAATACCAATAGAATGTGCTAATGTGCAAACACCGCGTAAGAAGGTTTGATTATCTTGGCTATAACTAATGTTATGCCCGTAAATGCTGTCTATTTTAAGCATTTCTAAGCCAAATTCTTGAATGTTCTTAATCTTAGTAAATTCAGGCCCCACACGTTTAAGTGCCACTTTAGCGCCCATACAACGCACCTGCTCACAAAATTCCTTAAATATATCCTTTTCGTTTACGACAATGTTTTCGCGTATATCAAAACAGATATTTTTTGCCAAATCAGGAAAGGCAGATACATAGGTTAATACCGAGGCAAGCGCGGTATCATCCATTAATGTTTGCGCCGAAAGCTCTACAGCAATCAATTCATTTGGCGGCGCTTCACCGTACTGTTTAACAATTTGCTTGATTAAACTCCAATCCAAACGTGCTAATAGGTTTAAGCGATTAGCCCATTGATAGTAGTAGCTTGATTTATAATGTTGGCCGCCAAATTCTAAACTTAAACTAAGCTGGTGCTGTAACAAGGTGTCGTTAAAACCCATAACCTCTAAACAATTTAACTGTATAGTTTTTTGCTCAAGTGCATCCTCAATAGCCTTTTGCCAGCCAGTAGAGTCATCAAAAATTTCACTCTTTTGTTTATTATCAATGACTTTTGCTTGCACCCCAGGTTTGTTACCTGCTGTTTTTAATAAACCATCTACACGGCGTAATAAATCAAAGCGGGTGTCGTTTTTCTCTATGTAGGTACAACTGTGTACAATGGCCAAATCAATATTTTTGTATTCATCAACAATCGATCTATGCAGTGCGGTTATTTGCTCGCTAAGCGCCTGAATATCATCAGTATCGCTAAACAACACAGTAAAGTCGGTATGTGATATACGCGCAATATAGTTTTCTGAAAAGTGCGCCTGATTCGACTCTAAAAACTGCGTTAACACCTGAGAAAAACGGCGTAAAAAATTAACCATTTCTACACGGCTAATCGATTCACTTATTTTATCTAAATTAACCACCCTAAATAAAAACAAAGCACCATGGGCATGATCTTTCACTTTTTGTAAATGAGCCTCTAATGTGGCACTAAAATACTCTCGATTGGCAAGCCCTGTTAGCTCATCGTGCTGGGCTTTAAAACGCAGCTCCTCTAAGCGTTTATTATCTTCTTTTATAATGCGACTAAACCGTGTCGATAATAAATTCATCGACTGCACAAGGCGTGCAAACTCAAAGGTTTTTGGCACTTTTGACTTAATAAAACGCTTATCGCCAAAGGCGTTAGCTTGGTACACCACATCATCAAGTGGCGTTAAAATTCTACGTAATAAATACGCACTTATGGCACAAGCAAAAAAGGCCACCACTAAAAAGCTAAAAAACAGTTTAAGGGCGCTTTCCCACAATGCTTGCTCAGCATATTGGCTGTGGCTTTCAACAAATAAAGTGCCAAATTGCTGCCAACCGTTGTTAACTTGCCCTACACCTGGCTGTACATTAAGCCCATATACCGCTCTAAACCAAGCTGGTGCGGTATTTTCTAACGTGTCGGTAAATACGCGCTTTACAATAACCTCACCATTTGGGTCTTGCAGTTCTATACGTTTGTAGTGGCCGGTATCAAAAGTGGCCGACACTAACAGCTCAAGCTCTACAGGATCTTTTTCAAGCTGACTAATCATCAGCGCTAAGGAGCTGGCATTATCAACATTTTTTAAATACAGCTGCGTAGAAAAATAGTTTCTAGCAGAGTTAGTACTTATTAATACGCTACTTATAAAGCCAACAAAAATCACCACCAGCAAGGTGATCCACAGCTCTTGCCTAAGAGTGATTTTTCTTTTTTTGAAAAACTTAAATAAGGAAAATGACGCCATTACCACATAACCCCTTCTTGTGATGTCTGCTCCAAAATTTTACGCCAACGCGATAGCCTTGCTGTCGGGCTGGCTACACTTTTGGTCGAGTTATTTGCCCATAAACCTTGGCTGTTAAAACTAAATACCGGGCTTAAATCAACGCGTTTTGCTGCAGGTAACACTTTTGTTATTAAACTATCTAAAATAAGCGGCTGAGCATTAGGCGTAGCAAAGTAGCCTAATACCATGTGTGCTTGTGTTTTGTTTGTACCAGCAAGCTTAGCTTTTACATATATAAGCCTAAGCTTGTCATCGCTTACGCCTAAGGCGCGTAAACTAATATATTTAGCAATGGCATAATCTTCACAATCACCTAAACCACGGCCAAGGGTTTCTAATGGCGTAGCCCAATAGTCGTTTTGCTTCCAAAGCTGTATATCGGTTTGGTATCGAAGATTGCGTGCAAAAAAGTCGTTAACAATTAAAATTTGTTGTTGTTCTGGTTTATTTTGGGTGCGCACCAACATAGTTTGCCAATTACGCGCCACAGTGACTCGCGCAGGGCCATACTTTTGCCCCATTAATTCTATAAAGGTATTAAATTGAATAGTTAAACGGCTCGCAAACACGCCGCTTGAAAGTAAAAAAAATAGCAGTAAATAGCGCAAATTGCTTTTGCACCAAAAAAATAGCTTATTTGAGGAAAGAGTAGGCCTAAGTGTCATTCACAGCCCAAAAAAAGAAAAATTAAAAACATATACTAAACGCTACACTACTTGTTCAAATATTATTCGTAACAACAGCATAGCACTCAATATAAAAGGATGAGATATTTTGTATGTGTTTTTTTACTAGATTTAAATTTTAACTCGGTCATTTCAACTTTGCTTAATACATTAACTAACGTATTGAATCATCGTTGTATTTAAAGCTGATTAATCAAACCCTAGATTTACAGAAAAACGCTCCCGTAAATAGTAAAGTTATGTATTGCTATACGAGTATATTCCACGCGCACGCGCTTAACGCTAAAACCAACCGCTAAAATAGCAGCTTAATATAGCTTTACTATTTAAAGTACTGGCCAGTTACTTAGTAGTAGGTCACTTTTTTAACTTCACGCGGCTTAATTTCACCTATATATAAGTCGTGCACGCGCTTCATGTTTAGCTCAAGCTCAGTAACGTATACATCGTCAACTGAGTAAGTTTTAATAATTTGCGCACCTTTAATTATGCCCTGCACTTTACTTTCCATGTAATCGTTTTGAGCAATAGCACCTGCTACAGACGTGCCCGCTGTAATTTTTTGCCCATAAACTTGCTCAGTCAGTTCACGGTACGCCTCAAGCTTAGAGGCCTTAATTGCCATTAATTGCTTTTGTGATTTATTAGCCCCTTGCTGCAAGCTAATAGGTGCATAACCAACCGCTTTAAGTATGGGATAATTATTTGGCTCTACATATTTGTACTCAACATGTTTATCAAACACGTTGCTGCAACCGGCAAGGCCAAGGCCTGCTAAAGTAAGTAATATAATTGCACGCATTTATTTGCACCCTTTAAACTAATTGCGCAAATAAATGCAGGTTTAATGCCATTTGTTATAAAGTCCTCATATTGGTGCAGTCCTTGCTTAGCTAAAGCGTAATTAACTAATTTTATGTGGAGTACCAGTATGAACACGTTTTTATCATCACTATTTGCAGGTGTTACTAGCGCTGCATTATTAACGTTTTCTGCCAGTACTTACGCACAATGGTTTGAATCTACCGGCCATGCACAAATACAAAATGGCGACATAAGCAGTGCTAAATCGGCCGCGATTAAAGATGCAATTACACAAGCATTAGTGTTTTCTGGCGCCCGGGTTAGCTCGGTACAAACCTTGGTAGATGGCGTGCTAACGCAAGATCAGCTAAAAATTAGTAGCCACGGCGAAATACAAAAAATAGAGCTGGTGAGCGAGCAACGCCAAAATCAACAATTTGCCATTACGCTTAGGCTTGATGTATTTGCCCAAACAGAGCAATGCCCACAAAGTAGCTTTAATAAATTTGTTGCTGTAACCCAAAGCCAGCTTGTTCATCGTGAACATGCCTTAATGGGTCAAATATTTGACGTAAATAAAGCCATTAGTAAAAAGTTATTTAGCGCTTTGCAAAGCACAAAAATGAGCGCCCTGCCCGTTGCTTACTACAATAAAGCAATTAATGTAGACAATTACTTTAATCAGCAGCACGACTACTCAAATGCACAACTAGAAGAGCTTTCAGCCAGAAGCAACGCGCAATATGTTTTATTAAGCCAAATAACCAACTTAGCGCCAAGCGATAAACTCAACAACGACTACGCCTTTTGGCAAGACGAAACCTACCAGCGCAGCTACGCTATTGAGTTTATGTTGTTTGATGGCACCACGTACGAACAATTATGGCAAAACAGCTATCATACCCAAGCTGTATGGCCATTTGAAAAAACAGCCATAGTTGATGTAAATAGTGATAGATTTTGGCAATCACCTTTTGGGCAAAGCATTAGCGATATAAATCAAACGGTCAGTTACGATATACAAGCGGCTATGGCGTGTTTTCCTACTAAAGGAAAAATAATGCACATGGAAAACAACAAATTGGTGATAAACCTAGGCAAAGATCATGGTCTTAAAAAAGGCCAACTATTAAGCATTGCGCACCATAACTACTTAACCGATGCACAAGGCAATACTATGCCGCATACCATTACCACGCTTAACACCATTGTGGTTGAGCAACTTTATAAACAAAGCGCAATTGCTGTAAGCCTTAACGACAAGCCTTTGCCTGGGGTACAAATAAACGATGTAGTAGAGGTTGCAAGCCAAGAACGCTAAATAAGCGCCCGCTTTAAATTTGGGTGCTCTGCCAACCACTGGGCTAATTGCTCAACGCCCGCCAAACGCGGGTAGTGTTTTCTGCAAGCAAATACCACATTACGTTGCTGATTAGGAAAAATAGCTAAATAATCAATCCCTACACGCTGTGTACACGCAAGCTTGGGCACAAATGTCACCCCGTCATCTATCGCCACCAGCGCCAATAAAGTTTCTAAACTATTGCCCTGATATTGGTTTGACACATCCACTCCCGCAGCAAAACAAAACTTTTGGGCTTGATCTTTAAAGCAATGACCATCACTTAACATTAATAGGCTACAACTTTGTAAATCGCTTAGCGCTACTTTTTTACGATTAGATAATGGGTTATCGGTTGAAACAGCAACCATAAAGTCTTCTTTGTACACGTTAACCGTATGGTAGTTTTTAAGCTCGGGAACATCGGCCAAAATTGCAAAGTCGAGCTCGCCGTTATCAAGCGCCTCTAGCATAGTCGCTGTTTGCATTTCTATAAACGAAAAGTGGCTCTCGCTAAACGCCGCTTTCATAGAGGTCAGTAAAGCGCTGAGTAAGTACGGCGCAATAGTAGGAATAATACCAATTCTTAGCTTACCTTGTAGCGGCCCGTTTGAAGTAGCCGCTAGCTCTTTTAAGATTTCTGTTTGCTCTAAAATAACGTTTATTTGTGTCAACAAACGTTCACCTTGCGCTGTTAATGTAACTTGCTTAGTTGAGCGGTCAAATAAAACAACATTAAGCTCTTGCTCAAGCTTTTTTACTTGCCCACTTAGTGTAGGCTGGCTAACAAAACAGGCATCGGCCGCTTTGCGAAAATGCTTGTGGTGCGCTATTGCTTTTACATACTCTAAATCTTTTAAGTTCAAATTCATCTCCACCTGATAGGCTATACCTATTAGTTTAATACAAACAAACGATTGGAACTATATTTAAATTCTCGCCATAATGGCTCCAACAAATCAAGAGGAACAAACTATGTTAAAGAATATTGAAGGTCAAACAATCCCAAGCGTTACATTTGCAACACGTCAAAACGACGAATGGAAATCAGTAACCACAGACGAAATTTTTACAGGCAGAACCGTTGTTGTGTTTTCACTACCGGGCGCATTTACACCAACCTGTTCATCAACTCACTTACCACGCTACAACGAGTTAGCCGGTGTACTTAAGCAAAATGGCGTTGATGAAATTGTATGTGTATCAGTAAACGATACATTTGTAATGAACGCATGGGCAGAGCATCAAGAAGCGCAAAACATCACATTATTACCTGATGGCAACGGCGAATTCACTGACGGCATGGGCATGTTAGTAGATAAAAATGATTTAGGCTTTGGTAAGCGCAGCTGGAGATACTCTATGCTAGTTAAAGATGGCGTTATCGACAAAATGTTCATCGAACCAGATTTACCAGGCGACCCGTTTGAAGTTTCTGATGCAGACACAATGCTTGACTACATCAACCCAAAACAAACTAAGCCAGAGCCAGTAACCGTATTTACTAAACCTGGTTGCCCTTTCTGTAAAAAAGCAAAAGAGCTACTAACAGAAAAAGGCTACGCATTTGAAGAAGTTGTTATGGGTGCAGGCGCTACATTAACAAGCCTTAAAGCAATCACTGGCCGTGACACTGTTCCACAAATATTTATTGGTGGACAACACATTGGCGGCTCAGACGATTTAGAAAAATACTTTGCTTAATTAAGTAAAAAGATAGCAGGGGCGTACACGCCCCTCTATATCAATCTCATCGCTCAGATTGAAAATAATAAAGGATACCACTATGAAAGAATTACAAACCGATGTTGTTGTTATAGGTGCAGGTACTGCAGGCTTAAGCGCATACCGTAACGCAAAACAATTCACCCCTAACGTTTTAATGATTGAATCAGGCCCGTACGGTACTACCTGTGCACGCGTTGGTTGTATGCCAAGTAAATTACTTATTGCCGCAGCCGAAGCCGCGCATTCAATTGAAATGGCACCTGCATTTGGTGTACATAGCTCAAAGCCAAGAATAGACGGCAAAGCAGTTATGGCACGTGTTAAAAGCGAACGAGACCGCTTTGCAGGATTCGTAGTAGAAGCCGTATACGACATTCCTGATGAAGATAAAATTCGTGGCTACGCCAAGTTTTTAGACGCCAACCGCGTACAAATTGACGATGACATCATTATTACTGCTAAACGCTTTGTAATTGCCACCGGTTCACGCCCATCATACCCAGGCGTGTTTAATAACTTTGGTGACAAACTTATTATAAACGATGATGTATTTGACTGGGACGACCTACCAGAGTCAGTGGCTGTATTTGGCCCAGGCGTAATAGGCCTAGAAATTGGCCAAGCACTTAGTCGCTTGGGCGTAAACGTAAAATTATTTGGTGTTGGCGGCGCAATTGGCCCACTTACCGACCCAGTAATTAAAGACTATGCAAACACTGTTTTTGCTGAAGAATTTTTTGTAGATACCGACTCAAACGTATCTGACATGATGCAAGTTGGCGATAAAGCCCAGCTTACTTACACCGATAAAGACGGTGCTAAACACACCGAGCAATTTGACTACGTACTTGCAGCCACAGGCCGAGTACCCAACGTAGACAAGCTAGGTTTAGAGAATACCAGCATAGAGCTTGATGAGCGCGGTGTGCCACACGCCGACCCGCACACAATGCAATGTGGTAACTCAAATATATTTATAGCGGGCGATGCCAGCAATATGATCCCCCTGCTACACGAAGCATCTGATCAAGGCACCATTGCCGGTCAAAATGCTGGGCGCTTCCCCGATGTACGCATTGGCCTTCGCCGCGCAAAAATTGCCGCAGTGTTTAGTGACCCACAAATAGCAATGGTAGGCGACAGCTACAAACAAATTACAGACCGCCTAGGTGAATGTGGTTGCTTTGAAGTAGGCGAAGTGAGCTTTGAAAACCAAGGCCGCAGCCGAGTAATGCTTAAAAATAAAGGCCACATGCGCGTTTACGCAGAGCAAGGCACTGGCTTATTTTTAGGTGCAGAATTTATTGGCCCACAAGCCGAACACCTTGCTCATTTATTAGCATGGGCTGTGCAAAACAAAATGACCGTACCAGAAATGCTGGATATGCCATTTTACCACCCAGTAATTGAAGAAGGTTTACGCACGGCCCTTCGCGATTTAAATGCCAGACTTAAATTTGGCCCAGATATTATTAACAGCTGTATGGAATGCGGACCAGGCGCTTAACTTTTATACAGAAATAAAACAAATACATACTTGCTAACAAAAAGCCAAAACAGTCGTTTTGGCTTTTTTATGCGCTTTTTTAACGCTAATACCCATTGTATTAAATTATGAGGTATTGATAGCAACAGATAAACAGAGTAATAACAAAGGCCTAATTTTCGATAGGCATATGTTCTACTTAAAAATTTATAACGCCGTTTACGCTTTATTTAGTACGTTAGAATGACTAAATTTTTAATTCGATTGCTATAACCTCTCAAAAATTATTTTAGCTGTTACACTTATTTGATTACTCAATCACAACAAGATGGAAAAGCTATGCCCAATAATAAATTTAGACTAGTCACCCGCAGCGATTTTGATGGCTTAGTATGTGCCGTACTGCTCAAAGACTTAGACCTAATTGATGACATTTTATTTGTACACCCAAAAGACATGCAAGATGGCAAAATAGACATAACTGCAAACGACATTACCACTAACCTACCCTACGTTGCTGGCTGTCACATTGCATTTGACCATCACTTAAGCGAAACCGTACGTAACGCAAGCGATATTAAAAACCATGTAATTGACCCTAAAGCTCCTTCTGCTGCACGCGTTGTTTATGATTATTATGGCGGCGCAGAAAAATTTCCAAACATCAGCACAGACATGATGGAAGCCGTAGATAAAGGCGATGCTGCGCAGTTCTCAAAAGACGAAATACTCAACCCAACAGACTGGGTATTAATGAACTTTATCATGGATGCACGCACAGGCCTTGGCCGATTCCGCGAGTTTAAAATTTCAAACTACCAATTAATGATGAAGCTAATTGATGCCTGTAAAGATCAAAGCATTGAAGATATTTTAAAAATGGAAGACGTAGCCGAACGTGTTGCGCTTTATAACGAGCATAACGAAAAGGCCAAAGAGCAAATAGCACAATGCGCAACCGTGCATAAAAACCTCGTGGTGCTAGATTTAACTCAAGAGGAAACTATTTACGCCACCAACCGCTTTGTTATTTACGCCATGTACCCCGACTGCAATATATCAATTCACAAAATGTGGGGCCTTAAAAAACAAAACGTAGTATTTGCCATAGGTAAATCAATCACCAACCGCACTTCAAACACTAATGTGGGCGAGTTATGTCTTAAATACGGCGGTGGCGGCCACTTAAACGCCGGCACCTGCCAAGTAGAAACCAGCAAAGCCGAAGCAGTACTTAGTGAGCTGATAGATACTATTACGAGTGATGGTTGAGCTGTAAGCTGTAAGCTGTAAGCTGTAAGCTTTAAGCTGTATGATCTGACCCCGATAAAGTAGACACGGGGTTTTAATTCATTGATTCATATTGTATGGGGCTAACATTTCCAATCGT
>NZ_JAPCKL010000005.1:0-325371 GCF_025942345.1 Pseudoalteromonas sp. A3
AGCATTTGCTATGTGAAAGTAGGACATTGCCAGGATTCAAATTAAAGAAACCCGTTACAGCGATGTAACGGGTTTTTTGCTGTCTGGGGTTTAGTAAATAACCAAGAGCCCACGCCAAACTCAGTAGTCAAACAAAACAGCTTGAAGGCGAGCCCCGGCCAACGATAATGTAGCATTTGCTATGTGACTCTCCACCGCTGTGGGCACTACGACATTACCAGGATTCAAATTAAAGAAACCCGTTACAGCGATGTAACGGGTTTTTTGCTGTCTGGGGCTTAATAAAAAGCCAAGATCTCATACTAACTCAGTCTCTGTAATGCCCGCCCTTGTAAATTCTTTGAGCCATAACATTCATATCCCTATATAACGCTAAGCTCCTGAAGCAAAGTCACGGCGCACATCGTGCTGAGTGTAATCAGTTTTTTATAGCCTCGCAAAATGATTAAGGCTTATTGCGGATTGGTATTACTTTGATATAGAAAATATCACTTTGAAAATAAACATTAAGTTCATGCTTATCTGCTATTTTATTCATGTAACATAGCTAGGCGTGCAGAAGTTGTGCGTGTTAAAATCAAATTTTTATAAATGCCAAAATAGAGGTGTCAATTGCCCACTGCTGACTACCAAACTGTACTAGATGAAATAGCACACGAAGTGCGCCCTTTGTTATCACAAGGTAAGGTTGCGGACTATATACCTGCACTTGCTGAGGTTTCTAGCGAGCAGTTTTCTATTGCTATTTATACCACTGATGGCGAAACCATTTGTGCGGGTGATTGCTCAAAACGTTTTACTATTCAGTCAGTTTCTAAAGTAATGACACTTACAATGGCGCTACAGCGCTATGGCGACGAGCTATGGCATCGGGTAGGCAAAGAGCCCTCAGGAACCGCGTTTAATTCTCTTACGCAGTTAGAGTTCGAAAAAGGCGTACCACGTAACCCTTTTATTAATGCTGGCGCGATTGTGACGTGCGATGCTTTGTACAGTCGATTATCAGCACCTCGCCACTCAATGCTTGAAACGTTTAGGTTACTTGCAGGTAATAGTGCAATAGTGATTGATAAAAAAGTGGCTAATTCTGAATACGAGTTTAGGCATAGAAATGCGGCAATGGCGCATTTAATGAAGTCGTTTGGTAATTTTGAGAATGACGTAGATGATGTACTTTGGTCTTACTTTAATTTTTGTGCGATTGAGCTTAACTGTATTGAGCTAGCTAGAGCGTATAACTTTTTAGCGAATAAAGGGGTTGATTACAGCTCGGGTAAGCGCGTTTTGAGTAGTCGCCAAAATAAACAATTAAATTCGATTTTATTCACCAGCGGCTTATATGATGCGGCAGGTGACTTTGGCTACAGAGTGGGAATGCCGGGTAAATCGGGTGTGTCAGGCACTATATTGGCGGTATTACCGGGTAAGTTTACAGTGGCAGTATATTCACCAGGGCTTAATGAATTTGGTAATTCTGTGGCGGGGATAGCAGCATTAGAGCTGCTATCTAAAAAGCTCGATATTTCGATTTTCTAAAATACCGCAATAGGGAGTACGTAAAGCTCCCTATTTATTGGTCCCAGTACACTTGCTCAAGGCAGTCTTCGCGCTCTGGCAACCCACGTGATAAACGTGGAGAGTGCTGTACTAATACCTCGTAACTTGCGCGGTTAGCGTACTTACTAATTTGTGCAAGAGAAGAGTAGGTAATGGCCTTTTGTTCGTGTTTTGCTGAGTTAGCGACATTTAACTTATGATAAACGTTTGCTGATAAATCGTGTAACACGGCAGCCAACGCACAATCGCCAGCACCATTGGTGTTTTTGATTGAATCAGGCCCACCCATGAATGGCGCCGTATGGCTATACGCTTTTATCGGGTTTTCGCAATCGGATTTTTTCATTGCACGAGAAAACTCATAGCGATTAAAATCGGCAATGGCACCTGGTAATAGTGGGTACTCGGTTGCACGTTTAAAGCTCTCATCAACGTAACCGGCCATAAATAAGCCTTTTTCGCCAGCGGTACAAATAACTAAGTCTACCCAGTCAAGTGCTTTGTCTGCGGCTAATAATGGGTCTTCAAAGCCAGTAATTGCTAGCCCTTCTTCTTCGTTCATGGCAAGTATATCGACATGCTCGTTTACAAAGTTAGCCCACCAGGTTGGATCTTGCTCAATTAAAAACTTAGTGCCGAGTGTTAAAACTACCGGTACACCTGCATCGTTAGCGTATTTAACTGCTTGCATGGTTGCTTCAGTCATTGTTTCATCACCCTGTGTACGCATTAGGTAGGCGCTGATCACAAGTGCTGATGACTGCTCAATTAAGTGTTTATCGATAGACTCAGGCTTTAAGTGATTCATTAAACCGGCGCTAATTGCGAATGTACGCTCGCCTGTTTCATCAATTAAAGTAAAACAACGGCCAATAGGGCCATCGACAGGTTGTAAATAGTCTAAATCAACGCGGCTTGATGTGTTACATAAAAAGCGGTAGGCATAGCTGCCAATTTTTATGTTTTCACTCATAACACCGAGCAATACTGAACGGTCATCTGCTAGTACAGAGTAGTTATGCATTGTGTTACCAATGGTGCCACCGGCAAATTCGTAATCAACCATGTCGTTTAGTTTTAAACGGTCGTAAAGTGCGTTAGTAATATCGCTATCAATAACTTGCGACATTCCTCGGCGAAGTTGAAACTCGTCTAAAAAAGCCTGATCGACTTTGGCTTCAATATCAACAACGATCTGGTCGATACCCGTAATGTAGCTACGTTGTAATCGCTCAGTTGCGTTTAGCTGATTAGTAAGTGGATCTTTAGCTTCCACTGGAAAATAATGTTTATGTCTGCGGCGTCCAGGAAATTTCATTTGCTACCTGTGTTGTGAGCTAAATAAAAAAAGCGTGAGATTATAGCGTAAATCACACTCTATGAGCCACGATAAACCACATTATTTTGTTTTATTTTTGCAATAATTTAATCAATTACGCATTTTAAACAGGCAAGTTGATATAATAGCGAGAGAAAATTTATTTAAAGTAAGCACTATGAACGATCTTAAAAGCGATGAGTATTGGATGGAGCAGGCATTAGTTTATGCCAATAAGGCGCAGCAATTGGGCGAAATTCCGGTAGGAGCTGTCCTTGTGAAAGATAACACGCTTATTGCAGCAGGTTATAATCGTTCAATTACTGATAACGATCCCTCTGCGCACGCCGAAATGATTGCAGTTCGTGAAGGAGGAAGAGCTTTAAATAATTACCGTTTAATTGATTGCACTTTGTACGTTACGTTAGAGCCATGCTCTATGTGTGCCGGGCTGTTAGTGCATAGCAGAATAAAGCGCCTTGTGTACGGTGCGCCTGATGCTAAAACAGGCTCGGCTGGATCTATTATGAACTTATTGCAAGAGCCGAGGCTGAACCATCAGGTAGAGGTATTAGGTGGGGTGCTTGGTCAAACCTGTGGGAGTACTATTTCGGCGTTTTTTAAACAACGCCGAGAACAAATTAAAGCGGCTAAAAAAGCAGCTCGCCAAATTAGTGACTAGTTAGCCTTATCTGAATCTACTTCTATCATTTGCTGCATAGCAAACATACGACGACGCCAAATAATTTTTTTATGTAAGTTACGTAGCATAATACGACGTCTGGTGGCTGTTGAATGAATAATATTGCGTTTTAGTTTTTGCGTGCGTCTACGTTTTAGCATGTGTTCTCCTAATGCGTGAGAGTGAGAAAGGCACAAGATATATATTAAAAATCAGGTAAATATACTATAAACACACATTAGTGATCATTTCATGACAAGTAAACAGATTTTTAATTTAGTTACTAAGGTGGTTAAGCCTGAAGGGGAAATTAGCGCCTGCTAAGATGAGAAAATAAGCATTTAATGCCCACATTTTAATGTTTCACAGGCCTGAGCAGCCCATTTAAAACGTAAATATAAACGCTTTACTGAGACTGCTGCGTGTTATTTTCACCTTGCTTACTTTTTTCTTCAGGTGAAAGCGAAGGGGTAGGTTTGGTTTTATCGTTGTTTATAGGCTCTTTGCTTGGTTGAGCTGCTTTTTCAACTTCAGGTGCTTCAGGTTCTGGCTCTGGCGCTAGGGCATTATTTTCATCAAGCCATACAAGTGCATCGTAATACCTGCGAATGTTATCAACATATTTTACCGCAACATCGCCACGCGCATAGCCGTAACGGGTTTTACGGTAATAACGTTTTTTGATTAAAAGTGGTAAGCGCTTTTTAACGTCGGCCCATTTATCAGGGCTCGCCCCTTGTTGTTCGGTAATAATGCGCGCGTCGTTAACGTGCCCCCAACCTACATTATAGGCTGCCAGTGCAAGCCAAGTTCTATCGGGCTGCGGGATTCTATCGGGGATGCGTTTAACGAGCTTAGCTAAGTATTTAGCTCCGCCACGGATGTTTTGCTCTGGCTCTAACCTATTTGTTACGCCCACTTGTTTAGCGGTACTGCGTGTCAGCATCATAATGCCTCTTACACCTGTAGGCGATTTAGCGCGAGGGTTCCACATAGATTCTTGGTAGCTAAGCGCAGCAAGTAAGCGCCAGTCAAGGCTACCTGCATATTGCTCAAACCAAGGCCTGTAAGTGGGGAGCGTTTCTTTTATAGCCTCTATGTATGCAAGCGTATTAACGTAGTTAAACTGGCGTACGTGCCCAAAGTACTTTTCTTCGAGCACATACAGTTGGTTACTTTGTTTTACGTCACCAAAAAAGGGCACTAGCAGTGCATAAAGCGAATCATCTTTTGATTTATTAAGGATCCAAGCTATGGGGTCATTTCGGGTAACTGAAAAGCCGATACTTAAATTTGGGTGGTAGCGTCTAAACAGCGAAAGCGTGTGTGAGTCGGCGAGGGTGTAATCTATTTCGCCATCGATAACGGCTTGTAAAAGCTCCTCTTCATCGAGTTCTTCGGTTTCTTGCCAAGTTAAATCTGGGTTACTCTTTTTTATTTTTTGTAAGGTTAAAGAGTGGCTACTTTTGGCTATAACTGTAAAGTTTCCATCAAGGTCGTCAAATTCACGTGGGCGAACTCGACCTTGTTTATAAACCAACTTTTGGCTAATTGTTCTGTAAGTGGGGCCATAGCGGTATTGCTGTGCACGCACTTTGTTGTAGGTAAGTCCTGAGGCTATTAAGTCTAAATCGCCGCTTTCAAGGCGCTCAAACATATCGGATAAATTAAAAAACGGTACTATTTCTAGTTCAACACCTAGGTAGTCGGCAAAAGCTTGAGATAGCTCGTATTCAAAACCTTGCTCGCCTTGCACGGCTTGGTAGTAGTTGCTGGCACTGGCAAGGGTACCTACACGTATTTTGTTTTGTGCTTTAATTTGGGCAAGTTGAGTTTGTTGCTCCTGCATATTACACGCACACAACAACATAACTAAAGTGATGATAATTATTAGCTTTTCTTTCAACATTAACCGCCCCATAAAGCTCATACCCCGTTATACCAAAACTTCACTATGGCGTCACTTAGCGTTTAGCTTTTATTGGTAATTTTGCTGCTGTTTATATAAATAAAAAGTTAATTTTCTGAAAAGCGTAATTTGGAGTTAAAACTCGGTGCTACATAGACTATAATGCCCGCCTAAAATATCGTTCAATCCCTAACCCCGGATGAAATTATCTATGTTGATCCTTCGTGGTGCACCAGCACTTTCAGAGTTCAGAGTTAATAAAATTTTAGCGCGTTGCAAACTATCGCAACTTCCAGTCACCAATGTATATGCCGAGTATGCACATTTTGCCGATTTAACCTCGCCTTTGAGTGTTGATGAGCAAACTAAGCTTGAAAAACTACTTACTTACGGTCCAACTATTGCCGAGCATACCCCAGCTGGCACACTTATTTTAGTTACCCCTCGCCCTGGCACCATTTCACCATGGGCATCTAAAGCAACTGACATAGCGCATAACTGTGGCCTTAAACAGGTTCACCGTGTTGAGCGTGGTATTGCTTATTACGTAGAAGGTGAACTAAGTGCAGATCAGCTTGCTCAAGTAACTGCGTTATTACACGACCGTATGACTGAGGCAACGCATAGCGAACTTGCTTCTGCAGCGCAGTTATTCCGCAATGACTCACCTCGCGAAATGTCATCAGTTGACATTTTAGGTGGCGGGCGCGAAGCATTGGCTGCGGCAAACGTTGAACAAGGTTTTGCGCTTGCTGATGACGAGATAGACTACTTAGTAGAAAACTTTAAAAAGTTAGGCCGTAACCCTAACGACATAGAGTTATTTATGTTTGCGCAAGCAAACTCTGAGCATTGTCGTCATAAAATATTTAATGCTGATTGGACAATTGATGGTATTGAGCAGCCTAAATCGCTGTTTAAAATGATCAAAAATACATTTGAGCACAATCCTGAAAATGTGCTGTCGGCGTACAAAGATAACGCAGCAGTAATGAAGGGATCAAAAGCGGGTCGTTTCTTCCCGAATGCGCAAGGTGAATATGCGTATCATCAAGAAGACATAGAAATTTTAATGAAGGTAGAAACCCATAACCACCCAACAGCTATAGCACCATTTTCTGGTGCGGCTACAGGCTCAGGTGGTGAAATTCGCGATGAAGGCGCAACAGGCCGCGGCTCTAAGCCAAAAGCGGGTTTAGTTGGTTTTACGGTTTCTAACTTACGTATTCCGGGTTACGAGCAACCATGGGAAAGCGACTTTGGTAAGCCTAATCGTATCGTAAATGCGCTTGATATTATGATGGACGGCCCTTTAGGTGGCGCGGCATTTAATAATGAGTTTGGACGTCCTAACTTATTAGGTTACTTCCGTACCTACGAAGAAAAAGTAACAAGTCACAATGGTGAAGAGGTGCGTGGTTACCACAAGCCTATTATGCTTGCCGGTGGGTTAGGTAATATTCGTGCTGATCATGTTCAAAAAGGGGATATTCCAGTCGGTGCAAAACTTATTGCACTAGGTGGCCCTGCAATGAACATTGGTTTAGGCGGCGGTGCAGCATCAAGCATGGCATCGGGCCAATCAAACGAAGATTTAGATTTTGCTTCTGTACAGCGTGAAAACCCAGAAATGGAACGCCGTTGCCAAGAAGTGATCGATAAGTGTTGGCAACTAGGGGATGAAAACCCAATTGCGTTTATTCACGATGTAGGCGCCGGTGGTTTATCTAATGCGTTTCCTGAGCTTGTAGATGATGGTGGCCGTGGTGGTAAATTCCAACTACGTGATATTCCTAACGATGAGCCTGGCATGGCCCCACACGAAATTTGGTGTAACGAATCGCAAGAACGTTATGTACTGGCTGTTGCTGTTGAAGACTTTGATCGCTTTGAAGCCATTTGTAAGCGCGAACGTGCGCAGTACGCAGTAATAGGTGAAGCCACAGAAGAGCGCCACTTAACTGTTGCCGACAGCCACTTTGATAACAGCCCTGTTGATTTGCCGCTTGATGTATTATTAGGTAAAGCACCTAAAATGCATCGCGATGTAACTTCAAAGCAAGTTACCGGTAAGGCAATTGATGCAGAGTCGATTGATATAGCTGAGGCTGCTCAGCGTTTATTACGCTTACCTACCATTGCAGAAAAAACATTCTTAATTACCATTGGCGATCGCTCGGTTACCGGTTTAGTAGCACGAGATCAAATGGTGGGTCCTTGGCAAGTACCTGTGGCTAACTGTGCAGTTACCGCAGCAACGTACGACACATACCACGGTGAAGCTATGTCACTGGGTGAGCGCACGCCGGCAGCATTATTAAATTATGGTGCATCGGCGCGTTTAGCCGTGGCAGAGTCGTTAACTAATATTGCCTGTGCCAACATTGGCAGCCTAGAGAACATTAAGCTATCGGCTAACTGGATGGCTGCAGCAGGTCACCCTGGTGAAGACGCCGGCCTTTACGAAGCTGTAAAAGCGGTGGGCGAAGAGCTTTGTCCTGCGCTTGGTTTAACTATACCTGTAGGTAAGGATTCTATGTCGATGAAAACGACATGGAAAAACGAAGATGATAGTGCTGAGCAATCAGTTACTTCTCCGTTATCTCTTATTATTACTGCCTTTGGCCGTGTTGACGACGTGCGTAAAACAGTGACTCCGCAGTTACGTACTGATAAAGGCGATACATCACTTATTTTAGTTGACTTAGGCGCGGGTAAAAACCGACTGGGCGCATCAAGCCTTGCACAGGTTTACAAGCAGCTTGGTGATGTTACTCCAGATGTTGACAGCCCTGAGCTACTTAAAGGCTTTTACAATGCCATGCAAGCACTTGTCGCTGATAGCAAGCTACTTGCCTATCATGACCGCTCAGACGGTGGTTTATTTACTACGGTAACTGAAATGGCATTTGCTGGGCACACCGGTGTGACTGTTGATTTAGCTGGGTTAACAGGGACAGACCTAGAAGTACTTTATAACGAAGAGCTTGGCGCGGTAATTCAAGTTGCTAACAGCGATTTAGATGCCGTAAATGCTGTGTTTGAACAACACGGTGTAGCTGCAATTAGCCACGTGATTGGCTCGCTTAATAGCGACGATAGCATTGTATTTAACCGCGGTGAGCAAACTGTACTTAATCATACTCGTACTGAATTACGTACTATTTGGGGCGAAACAACGTACCAAATGCAAGCACGTCGTGATAACCCTGATTGTGCTAAGCAAGAGTTTGATGCCAAGTTTGATGCAAAAGATCCAGGCTTAAACGTAAAACTTAACTTTGACTTAAACGAAGATATAGCCGCACCGTACATTGCAACGGGCGCTAAGCCGCAAATGGCTATTTTACGTGAGCAAGGCGTTAACTCGCATTTAGAAATGGCTGCTGCGTTTAACCGTGCTGGTTTTGCCGCTGTTGATGTACACATGAGCGATATCCTCGAAGGGCGTTTAACCCTTGAGCAATTTAAAGGCTTAGTGGCGTGTGGTGGTTTCTCTTACGGTGACGTATTAGGCGCCGGTGAAGGTTGGGCTAAGTCTATATTGTTTAACGATATGGCACGCGATCAGTTCCAAAACTTCTTCCACCGTGAAGACACCTTTAGCTTAGGTGTGTGTAATGGTTGTCAAATGTTATCAACATTGAAAGAGTTAATTCCGGGTACTGAGCATTGGCCACGTTTTGTAACAAATAAGTCAGAGCGTTTTGAAGCTCGCTTCAGTTTAGTTGAAATACAAGAAAACCCGTCTGTATTCTTTAATGGAATGGCTGGGTCGCGTATGCCAATTGCTGTATCTCATGGTGAAGGCCATGCAGAATTTGCAAACGATACCGCCACTAAAGCTGCGCTTGAAAGCGGCACTGTTGCGGTTAAATTTGTAGATAACTATGGTAATCCGACAACGCAATATCCGGCTAACCCAAATGGTTCACCAGAGGGTATTACCGGTATTACCTCTACTGATGGCCGTGCCACTGTAATGATGCCACACCCTGAGCGTGTATTCCGCGCTGTTGCTAACTCGTGGCACCCAGATGAGTGGAAAGAGGATAGCCCATGGATGCGTATGTTCCGCAACGCACGTAAAAATGTAGGTTAAAAACGACATATACAAGTTAGATTCATAATCTAGCTGTAAAATAAAAAAGGCTGCACTGTGCAGCCTTTTTTGATTGCGTAGATTTAAAATTACGATAGTTTGTAAGGTATGAATAAAAGCTTATAAGGACAGTATGTTAAAGCGCATTGGTTTAATTATGGGTGCTGTATTGCTAAGTATAGTTTTGCTTGGCTATATATTTCGTTTGCCACTATTACAATGGGCTGTAGCGCCTGAACTTGAAAAAGAAGGTGTTACCTTAAGCTGCTTAGATTTTTCGCTTACGAGTAAGTTAAATGTGCACGTACAAAAAGCCTGTTTAAGTTACCAAAATCAAGAGCTTGCTCTTACAGGTATTACTGCTAATACTAAGCATGTTAAAGTTAAACACGCAGTACTTAATGTAAATCCATTTCCTCAAAGTAGTAAAACAAGCACTGCTGCCACAATTTTAGATTTAGCGCTTCCTGAAAAAAGGCCAACAATTACAGTTGAGCATTTAACTATACACAGTGCGCTTTTAAAGCGCCCGCTAATGCTAAATATCACCGAGCCCACGCTTAACCAGTTTGTAGTCAATGGTGATTTAAACGCAAGCGCAACGCTTTACAATAATAAGGTACAAGGGCAGCTTAAAATAAATGATGGATTATTGAAGCAACTACTTAAAACAGATAATGAGTTATTAAGTGGACTTAGCTTTAATACAGCGCAAACATTTAGCTTTAACGGGGTAGAGGCAAGCCTTAGTGGTGATTTACAAGCCCAGTATGACTATAAAATACAAAGCTGCGATATAACAAACAGCTCCAAAGGTGTGCTAAGTGCTACCTATAATTTAAATAGCCAAAACCTTGAGCTTGACCCAAGCAAGCTTAAAAATAATGTAAAACTTAGTAATAACTGCCAATCTCTTATTCCTGAAAGTGCCTACAAGTCATTTGCTGTAAAGCAGCTTCCACTTAATTGGCAGTGGGCTTTAGCTAAACCAATTAACTTTGCACATAACAACCTAACCTTACCGTTAATAACGCTCAAAAGTGCAGAGCAAGCCAAGCAAAATATAGATATAACGTTTACAGATACGTTTATAAATACTGCAGCACCGTTACAAAGCGCCCGCACACAGCTAAAGGCACAGCTACATACAGATGAAATAGACGCTATAACGCTAAGTACGCAGCTTAAAAACGCTCAATTAAGCGGTAATTATGATATTGCGCTTACCGCTTTGCCTGAATTTTTACCGGCTGAGGCTAACAATATTAAAGCTAAAGGGGACTTTACAGTCACTCAACTTATTGACTTTAAGCCAGAAGGTAGCGCACGTATTGAGTTAAGCGTTGATAGCGCAGCTGCTTATGGCAGCGCTCTTAACGGCTACACAGGTAACCTTGAAGCAAGTATGAATGAAAAGCTCGATGCAAAAGTAACGCTTAAAAGTAAGCTTAAAAGCGTGCAATACAACGAATATAAACTCACTGGTATTAATAACACCCTTAGTGCAAGGGCAAGCTTAGGTGTGGGAGAGTTATTTGCTCACTTAAATGCAAACACCCAAATAAATACACTCACTAGTCCAAATGTCGATTTAAATACTATAAACGTAACGTCAACTGGGCTGCAAAGTCGCGCGCTTAAAGCGTCTCATCATGTATTTGTAAATGGTGTTGAGTTGGTGGCCAATCACCATGTTTCAAAGGTAGCGCATCCGTTTGAAGTGATTATACCAGAGCAAAGTGTGCTTTCGTTAAATTCAATCGTTAGCCAATTTGAACCGTTAGCTCAGCTAACCCAAGGAAAATTGGGTGGGCGTATAAGTGGTGATGTAAATTTACAAAAAGCAAATTTTACTTTAACGATGACTGATACCATTGCACTGTATAACGACTACTTAGCTAATCAATTTAGTATGCAGCTAGGTGGGCAGTACGATTCAGGACAGCTTAATGTTGCCCCTACTACCTTTAATGTTAATGAATTACGTGCAGGCGCTGTAGTTAAAAGTATCACGGGTAATATTAAAGTGGTTAATAATAGCGCGCAGGCCTTTGATGTTGAAGGCGATATTTTGGGTGGTAAATTTTCTTTAGATAAATACACACTTTTAAAGCAGCAGCAAACAGCGAATGTTACGTTTGAAAATGTTGATGCCAGTAAATTAATAACGCTTGACGATAAGTCGGGTATTACCCTAACAGGTAGGCTAAAAGGGTCGTTACCATTTTATTTTGATGAAACAGGGGTTGAGGTAAAAAATGGCAGCCTAGCCAATCAAGGCCAAGGTAAGCTTATTATTAGTAATAACGAAGCGTTTGACGCTGTTATGCGCCAGCAACAAGAGTTACAACCTGTGCTTGGGTTGCTAAAAAACCTTGATATACAAAAGCTTAATAGTACAGTAGCGCTTAAAAGTGATGGCTGGTTAAACTTAGGTGTTAACTTACAAGGTTTTAATGAGCCAGAGCAGCAACAAGTTAACTTTAATTATAATCACGAAGAAAACGTGTTTACGTTGCTAAGAGCGCTTAGACTGAGCGACGAAATAACGCAAAAAGTTGAGCAGCAATACTCTAAAAAAGGAAACTAATGATGAAAAATTTGTTGAGCATTAAGGCCGTTATTGCACTTGCTGCTATTAGCGCTTTAAGCGCATGTACCCACAGAGTAGAGGTGGCAGCGAAAGAGCCGATAACGATCAATCTAAATGTAAAAGTAGATCACGAAATTCGAGTAAAAGTAGATAAAGAACTCGATAACTTATTCAGTGACGACAGTGAATTATTTTAGGAGCTAAATGATGACTATAAAAAATAAATTAAGTATTGCTACTCTAGTAAGTGCGGTATGTTTGTCGTTTTCGGCGTGGGCTATTAGTTTAGATGATGCTAAAAACCAAGGCTTAGTGGGTGAAGATAGCTCAGGTTACTTAGGGCTTGTGGTACAAAACAGCGAGGCAAAAGCCGTGGTTGAGGAAATTAATGCTAAACGTAAAGCACAGTATTTAAAGCTGGCTAAAAAGAACGATTTATCGCTGGCACAAGTAGAAGCACTCGCAGCAGCTAAAACAATCGAAAAGACCAAAAGTGGCCACTATATTGAAGTGAATGGTAACTGGGTTAAAAAGTAATACAAGCAGCTAAACATATTACTTAAGAACCGAGCGTTTAGGCGCTCGGTTTTTTTATATTTGCTAAAAGTTGCTGCCAAAAGTCGAATCCTTTGCGCCTTGCAAGCTTTATATTGTGCTCTGGTATAGATTCAGGCTCGTTATAGTTATCAAGCGCTTCGCTCATACTCAGTTCGCGAATTAAATGCAGTGTAGGGTAGGGGGCTCGGTTAGTGTAATTTGCCGCATCATCTTCATCGCTGTCGGCAAACACGTAATCGGGATGAAAATTAGCAATTTGGTATTTACCTTCAAACCCTTGCGCTACCAGTAAGGCATTGGCTAAATCGACTAAATCTAAAAAGTCTTCAAAATCGCTAAAGCCGTTATCAAACAGTATTAATGTGGTTTCGCGCTCTGCATTTTGATCAAGCTGCACACACTGCTCTAGCATGTCCATTACAGCGTCATCAATTTTTGTTGCAGGGCTAAGCACATAATGAATACAGTTGTTTTCTACTTCTTTACGGGCAAATGGGCAAAAATTATATTTTACAATAACGGATGATACCCACTCGCGGGTTTGGGAGATTGCTTGATGAGTCATGCTTTTGGCTCTAAATACTGATTTATAATGGTTAATGTTTTTTCAATGGCGCCTTGGTTTTTTACTACACATTGCTGCGCTTTAATACCCAAGCTTTGGCACGCTTTGGTGTTTTGGCTTAAATTAATTAATTGTTTAGCAAGCTCATCGGTATTTTCAACAACGACAGCCCCTTTAAGTTTAATTAACTCAGGGTAGATATGATCAAAATTATACGTGTGTGGGCCTGTAATAACACCAACCGAAAAAGCAGCAGCTTCAAGTGGGTTGTGCCCACCTCGGCGAATTAAACTGCCGCCTATGTAACTTACATTCGCTGCGCCATATAAACACTGAAGTTCGCCCAGTGTATCAGCTAATAGTACCTGCTCGTTTTGATAGTTATTGTTGCTGCGACGACTAAAGCTAAGTGGGCTTTGAGTTAACGTATCGGCTACTTTATCAAATTGCTCAGGGTGGCGCGGTGCTATAACTAAAAGTGCATTAGGGTATTTTTTTAATAGCTGCTGATAGGCGTTTAATATCATTTCGTGTTCAAGCGGGTGAGTGGAGCCTGCCACCCATACAAAACGTTCTTTGGTTTTATATTCGGCTTTAAGATTTGCAACTTTAGTTAGTTGCTCATTGCTTGGCGTAATGTCGAACTTTATTGAGCCTGTAACATGGCTTTTTGAAGGGGGTAAACCAAGTTCAATAAAGCGCTTAGCATCATTTTTATTATGACTTGCAAGCACTGAAATTGAACGCATAATTATATGCGTTAACCCTGCCACCTTTTGATACCCCTGTTGCGATTTTTCGCTTAGGCGAGCATTAAGCACTAATACCGGAATATTCTTTTTATGGCTTATTGCCATTAAATTAGGCCACAGCTCAGTTTCTAAAATACACAGTGCCTGTGGATTTACGCGCTTTAAAAATCGAGCGCTCGAACCTGCAAAGTCTATAGGTAAATAACAACACGCCACGGTATTTTTGTATTGTTCACTAATTTGCGCACGCCCGGTAGGAGTATTGCAGGTAATAAGTATATTAAGCTGCGGGTGTTGTTTTTGCAGAGCTTTAATCAGTGGCGCTGCAGCAAGGACCTCACCTACAGAAGCGCAGTGGAACACAACCGGTTTAGCGCTATTATTAAATAAGTGTTTGCTAATAAAACCAAAGCGCTCTTTAAAGTGCGCGCGGTAGCCTTTATTTTTTTTACCTCTTAGTACATACAAGTAAAATACAATCAGTGGGCTAATTAAAATTAAAGCGAGTGAGTAAAAAATGCGTGCCATACTGAACTTTTATTAAGGTAAGTGGCGCTAGTTTAACGCGAAAGTGATAATTTCTGAACATGTGAAGCACTAAATTATAATTCAGTTCAGCTATATTCCCATAAAATACACACAACTAAATAAAACTATGGAATAATGGATTTAATTTTTTCCTGCCATTTCAGTTCCTAGAGGAATTTTTCATGTCAATTATCGATTCTGTGGCAACAAGCTACGTTGAAAGTTTAAACCGTCATCAAGCCTTATTTGAAACGATGGAGGCTTATCATCAAGAGTCTATGCAATTATTAGAAGCGTGCCACAGTGCATTGCAAGCTGGTGGTAAGGTTATTTGGTTTGGTAACGGCGGAAGTGCTGCCGATGCACAGCATTTAGCTGCCGAATTTGTCGTGCGTTATAAGTTAGAGCGTGGCCCACTTGCCTCAATGGCGCTGACCACAGATACCTCAATATTAACTGCGCACAGTAACGACTACCACTTTGATACGGTATTTGAACGTCAAGTTCAGGCTTTATGTAAACCAGAAGATTTAGTGATTGGTTTAACAACCTCAGGTACCAGCGCCAATATTAATTTAGCACTTGAAGCGGCTAACAAGATTGGCGCGTTTACGGTTGCCTTAACCGGTCGCGAGGGCGGTAAAGTAAAAGACATTGCTAAATTGCCCATTATTATAAAAAATGATGAAACAGCCCGTATCCAAGAGGCACATATGTTTATTGGCCATTGGTTATGTGAAGCTATCGATATGGTTGTTGCGGAGCAGCAGTAATGGATTTATCGCTATTAAAAAACTTATCTAAAGCGCGTATTTTAGTTGTCGGCGATGTCATGCTAGACAGATACTGGTATGGCGATACAGGGCGTATTTCGCCAGAGGCTCCAGTACCCGTTGTTAAAGTAAGCAAGTTTGAAGATAAAGCGGGTGGCGCTGCAAATGTTGCAAAAAACATTGCGCGACTTGATGCCAAAGTGGGCTTACTTGGTTTAATTGGTGAAGATGAAAGCGGGCAAATCTTAGAAACTATTTTAAAAGGTGAAAAAATACATTCACAGCTTGTTAGTGTATGCGATTTACCCACTATTTCTAAAATGCGTGTAATTAGCCGCCATCAACAACTTGTGCGCCTAGATTTAGAAGAAACCTTTAGCGAGCAGCATAGCCAGTTGTTATTAAACCGTTTAGAGCTGGTGCTTGATGATTACGACTTTGTGGTATTTTCTGATTACAGCAAAGGCTCGCTGAGCTTAATTAAAGAAATGGTTAGCGTTGCTAAAGCGGCGGGTAAAACTGTACTTATAGACCCTAAATCGCCCGATTTGCACTTATACGAAGGCGCAGACTACATTACCCCTAATTTACATGAATTTAATTTGGCTGGGGGTAAAACAGGCTCTGAAGAAATATTAGCACAAAGCGCGCGTGAGCTAATTAGTAAAAATGGTATTAAAGCCATGCTACTTACACGCTCTGAGCAAGGTATGTCATTAATTAACGCCGATGAAAAACACGACTTTGCAGCGCAGCAGCTAGAAGTAAGTGATGTAACTGGCGCAGGCGATACTGTTATAGCCACGCTTGCGGTGATGCTAGGGGCAGGTATGGAGCCTAAAGATGCGGTAGAAATTGCTAATTTAGCCGCAGGCATTGTAGTAAGTAAGTTGGGGGCGGCAACGGTTTCACCAGAAGAGCTTAGCCAAAAGCTTGGCCAATACTTACACACCAATGGCGAGCACTACCAAACTCCGTTTGACGATGTGCTGCAACACATTGAGTTTGCTAAACAAAATGGCGAAACGATAGTGTTTACCAATGGCTGTTTTGATATTTTACACGCAGGCCACGTACGCTATTTAGCCCAAGCTAAAGCGCGTGGAGATAGACTCGTTGTTGGTTTAAATAATGATGATTCAATTACGCGTTTAAAAGGCCCTGAGCGCCCTATAAATCCGCTTGATGAGCGCGCAATGGTATTAAGTGCACTTGCCTCTGTGGATTGGGTAATTCCCTTTGGCAGCGCGGACGAAAACGACACACCGGCTAAATTAATCGAGCAAATAAGCCCCGATATTTTAGTTAAAGGTGGTGATTACACTGTAGAGCAAATAGCTGGCGCCGATCATGTGCTACGCCATGGTGGCAAAGTAGAAGTGCTGACATTTTTAGATGGTTGTTCAACCTCTAAGGTAATTAGCAAAATAAAGCAGTGATATTTGCTGATTAAATAAAAAAGGGTTGAAAACGCAGTTTTCAACCCTTTTTTTGTTATAAATAGCTGGCTTTAAAATGCTATTTTTAAATATACGGTTTAAAAATTATATTCGTACTTAGCAAACGCTGATGTGTCGTTTTCTGCGCCATCGTTGTTTGATGCAAAAGCGCCGAGCGTTAAGCGCCCACCCATAGCCAGCTGCCTGTAGCGTAGCTCAACTTGTTTTGAGTTATAACCGGTTTTGGTAATTGTATTACCTAAATCGGGGTTACTAGGGTAACGGTCGAGATTATCGCTGTTGTAATCCACACTACGTAGTTTTACTTGCCAGTCATCGCCATTTGAAAGCTGACCTAAAAGTGTTAATACCACTGACTGCGAATCATTATCAAAGGTTGAGCCAATAGTGCGACCGTGGTAACGATAGCCCGATTTATAATCGGAGTGTTCGTAGTAGCAGTTTTCATTGGTTGATTCGGCCGAGCACGATACACCTGTGTCTATGTATTCAACGTTAACGAGCACATTTTGATTGTAAATGCGCTGCGTAGTTTGTACGCCAAATAAGTACGCTCTGTCGGCAGGTTTGAATTGCGAGCTGGCATCTTCGCCAATTGTACTTGCGTAGATTGCATAGGGGTGACTAAATAAAGTGTCAGACCAACGCACATCTATGCCAGCAAGCTGATTACCAATTTTAGACTCCAGTGAGCTATCACAATTTTCATTGCCATCAATACAACTAGTTTGCCCAGTAATAACATCAATAAAATCACCTGCTGAGCTTGGTTGGCCTTCACCGGCCCACTGCGCAGACCAACTTAAAGCAATTTCAAGCTGTTGTATCGGGCGAAAGTTAACACGGCTACTCCAAAGCAGCGCATCAGGAATAACGCGGGTCGATTCTAACTTTGCCATTTGCGCGGTAAAGCTCCATTGGCCAAGCCAACTTAACCAAGATGTTTCAAACGCTGTGCTTTGCTCACGGGTTACACTTAGTGCCGGCAGTGGCTTTGCATTACCCGACATAATTAAACTGTTATCAACACCTGGGCCCCAAAACTGCTCTACGGCACCGGCTCTAAAAATCCAATTGCCTAAGCGGTAGGCTAAGTAGCTATCGTCAAATGAGGTATCGTTACAATCTTCAAGTGCTTGTTCGTTAGTGGCTATATCATCGGTTGTTTTGCCATCAACTAAGCATTGTTTACCATCGTTACGGTAATTAATGGCTACCTTCGCCGCAAAGTTATCGCCAAGGTAGGCGTAGGCCGCAGAAAGCTCAGATTCTTGTGTGTTGGTTGCCCCAAAGCTGGTGGCTATAATTGGGTCTGATGCGGCAAACGCTGAGAGTTGTACACTGTGCGAGCTGCTGTTTTCTGACTTATAACGATGTTTTACACGAAGCAGTGCATCTTGCAGGCTGGGAGATAAAAGTTCAAGCTTGCTCGATTCTAGCTCGCCAATAAAGCTTTTCCACATTAGCGGGTAGGTGGTTACAGGCGCTAAAATAACACCGGCATCGGCCAGTTGTTGAATGTCAGCTCGTAGACCGTAATCGTCTGGCTTTACCCAGGGCTCTGCTGTTACTGATGCGCTCATAGCGCAAAAAAGAGAAGAAAGTAGAAAGATTCTGTTTCGCAAAGTTCAGATCCTTGTGATTAAGATTGCGGCTAAGTTTACCAATCTAACATGGCTATTGCAGTAAATAATCTATTTTAGGGCGTTAAATTTGTGTATAAAAATGTAACCTAGCTATCGTAAAAACAATGGGGTTGATATACTGCTGCGCAAATAGGAAATAGAGAATGCAATGAGCAACAAACGACTTTTATTTATACCCGTATCATCGCCACAAGGAATAGGTGAATACATGCGCTCGTTGTTGCTAGCCCAAAGCCTTGAAAGTGAATGTCTAGGTTCACTTACTATCCATTTTGTTTTAAATAAACACACGAACTACGCTAAAAACTGCCCATATGATACCACCTTGCTTGAGCGCTCTGCGACTAAAGAGCGCGATAAAGTGTGTGAAGTTATAGCCGATTTTAAACCTGACATTGTAATATTTGATTGTGCAGGGCGCGCTGCTCACATGAAAGCTGCAAAAAAAGTGGGTGCCAAAGTGGTGTTTATTTCTCAGCATGCGAAAAAGCGAGCGAAGGGCTTAAAACTTAACCGTATCAACTTAATTGATAGCCATTGGGTGGTACAGCCTGATTACTGCATTGAACCGCTGAGCTGGGCTGAAAAAGCTAAAATAGATATGTTTTCTTTGGCTATGCCTAAAAACGTGGGCCCTTACATAGCATTTTCATCAGCGTGCGATACCAAACAGGTGTTAAAAAAATATCAGCTTGATGAACAAGGCTACTTTATTGTGAGTGCAGGCTCTGGCGGTCATGTACTAGATAATCAAAACTGTGCAGATGTATTTTTTGCCGCCGCAGAGCAAATTTCATTGCAAACAGGGTTAAAGGCGGTGGTGGTATTTGGCCCTAATTATGATAAAGCGTTGCCAGCATCAAATACTGTTATAAATTTGGATACGTTAGAAAATAGTGAGTTTTTGTCGCTTATGGAGCAAGCTAAATTTGCGTTGTTAAGTGCTGGCGACACCCTATTGCAGGCGATTGCTGTTAAAACGCCTGCTGTGGCATGCGCTATATCAAAAGATCAAACACAGCGCCTAGCAAGTTGCGCCACAACTGGCGTGGTAATTAAAGCAAACTTTGAGATTGAAGACATAGTAAATAAAGCCAGTGCTTTACTAATAGAGCCGCATTTTAACCAGCTACTAGAAAAATATTCTTTGCTTGAAAGCGCCCATAGCTATGAAGAAATAACGCAAGGGGTTAAAAGCATGATGATGGTTGCCGATAGATGAATATAGTGATTGTAATAGACTCGTTAGCGGGTGGCGGCGCCGAAAAAGTGATGCTAACCCTTGCTCAGCAGCTAGTAAAAACGCATAGCGTTACTATTTTATCGTTGGCTAATAAATATGAATACACGATCCCTGCGAACATAAAGGTTGAAAGTTTATTCAGTGATAAAGCCACTAAAGTGGATCGCTTTTGGAAAATAAACAAAAGTGTAGCAAAACTAGAGGCGTGGTTTAATAACAAACAAAAACAAATTGGCCCCATAGATTTAGTGCTTAGCAATTTAGATAGAAGCAATAACTTATTGGCTAAAAGCCAAATTAAAAATGTTCACTTTGTTATGCATAACTCTGTTAATGCAGAGCTGGCGAGGCAAAAAAAGTTAGGCCCGTTTTCTTATCACTATCTTAAAAAGTCAAAGCAAAACTTAAACGGAAAATCCTTGGTGTGCGTGTCTAAAGGGGTAGAGCAAGAAATTACCCAAGGGCGTTTAATTAGCCCAAGCGCCATCACAACTATTTATAATCCCTTTAATTTAGCAGATATAAAGCGGCTCTCAGATGAGGTTAATACGCAAATACCACAATCACCGTATGTTATTCATGTAGGGCGGTTAGCTAAACAAAAGCGCCACGATATTTTATTTGCGGCATTTGCAAAGCTTGATAAAAAATACAAATTAGTCCTTTTATGCAATAAGCCTAGCAAAGCATTTAAGCTTGCAAAAACGTATGGTATAGAGGGACAACTTATAGTGCCAGGGTTTGAACAAAATCCGTATAACTGGATTAAGCAGGCTGAGGCATTAGTATTAAGCTCTGATTTTGAAGGGCTCCCTACAGTGTTAATTGAAGCATTAGCTGTTGGCACACCTGTAGTAAGTACTAACTGTACGTTTGGACCGAGCGAAATTTTAACAAACGACTTGGCTAAATATTTAGCGCCTGTAGGGCATAGCGATGAGCTAGCGGCTAAAATTGAGCTGGTTTTAAACGCTAAGCCTAATGTAGATAATGCCGACATTTTACAAAAGGTAACGGCCGAACAAGTTGCTAAGCAATACCTAGCTTTGTGTGGTTAATTGCTCTTTATAAATAGCCAATAAAGTTTGCCAGTCATTACTTTGCCAATAAAAAGCGTTGTTACGTCCTTGCTCTTTTAAAAATGAGCGCTCTAAACGTGCCATATTACTTTGTTGCCATTGCTTGTTAGGTGGTTTTATTTCGCCGCGATCAAAGTCGATAATATAAACCTCGCCCGTTTCATTAAATAAAATATTATTTATATTCAAATCAGCGTGGTACACACCTTTTGAGTGAAATAGCGCAACAGTATTGGCAATGCGCTTGAGCTCATCTTCTGTTAGTGGGCGTTCAATTAAAATATCGAGCAGGCTTTTAGCCCCTTTTACAGCCTCTGTAATTATATCGCCACGATAAATTAAGCCAGAGGTTGTTACCTTGGCGGCAATGGGTTTTGGTACATTTAAGCCAAGCTCAATAAGCCTTATCATTAAGCTGAACTCTTTATACACACGGGTGTTTTTAAGCCCAGGGTAGAGGTACTGATCGCTTAACAACTTGCCAACTAAACCGCCGCGCCAATAGTGCCTAAGTACAGCGGTTAAATCATCGTGTTTAAAAAACCAGGCTGTGGCGCGGCCTTTTTTAGCACCGACTATTTTATTTTGCTGTTGCCAATAATCTGCATTGAACCAGTTTAAATCAACCTCGTTAAAATAATCTGGGTGGCTTAAAATAGTGTGCTTACCTTGCGTTAGTGTTTTAAACATAGCTCGTTAAAATAATTCAATAATGCGTGTATATTAACGTGTTTTATAGCGCAGCATAAGTGCTTGCATTAGTGCGAGTATAATTTAAGATCGCAGTCTATTATTTAAAGCCAAAGTGGAACGCGTGACTCAAGTGCCTAATTACTCCTCAATTTGTATTTTAAGACTCTCTGCCATTGGTGATGTGTGTCATGCCGTTAGTGCTGTACAAGCCATTCAAAAAGCACACCCCAATGCAAAAATAACGTGGGTAATGGGTAAAATAGAAGCCATGTTACTTGCCGATTTACCTGGAGTTGAGCTGGTGGTTTTTGATAAAAAACAAGGTAAGGATGCACTTAAAAAGTTAGCACATTCTTTTAAAGGGCAGCAGTTTGATGTGCTACTTAATATGCAAGTCGCATTAAGAGCTGGCTTTGTTGCACGCTGTATTCCGGCTAAAGTAAAAATAGGCTTTGATTGGGCACGTTCAAAAGAATTACATAGCTTGTTTATAAATAAACGAATAGCCCCACAAAAAGAAGCGCATGTGCTAGAGGGGTTTAAAGGCTTTGCGGGTGCCATTGGAGTTAAAGACTATTCACCTACCTGGGATATGCCTTATACCTTAGCGGATGAGAACAAAGCAGATGAGCTATTAGGGCCTGCGCATTTGGCAAATAAGTTATTGGTAATATCGCCAGCGGCCAGTAAAGCACAGCGAAACTGGTTGCCAGAGCGCTACGCTGCCCTTGCTGATTACGCGCATGAGCAGGGCTTTAACGTAGTACTAACGGGCGGCCCAACTGAGCTTGAGATTAATTTAGCTAATCAAATTATAAAACACAGTCACTGCACTATTTTAAACTTAGTAGGTAAAACAAAACTTAAAGAGCTGTTATGTGTGCTTAAGCGCGCTGATTTAGTTTTAGCCCCCGATACCGGCCCTGCACATATGGCGGTAACGGTAGGTACGCCGGTTATTGGTTTATATGCGCATTCTAATCCTGCACGTACAGGCCCTTATTTATATCAAGACTACGTAGTTGAGGTGTATCATCAAAATCTGCTAAAGCAAACGGGTAAAACAGCTCAACAATTGCCTTGGGGTACGCGCGTTAAGGGAGATGACCTTATGAGCCAAATAACCGTAGACAGTGTTAAAGCTATGTTTGATCATGTGGTACAAAGAGAGTCTATAAAATGAGTGTAACAGAAAAAAACAAAGCACTTTTTTTAGACCGAGATGGCGTGGTAAATATTGATCATGGCTATGTGTATCGAAGTGAAAAATTTGAATTTATAGACGGTGTGTTTAGTACCTGTAAAGCATTTTATGATGCAGGTTATAAAATTATCATAGTGACTAATCAATCGGGAATAGGGCGAGGTTACTACACTGAAGATGACTTTTTAGCTTTAACTCAGTGGATGAAAACACAATTTAGTAAGCACAATATTAAAATTACAGATGTGTATTTTTGCCCGCACCATCCCAAAAAAGCGATGGCGCAATATTTAAAACAGTGCCAGTGCAGAAAGCCAGCTCCAGGTATGCTGTTACAAGCTATGCAAGAGCATAATATTGACCCTTCGAGCAGTGTTATGGTGGGTGATAAACTGAGCGATATGCAAGCGGCACAAAAAGCAGCTATTAGCACGCGAGTGCTAGTTCGCTCTGGTCAACAATTTGACGAAACCGCTAAACAATACGCCGATTTAGTGATTGACTCTATTAACGATTTACCAGCACACTACTAGGTATAAAGTGCGTTTATATTTTCGCAACTAAAGTGTTAAGTATTGCTGCCATTACCTGTATTAGCGACGAGCTGCAAACAGTGCATTTTACTTGTTAAACTTTTACAATACACCCCAAAATAAACAGTGGCTTTAATGTTGTTGTTTACCCGTTCATTTAATTGGAGACTACAGATGAGAGCATCTGCTTTTTTTAGCCAACTACAAGAGCAAATTGAAGACGTTAAAGCGCAAGGTTTGTATAAAAGTGAGCGTATTATTACCTCGCAGCAACAAGCTCAAATAGAAGTTGCATCTGGCGATAAAGTTATTAATTTTTGTGCTAACAATTACTTAGGCTTAGCAAATAGCCCTGAGCTAATTAAAGCAGCGCAAGGTGGTTTAGATGACCATGGCTTTGGTGTTGCTTCAGTGCGTTTCATTTGCGGCACGCAGGATATTCATAAAACACTAGAGCAAAAAATTAGTGCGTTTTTAGAAACCGAAGATACAATTTTATACTCGTCTTGTTTTGATGCTAACACGGGCCTATTTGAAACTATTTTAGGCGCTGAAGATGCTATTATTTCTGACTCTCTAAATCACGCATCAATTATTGATGGCGTACGCTTATGTAAAGCTAAGCGTTTTCGTTATGCTAATAACGATATGGAGGATCTTGAAAAGCAACTTATTGCAGCTGATGAAGCGGGCGCTAAAACAAAATTAATTGCCACCGATGGCGTGTTTTCTATGGATGGCGTAATTTGTAACCTTGAAGCTGTGTGTGACCTTGCCGATAAGTATGATGCATTAGTGATGGTTGATGACTCACATGCGGTAGGCTTTGTTGGCGAAAACGGTAAAGGTACGCCTGAGTACTGTAATGTGCTTGACCGTGTAGATATTATTACCGGCACGCTAGGTAAAGCGCTGGGCGGTGCATCAGGCGGTTATACATCAGGTAAAAAAGAAATTGTTGAATGGCTACGTCAGCGTTCGCGCCCTTACTTATTCTCAAATTCATTAGCGCCTTCAATTGTAACTGCGTCAATTAAAGTACTCGAAATGCTTGAAAATGGTGGCGAGTTACGCGCTAAACTTTGGTCAAATGCTAAATATTTCCGTGAGCAAATGGAAGCTGCAGGCTTTACGTGTGCGGGTAAAGATCATGCCATTATTCCTGTAATGCTTGGCGATGCTAAAGTTGCTTCATTAATGGCAGACAAGCTACTCGCTGAAGGCATTTATGTAACCGGCTTTTCGTTCCCTGTTGTGCCAAAAGGCCAAGCGCGTATTCGTACACAAATTTCAGCTGCGCACAGTATTGAACAACTAGACACCGCAATTGCTGCCTTTACCCGTATTGGTAAAGAAATGGGCGTTATTTAATTTTTTATAAACCGAAGTATTGCTTCGGTTTTTTAGTTGAGTGTTAACTATGAAAGCCTTATCAAAATTAAAAGCCGAAACCGGCATCTGGATGACCGACGTACCCAAGCCTGAAGTAGGTCATAACGATCTACTTATTAAAATTCGTAAAACCGCGATTTGTGGCACCGACGTTCATATTTATAAATGGGATGAGTGGTCACAAAAAACCATTCCAACCCCTATGGTTGTAGGCCATGAGTACGTGGGTGAAGTGGTTGATATGGGCCAAGAAGTACGTGGCTTTGCAGTAGGTGACCGCGTATCTGGCGAGGGACATATTACGTGTGGGCATTGTCGTAACTGTCGTGCTGGTCGTGTGCATTTGTGCCGAAATACAACGGGTGTAGGTGTTAATCGCGAAGGCGCATTTGCAGAATATTTAGTTATTCCGGCCTTTAATGCGTTTAAAATTCCTGACAATATTTCTGACGAGCTTGCGTCTATTTTTGACCCGTTTGGTAATGCTGTGCACACCGCTTTATCGTTTGATTTAGTGGGCGAAGATGTGCTTATTACAGGGGCTGGGCCAATTGGTATTATGGCGGCAGCCGTTGCTAAGCATGTGGGTGCTCGCCATGTTGTGATTACCGATGTTAACGAATACCGTTTAGAGCTTGCGCGTAAAATGGGCGCTACACGTGCCGTAAACGTTGCGAATGATAAGCTTGAAGATGTAATGAATGAGCTAGGTATGACTGAAGGTTTTGATATTGGCCTTGAAATGTCAGGTGTGCCAAGCGCCTTTAATTCTATGTTAAATAACATGAACCATGGTGGCAAAATTGCCATGTTGGGTATTCCACCATCAGATATGGCCGTAGATTGGAATAAAGTTATATTTAAAGGCTTAGTGATCAAAGGTATATATGGTCGCGAGATGTTCGAAACGTGGTACAAAATGGCAAGCTTGATTCAATCAGGCCTTAATTTAGACCCTATTATTACGCATCAATATTCGGTAGATGACTTCCAAGCTGGCTTTGATATGATGATTTCAGGTCAATCTGGTAAAGTAATTTTAAACTGGGAATAGTTTAAAGTTTGCATACAGAGGCGGCTTTAGCCGCCTTTTTATTATATTTTTAAAAGAGATTTCAATGGCATTTAAACATATATCTATAGCACAAACGCACGAACTACTTGATAAAGAAGATGTAGTGATCGCAGATATACGCGATCCTAATTCGTACCAAGCAGGGCATATTCCTGGCTCTGAAGCGCTTTCAAATGCCAATATAGCTCAGTTTATGATGGAAAAAGAGTTCGATCAGCCTATTATTATTGTTTGCTACCACGGCATGAGCTCACAAGGTGCGGCTAGTTATTTAGTAGAGCAGGGCTTTGAAGATGTATATAGCATGGATGGTGGCTTTACAGCTTGGGAAGCGGCTTACAGCGAGAAAGTGGAACGATGATTGAGCTAGGTAGTTTAAATAATCCTCGTGCCGCACAGGGCTTTATAGATTATTTAAAAAGCCAAGGCTTAGAAGGGCAACTGCGCAGTGCTGATGGCAGTAATGTTATTATTTGTGTTGCGGGCGAGCACTTTCATCAAGTGCAACCTTTGTGGGCTGAATTTGTACAAAACCCCAATCATGAGCGTTATCAACAAGCTTCTTGGGATGTGGGCAGTACGCAATCTGGCTTAACGTATCAAGGACAATCGCTTAATTTAGTGGCGCGCTTTAAAGCACTAAGCTGGCTAAATAAAACCGTAAGTATTGTAAGCGTTGCTATTTACTTTGCATTTTTATTGGGTGGCTTTGAGCAAATATACACTGCTTTGCAGTTTAACCCGAGCCAACCACTGAACTGGTTAACGCCGGCACTTGTTCATTTTAGCGCAATGCACATTGTATTTAACTTAATTTGGTGGATGTCGTTAGGTGATAATATTGAAAAGCAATGCGGCAAGCTGAGTTTAGTAGGGCTATTTGTGGTTACTGCACTTATTAGTAACTGGGCTCAGTTTTTAATTGTGGGGCCTAACTTTGGTGGCTTAAGTGGCGTTGTGTATGGTTTATTGGGTTTTTGTTGGATTCACAGCTATTTAAATCCTAAGCAACCTGCGCTAGTAAGCACTGCCATTATTGGCTTTATGTTAATTTGGCTGGTACTCGGTTTTGCTGATGTGTTGTTTGTTGGTATGGCTAATTGGGCGCATTTAGGTGGGCTTTTAAGCGGCATGGCTTATGCCGTAACCGCTAATTTATTTAATGCTAAAAAAGCGTAAGCTTAGTGGTATAAATACTTAGTAAATAATACTTCACGAATAATCTCTTGGCCTGTTTCTTCTTTTAACAGGCTTTTTAATTTTTCGGCACACTTTGCTCTAATTTCTTCACGCCCAGTAAGCGACTTTATTTTTTCTTCAGGTTCTTTAGATAGTATTTCTACTAACGCATCGCGTAAAAGCGGAGTATGGTGCTCTACAATAGCAATATCTGTATTATTGCTAAGCATTAAATCTATAGTCACGCGTACATAGCCCATTTTTTTACTTGAGGCGCCTATGTAATTGGTAATAATGTCTGGCTCAAAACCAAAATAGCCCACTGTCGATTCCGCTTTTGCCGAGAAGCTAAAACAGTTTAGGATCAGTGCTAAAAAACCTGCGTATACTATTTTTTTCATCTTTAGTGTGTTTCCATTTTCTTAATACAAATAGTTTATACTTAATAGCGCCTAATAAACAGCTCCTGCAATTATTTATCGGCAGTAAAACATCACTTTTTCAAATGCTTTGGCAATGTTATCATCGTCTCGGTTTTTATTTTATTGAGCTATTGTGATTACATTTCCGCTTTCTATATCTGCCAATTGGCAATGTGCTTCTTTGGTAAATAACTTATCTGCGTTAGAGCAAGAGTGGCTATTTGAGCCACATTCATTAACCGCTAAATTAAAAAGTAATGCACAAACTTTTAGTGTAAAAGTGCTTAATGAGCAAACTTTTACCCTAAGCGATGCACAGCAACAACTACTTGGCTCAAATACAAATAAAGCACTTAATCGCGAGGTGCTTTTATTGTGTGACAATACACCCATGGTGTATGCCCAAAGTTGGCTGCCCAGTACACAAACGCAAACAACACTGCATAATATGGGCGCGCGCCCTTTAGGTGATGTTATTTTTCAGCACCCTGAACTTACCCGAAGTAATATTGAGATAGGGCGCTTTGACTCTGAACATGCGCTGCAGTCACTTGTTAAAGAGTTGAACTTAACTACGCACCCTTTATTAGGTCGTCGTAGTGTGTTTTCTATTAATGATTATCACTTTTTAGTGTGCGAAGTATTTTTACCCGGAGCCTATTTGTACTCATGAAATTAGCCCCTTTGCAATTACAGCATAGCCCTTTTTATATTCAGCTTATGCGCATTGACAAACCTATCGGTTCATTACTATTACTGTGGCCTACTTATTGGGCTCTATGGCTTGCAAACGCCGGTATGCCAAGCCTAGTTAACTTTATTGTATTTACCTTAGGCGTAATTGTTATGCGCAGTGCTGGCTGCGTTATTAACGATTTTGCAGATAGAAAAATAGACGGCTCAGTTAAGCGTACAGCAGGGCGGCCTTTGGCCACAGGACAAGTAAGTGCAGGTGAAGCACTGAGTTTATTTATATTACTGATAGCCATTGCTTTTGTATTGGTATTGCTACTTAGCTTCAACACTATTTTATTGTCATTTGGGGCGTTGGCACTGGCATTTTGCTACCCGTTTATGAAACGCTATACACACCTTCCGCAGGTAGTCTTAGGCGCTGCATTTGGTTGGGCAATACCTATGGCATATATGGCATCAATTGACTCATTACCGCTGCAGGCGTGGCTGTTATTTGTTGCAAATATTTGTTGGACGGTAGCGTACGACACTATGTATGCCATGGTCGACAGAGATGACGATTTAAAAATAGGGGTTAAATCTACTGCTATTTTATTTGGTAAATACGACCGCCATATCATATTTTTATTAAACGCTAATTTTATAGCGTTGTTGGCGCTTATTGGCTTAATTAACCAGCTAGGCTTAGCGTTTGTTGCAGGTTTATGTACTGCCGCTGGGTTACTTATTTATCAACAAGTGCTTATACATAAACGTGCGCGTGATGCATGTTTTAAAGCGTTTTTAAATAATCACTATGTTGGATTAGCTATTTTTGTTGGCTTGTTCTTGTCATTTGTATTTGCGCGTTAATTTCATCTCAACGCTATTAATTTAACCTCAGCATAGCCACTAGTTGTTGTGGCTATGTTGGTTTTATCGTGGCGGGTCAATTACTCCACTTATTGAGGCGTTTTTTCTAAACCAGCCAGCAATAGAGTAGCGCTCATTAATGGCAGGTAATACCTCGTGCGCAAAACGCTCGCTTTCAAACATAACGAGTGTCCCCGCGGTGGGTTTGATTATTATCTCTACTTGCTTACTTTTTGGCTTGTAAATAACAAGCTCGCCGCCTTGCTCGGGCGTATTTAAATAAAGGATTGTTGTAAATACGCGGTTAGATCGCCCTTTAAATGCATCAAAATGCTTTTTATAAAAGTCGCCTTGGGTGTATTTAGCGTAGTGGCACTCATAATCAAATAAGCCCATAAAAAACTGCCGATTAAGTGTGGTTTTTATACTTTCCATTATTGCTTGATAAGTTAGCTGTGCTTGTGAGCTGCCATCAAACCAATAGGTTTTATCTTTACGAATGGTTTTATCTATTTGTAAGTCATTTAAACGGCCAATACCTGCAGCGCTAAAATGCGGGTTAATACGGTGGCAATCGGTGACTAAACTCTCTACTAGCTCGCTAATAAGTGCGTTAGGTATAACAACATAACCATGGGTTTCTATTGCATCTAAATAAACATCAGAACTAAAAAGTGTGTTCATTTATGTCTGTTGATTAAAAAAGGTGCGACAGTGTAGCCTAAAAAAATTTAATAGCTAGTGGTTTGTGCGCCGCTACTTAAGCAAATAAAAACCTAACGCGTAAGCATAAAAACTAAAAGGGCTTTTTAGGTTAAGCAGCTGTGCTGCAGGTTTTGGTAACAAGAAGAGTAAATCAGTAAGGGCTATCTAAATTGGTTGCCCTTAAAAGGTTTAAGGGCAATGCGGTATGCTCTTTTTATCTTGGCTTAAGTAATAGTCGTAGATGCTTTTTTGATAAGAGATAATAAATGGTCAATGTGTTCGCCAACTGCTGCTTGTTGGCTTGTTTGTATAACAAGTTGTTCGTGACTTAAGTCTTTATTTGTTTTTAGCTGTACAAGCTCTGTGTGCTCTGCAAGAGTGCTCGCGTGTTCAATACTTGCAATAGCAAAGTGATCTGATTTAACCAGCCCTGACATTACTTGCTCAATGCTGCCTACCTTAATGCTAGCCGATTTATTGAGCATATCGATGGCTTCGTTAAGCATGCTTTGTACTTGTTTAGACTGAGAAAAACAGCCGTACATAGGGTAGCTATCTAAATCGTGTTTGCTGATATCGCTTTTATTTGCTAACGGATGGTGTTTAGAAACAAACAATACCAGTTGGTCTGGCAGGTGTATGTCGCTGCCGATGCTGTTAATTGCCTGCGAATAAACACTGATATCAATTTCGCCCTCTTGCAGTTTGCGTGCAAGTTCGTGCTGCTCTTGCAATTGCATTTCTATTTTAACATGGGGGTATTGTGCTAAAAATTGCCCGCATGAGATAGGCACTACACTGCTGGCTTTGTTGGTATAGCCAATGACTAACTTTTCGTCAGTATTGCCGTTAACCGATTGAGAAATTCGTTTTTTTGTATGCTCAAGTTCGGCAAGGGTGTTTTTGGCGTAATCAAGAAATAGCTCGCCTTCGGGTGTTAACTTTACTGAACGTGTTGAGCGTTTCACCAGTTCGTACCCCATTTCGTCTTCTAGGGTTTGAATGCTGCGCGTTAGCGCTGATGTGCTAATTTGAGTTTGTTCGGCTGCTTGTCTGAAGTGGCGTAACACACCAAGCGCTACAAATTGTTCTAACTGTTCAAATCTCACTTTATAGTCCCTTTTTATAAGTAAGTCGCGTGTGTCGCGAACATCAATAATATTAGATTCGAGCTTTCAAAAAGCGAAGCCTAATATGTAACTGTGTTTGCAAATTTATGACATATTTGCCTCAGCATATCCCTCTTTTAGTATTATTTAAAGAGAAGACGCATTTAAAAGTATTACCAATTAGGCTTATTTATAGTGATTTATTACTCTATTTAAAACTAAGCTATGTTAGCAAGTAAGACTAAATACAATGACTTAGGCGCTTTGATGCTTTTAAAAGTAATACTTTAGACATAATTTAGCATTAATTAATAAAAAAGTATGCCAGAAAAAAGGCTATAGGAAAATCCTACGTAGTGATTTGTAATGAAGTGAGGCATAAACGCTTATAGTTTTAGGTTATGCCATCGCTTTATTCTTGTTTAAGAATTTAGAAAAGTAAGCCGCTAAGGCTTACTACTTTTGTTAGTAAAGTTTTTAGTAATGCGGTTACTTAGGGGTTTGTCTTCAATACTTTGTAGCTCTATTTCTATGGCATCGCACGAAATATGAATTTCAAACAACGATGTTAATAACGAAAGGCTTAAGCACGCTAAGCTCACCCCAAACAAAATAATACCTGTGGTGTTAAATTCTATAAATAAGGCAAACATTGATAGCGTACACAATAAAAAAGAGGCCACCCCATACACTTGCATGGTACGTATTAGCTTAATGCGCTTTCTTAAGTTTGTTATTTGAGCCACAACAACGGGGCGAATAGACTCACCTTCTCGTGAATTTAATTCTCGGATTAATTGCGCTAGTACTAAAAAGCGGTTTGTGTAAGCAAGCAGCAACAGTGAGATTGCTGGAAAAAGTAAACCTGGGGTAGTAAGTGTCATTGTTTTATCCTAAAAAGTTACCTGCTATACACTTTAGTAGAGTATCGTAGGATATTGTAAACACAAAATAATTGAGGTGATAATTGCAAAATATTAATACTCATAATACTCAGCAAGCTTTTCAGTGGGTAACGCTCTACAAAGCAGATAACACGTTAGAGGCAAATATAATCAAAGGGCTGTTATTAAGCGCGGGAATTGAGTGCCAAATTCAAGGTGAAATGCTTCAAGGCGCCTTAGGCGAAATCCCCTTTGAACAAACCCAAGTAAGTGTGCAGGTTTATTCGATAAAAGAGCGCCACGCGCGCGAAATATTGGTAAACTACCAACAAGTAAAACAATCCGCTCCAGATTGGGTATGCCCTAACTGTAATGAGCATAATGGATCAACATTTGATTTTTGTTGGTCATGTGAGACGTTAAGAAATGACAAAAGCGAATAACTTTCAACGTATTAGAGAGCTAAACTACTTACAAAAAGCAGTGTTAGCAAGTGCTTTAATTGAGCGTATGTTACCTAATTATGGTTTATTTAGTGAAGCCACCGGTTTTGGTGATGAAGCCTTATTACGCAGTGCGTTAAATGTTTGCTGGGAAAAAATATTACTACCAAAAAGTAAAATAGATCTCGAAAAACAAGTAGAAAAAATTGAGCCAAATGTACCTGAACTTGCCGACTTTGATATGTTTGGTACTTACCCCGCAATAGACGCTGCAACGTCGCTTTTGAGCCTAATGCACGGCTTGATGGGGCAAGACGAGCAAGAATTTATAAGTGTTAGTAAAATATCGCAAGCAACAGTGGCGCGTTTTATTGAATACCAAATGACGGTTGAAGGTGAAGTAGCTGACAATAAAGCCGTACGAGAACACCCATTAATGCAATACGAAATTGAAGTTTTGAGTGAGCTAATCGACTTTGTAGAAAATATGGGCCGCGTGACTTCTGAAAACGTTAAGGCACTTAAAAAGCAGGCCGTTGCAGATGGACAAACCAATATTGGTTTGGCGTTATAGTTGTAATTAATTAACTGTGGTTAATTGCTCTCTAGCAATTTTTAGCGTTTATTACGTTGAACTTAGTAAAAACCTTAGCTAGAGAATGATAAAATTAAATAGTTTTAAATATGTGTGTAAATCTCTTAACCACAGTGCGGTTAAGCAGTAAATAAAGGCAGGAGAAGTAAAGTGCGAATTTTAGGCATTGAGTCATCGTGTGATGAAACCGGTATTGCAATTTACGATGATGAAAAAGGCTTATTGGCTCACCAGTTATACAGCCAAGTAAAAGTACATGCAGATTATGGCGGTGTTGTACCTGAGCTTGCATCGCGCGATCACGTTCGTAAAACCCTGCCACTTATTGACGCTGCTTTTGCTCAAGCCGGTTGTGGCCCTGAAGATTTAGATGGCATTGCATACACCGCAGGCCCTGGTTTAGTAGGGGCGTTATTGGTAGGTACCTCTATTGGACGCTCTTTAGCCTATGGTTGGGATATTCCAGCTGTTGCCGTGCATCATATGGAAGGGCATTTACTTGCTCCTATGCTTGAAGAAAACGTGCCTGAGTTTCCCTTTATTGCTTTGCTCGTGTCGGGCGGCCATACCATGATGGTAAAAGTAGCCGGTATAGGCCAGTACGAAGTATTGGGTGAATCTGTTGATGATGCCGCAGGTGAAGCATTTGATAAAACAGCTAAACTGCTAGGGCTTGATTACCCAGGCGGCCCTCGACTAGCTAAAATGGCTGAGCAAGGTGTTGCAAAACGGTTTGTTTTTCCACGCCCTATGACGGATAAGCCAGGCCTTGATTTTAGCTTTAGTGGCTTAAAAACAGCAGCTTCTATAGCGATTCGCGAAAATGATGATGACGCACAAACCAAAGCAGATATCGCCCATGCGTTTCAAACAGCAGTGATTGATACATTGGTTATTAAGTGTAAGCGTGCTCTAAAACAAACCGGGATAAAACGTTTAGTGATTGCCGGCGGAGTAAGTGCAAATACACAGCTGCGCTTACAGCTTGAGCGTGTTATGCAAGGGATGAAAGGACAGGTTTACTACCCACGTACTGAGTTTTGTACTGATAATGGCGCAATGATTGCCTATGCTGGTATGCAGCGTTTAAAAGCAGGCCAGTTCGCCACACTCGACATGAAAACCAAACCGCGTTGGCCAATAGACAGCTTAGAAGCGATTTAGCATCAATAATTATTGATTTTTTTCATTAGTGGGTGCTTTTTTGGCGCCCACTTTTGGTTCTTCACCTTTAAAAAGGCGCATAATATTAGTGCGATGACGAAATATAATTAGCACGGTAATAAAGGTTACCGGTAGGGTGTAAAGCGGTTTAATCAACCACGTATACAGTGGAGCAAGCGACACCGTGACCAAAGCGCCTAATGAAGAAAAGCGCGTAATAGCAACCACAATAATCCAGGTACTTATTAATAGCCCCGCCAACGATAAACCAATCGGCAATAAAGAGCCAAATGCAGTAGCTACCGCTTTTCCGCCTTTAAAGCTAAAAAATAGTGGGTACATATGCCCTAAGCACGCGGCAACGGCGACCAAACCAAGCGCTAAAGGCGTTAGGTCTAAAAAATAAGCCCCCCATACGGGGATAGTGCCTTTTAAAATATCAAACACTAATACTAAGCACGCAGGAAATGCTCCACCTAAACGATACACATTGGTGGCACCTGGGTTATTTGAACCGCTGCTGCGAGGGTCTGGCAGTTTGAATAGCCGAGACACTAATATAGCCGATGAAATCGACCCTAATAAGTAGGCTAAAACAAACAGTAAAATGGCTAACACAAAGTCCCTTATTTTTTAATTGCTATACCCATCGATAGCACTTTTACGCTATTATTGGCGGCACAATTTATCGTGAAAATTATTAACTGCTGTATTTTGCAGTTAATCTAGCTATTTGGCTATTGTAGAAGTAATTTTTACATATTTAAACACTGCTTAAAGCATATACAGTATTAATTTTATCAATGCATTGTGTGCTTAGAGAGTGTTTATAGTTATTTGGAGTATCAATGGATAAGGTTTTTATATCTCAACTACACGTCGACACAATTATTGGAGTGTACGACTTTGAAAAAGAAAGTAAACAAAGCCTTTATTTTGATATTGAAATGCTCAGCGATATAAAGCCTGCAGCAGCAAATGATGACATTAATTTAGCACTGGATTATGCAAAAGTAAGCGAGCGAGTGATTGAGCACACTACGGCTAAGCCGGTTGAGTTACTTGAAACCTTAGTAGAGCAACTAGCAACTATTATATTAACCGAATTTAATACACCACAAGTAACAATTAGAGTGAGCAAACCGGCCGCTGTAGCGCAAGCAAACACCGTAGGTGTAGAAATAACACGCACAAAGGCTATGAGCTAAATGGCGCAAATTTATATCAGCTTAGGCTCAAATATAAATAAAGCGCATTATATTCGCTGTGCGCTTGATGCACTTGAGCAACACTTTACAAATATTGTGCATTCATCTGTTTTTGAAAGCGAAGCTGTAGGGTTTAAAGGAAATAACTTTTATAACTCGGTGGTGGCTGCTACCACATCAATGCCGCTTGAGCGTGTATGTAAGTTATTAAAACAAATAGAGCGTGATAACGGGCGTAAAGCGGATGATAAAAAATTTAGCCCCCGTACATTAGATTTAGATCTGCTCTTTTACGATGACGTTGTTTGCGATTCGCCTGCACAATTACCTCGCGATGAAATTACCAAAAACGCTTTTGTACTTCAGCCTCTTTGTGAAGTCGCCCCCAATTTTTATCACCCCGTTGCTAAGCAAACCATTGCTGCGCTATGGAGTGCGTATAACAACCCTCAACAAAAACTATGGAAGGTGGAGTTTTCTAACCCATGAGTATTTTAGAAATAATTATTTTAGCCCTGATACAAGGATTTACTGAGTTTTTACCTATTTCGAGCTCAGCTCACTTAATTTTACCTTCGCAAATTTTGGGATGGGAAGACCAAGGCCTTGCTTTTGATGTGGCTGTGCATGTTGGTACGTTAATAGCGGTTGTTATATATTTTCGTAAAGAAGTGGCTGATATTCTTAGCGCCTGGTTTAAATCGTTTGGCGCTCAAGGCACCACCGAGGACAGTAAACTTGGCTGGTGGATTATACTGGGCACTGTACCTGCTGCGTTATTAGGCTTATTGCTAAAAGACGTTGTTGAGCTGTACCTGCGCAGTGCCTGGGTTATAGCTGCTACGACTATTATTTTTGGTTTATTACTTTGGTACGCCGATGCCAAAGGTAAGCAAATGAAAACAATTTATCAGCTTAACTGGAAAACAGCGCTGCTTATTGGCTTTGCTCAAGCGGTGGCTATGATCCCAGGTACCTCTCGCTCTGGCATTACCATGACAGCGGGTTTATTGCTGGGCATGAATAAACAAAGCGCAGCGCGTTTTTCGTTTTTACTCGCTATACCTATTATTTCTATGATGGGCCTTTACTACACAATAGAGCTGGCTTTAGGCGATCATGTGGTTGATTGGAGCACATTAATTTTAGGTGTAGTCCTTTCGTTTTTATCGGCGTACGCCTGTATTTTCATGTTTTTAAAAGTGATAGAACGAATGGGTATGCTGCCGTTTGTAATTTACAGACTTTTACTTGGCGTTGGCTTAATTGTATTTTTAACGCTGTAATTTAGCTTATTACCAGCAAGCCCTCTTACTTAGGTAAGAGGGCTTTTTTATTTTATCAACGCTGTTTTAGCATCAGTGAATTGACGAGACGTGCATAGTCACGAAGCCTAAAATTTGGCATTATAGCGCCATTAAACTTCACAGACGTGCGAAGTACGAAAGGATTTAAAAGTTATGCATATTCATATATTAGGCATTTGCGGCACCTTTATGGGCGGTATAGCGGCTATTGCTAAATCGCTTGGCCATAAAGTAACCGGCTCTGATCAAAATGTTTACCCGCCAATGAGCACTCAACTTGAGCAGCTGGGCATTGAGCTAACCCAAGGTTACGACGTAAAACAGTTAGAGCCAAAGCCAGACATGGTGGTTATTGGTAATGCCATGAGCCGAGGCAACCCCTGCGTAGAGTATGTGTTAGATAAGGGCTTGCCGTATACATCGGGGCCAGAGTGGCTTAAACATAACCTATTGCAAAATGCTTGGGTACTTGCGGTGGCAGGCACACATGGCAAAACCACCACAGCAAGCATGCTGGCGTGGATTTTAGAGTATGCAGGTTTAAAACCCGGGTTTTTAATTGGTGGCATAGTTCAAAACTTTGGTGTGTCAGCGAAAGTGGGCGAAACCCCGTTTTTTGTAATAGAAGCGGATGAATACGATACCGCTTTTTTTGATAAGCGCAGTAAATTTGTGCATTACTTACCACGTACGCTCATTTTAAATAACCTTGAGTTTGACCACGCCGATATTTTTGACGATTTAAACGCAATAAAAAAACAATTTCATCACTTAATGCGTACATTACCTCATACTGGCAAGGTAATTTGGCCAAAAGACGATGTCGCACTTGATGATGTTATTAAGCAAGGGCTCTGGAGCGAAAGTGAAACCCTAAATGGTGATTGGCATTATGACTTGCTAAGCGCTGATGGTAGCCAATTTAATGTGCTTTTAAACAATGAGCTTCAAGGCACAGTTAATTGGCAGGCAATAGGCGAACATAATGTTAAAAATGCCATTATGGCTATCGCGGCAGCGCGCCATGTAGGTATAGCCGTTGAGCATAGCATTGCAGCGCTTGAAGAGTTTATTAGCCCTAAACGGCGTATGGAGCTTAAAGCCGATATAAATAACATTAAAGTGTACGACGATTTTGCGCACCACCCAACAGCCATTAAAACCACGCTTGCGGGGTTACGTGCAAAAGTGGGTGATGAAAAAATTATTGCTATTTTAGAGCCTCGCTCAAACACCATGAAGATGGGTGTGCACCAACATACGCTACTTGCTTCGTTAAGTGATGCCGATGACGTGCTGTTATTTGAGCCCGATAACCTAAATTGGTCTCTTAAATCGCAAGCCGATAATGCCGGTATGCAGTGTTTTAATAGTACGCAAATGATTATTGGCACTGTGCTTGAAAATATAATGCCAAATCAGCACATATTAATTATGAGCAATGGCGGTTTTAATGGCTTACATCAACACTTAGTTGATGGTTTAGCTAAAAAATACAGCGGAGAATAATGTGCAGTTTAAAGATAAAATTACACTGGCGTTTAGTGGTGCTTCAGGCGCGCCTTACGGTTTAAGATTGCTTGAAGTATTAATCGCGCAGCAATTTCAAGTGTATGTACTTATATCAAGTGCTGCGCGCGTGGTGCTTGATACAGAGTCAAACATTAAACTCTCAGCTAATGAAGATAAAGCAACCGAGCAGTTAAGTGCTTTATTTAATGCCAAGCCAGAGCAGTTAAAAGTATTTGGTAAAGATAACTGGTTTAGTCCTGTAGCTTCAGGCTCTGCAGCGCCTAAAAAAATGGTAGTATGCCCGTGCAGTGCAGGGTCTGTATCTGCTATTGCGCTCGGAGCATCAGATAACCTACTCGAGCGTGCAGCCGATGTTGTTATTAAAGAGCGAGGGCAGTTAATTTTAGTGCCACGCGAAACTCCCTTTAGCGAAATTCACCTTGAGAATATGTTAAAGCTTGCGCGTTTAGGGGTCACTATTATGCCCGCTGCGCCTGGTTTTTATCATAAGCCACAACGTATTGAAGACTTAGTTGATTTTATGGTGGCGCGAATTTTAGATCATTTAAACATTGAACATAACCTAACTAAACGTTGGGGTTATGGTGAGGGTAAATAATGAATAAGCAAAATGTTGCTTTAAATATAGAAGGCCTGACCAAGGTTTATAAAAACGGTGTAGAGGCCGTGAAAGGTGTTGATTTACAAGTTTTTGAAGGCGACTTTTTTGCTTTGCTTGGCCCAAATGGTGCCGGTAAGTCGACCACTATTGGTGTTATATCGTCCTTGGTGAATAAAACACAAGGTAAGGTGGAAGTGTTTGGTCACAACATCGATACCGACCTTGAAGCTGCTAAAGCGCATTTAGGCCTTGTGCCACAAGAGTTTAACTTTAGTCAGTTTGAAACGCTTGGCCAAATATTGGTAAATCAAGCAGGCTACTACGGTGTTACCCGCGCAGAAGCGCATAAGCGTGCCGATAAATATTTAACTCAGCTTGGCTTATTAGAAAAAAAAGACAAGCAAGCACGTACGCTTTCTGGGGGTATGAAACGCCGTTTAATGATTGCCCGTGCATTAATGCATGAGCCAAAGCTACTAATATTAGATGAGCCCACAGCAGGGGTTGATATAGAGCTGCGCCGCTCAATGTGGGACTTTTTACGCCAAATTAATGAGCAAGGCGTAACGATTATTTTAACCACGCATTACCTTGAAGAAGCTGAGCTTTTATGTAAAAACATCGCCATTATTGATACTGGCCGTATTGTTGAAAACACCACTATAAAAGCATTACTAGCTAAGCTTGATAAAGAAACCTTTGTGCTTGATTTAAAACAGCCAGCACAGCCAGTCACCCTTGAGGGGTACTCATTTAGCATGCCTGATGAGCACACCATAGAAGTTGAAGTGGCTAAATCTCAAGGCTTAAATGCAGTTTTCAGTGCGCTAACCGAGCAAGGCAACACTGTTTTGAGTATGCGTAATAAAGCAAACAGATTAGAAGAGTTATTTGTAGGATTACTAGAGCAAGGGCGGGGCGAATAAATGTTTAAATATGGCGTAGCCTTGAAGAGTTTATGGATTAAAGAGTGTATTCGTTTTTTACGTATTTGGGTGCAAACCTTAGTACCGCCGGCGATTACGATGAGTTTATACTTTGTTATTTTTGGTAATTTAATTGGCTCACGTATTGGTGAAATGGGTGGTTTTAGCTATATGGAATTTATTGTTCCGGGGCTAATAATGATGTCGGTTATTACCAACTCATATTCTAATGTTGCTTCTAGTTTTTATTCAACCAAGTTTCAAAAAAGTATTGAAGAGCTATTGGTTGCGCCTGTGCCTAATTACATAATTGTACTTGGTTATATGGGCGGCGGTATGACCCGCGGCATGATGGTGGGCTTTATTGTTACCTGTGTATCGCTATTGTTTGTTGATATTCAAATACACAATATATTTGTAATTATGGCGACGGTAATTTTAACCTCAGCGGTGTTTGCACTAGGTGGTTTAATTAACGCTATTTACGCCAATAGTTTTGACGATATTAGTATTATCCCAACCTTTATTTTAACGCCACTAACATACTTAGGTGGCGTATTTTATTCAATTACGCTACTGCCAGAGTTTTGGCAAAATGTATCGCAGATAAACCCAATTATTTATATGGTTAATGCGTTTCGTTATGGCTTTTTAGGCGTGTCGGATGTTGATTTAAGTGTCGCGCTTGGCGTTATATTAGTATTTATTACGGTGCTATTTACTTTAGCGCTAACGTTAATTAAAAAAGGTGTGGGGCTTAGACATTAATGAGCGATGCAAATTCACGCAGTATTGTATCTAATCAGGCGGGTATACACGAAAAGCTTGATGAAATCGTTAACAAGCATTTAAACGCAGAGTTTAAAAAGCCTATTGCTGAGCACACTCAACAAGCGTTTGATGAAGTCAATGAGCAGGTTCAAGCTTTTAATGGACCGCTTATTATAGACTCATGTTGTGGAGTAGGGGAGAGCTCGGCTAATTTAGCTAAGCGCCACCCAGATGCATTAATTATTGGTATTGATAAATCGTCACACCGCTTAGATAAGCACGATGTTGAATATAAACAAACAGACAGCGGCCAGTACATTTTGGTACAAGCTGACTTAAATGACTTTTGGCGTTTAGCTGTGGCTGCTAATTGGCAGCCTACTCATCATTATTTGCTTTATCCTAACCCATGGCCTAAATCTAAGCATATCCAGCGTAGGTGGCACGGCGCGGCTATTTTTCCGTTTATTGTTAAGCTAGGCGGTCGTTTAGAGGTGCGCAGCAACTGGGATATTTATGTAAAAGAGTTTGCCAGAGCGCTTGAGCTAACGGGACACCCGTGTGAGGTAACGCTGTATGAGTCAAACGAAGCGATTACTCCGTTTGAGCGTAAATACTGGGCCAGCGGCCAACAAAGCCATCGTTTAGTGATAGACCTTTAAACGGCCACTTCCTCTTGGCTAGATGAGTTAACATGTGGTGCTGGGTAAGCAAAGTAATTGCCTTGCATCAGCGCCACATCTACATTTTTAAGCGCATTTTCAATACTTACATTTTCTACCGACTCTGCCATGAGCGTTAAACCAAGTTGCTTTGCAGCATGAACTGTATGCTCAATAAATAAGGCTATATTTTCATCACTTACTGCTTGTTTTACTAATGCGGCGTCGAGTTTTATACCGTTTACTTCAAGCTTTAGCGCATTCGAAATATTTGAATAACCACTACCAAAACCAGTAATAATGACATTCACCCCTTTGGTTTTTACCATAGAAATAAACGTTTTAACCTCTAAAAAATTAGTAATAGCGTGTGACTCTAAAAGGCCAAGCGTTATGTTTTCTGGGTGCGGGTAGCGCTTAAGCTCGCTAGCAATGTATTCACTCAAACTAGGGTCGAGTATATCTTTATCGCTTATATTTAAGCTCCAGCATATATCTGTTTTTCTAAACCGCTCTATACATTGGCTAAATAGCGTGCGCGTTAGTAGTCCGCCCATTCTTGAGCGGCTCACTACATTTAAAAATGAGTCGGGTTTTAAAATTTCGCCATTTTTAGTCACCATTCTGGCTAAGCATTCGTAATGTACAACTTCATTATTGGTGGTGTTAAACATAGCTTGAAAATAAGGCACTATGCGGTTGTTATCAAATGCTTCTTGAACCTCTTTGGCAAGGCTTACATTGTATTGATACTGGTTTTTTACATCGCTCATTACTTTTGAGTAGCTAACAACCTTACCGCGCCCATGTTTAGCCTGAAGCGTTGCAATGTGCGCGTTTTCAATCAGTAGTGATTTATTACCACTGGCGATACCTGCGCAGTAAGTTATATAAATAAATGGGTTTGTTAATACCGGGCTGTTTGCGTTATACGACTCAACTAAATCGCTCAGTTCGCTGCTTTTAAAGCTTTTAGGGGTAAGCACGGCAATTTTATTAGTAGCAAGGCGATACACCTTACAGCTTTGCGGGCTGCGACTTTGATAATGACTGAGCAAGCTTTTCATTACGTTGTCGCCAACTTGAGTGCCATAAAAGCTATTAATATCTTCAATTTCGTTCACCCAAATAATGGCAAGTTGCATGTGGTGTGAATTACTCTTTTTGATAAAGTACTCAAGCGCAATATGATTGGCAAAGCCCGTACTGGCATCTGTTGCTAGGGTACGCTTTAACAAATATATATAAATAGCTGCAACCAGTACCGCAATAAAAAAGAAAAAACACGCCGTTATTATGGCTTTAGTGACACTGTATTGAAGCTTTTTATTTAAATCATCTAAGGTTATGTCGGCACCCGTAATGTAGGTGGTACCATATTTATCTACAAAGGGAATAAAAACAGTTTTAAAATCACCCCATTGGTCGCTCGATTGCTCAAAAACAGGCTCGGTAGAATAAAACGCGCCCCTGTTAATGTCGGTGGCCTCTGGGTATAAATCAAGAAATTGCGTAACACGTGCGTTTTCTTGATCGTCTTTGGTGTAGCTGGATGAGGTAAAGTAAACTTTGTTATCGCGCATGATCATCGAATAGACGTAAGCTATATCAAGCGCTTGTGCAAGCTCTGAGAGTTGTTTGCTTTTAGTTTGGTAAACCGAAAAACCAATATCGTAACCTTGGCTAATTCTATCGTGGTAACTTTGCCCTAAAATATGTTTTACGCTGGTGGCGGCATTTAGAAGGCGCTCATCGACAGCGTGCATTATTTCGCTACGCGCTGAGCTATAGGTGTAATAAACATAGACTAATAAACTGACCAAAAACAATGTAAAGCCAGCTATAAACCACTTCCCTTTTAATTTCCCTGTGAGCATACTTGTCCCTTATTGTTACACATATTAAGTATACGCATAAATGCAATTTGCCCAAAACTAAAATGTGACTTTTTAATAAAATCCTATTATTGAAATTTTTTTACAATATTTGTCATCCGTTTAGTCGCTTTTATGGCTTAAAGGGAGACATTTTACTTATATTGCAGTAAAGTTAGCGCAATTTTTAAAAGAAGCACGCTACTTATAATAGCGCCATAGTTTGGCATTTTTAACTGTTAAACGCGTGTTTTAGCTACACACACACTAGGTATAAAGATGGATCAAAAGCGTTGTGCCGTCGCCTCTAAAGAAAGCCTTAAGCGTATATTTACTGTACCTGAAGCGCCAGACTCAACTTTAAGCAAAATTGAGCTTGAAATTTCGAGTAATTTAGCAGGGTTTTTAAACGAAAATATAGCGGCAATTGAAAAACCATTACACGAAATTGAAAAAGATTTTCAGGCTGCGGTGATCCCAGAAAACCCAACGTTTGTATCTGCTTACGCCCAAGATATTATGGAGCAGCTAGTTGCCCATTCGGTACACACGGCTGCGCCTAGCTTTATTGGGCATATGACATCGGCTCTTCCGCATTTTTTACTACCGCTTTCAAAATTGATGGTGGGGCTTAATCAAAACCTAGTAAAAATAGAAACCTCAAAAGCATTTACGCCTCTAGAGCGCCAAGTGCTAGGCATGATGCATCATTTAGCTTACTCACAAGATGAATCGTTTTATTCTAAATGGATGCACAGTGCTAAAACATCACTCGGTGCTTTTTGTTCCGGTGGTACAGTTGCAAACATAACGGCATTGTGGATTGCGCGTAACCGTTTATTAAAACCCGATGGCAGCTTTAAAGGCATAGCCGCTCAAGGGCTCGTTGCCGGTATGCTGCATTATGGCTACAAAGGGCTGGCCGTTTTAGTGTCGGAGCGAGGGCATTACTCTTTAGGTAAATCAATTGACTTACTAGGCATCGGCCGTGAAAATTTAATTGGTGTAAAAACCTGCGAAAATAACAAGGTTGATGTGAATGCCATGCGCGAAAAAGCCTTAGAGCTTGAATCGCAAGGCATAAAAGTTATGGCGATTGTAGGGGTTGCTGGCACAACCGAGACCGGTAATATCGACCCTCTTGATGATATGGCCGATTTAGCACAGCAAATAAACTGCCATTTTCACGTTGATGCAGCGTGGGGTGGGGCAACGCTTTTATCGCAAACGCATCGCCCATTATTAAAAGGAATTGAGCGCGCAGATTCGATTACCATTGATGCACACAAACAAATGTATGTGCCAATGGGCGCGGGTTTAGTGCTGTTTAAAGACCCAACTGCTACGGATGCAATAGAGCACCATGCAGAGTACATATTACGTAAAGGTTCAAAAGATTTAGGAAGCCATACACTCGAAGGCAGCCGCCCAGGTATGGCTATGTTAGTACATGCTTGCTTACGCGTTATTGGCCGCAAAGGCTACGAAATGCTTATTGATCGTAGTATCAAAAAAGCACATTACTTTGCTGATTTAATTAAAGCCGATGAAGACTTTGAGCTGATTTCAGAGCCTGAGCTGTGTTTGCTTACATACCGCTATGTGCCTAAACAAATTAAACAAGCCATAGCCCAAGCAGATGCCGCAACACGGTTAGAAATTTTCGCGTCGCTCAATCGCTTTACTGCCAGTATGCAAAAACGCCAACGTGAATCAGGGCGCTCGTTTGTATCGCGTACTCGCTTAACCCCTTCAAAGTACGATAATCAGCCGACGGTGGTATTTAGAGTGGTATTGGCTAATCCGCTCACATCGGGTGTTATATTAAAAGAGATTTTAGCTGAGCAAAAAGAGCTTGCTAAAACAGACCCTGTATTTAAAAAGTACTTAAGTAAGTATATGCAGTAACGCCTAGGTATAAACTAAAACAAAGGCGCCAATGGGCGCCTTTGTTATTTTTGCTGTGAGTTTTAATACAGTCTTCTTTTTAAGCGTTAAAGCAGTTTGCCCTAATAATGTCAGTTATAATTTTTTGCGATGGGTTTATTTTCTCCATTGCTAAAAATTCATCAGGTTGGTGGGCTTGATTAATTGAGCCTGGCCCCATGACTATTGTTTCACAGCCAAGTTGCTGAATAAACGGAGCTTCTGTGCAATAATTTACTGCAACGGCTTTTTCTCCTGCAATTTTTTCTGCCATTTTAACGAGTGCGCTATCAGTGCTGCCACTAAAAGCTGGAATGGGCTCGTGTAAATCAATTACGCTCACTGCGCTTGGGTATTGCGCGTTTATATCGCTGGTGGCATCAATAAGTAAGGCTTGTAAGTCTTTAATGCTTAACCCTGGGAGCGGGCGCATGTCTATATGCATTTCGCAGCAGCCACAAATTCGATTTGCGTTGTCGCCACCATGAATATTACCTAAATTTAAGGTAGGGTAAGGTATTTCAAAATGTTCAGCTGAATATTTATTCTTTAACTGCTCTTTTAAGATCAGCAATTTTGTAATCACTTTATGCATGACTTCGATGGCGTTAAGACCACGTTCGGGATCGGAACTATGACCTGAGCGGCCAATCACTCTTATAGCCGTGCTCATATGTCCTTTGTGAGTAAATACAGGAGTCATATCAGTAGGTTCACCAATAATACAACGCGCAGGTTTTAAATTAGGATGCTTACAAATTTGCTGCGCTCCCGCCATGGTGGTTTCTTCATCGGCAGTGGCGAGTATTAAAATAGGTTGTGTTTGCTGTTTTATATCAAGCTCACTAATAGCTTGTAATACAAAAGCAAAAAAGCCTTTCATATCAATACTACCTAACCCATATAAGTTATTATTATGTTCAGTGAGTTTAAATGGGTCGTGGTTCCAGCGGCTATCGTCAAACGGTACGGTGTCTGTATGGCCAGCAAGCATTAAGCCGCCATCGCCTTGCCCTCGCTTTGCAAGTAAGTTGTATCGGCCTTTTCCACCTTCTAACTCTATAATTTCGCAAGTAAAACCTAAACTTTCGCACCAACGTGCTAGCAACTCTATTACCCCTTTATTACTCATACAAAGCTCATCTTCTATTGCACTAATAGAGGGGGCTGCAATGAGTTGTTGGTACATAGAGATAAATGACGGCAAAGACATAAAAAAATCCAAAATAATTATTCAATTTAATTGCATAACAATATAAAAGTATTTATGATGAATATCAATTCACTTTTTAAGCATAAATATATTAAGTATAGCCATGAAGATAATGCGACGATAATCAACAATTCATTGAGAAAAGTATTAGCTAGCATCTAAGCTAGTGTAAGCGAACACCACACCTATTTAGTAGTAAATTTATAAACGAGTAAAAAATGAATGTAGCGATTATTGGCGCAAGCGGTTATAGCGGCGCAGAATTAGCAAGCTTAGTTGCTAAGCACCCTAATTTAACGTTATCGGGCTGTTATGTCTCTGAGGGAAGTTTAGATAAACATAAATTATTAAGTGATTTATACCCAGAACATAGAAACCTTCTTGATATTCCTCTACTACCACTGAGCGAATCAGCGTTTGATGACATAAATTCGAGTGCCGATTACATCTGCTTATGTACTGATCACAAAGTAAGTGTTGATTTAGCCCCGCAGTTTTTAGCTATGGGTAAAAAAGTATTCGACCTATCAGGTGGTTACCGCCTTACTAGCAACGACGACTATGTTACTTACTATGGTTTTGAGCACCAACATCCTGAGTTATTAAACGAAGCAGCCTACGGGTTAGCAGAGTGGAATAGCAGTGCAATTGCCAATGCAAATCTTGTGGCAGTAGCCGGCTGTTACCCAACCGCTGCGCTTAATGCGTTAAAGCCGTTGCAACAGGCAGGCTTGTTGAGTGATGAAAAAGTGATTATTAATGCTGTTTCAGGTGTTACTGGCGCAGGGCGTAAAGCCAGCGTAGGTACTCACTTTTGTGAAGTATCGCTTGCCCCGTATGGTTTATTTAACCATCGTCATGGGCCTGAAATTGAACAACACCTTGGCCACAAGGTGTTATTTACACCGCACTTAGGTAACTTTCCGCGTGGAATTTTAGAAACTATTTATGTACAGCTTAAGCCAGGCGTTACCAAGGAAAACGTATCTGATGCTTATCAAGTACTTAATAACGAGCCGTTGATTCGTTTGTTAGCTGATAAAGTGCCATCTATTAAAAGCGTGGTAAAACAACCCTATGTTGATATTGGTTGGCAGCAGCAAGGCTCTCAACTGATTGTTATGGCAGCGATAGATAATCTATTAAAAGGCGCTGCGGGCCAAGCCTTGCAATGTATTAACTTATCAATGAATTTAGATCACACCACTGGCTTAAAAGGAGCCTTTTAATGAGCACTAAAACGTGGGTAATTAAATTAGGTGGTGCTGTACTTAATACTGAAAACGCGGCAAAAGCTTTGTTTGATGTATTAAGCGCTGATCAAAATAATCAGTTTGTTATTGTTCATGGCGGTGGCTCGTTAGTCGACACTTGGCTAAAACAAGCAGGCTTTGCTAGTGCAAAGCACCAAGGACTGCGTATTAGCCCAAGTGAGCAAATGCCTTACATAGTGGGGGCGCTGGCTGGCTGTGCAAATAAGCAGCTGGTAAGCCAAGCTATTAATGCAGGCCATAAACCTGTTGGCCTTTGTTTGTATGAAGCCGGAGTTATGGCGTCTCAAAAGCTAAAAGCGCTTGGGCAAGTAGGTAAGTGCGAAAGTAATGATGATTCAATTGTTAACGATTTACTTAAGCTTGGTCGGTTACCTATCGTGAGCTCTATTGGGTTTGATGAGCAAGGTAACTGGTATAACGTTAATGCTGATGAAGCTGCCGCAGCGATTGCTAGCAACTTAAATGCAGAACTTATTTTTATGACAGATGTAGAAGCAGTACTTGATGCAAACAAGCAGCCGTTACATCAACTTGACACAAAACACATTGATACTTTAATTGATGAAGGGGTAATTTTGGGCGGAATGGAGGTCAAAGTTAAGACCAGCCTGCACGCTGCCCAACATTTACGACGCGGTGTGTATATTTCCAGCTGGCAAAAGCCAGACAATTTAACTGCTTTGCTACAGGGCGAGCATGTCGGAACAAAAATTACACCATAGGGTTATCATGTTAGAGAATTTTTTAACGGGTCTAGAATTAGACCAACAAGGCGCACTAAATTTACTAAAACTAGCGCGTGATTTAAAAGCAAAGCCAGAAAAATACAGCCAAGTATTAGCGGGTAAGTCAATTGTTACCTTATTTGAAAAGCAAAGTTTACGTACGCGTTTATCGTTTGATATTGGTATTAACCGTTTAGGCGGCCACGCTGTGTATTTAGATCAGCAAAACGGCGCTATGGGTGCACGTGAATCTGTAAAAGACTTTGCACTTAATATTTCTACGTGGGCTGATGGTATTGTAGCGCGTGTAAACCAGCACAGCACGTTAACCACCTTAGGTGAATACTCTAATGTACCTGTCGTTAATAGCTTGTGTGATTTATATCACCCGTGCCAGGCATTGGCTGATTTTTTAACGCTACAAGAAGTACACGGCGATGTAAGCGAGCTAAAAGTGGCTTACTTAGGTGAAGGTAACAACGTTACTCATTCACTTATGTTATTAGCGGCAACGCTAGGTACAGATTTTGTTGCTGTTACACCAAAAGGCAGCTCGCCTGATTCGCAAATTCTTAAAAAGGCAGAGCAAATTGCTGCAATGAACGGCGCATCAGTAATGGTAAGCGACCGTGTAGAAGCCGCTGTAGGCGCTAATGTTGTATATGCAGATACGTGGGTGTCTATGGGCGATGATACGCCTCTTGAGCAAGTTAAAGAAAAATACATGCCTTATCAGCTAAACCAAGCATTGCTAGAACAAACAGGTGCGACTACGGTATTACATTGCCAACCGGCTCACCGTGAGTTTGAAATTACCTCTGAGGTAATGGATGGCCCAGCATCAAAAATTATTCAACAAGCAGAAAATCGCATGCATGCGCAAAATGCTCTGCTAGTTACATTACTAAATCCAAATTTTGTTAAGGAACACCTATGAGTTCAATTAAAAAAGTCGTTTTAGCCTATTCAGGTGGTCTTGATACTTCAGCTATCGTGCCATGGTTAAAAGAAAACTACGGTTGTGAAGTAATTGCCTTTGTTGCCGATGTAGGCCAAGGCGCTGAAGAGCTTGAAGGCGTTGAAGAAAAAGCAATCGCATCTGGCGCATCTGAGTGTTACGTAGTTGACTTAAAAGATGAAATGGTAAGTGAGTACATTTACCCAACGCTTAAAACGGGTTCTATTTACGAAGGTACTTATTTATTAGGTACGTCTATGGCGCGTCCTATTATTGCTAAAGCGCAAGTTGAAATTGCACGTAAAGTAGGTGCCGATGCACTTTCGCATGGTTGTACTGGTAAAGGTAATGACCAAGTACGTTTTGAATCGTGCTTTGCAGCGCTTGCACCCGATTTAAAAGTAATTGCACCATGGCGTGAGTGGGATTTATCAAGCCGTGAATCATTATTAGATTACTTGGCTGAGCGTGATATTCCGTGTTCTGCTTCAGCAACAAAAATTTACAGCCGTGATGCTAACGCATGGCATATTTCGCACGAAGGCGGCGAGCTTGAAGATCCATGGTGTGAGCCTAGTGACCAAGTTTGGACCTGGACTAATTCACCAGAGCAAGCACCAGATAAAGCTGAGCATGTAACGCTTACGGTTATTGAGGGTGAAGTGGTTGCCGTAAATGGCGAGCAGCTTAAACCTTATGACTGTTTAGTTAAATTAAACGACATTGCTGCGCCACATGGTGTTGGCCGTGTAGATATTGTAGAAAACCGTTTAGTAGGCATGAAATCGCGCGGCTGTTACGAAACACCAGGCGGTACCGTTATTATGGCGGCACTGCAAGCTATTGACGAGCTAGTACTTGATAAATCAAGCCGTAAATGGAAAGAAGTATTGGGCGGTGAGTTTTCGCACTTAGTTTATGATGGTCGTTGGTTTACACCACTAAAAGACTCTATTTTAGCCGGTGCAGAAGCGCTTTCTACACTTGCTACAGGTGAAGTTGTACTTAAGCTTTACAAAGGCCAAGTGACAGCCGTTCAGAAAAAATCACCTAATAGCTTATACAGCGAAGACTTTGCTACATTTGGTGAAGACGACGTATATGACCAGTCACATGCTGAAGGCTTTATTCGTTTATTCTCGCTTTCGAGCAGAATTTCAGCAATGGCTAAAAAGTAAATTATTTATAGCCCCTTGTATAAGGGGCATTACAGGGTTTGGAGAGATTTCATGGCATTATGGGGCGGACGTTTTTCTACGGGTCCAGATGAGGCGTTTAAACAATTTAACGACTCACTTCCGTTCGATTATCAGTTAGCAGAGCAAGATATTATTGGCTCTGTGGCATGGGCAGGTGCGCTTGAGCAAGTAAATGTACTTACAAGCGATGAGCACACCAAATTGGTTGCAGCACTAAATGAACTGCTTGAAGAAGTAAAAGCAGATCCACAAGCAGTGGCAACCTCAGGTGCAGAAGACATACACTCGCACGTAGAAGCTGCATTAATCGAAAAAGTAGGTGATTTAGCTAAAAAGCTACACACAGGCCGAAGCCGTAATGACCAAGTAGCCACTGACTTTAGATTATGGTGCCGCGATACTGCCGATCATTTGCTTAGTGCAATTGCTGCACTAAAAGCTGAGTTTGTGGCGTTAGCTGAGCGCGAGCTGGGCACTATATTGCCAGGCTACACTCATTTACAACGTGCTCAACCTGTACTGTTTAGCCATTGGTGTATGGCTTATGTAGAAATGCTAGAGCGTGATGAAAGCCGCTTGCAAGATGCCAAAGCGCGTTTTAATTTTTGCCCTCTAGGCAGTGGTGCACTAGCAGGTACTGCCTACCCAATTGATCGCCAAGCTTTGGCGCAAGGCCTAGGCTTTACTGGCGCAACTAAAAACAGCCTTGATGGCGTATCTGACCGTGATTTTGTAGTAGAGCTTTTAAGCTGTGCCTCTATTTCGATGATTCATTTATCGCGAATGGCTGAAGATCTAATATTTTATAATTCTGGTGAAGCCGGATTTATAGAGCTTGCTGATAATGTTACCTCTGGCTCATCGTTAATGCCGCAGAAAAAGAACCCTGATGCACTAGAGCTTATTCGTGGTAAAACGGGCCGTGTATTTGGTGCGTTTAGTGCCATGATGATGACCTTAAAAGCACTCCCTCTTGCGTACAATAAAGATATGCAAGAAGACAAAGAAGGTCTTTTTGACGCTATGCCAACTTGGCTTGCCTGTATTCACATGGCGCAAGCGTGTATCAAAGGCGTAAAAGTAAACGGCGATAAAACGCTTGCAGCAGCAAAAGGTGGCCATGCTAATGCAACAGAGCTTGCAGACTACTTAGTAGCTAAAGGTGTGCCATTTAGAGAAGGCCACCACATTGTGGGTGTACTTGTGCAGCTTGCTATAAGCGAAGGTAAAACCCTTGAAGAGCTTTCGCTTGAGCAGTACAAGTCAGTTAATGACGTATTTGAAGATGACGTTTACCCAGTACTTGAAATAGATGCCTGTATTAAAGCACGTCAAGCGCTTGGCGGTACATCTATTGAACAAGTAACTAAAGCGGTTAAAGAAGCCAAAAAAAAACAGCAAATAACGGTTCGTGATGCAAATTTAGATGATGTTGAAGATATTGCTAGGCTGATACAGCACTGGGCCACTGTAGGTGAAAACTTGCCGCGTGCTAAAAGCGACATGGTGCATTCAATTAACGAATTTGCAGTAACAGAAATAGACGGCAAAGTGTCGGGATGTGCATCGTTATACATTTATGACACGGGGCTTGCTGAAATACGCTCTTTAGGCATAGATCCACAAAGCGCGGTAACTGGGCAGGGTAGGCAGCTTGTAGAGCACTTATTAGCAAAAGCCAAAAAATTGGCGCTTAATCGTGTTATTGTACTAACCCGTGTGCCAGATTTTTTTGAACAGCAACGTTTTACTTTTTGTAGTAAAGAATCGTTACCAGAGAAGGTAATGAAAGATTGCGAACTTTGCCTTCGTAAAGAAAACTGTGACGAAGTAGCAATGGAATATATTTTAAAGCCAAGTACACGTGCGGAGATCCCGTGTAAATACGTGGCTTAAATTCCCTGGATATAAAAAACGTACGGTTACCCCTGTGCGTTTTTTTATGTGTATAATAAGCTGGTCTGATGAGTTTGGGGTGTGTGCGAGTTTTCACTTTAGTAATAAGGGTTAACTTAAGGCTTAGTGTGAATAAAATACCTTGTTAGCATATATTATGGGTATGTCAAAAAATCTTGGCACGCTGGTTGCTTTGTATAAGTCAGATAGCAAAATAGCTATCACTGCTTAAAACAGGTAATGCAATTACCTAGATAATGGTGTGATTAAAAGTTGCGCCAAATAATATTAAAACTTTTACAAGGATCAATCACATGCAAGTTTCAGCTAATAGCCAATTACAAATGCAAGCATACAATAAAACACAACAATTACAGCCTGCAGCGGAACAAATTGCTAGCCCTAAAACCCTACAATCTGATACAGTAAGTTTCTCTCACGAGGCGATGGCAGCAGCGAGTAATGAAGCTATGGCTCATCCTCCAATAATTCTTCCTGGAGGAAATCCTCGTCCTAAGTAATATTTAAGGTAAAAGATGTTTCTAACTGAGTTGTTTGGTCTATTTTCGCTATCGGCTTTTATAATGTGGGCATTTTTGATGGCATTGTTTTTTAATATCTTTGTATATTGTTTAGGCATTAAAAGAAACACGACCCTGTTACTCAGTTCATTCATAATGTTATTATCGTGCTCATTACTAAATTACTTTTTAGATTGGCTGTCTGTATATAGATTAACTTATTTTGATTTTGCTATTTACAACTTTTTTATAATACTTTCATTACTTTTTATCCGAAAGATAATTGTTTCAAGCTCACCTTCACTAATATATCTATTAACTGGGCTATCTATAAATCTTTTATTAGCTCTTGGTATGCAGTTGGATGTATTTATTCTAGAAAATAGCGAGCCTTGGTTTTTTTGGGACCTGTATACCTTTTCAGTTTTCGCACTTGACTTACTAATGGCTATAGCGCTAATCGTAGATAGAGACTTTTTAGGCCTACACAAATTAAAAAGTAAGCTATGTGGTTTGTTTAAATCGACAAAGTCTCAGCCCTCGACCTAGCTTAAATGTACTTACCTGAAGCCCTAATGGATTATGTAGCGGCTTTCTTGATGGCCTTCTTCTTTTGTTTGGTCTCCAGCATAAACAACGAAAATAAATCTCCTGTGTATTTATCTGCACTTATGCTTTGCTCATATATTTTTAGCAGCTATATAAAACTACTAGAAATATTATACCTTAATTGGGCTTTCTACGATTTTATTACAATTGTGGCACTGTTAATTTTACAGTACTTTAATGCCTTTAAACGAAATAAAGCTTTTCTGTTCCTTGTACTAGCATTAACAACCAATGCTTTGCTAACGTTGGCTCTGTATTATGATATATACGTTTTGTATAATTATGAGCCATGGTGGTACTTGAGTGTCTACTCCATTGGTGTGAACCTTATCGATGTATTAATGATGCTTTCATTAGTGGTTAACCACCGAATGGTAAATCCCTCTCAACCCGTTATTTTAAATAGAGGGGAAAATGACAGTAAGTTATAATTACGCAATTTATCTTGGAGCAATTGTACAATGGGGTTTTTTGTTTGCATTTTTGCATGCATTAGCAAACTCGATTAACAAGCCAGATAAAGAGCTTGTATATATCTCACTTGTTATGTGCATTTGCTATTCGGGAAGTTTGTTCACTGATTATGGGCAAACTACTTATTTAGATTTTATTTTATTAGATGCATGTACATTACTTGCTCTACTCTTTTTAAAGCGCTTCAAATTTAAATCATACCCGGTAGCGTATTATTATGTCACTGCAGGATTATGCTCTAATATTATTTTTAGTTTTTTAATGCACCTAGATATGACTTTTTCAAAATATTATGAATATTGGTGGTTTTGGTCAGTATTTACGGTTGTGGTAGGAAGTGTAAATATTTGCATGATCATAGTGTGCTTTATTAACCGAGATTTCTTAGGCCTTGTTAGGTTAAAAAGTTGGTTTCTAAATAAAGCTTTGTAATTAATAATAATTGTTAAAAAGTTTTGTGTTAAGTCAGGTTGTTTAGTAAATGGTTGTTTTAATAAATTTCGAGATCTTTATTCTCCGAGCTTGCTTTTAAGATGGGGTTTATTTCTTTTATATCAGATATAAGCTTTGCACATACTTTAAGTATCATCATGCAATGGGGTTTTCTCATGGCGTTTTTATACTCGTTAGTTTCATCTATTAACTCACGCTTTAAAGCATTAGTTGTTCTTTCGCTTATAATGGCTGTTTCATATTTTCCAGGGATGTTCTTTAATTTTCAAACGGTTACTTATTTTGATATTGCTTTATTAGATGCTATAACCCTAGTTGTATTGGCACTTGTGCAGAACTTATATATTAAAGAAAAAACAATTGCCTTTACCTACCTTATGTTTGGGCTGAGTATAAACATGTGTTTAGCTCTGGGTATGTACTTAGACCGTCATATTTTACAGAATTACACCCACTGGTGGTTTTATGATTTTTATGTAACGGTAGTATTGGTATTAGATTTAAGCATGATTTTAGTGCTGTTTATCAATAGAGATTTTTTAAAAATTATTTATTTAAAAAACCTTATTTACTCGTTCTTTGCTAAGAAACCGCAATAGTGAATAATGTTCTAATCCCTCCTGAAGTGTCAGTTTATATCGGTGCGTTAGTGCAGTGGGGGTTTTTAATGGCCTTTTTATATTCACTAACAACTAGCATTAACAATCCATCAAAACAGGCAGTATGGCTATCTTTAGTTATGGTAGTTTCTTACTGCTTAAGTACAGTTATAGATATTTACAACATTAGTTACATAGAACTGTTTTGCTATGATGTAGGCACTTTATTTTTTATTTTATTTCTGCGGTATTTCCTACCTGAAAAGCGCATATCTACTTACTTATTATTTGGCTTGAGCATCAATTCGTTATTATTTTTAGCTATGCACATAGATGTGTTTGTACGTGGTAATTACGAACCGTGGTGGTTTTGGTCTGTTTATACAGTTGTTATTAATATGATGGATATCATCATGGTTGGTATTTTTTTCGTTAAAAAGGATTTTTTAATGTTAGTGCATGCTACTGATAAGTTGGTGAACGGTGTTATGAGGTTAAAGCAAAGTGGCTGATGTTCTTTGGGGACTGGTCGATTTAGGGGACAACGTAGGTATTTTGTTTACGTGGTTTTTTCTTATTGCCTTTTTGTATAACTTATCGGCAAGTATTAATAAGCCAGATAAGAGCAGAGCACAGCTTTCATTTATTATGATGGTATCCTACACAGCTAGTTTGTTTATGGACCCACTTATTGCAACGCCGCACTTAAACTATTTTTATCATGATGCTGTAACTATCCTGGTTTTACTTCTGTGGCGTAATTTCACCAAACAAACTATACCTACGCCCTTTTATTATTTAATTGTAGGGCTAAGCTTTAATGCCTGCTTATTTTTAGGTATGCATTACGATATCGAAGTGCGTGGCACATTGTATTATTGGTGGTTTTGGAATGTTTATGTGTTTGGCATGTATTTTACTGATTTATTAATGCCGGTGGTTTTAGTTGTTAATAAAGATATCTTAGGTTTAGTAAAGCTAAGTAATTATTTAGCTACAAAGTTGAAGCGTTTCCGATATGCATAACCTGTTATGGGCGATGGCTGATCTTTATGATTACATAACCATTTTAATTACATGGCTGTTTGTTTTTGCATTTTTATATTGCTTATCTACAAGCATAAATAAGTCAGATAAAAGTTTAGCCCAAATATCATTTATTATGATGGCTTCATATACATCAAGTATGGTTATGGACCCGCAAACAGCCACACCTCACTTAAAACTGTTCTTATTTGATGCAGTTACCATAATCGCTTTGATGATATGGATGATTTTTTTATCGAAAGCTAAACCGATCGCTTTTTATTATTTAATCGTGGGGCTTAGTTTTAATGCGTTTGTATTTTACGGTATGCATTACGATAGTATCGTTGTTGGGAATATAGACTATTGGTGGTTATGGGGGGTCTACGGGGTTGGCCAGTTTTCGAGTGACTTAATAATGGCAATAGTATTAATTATAAACAAAGATATTTTAGGCTTGGTAAAGCTTAAACGCGCTTTATTTAACCGCAATGAATTACAAGTTATGGCTAAAAAGTAGTTAGGTATATTAGCGCACCAAAGTGCGCTAATTGTGTTTTTTTTAGCTTGCGTCGCAGCCTAACTTTTGTTTTAAAGCATCCACTACAAGTGGGCTTACAAATTCGCTCACATCGCCATTATGGCGGGCAACTTCTTTTACCAAGGTTGATGATATAAACGAGTTGCGCTCAGAAGGTGTTAAAAACACGCTTTCTAAATCTGGATTTAGGCGGCGGTTCATATTTGCGAGCTGAAATTCGTAATCAAAATCAGATACCGCTCTAATACCGCGAATAAGCACATCAGCTTTATGATCAAAAGCCAAATCGGCTAGTAAGCCTGAAAAGCCAATCACTTTTACATTACTCAAATGCCCTAAAATAGTGTTGGCTAAATCAACTCGCTCATCGAGACTAAAGCACGGCTTTTTAGAAGGGTTATGAGCAATAGCAACAATAACCGTGCTAAACATTTTAGCTGCGCGCTGAATTAGGTCGGTGTGGCCGTTGGTTAACGGGTCGAATGTACCAGGATAGATTGCCGTAACGTTCATAGATTTCACTAACTATTATTTTTTAAGTAGTCTATCAGTGTTTGTTCTACAAATCAGCCTAGGAGATCAGGTTGAGCTTTTATGTTTGATATTTAATCAGTAAAAGTGCTTTAAATGCGTTACCATTTTTTAAAGTGTAATTACGCTGCTTAGGCTTTACTTTAGTTAACAGCACCACATTAATGCAAATGCCTGCGTGCAGCATAATCTGACCCTCGTTTTTAAAATAGTAAATTATGATGGTATTTAAACCAGCCTGATTTGTTTATACTGCAAGGCTGATATTTAGTGTAATGTAGTTTATAAGTTAATTTGAGTCGTCGCATATGAATACTAAGGATAAAATAATACACACCAGTATTTCGTTATTTAATGAACATGGTGAGCGTGCAATATCAACCAATCATATTGCATCACATTTAGGGATGAGCCCGGGTAATCTTTACTATCATTTTAAAAATAAAGAAGACATTATCCGACATATTTTTGCGCTTTACAGCGAGCATTTACATACTCATTTTAAACCTATTGAAGCAAACGATGATGCGTTTGATCATTTAACTGCTTATTTAGATTCATTATTTGAGCTAATGTGGCGCTATCATTTTTTTTACGACAACTTAGGCGACATCCTCTCCAGAGATGAAAGCTTAAAACAAGCCTACATTGGATTTCAGTCAACTTTATTAGAGCAGGTTCGCCAAGTTATTTTAGGCCTGCGCGATAACGAAATGATTGCCATAGAAGAGCAAGATGCGCTTGAACTTGCCCATACTCTTAAACTAACCGTTAGTTTTTGGACTCCGTATATTAAAGCGCGTAGGCTCAGTGGTAATTTAGCCGAGCAAGATATTTATCATGGTATTTTAAAAGTATTAGCATTATTTAGGGCTTACAGCACCGAAAAAAGCATACTTAAAATGAATCAGTTACGTGAAAAATACACCCAACTTGCAGAGCAAGCGCCAGCGCTTGCCTAACTGCTGTTCGTTGGTTAGTTCCTAGACGCAAAAATTTTTGCTATAATCGCGCGCCCAATGCCTGGGAGCGCGAATTCCCGCAGTCTAAGAGTGAACTATGCTTAAATTTATCGTCAAACTACATCCTGAAATTGCCATTAAAAGCCGTTCGGTACGTAAACGCTTTACTAAAGTGTTAGAAAATAACATCAAAATTGTATTGCGCCGTGTTGACGAAAAAGTACAAGTAAGAAACAACTGGGATAATATTTCTGTTGTAACTAAGCTTGATGATGCACAAACACGCCTAGACTTTATCGATAGCTTGCAGCGCATTCCTGGTATTGTGCAATTTATTGAAGTGACCGAAACTGACTTCACAACGCTTGACGATATCTATAAAAAAACCATAGACCTAGTAGGGCATACCATCGTTGGTAAAACGTTTTGTGTACGCGCAAAGCGTATTGGTCAACACGACTTTACTTCTACCGATTTAGAGCGTTACGTGGGTGGTGGTTTAAACCAGCACGTTGAAGGCGCTCGCGTTAAGTTAAGCCGCCCAGAAGTAACTATTCGCTTAGAAGTAAAGGACGATAAAGCCTACATAGTTACGCAAACTCACCTAGGTATGGCAGGCTTTCCACTGCCAACACAAGAAGACGTGCTTTCATTAATGTCAGGCGGCTTTGACTCAGGTGTAGCAAGTTACCAGATGATCCGTAAAGGCGCTCGCACGCACTTTTTATTCTTTAATTTAGGTGGCGCAGCACACGAAATTGGTGTTAAACAAGCCAGCTACTATTTATGGAAAAAATTTAGCTCTACTCATAAAGTTAAATTTATCACGGTTGATTTTGAACCGGTTGTAGCCGAAATTTTAGAGAACGTTGAAAACAGCCAAATGGGTGTTGTGCTAAAACGCATGATGATGCGTGCTGGCAGCAAAGTAGCCGAAAAATTAAATATTCAAGCCTTGGTAACTGGTGAGAGTATAGGTCAGGTTTCTAGCCAAACCTTAGCTAATTTAAGTGTGATTGACCGCGTAACAGAAACCCTGATTTTGCGCCCACTTATTCAGCACGACAAACAAGAAATTATTAATATTGCCCGTAAAATTGGCACCGCAGAAATGGCCGAAACCATGCCTGAGTACTGTGGCGTAATATCTAAAAAGCCAACGGTTAAAGCTAAACTTGACGTTATTAAAGCCGAAGAAGAAAAGTTCGACTTTGATGTGCTTAATACTGTTGTTGAAAACGCTCGTATTATGGATGTGCGTGATATAGACGTAGAAGCTAAGCAAGAACTTAAAGAAGCTGAGTCGGTAGTTGATTTACCAGCGGGTGCAGTGGTTGTTGATATTCGCTCACCAGAGGAAGAGGATGCAGCGCCGCTTGAGATTGACGGTATAGATGTAGTGCATTTACCGTTTTTCCGCTTAGCGACTAAATTTGGTGATCTGCCAAAAGATAAGGATTACTACCTGTATTGTGAAAGAGGGGTTATGAGCCAGTTACAGGCACTTATTCTTCATGAAGCAGGCTTTACGGGTGTAAAAGTTTACCGCCCGTAAAGGCTAACCGTAATTTAGAGCGTGGTTTGTACCACGCTTTTTTTTGCCTTAATTTTAGCAAGTAGAGCATCGTTTAGCGGGGTACTGATATTTAATCGCTTACCTTGTTGGCTAATATAGCCACAAATGGCGTCTATTTCGGTTTGTCGGTTATGCGCTACGTCTTGATGCATTGAAGAGTAGTTTTCAGCGGTTAGCATCATTACGTTGTAAGCGTTGTTAAGCGCATCGGCCAGCTTAATATCAAGCGTTAAAGCATGGGCTATTTGGCATGCCTCAGTTAATAAATTAAAGATAATGCTATTAAAATAAGGGGCACGTAACTGACCATTTTTAATATCATACAGTGCGCTTAATGGGTTAATGGCAATATTTACTAATAGTTTTTCAAAACGTAGCTGCTCAATATTAGTACTGTAGCTTAGCTGCGGCACGTTTTGCAATTGCTCACACATTGCTTGGCGATAACTGTGCGCGCAAGGGTTGCAGGCACCTAATACGCTTTTACCTTCACCGGTGTGCTGTACTATAAAGTCGTTTGTTTTAAAGCCAGCCATGCTGGTGGTTAAAAAGTACAACGCTTGTCGCTTATCGAGTTGCTCATTGAGCGTTTCAACATTACCCATACCGTTGTGCGATACAATAAGTACACTACTTGGCGATAAAAAGGGTTTAACTTGCGTAAAGGCCGATTGCACCTGAAAAGCCTTTACTGCAAAAATAACAATATCAAACGCGGGCTGTTCATTAATTTGCTTAAGCGTAATAAACCGCGCATTAATTTTTTGCGAAGGCTGTTTTGCTTTGCAATAAAAGCGTGTATTTGCAGTGGCTTTGCGTGTTAACACATGAACAGAGTGAGCTTTAGATAAAAAATGGCTTAGCAATAAACCAATAGCGCCATCGCCAATAATAAGAATATTAGCCATAAGGGTTCTTTTTTCGAGGAGTAAAAATGGTTCTTAGTAAAAAGTACGTGGCCGCACCGGCAAAATCAGCAATAAAATCACCTAAAGAGGCCTGCCTGTAAGGAAGCGCATCTTGCATTATTTCTATTGCTGCACCGTAGCCCGCAAGCAAAAGTACTTGCGTGTACAGCGGTAACTTAAAGGCTTTATCCATAATGATGGCAAGTATAAAAAAAATCCCAAAGTGGGCAACTTTATCAACATGTGGAAATAAGTTCGTAACGCCGCCTTTTATTTCTTTGGCAAATAAGAGGGTAAACACCACAATACTAATCAAAAAAACTGCTTGGTAAACACGCCTTGTCACGATAAATCCTAAAACCGCTTAAAAAAGAGGCTGCAGTATATCAAACTAAATTAGTATCGCACCTGAACAACTGGCAGAAAAATGTAAAGGTTTATAATTTTAGCGTTATAATCGGCGCATAAATTTAGATTTAATAGTTAGGAGAACCCAATGCCTTCATTTGATATCGTATCAGAAGTAGAAATGAACGAAGCTAAAAATGCAGTAGATAACGCAAACCGTGAGCTAGAAACGCGCTTTGACTTTAGAGGTGTTGACGCATCAATTGAGCTAAACGACAAAACAATTAAACTAAAAGCTGAAGCTGACTCACAAGTTATGCAATTGTTTGATATTTTAGCAGGTAAAATTTCTAAGCGTGGTATGGACGTAGCAAGCTTGGAGCTGCAAGACATCACTCGTGCTGGTAAAAACGTGTTTCGTAATGTTGCACTTAAACAAGGCATTGAGAAAGACATGGCTAAAAAAGTAGTTAAAGCCATTAAAGACTCAAAAGTAAAAGTACAAGCTGCTATTCAAGGTGAAGAAGTACGTGTAACGGGTAAAAAGCGTGACGATTTACAAGCCGCTATGCAAGTCGTTCGCACTGCAGATTTAGGCCAGCCTTTCCAGTTTAAAAACTTTCGCGATTAATTAGCTAAGTGCCTTTAGTATTTTAAAGTGAAAATTTAAATGTGTGGTTATTAAATATATTAGCCACACATTTTCCCCCGTCTTAATTACAGCCTTTACTTACCCGCAAGCCTAAACCCCCTTTTACCTGTGTAAAATTACTCCACTGTTATTCCATACTCTTTTAACGTTATTTAAATGCATTATTAAACCTGCTTATCACGCAGTTGCGTATATTAGGCTATTCTTAATATCAATATTACTTAATAGCGACTGTTAAAGGCTTTAAATGCTTAAGTTTCTTATTTTTATAATTATTATTGCATGCAGTAAGTTTAGTTTTGCCAAGCCAATAAATGTAGATGTGTTGGTAGAGGACGGTTACTTTCCAATTATTATTAATGCCGAAAAAGAGCAAGGGTTAGCGCCTGAGTTTGTAAAAATACTCAATGACTCTCAAAGCGAATATAAATTTACTCTTAACTCTTTGCCTGTAAAAAGGCTCAAAAAGTGGGTCGAATGGGGTGAATTCGACATGTTGTTTTTAATGGCTATGCAATGGGTACCTGAGGTAGCAAGAAGTGCCTTACAGGAAACGAGCTTTTATGTTATTGCTAAAAATGAGTTGTATACGCTGGCACAAAATGCCCAAAAGCAAAGCTATTTCGATGACTTACATGCTTTAACAAAAGCGGGAGTATTGGGGTATTCCTATCGTTTTGCTGATTTTAAAACCGATGCACAGTATTTAAGTGAAGAACACCAAGTTAGTTTAACAATCGATGAGTTTAACGTTGTTAAAATGCTGCTATTAAAGCGTGCCGATGTAGGGGTGTTAAATAACATAGCTTATCAATACTTTAAAAGGAACAACATTTTTAATATGAACCTGCTTTATAAGAGTAATACCCCAGATGCTATATACGATACTCATTTTTTAGTTAACCCTGCGCGCAGTAAAATTACGGTAAAACAAATGGATAAGCTTTTAAATTCGTCTGAAATAAAACCTAAAATCACAGCGCTTTTAAGTTCATACGGCGTAACATCCAGCTTTACTGAAAATAAATAATTTAACCTTTAGCTATATAGACGTCCGTTGACATTTGTAAACAAACTGCTCACAATAACCGCCTATTTTCAAGGTGCTTGCTGGTTGCTAAATACAGGGTTTAAAGTATTAAAACTAACAGCGAGATAATCGGGAAGTTGGTGCGCCTTTATGATAAAAGCAATCCCAACACTGCCCCCGCAACGGTAAAGTATTAACGCATTTATGTGTTTACTGAGTCCGGAGACCGGCCTTGAAGTAATCTTACTTACTTAAATCTTTGCGGTGGGCAAAGATAGGGAACATCATGCTAAATAAAACAACTCTTGGCGTTGCTATCTCGGCTGCGCTGTCTTTTTCTGTATCTGCTGCACAAAGCCCAATTGAAAAAATCACTGTTACCGCTAATAAATTTGAACAATCAATAAATAATGTATTAGCGAGCGTTAATGTAATTGAACGCGCCGAAATAGATGCAAGCAATGTACGCGATTTACCAACCTTATTAAGCACTCAAGTGGGTTTTCAAATTAATCCTAATGGTGGCTTTGGCCAAACGTCGGGCGTGTCTTTACGTGGTACAGGTTCTGGCGATACGCTAATTTTAATTGATGGTGTACGCACGGGCTCAGCCACGCTAGGACAAAAAGCATTAAGTAACGTGCCGCTAAATAGTATTGAGAGAATCGAGATCATAAAAGGCTCGCGTGCAGCTGTGTATGGCTCAGATGCATTAGCTGGGGTTATTAATATAATAACGCGTGAAGCGAGCAATGTATCACTTGATGCCACATTTGGCTCTAACGCTTATCAAAACTATCAGCTTGCAGGTTCAGTAAAATCAAATGAAGTGGTTAGCGCATTTAATGCAGGCTTTGAAAAAACCGATGGTTTTGATGCATTACAAGGTATAGCGCCCGATGACGACAGCTATGAAAATAAAAACGTAGGCTTTAAAGTAAACTATGCAGATGCACACTACGGTAACTTTAAGCTACTAGGCCAGTACAGCGAAGGTTACGCGGATTACGATAGCAGCTTTAGCCCTGCAACGAGCACGGTTGAAAGAGGGGACTTTAAAAACTATCAACTGTCGGCGCAGTGGAGCAAAAACTACACTAACCAATCTCATGCTATAGATGTTGCTTTTGCAACCGATGATTCTGACAGCACATATGTGGACTCTTTTACCGGCGGGCCATTAACCAGTACATTTATTACTAAGCGCTCGCAAGTAGATTACAGCGGCCAATACCGCTTAACAAATGCGCTTAATATTAGCGGCGGCGTTAATTGGTATAACGATGATGTATCGCAAAGCTCGCTAGCATTTGATGAGGATAGCCGCGATGTATTAGCAGTGTTTGTTGGGGCTTATTACGACACCGACACTGTGCTTGCCAATTTAACTCTTCGCCAAGACGACGATGAACAGTTTGGTGATGAAACAACCTATACTGCGGCGGCTGGTTATCATTTATCTGAAAATTCAACATTTAGAATTAGTCAAAGCACAGGTTTTAAAGCGCCAACATTTAACGATTTATACTACCCAAATTTTGGTAATCCGGATCTCCAACCTGAAAAGTCAATAAACCGCGAGCTTGGTGTAAATGTTAATTTTGACAGTGCACAAGTCGATTTTGCAATTTTTAGAAACGATATCGAAGATAAAATTGATTACGATGAAAACTTTGCGTTAGCTAATATAAACGAAGCTCGCTATGAAGGGGTTGAGTTTAGCCTTACACAGCAAATTTTAGGTTTTGATAGCCACTTTAATTTTGCATATTTAAGTGCCGAAAACAAAGAAACCGGCGATGAGCTACGCAATGTTGCCAAGCGCACTGTTAATTGGGAGCTCGCAAAGCAATTTGGTGATTTTGATGCTCGCATTGATATGCAATACCGCAGTGATCGCGAGGGGGCAGTAACGCGCCTAGGATCGTATACACTTTGGAACCTAGCGGGTAACTATCATGTAAACGATAATATTGAGCTGTCGCTTCGTGTAGAGAACCTATTTGACAGAGATTACAATGTGGTTGACTCAAGAGCTGACTTTATAAGCGGTGAAGTATATTACTACAACACCCCAGAGCGCCGCTTTTTTGTAGGTGCAAGCTATCAGTTTTAATAGCGTTTTTTAATATACAAAAGCCCGATTTATATCGGGCTTTTTAATGTGTATTTATACCAATTCGCATTAATACTTAATCATTTTCAGGGGCTAAATGTGTCGCTATCTGCGTTAAAAAATTCTCATTTAGAACAACTAAATAGCGGATTTTTTGCCTTGCTATCAACACGTTTATCCATCCTCAAAATAGATCACTTAATTATGCGGATTGGTATTAGAATTATTTTAACAACGCAAATTAGCTAGTCAGCTAAAAACTCTTTAAATACAGTTTCAAACTTGTGTAACTTAGGCGCAATTAAAATACTACAGTAACCCTGCTGTGGGTTTTCGTTGTAGTAATCTTGATGATAATGCTCTGCTGGGTAATATGTGGTCGCAGGGCTAACCTCTGTCACTATTGGCTCGCTAATATGGTTTTGTAACTGGGCTATCATCTCATTGGTTTGACTTAATTGCGCATCGTTGTGGTAATAAACAACACTTCTATACTGTGTGCCAATATCGTTACCTTGGCGATTTAATTGCGTGGCATCGTGTAACGTAAAAAACATGCTAAGCAGTGTTTCAAAACTCACTACAGCGCTGTCAAATTCCAGTTGCACAACCTCAGCATGGCCTGTTGTACCAGAGCAGACTGATTTATACGTGGGGTTGTCGGTATGGCCGCCGGTGTAACCTGAGCTTACGTTTAGTACACCTTTTACTCGTCTGAATGCAGCGTCTATACACCAAAAACAGCCTCCACCAAATGTTGCTAGTTGTGTTGATGTGCTCATAAGTTGTCCTAATTATGTCTGTTACAGTATTAAGGCGAGCATAAATTGAATACGCCGTAACAGCAAGTTACGGCGCAGTGTAAGCTCAGTTAAATTTCTTCGCTGTCTTTTAACGGGTGAGAGTCGGCTTGCTTATTTAATTTTTGCTGTAAGAACTCTGGCGACTGTGTGTGGCGGGCTAGGGCATAATACGCTGCAGGCACAACATAAAGTGTTAGCAATGTTGATACAATAACCCCTGTAAATACCACCACACCAATTACCATGCGGCTCTCTGCGCCTGGGCCTGATGCCAATACTAAAGGCACTGCGCTCATTACCGTAGTCAGAGAGGTCATTATTATTGGGCGCAGGCGCTGTGTGGCCGCTTGCAAAATAGCCTCGCTAAATTCTACGCCTTTATCGCGCAGTTGGTTGGTAAATTCGACTATTAAAATACCATTTTTAGCGCTTAAACCTATCAGCATTACAATACCAATTTGGCTATAAATATTAAGCGTTAAGCCGGTTGCCCATAGGCCAAACATGGCGCCCATTAGGCCAAGTGGTACTGTTAGCATAATGACAAACGGGTGCATAAAGCTTTCAAATTGGGCAGCTAAAACTAAAAAGGTTACAGTTAGGGCAAGCACAAATACATAGGTCATGGCCGATGCGCCTTCGTAATATAATTGTGATTCACCTTTATAATCTACAGCGCCGTCAATGTCGTTTTCTTCTGCGGCTACTTTGTTTAAAAAGTTAAGTGCTTGTTCAAGTGTATAACCGTCCGCAAGATTAGCGCTTAGTGTAATGGCGCGCATTCGGTTATAACGGTTTAAGCGCGATGCTGTGGCCTCTTCTTTTAAGCTTATAAGGCTATCTAGTGGGACCAGTTCACCACTGCGTGATTTAAGGTAAATATTTGAAATGTCAGTAGGGTTTGTAAAGTCTTGTTTAGTGCCTTTTAAAATTACATCGTATTCTTCACCTCGGTCAATAAAGGTGGTAACACGGCGCTGCCCTAACATGGTTTCAAGCGTGGTGCCTACATCTGATACCGACACACCTAAATCAGCGGCTTTGTTTTTATCTATGCTGACTAAAAATTGTGGAAAGGTTTCTTTATAGTCGTGATCGATTCTTACCAAGCCTGGATTTTTTTCTGCGCGCTCTATAATGCGGTCGCGCCAATCAGCAAGTTGCTCGTAATCGTTACCTTGTAGCACAAACTCAATGGGGCGAGAAGAGCCACCACCGCCAATACCACGGCGCATAATAGCAAAGGCACGTACATCTGTTACTTCGGTCATTTTGGCGCTTATTTCGTCCATAACTTCCCAGGTAGAGCGTTTGCGCTTATCCCAATCGGCCATACCAACGATAGCAACACCGCCACTGCCGCCCCAGCCCGGTACGCGCACTAAAACACGGCTTAATTCGCCAGCTTCTGAGTAAGGAAGCAGGCGCTCTTCTATTTTGGCCATGTTGGCAGCGTTATTTTCATAACTTGCGCCTTCAGGGCCGCTCATCATAATAAAAAAGGTACCGCGGTCTTCTTTTGGCGTAAGCTCAGAGGGCACTTGTAAAAACAACGAGTAGCTAACAAAACCAGCAAGCACTAGGCTTATCATTAGGCCCCATTTTTTGGTCATATTTGAGGTAAGCGATTGGCGGTAACTGTTTTCAACTTTGCTAAAAACGCGGTCCATCCATTGGCTAAATTTACTTTCTTTTTCTGACGCTTTTAAAACTTTAGAGCACAGCGCCGGCGAGAGGGTAAGGGCGGTAATACTAGAGAAAAACACCGCGGCACTTACAGCCATTGCAAACTCTGTAAACAAGGCGCCAATTCGGCCATCCATAAATACTAAAGGTACAAACACCGAAATAAGCACAAGCGTTGTCGCAATAATTGCAAAGCCTACTTCGCGGGCACCTCTAAAGGCTGCTAATAAGGGAGGCTCGCCAAGCTCAATACGACGGTGAATATTTTCAAGCATTACAATGGCGTCATCTACGACCAAACCAATTGCTAATACCAGCGCAAGTAAGGTTAATAAGTTGATTGAATAACCCATGGCAAGTAAAAACATAAAGCTGCCAACAAGTGCTACAGGCACAGTAACGGCGGGGATAAGCGTAGCGCGAATATTACCTAAAAAGATAAATATTATTAACACTACTAAACCCATAGAAATGGCAAGCGTGCTATATACTTCGTTGATTGATTCTTTAATAAAAATAGACGAATCGTAGCTGTCTTGAATAGTGGTGCCCTCTGGCAAATTACGTTTTATTTTTTCAAGTTCACTGCGGGCGTTGTCTACCACTGTTAAGGTGTTTGCTTTAGCTTGCTTTACTATGCCAAGGCCAATCATGTTACGGCCGTTACCACGGAACAGGCTTTCATCGTCGGCGGCTTCTAAATGTACATCGGCAACTTCACCTAAACGCACAAGGTAGCCGTCTTCACCGCGTTTAATAACTAAGTTTTGAAAATCACGTTGGTCTTTATAGCTACGCGCTGTACGTACGGTAAAATCGCGGTCGATAGATTCAATTTCACCTGCTGGTAGCTCTACGTTTTCGCTGCGTAGGGTGTTTTCGATATCACTTGAAGTGATCCCACGAGCAGCCATGGCCTGGCGGTTTAGCCAAATTTTCATGGCGTATTGGCGCTCACCACCAATACGTACATTTGAAACGCCATCTACAACGGCTAATCGGTCGACAATAAAGCGCTGTGCATAATCGCTCAATTGCAGCGAGTTCATGGTTTCACTGTTAAGTACAAACCAAGCAATAGGACTCTCGTCGCTGTTTGACTTAGACACCTCTGGTGGGCGTACTTGCTCTGGTAGGTTATCTAGTGCGCGAGCTACTCGCTCTCGTACATCGTTTGAGGCTGCGTCAATATCACGGCTTATATCAAACTCAATAACGATATTAGAGCGCCCATTTCTGCTTGAAGAATTAATACTTTTAATGCCTTCAATACCCGATATCCGGTTTTCTAATATTTGCGTTATTTTTGTCTCGACTATTTCTGCCGAAGCACCAGTGTAGTCAGTACTAATACTAACAATAGGAGTTTCAATATCTGGGTATTCTCTAAGTGGTAGCATCGAAAAAGCCACCAAGCCAAATGTTAGCAGTAGTAAGTTAATTACTATGGCAAAAACAGGGCGTTTAACACTCGTATCTGTAATTTTCACCGATTAACCCTCAACACTTACTTTGCTACCAGGGCGAATTTTAATAATGCCTTCGGTAATCACTTGCTCGCCATCGCTAAGGCCTTCATCAATCGCTACCCAGCCGTTATTTCTGCCAGCAACATGCACTTCTACCTTATTGGCAATACCATCTTTTACTTGGTATACAAAATGTTTATCTTGCAGTGGGATCACGGCTTTTTCTGGCACCATAAGCGCCTGATTGCTACTAAGCTCCAAAGCGGTGTTTAAAAGCATACCAGGGCGTAATAATCCGGATTTATTAGCAAAGCTTGCGGTTACTTCTACACTGCGAGTAATCGAGTCGATACGAGAACTAATATGGGTCACTTTGCCGGTAAAAGTGCGCCCTGGGTAGGCATCGTTTTGAGTATGTACTTTCATGCCTAGGTTAAGTTGAGATAAATATTTTTCAGGGACTTTAAAGTCAACTTTTATAATACTAATATCATCAAGCGTTGTAATAATTGTATCGCTACTTACATAAGCACCAACTGACACTTCTCGTTTGCCTAATAAGCCAGAAAACGGCGCGGTAATTAGCATTTCATCAAGTTTGGTTTTAGCGCTTTCTAGTTGGGCTTGCGTGGCATCTACGCGAGAAAGCTGCTCTTCTAATAATGATTTAGCGGTAGATTGCGTACGAGAAAGCTCAGTAAGGCGGCTTAACTGACGTTTTTCTTCTTTTAAGTTAATGCCTAGCTCTTTTACAGCGTATTGTTCTTGCTGATTTTGCAGCTGCACAAGGCGTTGGCCTTTACTTACTAAGTCGCCATCTTCAAAATATATGTGTGTAACATAATCGCTTTGTGCGCTTTTTATATAAATTGCTTGGTTTGCGCGTGCACTGCCTATGGCTTCAATCATAACGGTGTTTTCTTGAGACGATACCGTATGAGCCATTACCTGTGTGGGTGTATCACTTGAATTAGATTGTTCACCATGGCTAGATGGCAAATATAAGTACACACTTAAAATAACAAGAAGCGTAATTAAAAATGGAAAAAGAGCTTTACCTGACTGTTTTGAATACATCGTTTTCATACCTGAAAATAAATTGTAAGTATTGTACGAAATAAGACCGTGAAAAGGCGGTTATGTGTCTCATAAATTTGTGCGTTAGGCGTAAAAATTTATGAGACTAATTACTTGTTCCCATTTAACACTAAAATTATGATAAAACGATGAAGCAACCACCGCAGTGTAAAACCTGTTTAACAATGAGAAAAATAATACTTTGGGGTATTGTTATGTTTTTATTTTATATGGCTTTTTACCAATATGGGTAAGCCAAGTTCAATAATAAAATACAGGGCGCAAGGGGCGCGCAATGGCATTGAAGTACTTACTGTAGGCAGCGTAGGTTTAGTATTTATTATGCTGTTTAATTTACTGCGCCCGGGTGAAATTAGCTTAATAGAGATTTTTTTAGTAAGCATGTGCATAGCTGCTATTTTTATTGGTTTTTTAAAAACACAGGAACCTTATTACAGTTTAGTGCTTAGTGAGTCCTTACTTGTGTATCAGCATAAGTATGGCCAGTGGCAGTTACATGTTAGTAACTTACACCACAGCGGTATTCCTAAGGTGGCTGACGGCCTTGAATACCTTGAATTAAACGCAGTAGGTTTAAAACTCAATGATATGGACGAATTTTTAAGCGCTATACACCCACGCATTGCCGGAAAACTACTGATAGAGCAGCGTAATTTATTTATGCAAGCTGTTCAAAAACATTGCAAAAATGGCAATTGCCCATCAGAATGGTTAATAGAAGAGACACAATACACCTCACCTAAAGGATTTAGCTATACTGGACTTATAGCTATGTTTGCTAACAGAGCCAAGCACCTTGAGTTGTTAACGGGATATAATTTACTGTTACCCGCAAGTGTATTAGAGACAGACATTTGGTCGTTCAGTGCCGATTTAAATAAATGGAAACGCGCACCTGAACGGTTTATAGCATCGCAAGTTGGACACTAAATGCGATAGTAGGAAAAATAATGAGCCAAGAAAGATCTTTTATAAAGAGTGGTCGCAACACCATCATCCATAAAGATAAAAAGCTTGATCTAGTCATTGTAAATGCAGAGCAGCACCCACGTATAAAGGTAACTCAAAATGGTTTGGAGCCATTTAAAGAGGACCTACCTAAAAACCGGCGTGATGCCAAAGAGCGTTACCTTGAAATTGTTAATGTAAGTAGCGCTGATATTTTTGGTGAAGAAAAACAGCTGTTGTTTATTCAGGCGCTTGATGGGCGTGAATACAAAGTAGATTACTCAAAAATAGGCACTAAGCTGTTTGTGCGTATTCATCAAGATACGTATATGTAATACCAATCCGCAATAATGCTTAATCATTTTGCGACACGTTTTCCAGCCTCAAAATGGATCACTTAATTAAGCGAATTGGTATAACTCTAAATGGCACCTTTATTGCTAGTGATTACACTATAGTAATTATTTGACATTATAGGTGCGTTTTATGAAAGCGTTTGCTTTTACTCCCCTTATATCTTGTTTTTTATTGGCTGCCTGTGGCGGTGGAGGCGGCGGTAGTGAAGACTCTACTGTTGAAACCTCGGTTAATGCCGGAACCGATCTTCAAGTTGTAGAAAAAACAGAGTTTACAATCACCGCACAAGGCTCACCAGCCGACGGTACCTTTACTTGGCAGCGCGTTAGCGGCCCATCTGTGGACGGCTTCCCGCTTGAAGGTGCAGAGCAAACAATTACTGCGCCCGATGTTAAAGCCGATAGTGAACTTGTACTATCTGTAAGCTATCAAACAGATAATGGCAGCTTAGTTAGTGACAACGTGAGCATATTTATTACCTCAAGTAATCAATTACCGCTTGCTGTTGTTAGTCAAACAGCCCCAGAAACACTGCCTTCAACCTATAACGACACCGTAACGTTAAGCGCTGAAGAGTCGAGCGACCCTGATGAAAATAGCCAAATTAATAGCTATCAGTGGCAATTAATTTCAGGCCCTGATTTAGATGTAACCGACTTTGACAACTCTACGGTAAGTTTTAGCCACCCGCTGCTTGAATCAAATACTAATTTAATATGGCAATTAAGCGTTACCGACGACGAGGGCGGCGAGGCAAGTACTGAATACAGTATGACATTAAATAAAACAGACGAGCTGGTTGTGGCCAATGCCGGAGATGACCAAAACGTTGAAGAATTTGAGGAAGTGACCTTAGATGCAAGTGAAAGTGACACCCTAACAGATACGTTTTCATGTAGCTGGCAACAATTAACGGGCAATGCCGAAACGCTGGCAAATACTAGCCAATGTACCACGACATTTTTTGCCTCCGACGTTGATTTAGATACCACGTTGAGCTTTGAAGTCACTGTTACTGATTCTAAAGGGCGCACTGACACCGATACCGTATTTATTGACGTATCACCAAAAGCATTAGGGTTAATTAACGACAGTGGCCTAGGCGAGTGTTATAACAATACCCAGCGTATCAATTGCCAAAGTAGTGACTTTCCGGGTCAAGATGCAGAGCTTGGTCGAGACAGCTTTGCCAACCAACTCGATAAAGCAGGCCAAGGTAACCTTGCGTTTGACTACACTAAGCTAAATCAGTTTGCTGATGAAGTAGCGGATGATAGTGACGACTTTACTTGTATACGCGACAACGTAACGGGGCTTGTATGGGAAGTGAAAAGTGTAGAGTCAGGTACATTACCTAATACCACCTTACGCGATGGCCAAAATCATTACTTTTGGGATTTAGGCACGACAACCTTTACCGATACCAGTACCGCTAATACCACCTGTCCAGATGATACAAGCTGTGGTGTGCAAACCTATATAAATGAAGTGAACGACTTAGATTTTTGCGGCGGTACCAATTGGCGCTTACCAACTTACACTGAGCTGTTGAGCTTAATAGATTATGGCAAGCAGGGCGAAAACGTATTAATTGATGAAGCGTTTTTTCCAAATATGCCAGAAGCAGGCGCTATAGATGATGTGAATTTACCGTACTGGACATCACAAACTGCAGCCGATGGTACCAGCTTATCGCAAGCGTACATTATCGATATGAGCAACGGGAATGACTTAGCCTACCCGAAAGAAAAATACGCGTATGTACGTTTAGTCAGAAGCCGATAGGAGAAAATCATGAAAACATGCTTACTATTTTCAATGGCTGTATTTAGCGCAAGCTTTCAACTAGTCGCAGCGCAAACGTGTTACGACGGGGCGGATACAACAACCCCAACCACTCGCTTCACCCTTAATGACGATGGCACAGTGTTAGATACAGAAACAGGCCTAATGTGGCAACGTTGTAGCTACGGACAAGTTTACGATAGCGACACTGAAACATGTACAGGCTCTTCTCCGTCACTTAATTGGCAAGAAGCACTTAGAGGCGCAGAAAACGACACCACTGCCGATTACGACGATTGGCAGGTGCCTAATGTTAAAGAGCTTGCCAGTATTTTAGAGCACAGCTGCACCGAACCAAGTATTAACGAAGAGGTGTTTTTAGGCACTAAATTGCAAAACTACTGGAGTAATACCTCAGGGGTAAGCACGATGAGCTCAGCATGGGTTTACCAGTTTGATAGTGGGCTTAATAGCTTACATGCTAAAACCAGTGACGTGTATTTACGTTTGGTGCGTTACGAAAACTAAGTAAAATAAAATAGCCAAGCACTTAGCTTTAATACAAAAGCGCCGCTAAATTTAGCGGCGCTTTTTTGTTTTACATAAATTTACGTTATTTCAATAATAAAGCGCATACAACGTTGTTACTTTGTCGTTTTTTTTGCCATTATAGGCCGAGTTTTAATGACGAAGGAACATTGCGGTGTATTTAAGCTACTTTGGCTTGAGCGAAAAGCCATTTTCGATCTCGCCCAACCCCCATTATTTATTTTTAAGCGAACGCCACAAAGAGGCACTTGCCCACTTAACCTATGGTTTAGGCGAAGATGGCGGGTTTGTATTGCTAACCGGCGAAGTGGGAACAGGCAAAACCACCATTACCCGCAGTATGTTAGAGCAACTGCCAGAGAACACTCAAGTTGCAATGATCCATAATCCGGCACTGTCGGAGCTTGAACTTTTGGCCAGTATTTGTGATGAGCTAAACATTACTTACGATGCCCAAAATGCCACCCTTAAAAGTTTAACCGACATTATTAAGCAGCACCTAGAGGCTAATAACAAAGCGGGCGGGCACACAATTTTAATTATTGATGAAGCGCAGCTCCTTGCCCCCGATGTGCTTGAGCAATTACGACTATTAACCAACATAGAAACTGATCATAAAAAACTGTTACAAATAGTCTTAGTGGGTCAACCAGAGCTTCAGGCATTATTAAAACGTACTGAGCTTAGGCAGTTAGCGCAGCGAATTACAGCACGTTATCATTTATTACCGCTCACCCAAGGGCAAACAGTTGCGTATATAAAGCATCGTTTACATATTGCCGGGTGTGATAAAGGCGTGTTTTCGCTCGATGCGATGCAAGCTGTACATCAGTTAACTGGCGGCATTCCACGCTTAATGAATTTAGTCTGTGAGCGCGCGTTAGTCGGGGCTTTTTCTAAGCAGCAGCTTATTGTTGATAGTGATATTATAAAACAATCAGCCCAAGAATCACTGCCTATGGACTTTGTGGCTGCGCAGAATAATGCGCCTAAATCCACTGGCCGTGTTTATTATTACTTAGCATTTGCTGCTTTGTTTGCAGTAGGTGTTGGCATGTCGTTTATTATATAGTTAGGTAATTTATGTCTTATTTATTAGATGCATTAAAGCAATCTCAACAAGCAGATATGAGCGCCGAGCAATATGATTTGCAGTCAGCGCAGTTAAAACAGCAGCAAGCACTTACGCGCTATAAAAAAATGGTGTGGCTACTTGGTGGCGCAATTGCAGCATTTATTGCCATAGCGGGTGGCTTTACAGCGGGTAAGTGGTTTCAAAGCAGCGCACTATTAAAAACAACCCAGCCGGTTGACGTTGTTAGCACTGATAGCAAAAAACAAAAACAAGCAGTAACAGATGAGCCAACTACAGCGCAAAATAAAGCCGAAAAGCCTGTAACATCACCGTCTTCAGAGGCTGAAAAAAATAGTAATAAAGCAACGATTGAAGGGCAGTTGGTGTATGTACAAACACCTACCGGGGTACAAAAAATGTTGCTTACCCCACAAGGGCAATATATCCCTATTAATGATAATCCGGCGCAGCAGCAACCAGGTTACAATGTGCAACCCCCTATAAATGCTAACGGGTATAATCAAAATGCGTTTAATCAGCAGACTTACAATGCACAGCTACCTAATACGCAAAGCTATAATCCACTTGCTTATAATGCACACGGCCAAAACACGCAATTTATGCAGCCACAAACACAAAATACAAGCTCAGCAGGTTTAGATATGAGCAAGTATAAAGTGCTTGGAAAACCACTGAATGGTGAGAATACCCCAAGCACGCAAGCGCCGCAAAGTAGTCCGGAGCTTGATGCTGTACCGAGTAAATTAAAAGATGCCTTTGCGCAAGCGATAAAAGACTCGGAGCAAGAACAAGATTACGAAGTAACCCAGGCCTCACGCAGCTCATCTCGAGTTAAACCGGTTGAGCTATTACCTGATGGCTTACAAGCCATGCTGCCAAGCATTAAATACCAAGCACATATATACTCTTCAAGTGCAGATAAACGCTGGATAAAGCTTAATGGCAGAGAGCTACACGAAGGGGAGAGCATAGGGGCACTAAAAGTGCGCGAAATTACCCCAGAGCAAAGTGTACTTGATTTTGATGGTTATGAATTCAGTATTAAAGCTTTGCAGGATTGGCCGCAATAAAGCGCAGCTAATAAAGTAAAGCCGCAAAACTGCGGCTTTACTTTTTAACTCAAGGTAAAATAGCGTTTTTGTAAAAGCGCTCTAAATCAATGTTGTAGTCGGTCGGCTTAACGGTTGATTCGAGCTTGTCAGCTGTTTTTTTATTTGCCAAGTTTATATCTTGCATTTCCGTGTAGCGACCGTGTTTAGCACTATAAAATGTTTTAACCACCGGCTTTAAAGGTGTTTCAGGGTTACTCTGTGTAACCAAGCCTACTTTTTGGCTAGATAAGCGCACTAAGGTGCCTACAGGGTGAATGCCAATACATTGGATAAACTTAGTAAGTAGCTCACCATCAAAGCTATCAGGGCAACCATCTTTTAAAATTTTAAACGCTTTTATAGGCTCCATACCTGCTTTATATACCCGCTCTGCCGTAAGTGCATCATATACATCTACAATTGACGCCATACGTACGTATTGGCTTATCTCATCGCCTTTTTTGGCAAACGGATAGCCTTTTCCGTCTAAGCGCTCATGGTGTAGGCCGGCAATATCTACAGCAATCCCCGTTAACCCCGCTTCTTCTAAAATTTGCTTAGAATACAGAGCATGGTTTTGCATAATTTTAAATTCGTCATCACTAAAGCGACCCGGTTTATTGAGCACTTCGTCAGGAATTTTAATTTTTCCTATGTCATGTAACAAAGCACCTGTAGTGAGCTCTACAATAATGTCGCGCTCTATGCCTAAGTGCTTTGCAAAAATACCCATTAAAATAGAAACGTTGATAGAGTGCTCTAATAAGTAAGCATCTTTTTGGCGCATTTGGGTTAAGCAGGCTAGGGCATCTTGGTTTCTAAAAATAGAGTCCATAAAGCCACTGGCAAGCTCTTTAAAAGGCGCTATGTCTATATTTCTACCCGCTTTTATATCGCCAAAGGCCTTTTGTTGAAGTGTTTTAGCTTCGTCGTAGAGCTTTTTAGCTTTGCCCATTTCTTGTTCACTACTGTGAACTTTAAGCCAAGGGTCGCGTTTTTTAATCTCTGCCTTAGGCGCAGGGGCTTGAGTGTCGGGCTCGGGTGTAGTTAATGTTTTATCTGGATCTATCTCTATTTCTAAAATGCCCGCTTTTTTGAGCTTATCGATACTCGCCTGAGTCTTAACCCAGCCTTGGTTCTTAATTTTTATGCGCCCAGTTTGTTTTGTAACACTTTGAACAAACATGCCAGGCTGTAATTGCGAAATAGAGATAACTTTCAATTTTTTTACTTCTGTAATGGATCTTTGTTTAAATTATCATCATTATACGTTGCAGGGTAAAAAAAAAGGCACTTTTAAGTGCCTTTTTTTACATTTTTAGTTAATTAGTACTAGATGGGCTATTCGTCATCTTCTACTAGGGTCATCAGTGAAGTATTACCACCAGATGCGGTAGTATCTATACTGATCGTTTTTTCAGTAATTAAGCGCTTAATTAACGTATCGTAATACTCTGAAGTAATTACTGGTAAAATAGCGCCTTTACGCTGTGCAAGTTGTTGGCTGAAGTAACCTAAACGAGACGAACGTGCAGCAACCACCGCACCCGCTAAGTGAGGGTGAGCCAAAATAGCTTGTAGCTGATTAGGTTTTGCAACCTGGAACACGCCCTCAGCAACGCCTGTGGCAATAAACTTATCTTTAAAGGCTACCGCTTCATCGTAAAATAGCTCTGATGCTACCGTAATTACTGTATTACCTGCAGCAAGTGCTGTAATGATTGAAAGCGCCCAAAAGTTAAATGACGTGCTTTTATCTGCATAACATACTACACAACCACGTGCTTCAAGGTGCAAGGTGTTTGATTCACCAGTAGGCCCAGGCAAAGTAGTAAACTTACGCATGTGTTTTTCTAAACGGTTAAGTTGTGCACGCGCTTCTGAAAGCGTTAATGCCAAATCGTCCGCTAGATCATCAATAATTTCGACCGTTGCTACTTTAGCAAGCAACTGACGAACAGCCGATACACGGTCATTTAACGGTGTTGCACGCCAAATTTTCTCATCGCGCATTGAGTTAGCCATTAGCTTTTCAACTTGCTCGTTTGCACCGCTGTAATGGTGTAAATCAAGCTCATCTGGCGTTAGGTTAGTCATTTGTACGTTATCAGGTGATGCTTTCTCTTTTACTAAACGCTGCAGGTAGTTAGGGCCACCGGCTTTAGGGCCAGTACCAGATAAACCACGGCCACCAAATGGTTGCACACCTACAATGGCACCAATCATGTTGCGGTTTACATATACGTTACCCGCACGCGACATTTTAGCTAGGTACTCACAACGCTCTTCAATACGTGAATGAACACCCATTGTTAAGCCATAACCTGTGTTGTTAATTTGGTCAATCACGTTGTCGATATCATTCGCTTTAAAGCGAATAATGTGCACACATGGACCAAATACTTCACGCTTAAGTACTGATAAATCTTCGATTTCGTATAAACGAGGGGCAAAAAAGTAGGCGCCATTTTCGGTGTTATCAGGGATCTTACATTCGTAATGAAGTGTTGCATTACCTTTTAAGTATTCAACATGATCATTTAGCGTTTTAAGGGCTTTTTCATCAATTACTGGGCCTACATCGGTAGAAAGTAATGACGGATCGCCAATATGCAGCTCGGCGAGTGCGCCTTTAAGCATTTCAATAATGCCATCGGCTACATCTTCTTGTATAAATAATACACGCAGTGCTGAACAGCGCTGGCCTGCACTTTGAAAACCTGAGCTTATTACATCATCAACAACTTGCTCTGGCAGCGCTGTTGAATCCACAATCATACAGTTTTGGCCACCGGTTTCTGCAATTAACGGTACTTGAATATCGTTACGCGCAGCCAGTGTTTGTGAAATCAGTGTGCCTGTTTCTGTAGAACCAGTAAACATAACTGCCTGAATACGCTCATCAGGTACGATTGTTTTACCTACCTCAGAACCACGGGCAATCACCGGCTGTACTACATGCTCTGGTAAGCCAACCGAAAGCATTAACTCAATAGCGCGAAGTGCGATTAAGCTTGTTTGCTCTGCAGGTTTTGCAATAACAGTATTACCAGTCACTATCGCAGCGGCCACCTGACCTAAGAAAATAGCAAGCGGGAAGTTCCACGGGCTAATACATAAAATTACACCGCGTGCTTCAAAGCGCTCATCGCTTGCAAGTTCTTCTGCACGTGCCGCGTAGTAACGACAAAAATCAACGGCTTCACGTACTTCGTCAATACCATCTTGCGCAATTTTACCGGCTTCTTTAATACAAATAGCGACGAGCTCGTCGTGGTGACGCTCTAGAATATCTGCCACGCGGCGTAATAAATTAGCACGCTCTTTTACAGATGTTTGTGACCATGACTCAAACGCCGCTTCTGCATTGGCCAAAATGTCTTTCATCTCATCGCCAGATTGCAGTTTAACGTGGCCGATGATTTCGTTGTGATTAGCTGGGTTTTTAACTGCTAATGCGCCTTCAGGTACTTGGCTTTGATCAATTAAGTGATCGTTAAACCAGTTTTCAAGGTTTTCTTTGAATGGCGTAATTACATTAATATCGGTTAAGTCCATGCCTTTAGAGTTAGCACGTTCATCGCCGTATAAGTCGATTGGCATTTTAATTTGCGTATTGTACTTATTACGTAAACCTTGCAGTGTTTCTACTGGATCAGGTAATAGCGACTCAACAGGTTTAGTGGTATCTACAATGGCGTTTACAAACGATGAGTTAGCGCCATTTTCTAGTAAACGACGTACTAAGTAGGCAAGTAGGTCTTCGTGCTGGCCAACGGGTGCATAAACACGGCATTGAATTTTTTCTTCATTTACGATTTGGTCAAATAAAGATTCGCCCATACCGTGTAAACGCTGGAATTCAAATCCGGTGTTATCGCCTTTAGCAACTTCTAAAATAGTGGCTGCAGTGTAAGCGTTGTGTGTTGCAAATTGCGGGTACAGTACATCGCGTGCTTCTAGCATTCTAATAGCACAAGCTTTGTAAGATACATCGGTAGTTGCTTTACGCGTAAATACTGGGTAGTGCTCTAAACCATCTTGTTGCGTGGTTTTAATTTCTGTATCCCAGTAGGCACCTTTTACAAGGCGAACCATCATTTTACGGCCTACACGAGTAGCAAGTTCAGTTACCCATTCAATAACAAAAATAGCGCGCTTTTGGTATGCTTGTACGGCTAAACCAAAACCTTGCCAGTTACCTAAATCTTCATCGCTGAATACCGCTTCTATAACATCTAGAGAAATATCTAAGCGGTCAGCTTCTTCTGCATCAACTGTAAAGCCAATGTCGTACTTTTTAGCAGCAAGCGCGAGCTCTTTCAGTTTAGGTACAATTTCGGCCATTACGCGGTCTTTATGCGTAAACTCATAACGTGGATGAATAGCAGAAAGTTTAACTGAAATACCTGGGCTTTTAACTGGGCCACGGCCATTTGCCGCTTTACCAATTGCATGGATTGCGTTCATGTAGCTGTCGAAGTAACGCTTGGCATCTTTCATTGTGCGCGCGCCTTCGCCTAGCATGTCGTATGAGTAAACGTAGCCTTTTTGCTCTTTTTCAGCTGCGCGTTCAATGGCTTCGTCAATGGTGCGACCCATAACGAACTGCTTACCCATAATTTTCATGGCAAAGTTTACAGACTTGCGAATCACAGGCTCGCCTAAACGACCTATGGTCTTTTTAAGCATGCCAAATTGCTGTTCTTTGGTTTTATCTGTGTAGTTAACCATTTTACCGGTTACTAATAATCCCCACGAAGAAGCATTAACGAATAAAGAATCGCTGCTTCCTAAATGAGAACTCCAATCACCTTTAGCAAGCTTGTCACGAATTAACGTATCTTGCGTGGCTTTGTCTGGTACGCGAAGTAGGGCTTCGGCCAAACACATTAACACTACACCTTCCTCACTAGAGAGTGAGAATTCATTTAAAAGTGCGTCTACACCGCTTTGACCGTCTTGATCTTTTCGAATGTTTAAAACAATCTGGCGAGCTCTTTCCCATGCACGGCTTCGTGCTTTAACACCCACTTCTGCAAGTGGTAAAATATGATCAATAACAGCATTTTCATCAATGCGGTAAAAATCACGAATTTTCTGTCTTGTAGGACAGGTTGTTGTCAAATCGCCATTGAATAACATAAGCAACCCTTAGGAATGTTAATATGTAAATAGTAGAACAAAATTTATGTGCTTGGGCTGTTGAGCTAAAGCAACTTTGCTACCAATAAATTACCAGTGATGTAATGCGTGCATTCTAATTAAATTTCAGCAGAATATGCTGGTTAAATTTCACGATTTACGATAATTTACAGGGCATATTTTCAACTTATCCGTATAAAATTCTGTATGACAAGTCCAAATAGATTACGCCTGCTTGATCGTATCGATTTAGCAATATTAGACGTTCTTCAAAAGAACGGCAGAATTTCTAATGTTAACCTAGCAAAACAGGTTAATTTAAGTCCTAGTCCATGCCTTGACCGTGTAAAACGTTTAGAGCAAGAAGGCTATATAGAAGGGTACTTCGCAAAGCTTAGCGAACAAAAGCTGAATCAGAGCTTAGTAGCACATGTGCAAGTATCGCTGGTGACATCTAACACGGCTGTTTTTAAAGTATTTAAAGAGCATATACTTAAAATTGAGCAAGTTGTAGAGTGCGATATGGTAGCGGGAGGGTACGACTACCTGCTAAAAATTAGGGTCTCGGATATGGATGAGTATCGACAGGTGCTAGGAGACTTAGTCGATATTCCGGGAGTAGGTACTCACCATACTTACATGGTAATAGAAAAAATTAAGCAGGATCCTGGTTTACGTTTGGATATTTAAAAACCAAATGCTTATTGCAATACATTACACACACATTAAAAAAGCACCTAAGGGTGCTTTTTTAATGATTAGCCAGCGGCTATTAAACTTAGTTAACCAAGGTTTAGGTTAATTAAGCCCACCCTTCGTAGCGCTTACGGCGCGAAAGTACAACGGTAAGTATAATACCTAAAAACAAACCTATAAAAGCAATAGCGCCACCATAAGTAAGTAGTTGGCGTTTTTCTTTTGCAGTGGCTGCTTGTTTTTGAGCGCGTTCTTGCTCAAGCGTTGTTTGCAGCTCAGTAATTTGTTGATTAAGCAATTTGTTTTGATTAGTTAAGCTTTGATTATGTTCTTGTAACTGGGGTAGTTCAACTTGTGCTTGGCGTAGTTTGTTTTGCACTGTGCTCATTTCGCTACTGAGTGTTTGATACTGCTGATGAAGCCCTGGCGTTTGCGATATAAATTTAGACTCAACCCAACCTTCACGGTCTTTATCGTCTTTTATTTTTATAAAGCCGTTTTCTTCTTTTGATAGCACGGTTAATTTAGTACCCGCATCTACAGAGCCAAGTAAGCGGTAGTTTTTACCTGCGCCAGAGCGCATAAAGGTATATAGATTATCGATTATATAAGCTGAATTTGCATCTGATGAATTGGCTGTTTGAGCTTCTTGTGCTTGGCTTATAAACGAGGTGGCTGTTAAAAGTAGCCCTAGTAAACAGTGTTTTAGCATTTATCTACCTTGTTAGTCTATCCGTGTCCGTTGTGGTTGTGATTGAGATTTTCACATAAGTAGTGAGATAGTATGGATTAAACGCGTTAATAGCAAGGTTGATATTGTAACCCAGTGCGGGCGTTGCTCAGCCAAAAAGGTTAAAAAATTTGCAAAATGAGGTGGCTTTGTTTATTTTGAGCACTTATTTATTTTAAAGGTAATCCTCAACCCTAATGGATACTGAGATAGAACTGAAGTTTTTGGTATCAGATGCCGTTGTTCCACTGATCCCCTCGCTAATCACACAATTTGCTAAAACGGTTATTAATAAACCTTCACGTAGTTTGCAAAATGCCTATTACGATACCCCAAGTAGAGAGCTTAGAGCCCTTGATATAGGTTTTAGAACCCGCTGTGCCGACAGTAAATGCGAACAAACAATAAAGCTTGCTGGCGAAGTTGTGGGTGGGCTACACCAACGTCCTGAATACAACTTACCAATTGAATCAAGCCGTCCTGATTTATTAGCATTTAATAATGCTATTTGGCCTCATGGTATGCAAGTGAATGCTATTAGCGATAATTTATATCCTATTTTTAGCACTAACTTTATTCGTCGTACTTGGTTAATAGAAACTCCAAATGGCGCAAAAATTGAAGTCGTGCTAGATAAAGGCGAAATAGCAGCATCGGGTAAGGTTGATATTATTAGCGAGCTAGAAATAGAGCTTGTTGAGGGCAACAGAGACGAGCTATTTGCTTTGGCAGATAAACTTGTTAGCCAAAACTGTATTCGTTTAGGGCTTTATTCAAAAGCAGCTAGAGGCTACCGACTAGCCGATGAAACACCGCTTAAACCAAGTAAGTCTATTGGGTTTGTAAAATTAAAAAAACAAGCAACTCAAGAGCAAGCACTAATAGAGGCCATGAACTTTGGTATTCGTTTTGTGCAAAAGCATGAGCAGTGTTACTTTGACAAGCCAAGTTTAAAAACGCTCAAACGTGTGACTGATGGCATTAGCTTAATTAGGCATAATTTTTGGTTGTTTGACGATATTGTAAGTAAAGACAGTACTGAGCAATTAAGAACAGAGTTAAAGTGGCTGTTAAGTGAATTAGCCTGGGTTGAAAATGCAATTCAGCTAAAAACTTATACATCTAAACGCCATGCATTTTATAAAAAAATAAATGCAGCGCCTGCATTAGCGCAAGTTATTAACGATTTAAAAGAGCTACAGCCAAGCATTGATGATATTAATGCTTTGTTTCAAAGCGCGCGATACAACCGTTTATTGCTGTCGTTGACTACTTGGTTGGTAGATAAACAATGGCGTAAGTTTTGGGGGCAAACTCAACTACAGGCGGCAGAGCAGCCAGTAGCTAAAATTGCTAAACGTTTATTTAATAAAGATTGGCAAAATTTAGATAAGCTACTTCCTAAAGAGCAAACGCTTACAGCACAAGATTATTTAAGCTTACGCACCCAATTAGAAAACAGCTTATTAAGCGGTAATTGCTTAGGGTCATTGTTTGACAAAGAAGAGCGCTTAGAATTTAGACTGCCGTGGCTGGATATTTCTCATGGTATGTACGAGCTCAGCACGCTGGAATATTTAAAGCAGCTTTGCGGCGGGCAAGAAGACGAGCAATTGGCTAAAATTCAACAGTGGCTAGATCAAAAGTCAGATTACTTAGTCAGTGCAATGGAGCAAAGCCGTTTAGCGTCTTTTGATATAGAGCCGTACTGGCAGTAATATATTTAAGCAGGTGTGTATTGGCGCCTGCTTTTATCTTTTTGTTGAAACTTTCTTAAACCTCCTTAATTAAATAACCTCTTAATTTCTACGTAATAAAAATGGTGCGTTAGTCACTCGTTAACTATGCTTATAGTCATAAACCTACAACGGTAAGACTAATATGAAGTGTAGTGTTGTTTTGCTTTTTTTATTCAATAGTATGGGTGTCTATGCTCAAACCTTTACTTTTGGTGTAGTTCCGCAATATGAGCCTCAAAAGCTCACTGCAATATGGCAGCCCTTTCTTAATAAAGTAACCGAAAAAACAGGCGTACAACTACAGCTTGTTACCGTGGAATCAATCCCGGTTTTTGAGCAAGGTTTTGCAGATGGCGATTACGATTTTGCTTATATGAACCCATGGCATAGTGTGATTGCTTACAACAAACAAGGCTATTTACCTATAGTGAAAGATGCTGCGCGCCATTTGCAAGGCGTATTAGTGGTCAATAAAAACAGTAATATTGAATCCGTTAAGCAGCTTGAAGGTGCCGAAATTGCTTTTCCTGCGCCTAATGCGTTAGGCGCTTCTTTATTAATGCGGGCGGAGCTTGCCCTATTGTATGGCTTAACAATAAAGCCTGTGTATGTTCAAACGCACTCATCTGTTTATTTAAATGTGGCACTTAACGCAACGCCTGCCGGCGGCGGGGTGATGGGCACATTAAAGCAACAGCCTCAAAATTTGCAGCAAAAGCTAAAAGTTATTTACAAAACGCGTAAGGTTAGCCGCCACCCCATTGTGGTTCACCCTAGAGTAAATAATCAGGTACAAGCGCAAGTTCAACAAGCAATTATAGAAATAGGGAGCGACCCTAAACAAAAACACTTACTAGCGGGTATTCCTATAATTAACCCAAGTAAAGCAAGCATTGACGATTATAAACAATTAACGCAATGGGGTTTACGCTCGTTTTATGTTGAAAATTAACTGGTGGCGCAGCCTAAGGGTTCAAAGCTTTATTGCGGTAATGGCATTTGGCTTTTTATTAATATGCTTATTTATTTTTTACGCTTTGCCAGAGCAAGCTAGGTGGGTAAACAATGGCCTTTCTAGCGCCGCGCAGCGCTCTTTACAGCAACTATCCACATCAATAAAAACCCCTTTATTAACTCGCCAATACGCACAGCTTTATGAGCAAATAGACGCGCAACTTAATACAAACCCTAATTGGAAAGCAATTAGAGTAGTAGAGCCGACTACAGGTAATCAGTTATATCCTTTAGATGAGTGGCAGCTGTTAGCGCAGCAGGGCAATGTTACGTTAAATGAGCAGATTACTTTTTTAGATAAACCTTTGGCTGAAATAACGTTAGTCGTTAATTTTGAAGACAAAATAAACGAAGCGGCTAAGCTACATTACACGTTAATTTATATTCAGTTTTTTATACTTGTGGTGTTTTTTATTGGCTTAGCTTGGTTGGTCGATTATAGAATTACCAGCCCTTTACGGGCGCTCGAAGTCGCCTTTTCTAAACTGGCTAAAGGGAACTTTGATTGCCACGTTAGCGTTCAGCAAAAAAATGAGATTGGCAGCGTCATAAATGCATTTAATAAAATGGCCGGTGAGGTTGCTACTAATCATCAAAAAGTAAACGCGCTGAGAATTCAAGCCGAGTCGGCCAGTAAGGCTAAGTCTGACTTTATGGCGAGTATGAGCCATGAGCTTAGAACGCCGTTAAATGCGATTTTAGGGTTAGCGCAGCTTTATCAATATGACAGTAAAGCAACCGAGGTACACAAAGACAATGCGCAAAGTATTTACCAAGCTGGGGAGCATTTACTTTTACTAATAAACGACGTGCTAGATTTAACTTCTATTGAGTCGGGGAATATGCAGTTTAATTTTGAATATGCCCCCGTGAAAGACATGCTACAGCATAGTATTGAAATGGTGAGCGAACTTGCCAGAGTTGAGCTTGTTACTATAAATACTCACAATATTGACTCCCTTGAAGGTATTTACTTATATGTAGATAAGCGCCGTTTTAAACAGGTGCTGCTTAATTTACTTTCCAACGCAATAAAATATAACAAAGTGCGAGGTAAAATAGATATACGCTGCGAGATTGCTGATTCAAGCCGCTGTAATATTGATATTGAAGATACAGGGTGCGGTTTTTCAGAAGATGATATTTTAAGGCTTTTTAAGCCCTTTGATAGACTAGGGGCAGAGACCAGTAAAACACATGGTACGGGCATAGGTTTAGTTATTACTAAAGAGCTTGTAGAGCGTATGCAAGGGCAGCTACAAGTAAATAGCCAAATAAATAAAGGCGCGTGTTTTACCATTAGCTTTAATGGTTTTAAAGAAAGCGCTTTAACCACTATACAAGCTGATGAGCCGATAAGTCACCCCAGCAGTGAGCCGGCAGACTCCGCCTCAGGTAAACTCCCAGTATTAAATGTGCTGGTGGCAGAAGATCAACTGACTAATCAGCAGGTTTTAAAGCAGCAACTGACCATGCTTGGTGTTAATTCAACGTTTGCAAATAATGGCGAACAGGCCTGGCAAATGCTCCAAGATAAGTCCTTCGATATGCTACTTACCGATATTCAAATGCCGTTGCTAAATGGCCTTGAATTGGCTAAAAAAATCCGAAAAAACACACAGTTCAATGAGCTCATAATTATTGCTGTTACGGCCAACATAATGGAAAAAAACATTCAAGATTGTTACAGCGCTGGGATGAACGGTTTTTTAACTAAACCGATAGAGCTTGAAAGCCTAAAAGCACTGTTGATGAAACACTCGCAAGGCATTGTTCCTTCGCATACACAGCCGCTGCAAATCACAGCGCAAGCAAGCTCTATGTACAGTCAATTAGATATGCCTTTATTGTTTTCGATGTTAGGAAAAGATACGCATGTACATTGTTTAGTCTTTCAGGCGTTTTTACAGACCGCTTATGAGCAAGTTAAATTAATTGAAGCGTATACACATAGTTTAAATTACACCGATTTATCTTTTCAAGCGCATGGTTTAAAGTCATCTGCTAAATCGGTTGCAGCGTTAAAGTTAAGTGATATTTGCCAGCAAATAGAAAGCTTAGCCGCGCAAAATAAGGTCGATGAAGCGTTATTATTTGCACTACAAACAGGGTTTAATGAAGTGGTTACACAGTTAAAAGTGTACTGTAATAAACATGAGGCATCTTCTTAATGCCTCATGTAATGGCCCTTTTAATTAATATTTAGCGGCCTGCCCTTTAGCGGGTAGGGATCTTAAAATGAAGTCGCGTAAGTCGTTATTTGAAAGCTTAAGATCTTCATGTCGTAGGTACATCATATGGCCGCTGCGGTACCCTTTAAAGCTTAACCTATCTTTCATTTTTCCACTTGGGTCAAGCTGCCATAACGTGTATTTAGCATCAAAGTAATTTGTTGCGCCATCGTAGTAACCCGCTTGAATCATGACGTTTAAATACGGGTTTTGTGCCATCGCTAAACGTAAGTTTTCGCCGGTATTATTTTTACTACGATCCCATGGGTGAACATTGCCAAATAAGTTGTATTTAACATCCGTTTTATAGTTGAGCTCTTCACGCAGGTAATAGTTAATTGCAGGCGTAAATGAGTGCAGCCAAGAGGTAAGCTCAGCCCAGTAATCAGGTGATTCGCCAGCATCGCGTTTATCAATACCTAAATAGCGCGAATCTAGACGCCCGACAGTTTGTCCGCGCTCACGTAAAAGTTCTTTCCAAAAAAATCGAGTGGGAATATCTAAGTTGTTTTGCGCTACAAACTGCTCTGAAAGGCCTGCATATTCGGCCATCTTCTTTATTATTTGGCGTTTTTTATCGGCATCGATAAAGCCACCTTTAGCGAGGGCAGGAATAAGCTCATTAATAGTGAACTGTTCTACCTCGGGTAAAAGTTCATTGAGATCTTTTTCTTGCAAGTTTTTATTCAGTGCTTTGTGATACCACGCAGTTGCAGCAAAATAAGGTAAGCGATTAGCCGCTTTTATAGGGCCGTCGCGTTTTATACCAATATCGGTCGGCGATACTAATACCACCCCATTAATGTACATCCATTGACTGTTTTGTAGTTCATGGGCAAGGCCTGATACACGAGTAGTGCCGTAGCTTTCTCCAATTAAAAACTTAGGTGAGCGCCAGCGCTCGTTTCGGTTAACAAAGGTATTTAGCCATTCAGCTAAGTATTTTATGTCGGCATTGACACCAAAAAAGTGCTCTTTTTGTTGCTCTTTCGAAAGCATTTCACCTTTAGCGTTTTCTACTACGCGTGAATAACCTGTATTTACCGGATTTACATAAACAATATCTGCTACATCTAATACTGAGTAGGGGTTATCTTTTACGCCATAAGGCTGAATGGGGTAGCCTTCGTCATCAATTTTTAATACGCGTGGGCCAGTATAGGCTAAGTGCATCCATACAGATGCAGAGCCAGGACCGCCATTAAACGATATCAGTAATGGGCGAGCTGCGGTGTTATCGACTTTATCTCGTGTGTAATAGGTATATTGTAATGTGGCAATGGTATCGCCATTATCATTCCACACCGGCTGAGTGCCTGTTTTAACTGTGTAGCTAAAGCGTTCACCATTAATTTTTGCTTTATGCTTAGTGACTACGTGGCTATCAATGTCTATTTTTCGTTGGTTTTCTGCTGTTGCAGTACTGCTAAGTAATACGATGGCAAGCGCTAAGGTGTAACGAGTTAATTGGACAAGCTTCATTGTCGTTCCTTATTTTTGTTTAGATGCTATTTAAAATAAAAAACACACAAATAACAAAAGTATTGAGATTAATGGTCGATAATACTGGTTAAGTCTAAACTTATACACGGCGTGTTTGTTTATTTAGGGTTAATTTATCCTAGCGTGTTTAGCTTAGCTAAAAAATCAAGTATATTTGGTCGACTTTGTATTTGAATTAAATACAAGCCTTGCGCTTACATTAATGGACCTAGCCTACTTACTGGCTACATAAACAGAACTTTATTGGATGTTTTCATAGCTTGTCGCTTCAGTGCAAGTTTAAGTACGTAAAATAACAAGATTAAAGAGAAGTTTATGCAAAGAGTATTAGTGGTTGAAGACAGTAAAGTAGTGCAGCAGGTGCTACGCCACTTAACGGCTCAATATTTAGATGTCGCTGTCGATTTCGCATGGTCATTAAATGAATGCCAAGACTATATTGAGAAACATAAATACTCGCTGGCTTTAGTTGATTTAACTTTGCCTGATGCACCTAATGGCGAGGTCGCTAAATTTACACTTTCACACGCCATTCCTACTGTGGTACTTACCTCAAAAATTGATGAATATAAGCGCCAACAAATGCTAGAGCTTGGTGTTATTGATTACGTAATTAAAGACAATCGCGATTCATACCATTACGCTATTAAGTTAGTGGCTCAGCTTCTGAGAAATCAAGGCTGTAAGGCGTTGGTTGCTGATGATTCGGTGTTAAGCCGCTCCTTAATGAAGCAAATGCTAGAAAAGCAATTATTTGATGTAACCGATGCGCAAGATGGTCAGCAAGCACTCGAAATAATAAAAAGTAACCCTAATATAAAATTGCTCATGACCGATTATGCGATGCCATTAATGGATGGCTTTGAACTGGTTAAAGCGGTGCGTAATTTTAGAGGGCGCGATGATTTGGCCATTATCGGGCTTTCGGGGGCAGGTAAACATGGGTTATCGGCTCGGTTTATTAAATACGGTGCCAACGACTTTTTAACAAAGCCATTTATGAATGAAGAGTTTCATTGTCGTGTTATGCAAACAATGGAGCAGTTGTCACTGATTGCGGATATTAAAGAAAGTGCTTACAGAGACTATTTAACGGGTATGTATAACCGCCGTTATTTTTACCAATATGCAGAGCAACTATTAAAAAAACAACAGCAAAATACGCTTGCATTACTCGATATAGATTTTTTTAAAAATATTAATGACACCTTAGGCCACGAAGCGGGCGATCAGGCACTAAAGCAGGTAGCCACGTTAATTAAAACTACGTTTTCTAAGTTTACCGTTGCGCGGGTGGGCGGCGAAGAGTTTGCCATTATATTAGATGATATAGACACGGCGCGTGGGCGAGAGTACTTAGAAGGCTTTAGAAAAAAACTCGCTAAACATGAATTTTTAATCGATGAAAAACCGTTTTCTATCACCATTAGTATTGGTGTTGCTGATTTTCAAAACACTGATTTAACTCAGGCCATGCGCATCGCAGATGCGGCCCTTTACGAAGCCAAAAACAATGGCCGAAACTGTGTTGTGTAAATATAAAAAATAACACTAATTACAAGCTAGTAGGGCATCACTTTTGGTGATGCACCAATGTAGCTAAGTTGTTAAAAAAGCGCACCTTGATGGTGCGTTTTTTTTGTTTTAAATTTACTATTTACGTTTATCTTATTGATATTAAGTGTTTTTTAATAGTGGCACAAAGGTTGGATTATGTAAGTCAACAGGATAACAATAAAGCGTCCGAGGGGGCCACTATGAAAATGATTAGTGCAATCATAAAACCATTTAAATTAGATGATGTGCGTGAAGCGCTCGCTGATTTAGGTATTGAAGGGATGACCGTAGTTGATGTTAAAGGTTTTGGACGTCAACGAGGCCATACAGAGCTGTATCGTGGAGCAGAGTATCAGGTAGATTTTATTCCAAAGATCAAACTTGAAATTGCTACTCGTACTGAAAATTGCCAACGCGTAGTTGAAGCAATTACCAAAATTGCATCAACAGGCAAAATTGGTGACGGTAAAATTTTCGTGTACGACTTAGATCAAATTGTGCGTATTCGTACGGGCGAACTTGATGAAGAAGCAATTTAAGGGGGCTGATTAATGGAAAACACAATTGTAGAACTCAAATTTTCACTCGACACCTTTTATTTTCTGGTGTCGGGTATATTAGTAATGTGGATGGCAGCAGGTTTTGCCATGTTAGAAGCGGGTTTAGTTCGCTCTAAAAACACCACTGAAATTTTAACTAAAAACGTGGCGCTGTATTCTATCGCATGTACCATGTTTTTATTAGTTGGCTACAACATTATGTATGTAGACAACGCTGAAGGCGGTATTATCCCTTCAATTGGCGCATTAATTGGCACGCAAGCGGCCGATGCTGACCACTCTTTAGAATCTGACTTTTTCTTCCAAGTAGTATTTGTTGCAACGGCTATGTCGATTGTATCGGGTGCCGTGGCTGAACGTATGAAGTTATTTGCTTTCTTAGCATTTGCAGTTGTTTTAACTGGCTTTATTTACCCAATGGAAGGTTACTGGACATGGGGTGGCGGTTTCTTATCAGAAATGGGCTTTGTTGATTTTGCAGGCTCTGCCATTGTTCATGGTGCTGGTGCTGCAGCTGCTTTAGCAGGTGTAATTTTACTTGGCGCTCGTAAAGGTAAATACGGTAAAAACGGTGAAATTTACCCAATTCCAGGCTCTAACCTACCACTTGCTACATTAGGTACGTTTATTTTATGGATGGGTTGGTTTGGTTTTAACGGTGGTTCGCAATTACTTCTTTCAGACAAAGAAAATGCAACGGCTGTAGGTCAAATTTTACTTAATACTAACGCTGCTGCTGCAATGGGTGCAATTGCCGCACTGTTTGTATGTAAAGTGTTATGGGGTAAGGCAGATTTAACTATGGTATTAAACGGCGCATTAGCAGGTTTAGTGGTTATTACAGCAGACCCACTTTCACCATCTCCATTAATGGCGTGTTTACTAGGTATTTTAGGTGGGTCACTGGTTGTATTTAGCATTGTAGCTCTAGATAAAGCGAAGATTGATGACCCAGTTGGTGCTATCTCTGTTCACGGTGTATGTGGCGCGCTAGGTATTATGTTAGTGCCTGTATCTAACGGCGATGCAAACTTTGTAACACAGCTTATTGGTTTAGTGACTATTTTAGCCTTTGTTTTTGTAGCTTCATTTATTGTGTGGGCTATTTTAAAGCAAACTATGGGTATTCGCGTAACCGAAGAAGAAGAGTTAAGCGGTATGGACCAACACGATTGTGGTGTTGATGCTTACCCTGAGTTTGTATCTGTTCGCAGTAACTAATATTAAATAGATTAATCATTGTGTTCACAAAGCCCTACCTTGGTAGGGCTTTTTTTCGTTTCAGGGAAGGTTAACTTTTCAGGTGTTAGGCTATAGCCAATATGCTAAGCTCACACTCGTGAATAAACCTTGGAATAAATTACATTTAAATGGCTGACAACAAAAAAACACCCAGTAGTAAAACCACTTCTAAGCGTGCACCTAAAGCAACCAGCTCGCCAGGTAAAGCTAAATCAAAAACGACTAAAAAAACGTCAAACACTGTTGTTAAACGCACATTTATGCGAAAAACATGGTCTGTTTTTTGGAAATTGAGCTTAGCTGTTTTTATTGCTATGGCCATGTATCTTATATATTTAGATTCAAAAACAACACGTATATTTGAAGGTAATAAATGGCAGTTACCCGCCCAAGTATACGCACGCTCAATGGAGTTTTACCCAGGGCAGTTTTTATCTAGCCAAGAGGTTGTGTGGGAGCTTGAGCGCCTAAATTATTCATCAGTTAACAGGCTAAGCCGCACGGGGCAGTTTGTAAAAACAGCCGATAGCATAAAAATTTACCGACGCGACTTTGAGTTTTATGATGGCCTTGAAGAATCGCACATTATTGAGCTACGTTTTGCCGGGCAAAAGGTAGCAACCATTAAAGATAAATTTGGCAGGCGCCTAAACAGCGCTCGCCTAGAGCCTGTGCAAATAGCCCGTATTGGAAATGATTCAAAGCAAGATAGAGAGTTTGTACCGCTTGATAAGTTTCCGCCTATGTTGAAAGACACGTTATTAGTAGTAGAAGATCGGGATTTTTATCAGCACCATGGTGTGTCGGTATTTTCTATTTTGCGCGCGCTTTATTCAAATATTAAAGCAGGGCGTACCGTGCAAGGTGGTAGCACCTTAACGCAGCAGCTTGCAAAAAATATATACCTAACGCGTGAGCGTTCTTTAGTGCGTAAAATAAATGAAGCATTTATTGCGCTTATTCTAGATTACCGTTATTCAAAGGATCAGATTTTAGAAGCTTATTTGAATGAAGTTTACCTAGGACAATCTTATAACCAAGGCGTGCATGGCATGGGCTTGGCCTCTGAGTTTTATTTTTCAAAGCCTGTTGATGAGCTGGAATATGACCAAATAGCGCTGCTGGTAGCGATGGTCAAAGGGCCTTCGTATTACAATCCTCGACGCTATAAAGAGCGCACTATGGAGCGTCGCGACCTAGTACTGCGCTTAATGGTTGAAAACAAGCTACTAACTACAAAAGAATACCGTGCATCACTTAAACGCCCAATTGATATAGCGCCTATGAAAGCAAGTTTACAAAAGTCATACCCTGGCTTTTTAGAACTTGTAAACCGTGAGCTTAAGCAGTTATTACCTGATCAAAAAACACTAGATGCTGGGGTTCGTGTATTTACTTACTTTGATTTGCAAAAACAAACGGCGATGGAAGAGTCCATTCAAAAAAGTTTACCGTATTTAGAAAAACGCCCTAACACCGATAAACTCGAAGCAGCCATGATCTCAGTTAATGTAGAAAAAGGCGGTGTGTCGGCTTTAGTGTCGGGGCGCGATGTTCGCTACTCAGGTTTCAACCGAGTGCTCGATACTAAACGAAATATTGGCTCTCTAGTTAAACCCGCGGTGTACTTAACAGCCCTGCAGTTACCACACTATAACTTAGCCACATTACTTGATGACTCCCCTGTGCAGGTAACAAATGAGCAGGGTAAAGTGTGGCAACCTGAGAACTTTGATCACCAATACCGAGGTGCATTGCCACTTTATAAAGCCTTTAGTAACAGTATTAATATTCCTGCGGTAAATTTAGGCCTAGATGTAGGTGTTGATAAAGTTGCAAATACGCTCAAAGGATTAGGCGCAAAAGGTAATATAGATGAATACCCCTCGCTGCTACTTGGTGCTGTAGAAATGTCGAGCTTTGAGGTTGCCCAGCTTTATACCACTATCGCAGCAGATGGCGAGTATAGAGAGCTTACCTCTGTATCTGCCCTTACAGACTCGGTAGGTAACGTTTTGTATAAGCATAAAGTTAAGTCTGAGCCGCGCTTTGCAAAAGACGCTGTATATATGACTAAATATGCCATGAAGCGAGTGACAAAAGACGGCACCGCTAAGCGTTTAAATTTACACTTTCCATCAATTCAGCTTGCCGGTAAAACAGGCACTAGTAATGATTTACGTGATAGCTGGTTTGCAGGGTTTGATCAAAACACAGTGACCGTTGCGTGGCTTGGTAGAGACGATAATAGAAGCACCGGTTTAACCGGTAGTGTGGGCGCGTTAGAAGCTTATATTCGTTACTTAAAACCGCTCAACCCTGAAGCAATAGCAGATACACGTCCGCCATCAATTAGATGGGCTTTCGTCAATGAAAGAACGGGTTTACAAGCACCGCCCGGATGCGGAAAAGTCATTCAGTTACCACTAAGAGCCAGTGAGTTTGAACCTAGGCCGCAGTGTATACGCTAATAAAATAAAACCTTAATAATAAAACCGCTAACTCAGCGGTTTTATTATATTTAGCTTACCTATCAAGATTTAAAAAACTGCATTGATTTAGTTAAGTGATCAGAGAGCTGACTAAGTTGCTGTGCGTCTTGCAGTGTAGATTGTGCAGAGAGAAGAGTTTGATCTGCTAAGTTACTGACTTCTTGTGCATCACTTAATGCTTGGGTGGTTGCGTTAGATTGCTCTTTAACCCGCAGTGCTATCTCTTCGCCTTGGTGTTTTATATCGCCCATGCTTTGCTCTGCACTTTGTAAAATATCGTTTGTTTCGGTGGCGGCTTTTACCGATTGTTCCATCTTCTGGACACTTGAGCGCATTTTTTGTTGTGTATCGTCAGAGGCTTGTTGGAGTGAGCTAATTATTTGGTGAATTTCTTGCGTTTGAGTTTGTGTACGCTGCGCAAGGGTTCTTACTTCATCAGCTACCACGGCAAAACCACGGCCATGCTCACCGGCTCGTGCTGCCTCAATGGCGGCATTAAGTGCAAGTAAGTTAGTTTGATCGGCTATTTCGCTAATGCCTTTACTTACTTTACTAATTTCTTGGCTATCTTGAGCTAGTCTATCTAAGGCTTGTTGGCTTTCGGTAAATTCAACTTGAAGGTCTTGCATGTATTTGGCTAGTTCCATGGTGTTGTTAGAGCCTTGCTTTACATGCTGCGCGGCATCTTGTGCTGTTAACACCGCTTGATTAGCAGAGTCTTCAACACTTAGCGCACTTTGCTCCATATTACTTAGTGCATCATGAATAGCGTTTACCCGCATTTGCTGTTTTTCAACATCGTTACTCGTTTGGCTGCTTGCCTGTGAAAGCGATTTAGTGGCGCCGCATAGATCCACAGTACTTGCTTTTACATTCTCTAAAAGTTTTGAAAAGGCATTAAGAAGTGCGTTATATCGCGCTGCAATAATATCCATTTCATCATTAGTACTTGAGTTGATAACCGCATTTAAGTCGCCACTTGCTGCTCTTTGCGCAGCTTCGGCAAAGCGATTAATGGTATCGACCACAGCAAAGTAAAAACCTATCATCAAGTAAAACGCAAAGAGTAAACTTATTACAGATGCTGCTAATACTGTGTTTCTGATCCACTGCTGTGTTTGAAGTTTATTTTCAATAAGGGTTTCAAGGGTAGGGATGCTTTTATCAATTAGTTGGCTAATACGACTAAGCACTTGGCTGGTAAGCCCTGCAAATTCGTTTTGTGTAAGCTGTATATCATCTGGTTCAAGCAGCTTTTTATCAATGGCTGTTTTAAAAGCGGCTATGGCGTTATGTAAATTAGTGAGAGAGGGCGTCAGTGCTTTATTTACAGATGCATCGGCCGTGGTGGCAATTGTAAGTATTTTATCGAGTTGCTGCTGGTACAAAGGTAGCGACTTACTTAAGTTTGAAAGCGCAATAAAAGTCTCTGGTGTAAAACGCTGATTAGTAAGAACAGTATTAGCGCTTTGCGCTGTCGCATTTATCTGCATGATAAGCGCAGGTATAGGCGTAACTAATGCGCGATTAACATAAGCACTCGCAAGTTGGTTATCTAAGGCTAAATTAGACTGTATTGAAACCAGCTCAAGTACGTCATTCATTTGCTCATCTTTTACATTAAAACCACGTGCTTTTGCTACTTTTACATTTTTATAGGTTTCACCCTGCATTTGATTTGCAAGAATGTCTCTGTAGCCCAGTAAACCTTGTTTTTGCATTTGAGAGACGCTGATACTCTCGCTTAATAAAGAGACTAAAAAAAACAAACTAAGCGCAAGGGGTAATAATAAAATTCCAAAAACTAAACCAATTTTAGTTTTATATTTTAAGTTGCCCATTAATGATATAGCAGGTGCTGCTAAGTGCCTTAAGCTCGTCATACGTTTCTCTTGTGGGGTAAAAGTGAGTCTAAAAAGTGAGACCGTATAAAGGCTAAAAACCATTCAATTATCAATACGCACAAATAAAAAAAGCCCGTAAGGGCTTTTTTTAACTTTAGAGTTAATAACGCACATTATTAACACATGTATTGGATGCTTATAGCTTAGCGAAGGCGCGCTCTGCAGCTTCAATAGTTGCTTGTACTTCTTGCTCTGTGTGCGCAGCACACACAAACCCTGCTTCAAATGCAGAAGGTGCTAGGTATACGCCTTCTTCCAGCATTAAGTGGAAAAAGCGTTTAAAACGTTCTAAATCACATTCTGTAGCTTGTTTATAAGTGGTTACTTTTTCAGCTTCAGTGAAGAAAAAGCCATACATACCGCCAGCGTAGTTAGTGGTTAAAGGAATGCCTGCTTTTTTAGCGCCTGCCTCAAAGCCTTCACAAATAGCTTTAGAAATAGCTTCTAACTTATCGTGCAAACCTGGCTCACTTAATAGCTCAAGCGATTTTAAACCCGCAGCCATTGCAATAGGGTTACCAGAAAGAGTACCGGCTTGGTAAACCGGACCTACTGGCGCAATGTAATCCATAATTTCGGTTTTGCCGCCAAAGGCACCAACAGGCATGCCGCCGCCAATGACTTTACCTAAACATGTTAAGTCAGGTTTTATGTTGTAATACGCCTGAGCGCCACCTAAAGCAACACGAAAGCCGGTCATTACTTCGTCAAAAATAAGCACTGATTTGTACTCATCACATACTGCACGCAAGCCGTCTAAAAAGCCTTCTACAGGAGGAATACAGTTCATGTTACCCGCAACTGGCTCAACGATGATACAGGCAATGTCGTCTGCGTATTTTTCAAATACCGCTTTTACTTCATCAAGGTTATTAAACGATACGGTAAGCGTGTGCTTTGCAAAATCCTCAGGGATACCGGGTGAATTTGGCACACCCATGGTTAATGCGCCAGAGCCTGCTTTTACTAATAATGAGTCGGCATGGCCGTGGTAACAACCTTCAAACTTAAGGATTTTATCACGCCCTGTATAGCCACGAGCTAAGCGAATGGCGCTCATTGTTGCTTCGGTACCTGAGCTTACCATGCGTACTTTTTCGATTGAGGGAACAAGCGCTTTTACTTTTTCAGCCATTAAAATTTCAGCTTCAGTGGGCGCCCCATAACTTAAACCGTTTTCTACCGCTTCGTGAACAGCTTGCTTTATAGCAGGGTGGTTATGGCCCATGATCATCGGGCCCCACGAACCTACATAATCAATATAACGGTTGCCATCGGCATCAAAGGTAAATGCACCCTCGGCTTTGGTAATAAATAGTGGCGTGCCACCTACACCGTTAAATGCACGTACAGGTGAATTTACGCCACCAGGAATTGAAGTTTGTGCGCGATTAAATAAATCTTGGCTAATTGTCATGAAAAATCCTATTAGTTGTCGCTTGGTAAAAGTGTTTAGCTGTCGCGTTTGCGGCTAAACCAAGGTACGTCTACTTCATATTGCTCGACTTTGTTTTCTACGCCGAGGGTTAAAGCAAACAGTGCCATACGAATTAACACGCCATTTTGTACTTGGCGGAATATAGCTAAATTGTCGTTACTGTTTAAGTCGTTATCAAGCTCATTAGCTTCTAAACGGCTATCGCGTGGTAGCGGGTGCATAAGCACGGAGTTTGGCTTACAGTGCGCGTTATAAATTGATTGGCTAATTCTAAAGCCGCCACGGTATTTATTAGCCTCTTCTTGTGAAGGGAAGCGCTCTTCTTGAATACGTGTTTGGTACACAATATCGGCTGCTAAGTTCCCTTCCATTTTGTTGACTAATTGTATTTTATGGCCTGCATTTTCTACCGCATCTAAAATACTCGTTGGCATTTGCAGGCCATCGGGCGCCACCATCGAAAATTTTACGTTTTTGTAATGGCACAATAATTTAGATAATGAATGTACTGTGCGGCCATATTTTAAATCGCCAACTAAGGCGATATGCATGCCATCAATGTTTTGATCAAATCGGTTGAGTTCGCGCTCAATAGTAAGTAAGTCAAGTAGTGCTTGAGTAGGGTGCTCGTTTGGGCCATCGCCACCGTTAATTACCGGAACGGTACAACCGTCTGCAAATTCGCTTACCGAGCCTGCATCAGGGTGGCGCATAGCGACGGCATCAGCGTACGCTGAAATAACGCGTGCAGTGTCGTAAAGCGATTCGCCTTTAGCAAGGGCTGAGCTTTGCATGCCGGTTGTTTCGCGCACGCCACCGCCTAATAAATTAAAGGCAGTACCAAAGCTTACACGCGTACGCGTGCTTGGTTCAAAAAACAAATTAGCTAAAATAGCGCCTTCTAGCACTGTTGTTTGCTTTTGTTTTTTAGCATAAGGCTCCATTTTTTTCGCTACTGCAAAAATACGCTCAATGCAGTCTCTGTCGAGTTGATTTACCGACAGTATATGTTCACCTTGGAAACTTAACATGGGGTTGTTCCTAATCAATCAAAGGGGCGCGATAATCCATTAAAATGGGGCACGCAATCGCGCGTGTTATAGTAAGTATTGTAAATTGCAGCGCAGTTTAACATGCGCTACACAGCTTATAAATTAGGTTTTATTACCGCAAGCGCTACAATAATTAGCAGCGCAATAACTGGGAGCTCATTAAAAATACGATAAAAACGGTCCGTTTTGGTATTTTTGTCGTGTTTAAAGTCGCTCAGTAATTTAAAGCAGTAGCCGTGATATAGATATAAAATAATGACCAGTACCAGTTTGTAGTGCAGCCACATGCTGTATCTAAACCACTCACGGCCATATTCTACAATAGTGAGTACACCAAAAACGGCCGTTAAAATAGCAAACGGGGTAACAAAAAAGAGTAGCCGGCGTTCCATCACTTTAAGCATAGAGTTACAGGCTTTTTCTTCGCTCATTGCGTGGTATACAAATAACCGAGGTAAATAAAAAATACCGGCAAACCAAGCAATCATAAAAAAAATGTGCAGTGTTTTATAAATTAGTAAAGCGCTCATAAGAATCCTAAAGTAGGCTGTTACGAATAGTTAAAATATTATTTATTTGATCCCAGCGTAATAGCCCCATTATTTGCTGATCATCTAGCAAGTTGTATACATACAGGGCGCCGCTGCGTTTATCTTTTAAAATATCAAAGGCATCAGCTAAGGTCGACTGGCTGCTAATGCCTTGTAAGCTAATGTAGTTTATATTTATGTTTTCGCCCGACATCAGGGTAAGGTCGTACTCTGCTAAGCGATAGCCGTTTTCTTCATCGTAAACTATTAAAGGGGTTTGGCTATCCATGGCGTCTAAGGTGTTTTTAATTTGCTCTTTATCGTCTGAATAAAGCAGTTTAAAGTCCTCATCCATATCATCCATTATGCCCACTTTTTGTAGCGCCTCCGTTGCGGGCGATACATGATAGGGTAGCCCCTGAAAATCGAGCTGTTGCAAAAATATAGACCGATTGCCAAATACTTGCAGCGCCGTTACATAGGCGGTTGTTATCACTAACATGGCCGGTACAATAATCTCTGGCGAGGACGTAAGCTCCATCACAGTAGTTAATGCTGCTAACGGCGCATGTAATGTAGCTGCGAGTAATCCTGCCATTCCTAATACGCCGTATGTGCCTGCAATGTCAGCACCTGGGCTTATAAATTGGGCAAAAAAGGCCATTAAAGTACCTGTTAATACACCTAGCCCAATAACGGGGCCTATTAAGCCACCCGGTATTCCTAGGCCAATGGCAAACAAGGTCGCTAGCAGTTTAGCTATTAAAATAGTGGTAAGTAGTTGCGCGTTTTCAGGCGATTCAACCGCAATAGTAATCGCGCTCATACCCGAACCCATTGCTTGGGGCACTGCATAGGCAATAATACTCGCAATACAACCTGCAATGAGTAAACGAGGAAACATGCTTAAAGGTTTAAATGTTTTTATGATCAGCATTAAATTTTGATTAAAGCTATAGGCAATTGCCCCTAAGGCCATGCCACATAAAATTAAATATGGGTAATGCCAACCACTCAATGGCGTAATGCTAATAAGTGCAAGCTCTGAGCCTTCACCAAACACAAATTGGGTTGCTAATGCACCAGTTAGTGCGGCAAGCATAATTGGTACAAAAATATGCACTTTGTACTCACGTAGCACCACTTCCATTACAAAAATAACCGCAGCCAGAGGGGTATTAAACGAGGCCGCAATACCAGCGGCGACACCACAGCCACTTAATGTACGCATGGCGTTATGCGGTAAATGAAGTTTATCGGCTAATATACTTGCGCCAGTTGCGCCCATATGAACAGATGGCCCTTCGCGGCCCACCGAAAAACCACTAATAAGTGCCAGTGCACCACCAACAAATTGATTTACGGTGTTGTAAAGCGGCATTTGCCCGTAGTGGCGTTTAATACGATGAATAACAAAAGGAATGCCTAATCGGTAGTGCTTAAAGCCAGTAAATGCAGCAAATGTAGCAATCAGTAGCGCAGCAATTAACGGCATTAAAACCCGTTCAAGAGTGGGGATAGTAGTAAAATTATCGGGAGTGTCTAAAAATAAGCTTTGAAAAAACAGAATCGTTAAGCGAAATAAAATAATAAAAAATGCAGCAATTAAACCAGCACTTACGCCTAATAAGCATAATTGCACAGAGGTTTTTGGTTTTGCTAATCGACGCCTGAGTTGCTCAAGCCACATGCTGTATTCTCCGCCACATTTTTTCAGCGAGCAGTTTAACAAAAGTGTGCAGGTAAGTCCTTGTGATTTTGCAATTTTAAACACTTATATTAACAAATATTACAGCAACCACTGAAAACACATTTTGCTATCGTATCGGCTAAAGCAATAGTTTAAAGCCTAAGATAGCGCAAGAGATGTTTGACTATACTTGATTAAAACACTCGGGTATTAGATAATCACGCCATTGCGATATTGAGGGTTTTAAAATGTCTGAAGAATTACCAATAAAGTTCAGCGATGCAGCTGCTGTTCGTGTTAAACAGTTAATCGACGAAGAAGAAAATCCAGATTTAAAACTGCGTGTTTACGTAACAGGTGGTGGTTGTTCTGGTTTTCAATATGGTTTTACTTTTGATGAAAAAGCAAATCCTGGCGATTTAGAAATAGTTAAAAATGGTGTAACCCTGGTTATTGACCCAATGAGTATTCAGTACTTAGTTGATGGCGAAGTGGATTACACCGAAGGGTTAGAAGGCGCACGCTTTTTTGTATCTAATCCTAATGCAACGACTACCTGTGGGTGTGGTGCAAGTTTTAGCGTTTAAGCAATTTACGCTTAGCTATTAAAGCCGCGTTAGCGGCTTTTTTAATGCCTAAAATTCAATTGGGCTGTAATGGGTAAACTGCATTATTAATACAAAAAAGCCTAATACAAAAGCAGAAAAGGCAAGTATGTATAAAAAGCCTTTTTTACCTTGTTTAATGGGTACTCCGTAGTGACGTAAAAACAAAAACCATAAAAAGCATAGTAAAATAGGCAACAAAAATAAGACTCTAAACATACTTCCTCTTTAGTCCCTTAGTTAGGGAAAAACGTTATTTATGGGAACTTTTTTACCCTTACTGTTGTTTAAACATCAATACAGCAAGGTTATTCGCACGTTAATTTGTAACAAAGTGCTTTTATCTTACAATTAATTTTTTAGGAAAAAACTTAATATTTTTGGTACGTTAACTTAAATATTCAGCATAAGTAAAGGTTAGTGGTTGGGTAAATTTATGCAAACTATGTAATTAATTATTTAACCGAACTGTTAATAGTATATAATGTATCCAAGAGTGAGACGGGCAAAATTTCACTCTTAATAAAAATAAACCTATATCCTATTTTTGCGGGTTAGCACTGAATAGATTGGTAGGTTGAATAAGTAGCAATACCTTTGCTTATTTAAGCAATAGCTTGCTATTGAATAATGTAGTGGGTATCTGCTTATATGCCTCCAATCATTGTGTGACTACTGCTTTGACGGGTATGTCATATCATCTAGTAGGAGATGTAAAATGATGGGCAAGACTGTTTCTTCTGAAGAAAACGAAAAGCTAACTAAATGGCTTAAAACAAAACGCCATGAAAAGGGTCATACAATGCGTAGCCTGGCACAAGTGCTAGGAACACCTCACTCATTTATCGGTAAGATTGAAAATCAAGAACGCCGCTTAGATGTTATTGAGTTTGTACGTTACTGTAATGCACTTGAAGTTGATCCGCATGAAGCGCTAGGCTTAATTAAAGCGGATTAATATTGTTTTGCTTAGGGTGTTATAAGGGGCACTTGAACGGCCTAAGCAAATCACGTTAATGCAGGGATGCATTACATATTTTTATGATAATTTTGCTCTAACTGATAGAGCTTATGCCTAATCAAATATAAAAACACCAGCGAAGGTATTACCATTAATGCCGTTAACACAAAAAATAATGCCCAATTTCCCATTAGCCAATCATCAATAACCACACCACTGTAACTTGAAAGCAGTGTACGCCCTAAATTCCCAAGCGAAGCCAGTAATGCATAATGTGTTGCACTAAATGCCCGGTCACATAACATCGATATAAATGCCACCATAGCCACTAACGACCAAGCCTGAGTAAAGCCATCAATTACAATAGCAAAAGCGTATAAGCCTAAATTAGGGCCAACCAGCGCAATAGCCGAAAATGCTAAATTAGACCCCGCCATAGCAACGCCACTTATAAATAACCCTTTTACAATGCCGTACTTTTGATTGAACAAGCTGCCCACAAAGGTAAAAGCAATGGTGAGTACTGCAGTGCCTACTTTTGAAAAAGTAGCTATGTCGCTGTTGCTAAAGCCTATTTCTTTATAAAAAACAATCGACATACGCCCTAAAAAAGCTTCGCCTATTTTAAATAAGAAAATAAATGCTAATAAGGCAAGGGCTGTTTTAACCCCATTTTTAGCAAAAAAGGTTTTAAAGGGATCAACCACTGTAACGCCAAGCCAAGCAATCACTTTAGTAAAGGGCGTTTGCTTAATGCTGGCTAGTTTTTCAAGGTATACGCGCTCAAGCTCTGCGTGAACAGCTTCTCGGTTTGATTTAGGCTCTTTGGCAAACAACACGCCGCTCATTAGTATCAACATAACAGCGGCTAAAAAGTAATACACTTGTGGCCAATCTAAAGAGGGGATATCGGCCATGTAAAAAGGAATAGCACCCAGTAATGCGTAACCTGTCCACCAACCCGATGTGGCCATAGCAGCAGCTGCAGTGGCTTTATGAGATTCGTTTTCGCTTAACGTGTCTATTCTAAAAGCATCAATTGCTATGTCTTGTGTGGCAGAGGCGACTGCGATGAGTAAACATAAGCCGGCGGCAATCGCTAAGTTTGCTTTTAAATCAAGCCCCGCTAAAAGCAGGGTGCCAATAAACATAAAGCTTTGGCAAAATAAAATCCAGCTGCGACGTTGCCCAAACCATTTGTACAATAATGGCAGTTTGGTTCTATCAATAAGCGGCGACCACATAAAATTAATGCTGTATGCGCCAAATACAATACCAAATAAGCCAATCATACTGCGGCTTAGGCCTTCGTCTTTTAGCCAAGCCGACATCACAGAGCCAATCAGTACCCATGGAAAACCACTGCTCATACCAAATATAAAAATATTGATTAAACGTTTATCTTTAAAATACGAGAAATATTCGCTTACTGAGAGGGTTTTGCTCATAGGGCCTTCATTGGCGTTGGGTGCAACTTAGTTGCACCTCAGTGATTTATAATGGGGTTTGCTCAAGTACTTTAATATTTAAAATAACAACGGGCGTTTTTGGTACAAAGTCGTAGCCTATTTTTTCATTAAAGCCGGTTTCTACAGCCATAATTTTATCTAGCGTGTCGTAACCATCCATTACATTGCCAAACACGGCAAAGCCCCAGTCTCTACCTGGGTTTAAATGATCGTTATCATCCATATTAAAAAAGAACTGGCGAGTTCCTGAATGCGGTTCACGGTCTTGATACGCCATAGCGATGCTGTACATATCATTTTTTAAACCGTTGCCGCTTTCGTTAAATATAGGGTCGTTTTCGTGTAAGCCATCAAGGTCTTTATCGTAGCCACCACCTTGTATTACAAAGTCACGGTCGTTTTCAACATCACGTTCTACACGGTGAAATATACTGCCTTGGTAACTTTTATCCATTACGTAGGTTAAAAAGTTATTTACCGTAATAGGGGCTTTTGAGCGGTCTAGCTCAACCACAATGCTACCCAATGACGTGACTATTTCTACACGCGGAAAAATATTGTCTTTTTGAACAAAACGGCCTTCTTGTGCGGCAAAGGTGCTTACACTAAATAGTAGGCTTAAGCAGATTAAAAATCGTTTCATTGTTAACCTTCTAAAAATTCAATTAATTCTGGGTCCGATACAATGCGGGTTATAATTTGTTCCGTCAACTTATTGAGTTGACCTTCAATTTTGGCGCGATCGTGGCTCAGCGGCCCTTCTAAATTAGCACTGCCACGATACACTTTACTAAAATTGCTGGTAGAGCGAATGACCCGTACGCCTAGCTCAATGTGCGCTTCGCTGGTATGGCTCATGAGCTTTTCAGTCACTTGTGCTTGTAGGGCATGAATATCTAGTTCAAAGCGGGTTGTTGCTAGGTTAGAAATGCTTGCCCCGTTACGGTTTAGCGCGCTATCTAATACGCTTTTAACAGAGGTTACAATATCTTGGCTGGCAAAGGTCTTGGTTTTGTCCGACTCAACAAGCTTAAGGGTTGCGCTATCACCACGTAAATCAATAACGCTGGTACTTAAACTGGCTGAAATAACGCTAATTTGGCCACTTTTATAAACCGGGTTTAATATCACTTGGTTTGGCTGGTTACTGCATGCGCTAAACACCAGCATGGAGCAACAGGCTAAAATAAATTTAGTTAATTTCATTTTATAGCATCCCACTATTTTTAGTTGCGCTGAGCACTACAAACTTTTTGTTTGAACCTAATAGCTTACAGTTACCAAACATACGATTTAATTTATCGTGATAATCTAAATGACGATTACCAATAATACGCAGCTCGCCACCTTCTTTTAATGTATCTTTTGCTTGTTTAAACATTTGCCACGCAATGTGGTCGGTAACAGCTTGGGCTTGGTGAAATGGAGGGTTACACAACACCATATCCACACTGTCTCTTGCAAAGCCGGTTAAACAATCGTTTTCTATAAATTGGCAATCATCAAATTTATTTGCTTGGTTAAGTTCTACATTTAAACGTGCAGATTCGACCGCCATGTACGACTCATCAACAAAGGTTACCGACGCATTTGGACAGCGTGATAACGTCATTAAACCCACCACACCATTACCACAACCTAAGTCGATAATACTTTTTGCTTTTGAGGTTTGCGGCAAGTAATTAAAAAAGAACCGTGCACCTATATCTAACGAATCGCGCGAAAACACATTGGCATGGTTGGTTATATTAAAATCAGTGCCTTCAAGCTGCCAACTTACCGGGAAGTTAGCTTCTTTATAACCGCCTTTAGCTGTACTTAATATTAAACGCGACTTTTTAACGGCCAAACTTGTTTTGGTTTCGCCAATAAATTGCTCAAACGCTTTTATAGTTGAGTTATGAATTTCCTTTGTTTTACCCGCGGCAATAACCGGTGTGCCAGGGGCAAGTACTTCACTCAACTCGCTTAATTGAAACTGTAAAAACCCGACGTTACGCGGTATTTTTATAAGTACTAAATCAACCTCTTCAGGCAGCGCAGATAAGCTATCTAACTGTGTAAATTGGGCTGTTGATAGTTTATTTTCTTTTAAATTATAGGCTGCAGCTTGGTGGCTAATATAAGAATCGTTAACTGAACAAACCGTTAATTCACTAAAATAACAGGCAAGAGCACCAAACGCGTCGTTTAAAATTAGTAATGAGCGACAATCAGGGTGATGTTCGTTAACATAATTGATAAGGTACTCGTCGGCCGAATCCCACGCTTGTAAACTGCGGTTTTTTTGATCCAAAGGGAAACGTTCAAGAGTAAATGTTTTATCGCCTAGCTGGGCTTGCGTCGTCATAATGGTTTGTTGATCAGTAATCTAATGTAGGTAAATTCTAACATGCAACGGCAAAACGCCAACCCCCAACAGTTACCAAACGGCTTTTCTTATCAAAGTAAGGCGCTTAGTGCGCAAAAAAGCCTCGATTTATTTTATTATTTACAAAAAAATCTTAATTGGCAGCAGCCTAATGTCACTGTGTATGGCAGAACAGGGCCCATTCCACGTTTGCAATGTTTTATGAGCGACTTAAATATTGAATATGGTTACTCACACAGTAAACAAATAGTAGAGCCGTGGGATGAGGTGCTTTTAGCAATGCGAAAACGTTTAGAGCGACATTTAAATAAGCCGCTTAATTCGTTATTAGTTAATTATTACCGTGATGGTAACGACACCATGGGCTGGCACAGTGATGATGAAATAGAGCTAGGCCCTGAGCCTACCATTGTATGTATATCGCTTGGTGCTGAGCGCGTACTCAAATTAAAACAAAAAGCCACTAATAAAGTCACCGACTTAAAATTACAAAGCGGCAGTTGCTTAGTGATGAGTGGGCATAGTCAGCGCGACTACCAGCACGCAATCCCCAAACAAACAACGCTTGCTCACCCACGGATCAGCTTAACGTACCGCTTTATTGAGCACATTAAACAAAAGCAATTTAGTTAGTTAAATTAACTTGTTATAGTAGCTGCACAAATCAGTGACTAAATATGGTGTTTTAATGTCAATGCAACAACAAATTCAAGACAAGCTTAGTAGCGCGATTGCCTGTAAGCATTTAAACGTAATTAACGAAAGCCATATGCACAGCGCCGGTACTGAGTCGCATTTTAAAGTAATTGTGGTAAGCGAAGAATTTGCGGGTAAACGATTATTACAGCGCCACCGCCAAATTAACGAAGTACTAAAAGATGAGCTAGCAAATCATATTCATGCCTTAGCAATTCATACGTACACGCCAGATGAATTTTCAGAGCAGGGTGGCGAAGCACCTGACTCTCCAAATTGTATGGGCGGCTCAAAGCTAAATTAACCACAATGTACGTTAGCCAATATAATAGGGGTATTTGATCAGGTTTAACTGATCAGATCAGTGTTTTTAGTATTAGCCTTTAAACTAGCGCTAATTTTTATTGTAAAAGATATAGGATGATCAATGGTCATTAAGCCTAAAATTCGTGGATTTATTTGTACTAACGCACACCCTGTAGGATGTGCAGAGCATGTTCAAGAGCAAATTAACTATGTAAAACAACAAGGCGAATTAAAAGATGCGCCTAAAAATGTACTCGTAATTGGGGCATCTACTGGCTACGGCTTAGCGTCTCGTATTACGGCGGCATTTGGCGGTGGGGCTAAAACACTGGGTATTTTCTTTGAAAAAGAAGGTACAGAGCGTAAAACAGGTTCTGCTGGTTGGTACAATACAGCAGCATTTCAAGACGCTGCAGATGAAGCTGGGCTTTGGTCAAAAAATATTAATGGCGATGCGTTTTCTAACGAAATTAAGCAAAAAGCAATCGAGACAATCAAAGCAGATTTAGGCAAAGTAGACTGTATTATTTACAGCTTAGCATCGCCTCGTCGTACCGATCCAAATACAGGTGAGGTGTATTCATCTACACTTAAACCTATTGGCAGTGCTGTAACTACAAAAAATTTAAATACGTCAAAGCGCGAAATTGACGAAGTAACAGTAGAAGCCGCAAGCCAAGATGACATCGATAACACCATTAAAGTGATGGGCGGTGAAGATTGGGAAATGTGGATTGATGCATTAAAAGAAGCAGACGTACTAGCCGATAACTTTAAAACCACGGCTTATACTTATATAGGTAAAGAGTTAACGTGGCCAATCTACGGGCACGCAACAATAGGTAAAGCAAAAGAAGATTTAGACCGTGCAACTGCCGCAATTAAAGAATCGACAAAAGATTTAAATGGTCAAGCCTATGTGTCGTCGTTAAATGCTGTTGTTACTCAGGCAAGCTCTGCTATTCCTATTATGCCGCTATATATCTCTGCTTTATTTAAAGTAATGAAAGCCGATGGCACTTATGAAGGCACCATTGAGCAAATTCATGCTTTATTTAGCGAAAACCTATACGGTGAAAACCCACGCTTTGACGAGGGCGGCCACTTATTCCAAAACTACAAAGAGCTAGAAGACGATGTACAAGCACGTGTGCAAGCTGTTTGGGATAAAGTAGATACGAGCTCAATTGATGAGCTAACCGATTATGTAGGCTACCATAACGAATTTTTACGTTTATTTGGTTTTGGCATTGACGCTGTTGACTATGAGCAAGATGTAGACGCAGTGAAGCCAATTGCAAACATGATTGACTAATCATACTTTGTAATTATAAAAAGTCGCTTATTGCGGCTTTTTTGCTTTTAGTGTTTTAGATATTTTGTGGCAGTTAGGTGCTTAGGCTACCACTTTGGTCTACCTTGATTTTTATTTAAAACACTTAACAAAACTAAATAAGCGTTTCTGTCGTATAATTTTCATAAATACACTCGCATAGTCGTACATAATGATGTTAAAATCGAAGCAATATGTGAGGAGTTTTACTGCGTTGCTTGTTTGATATTCCTAGCAAGTTGTTCTTTTGTACCTTGATATATCTTGGATAACTCAAGTGGCGACGTGGTTGATACGATTTTTCAGTTTCTTTCCGTTAATTAATGCAAGTGCGTATGATCAACATAAAAAAAGGTCTGGATTTACCCATAGAGGGCGCGCCTCAGCAAGTTATTCATGATGGTTCTGCCATCAAACGTGTAGCTGTGCTAGGTGAAGAGTTTATCGGTATGCGTCCAACCATGCATGTTCGTGTGGATGACCAAGTCAAAAAAGGCCAGGTACTTTTTGAAGACAAAAAGAACCCAGGCGTCCTATTTACTGCACCAGCTTCTGGTACAGTAAAAGAAATTAATCGTGGTGCTAAACGTGTGCTGCAATCTGTTGTTATTGAAGTAAACGGCAGTGAGCAAATCACCTTTGACTCTTTCAATGCAGATGAGCTTGCAAGCTTATCGCGTGAAAAAGCCAAAGAAGTACTTGTTCAGTCAGGTCAATGGACAGCACTTCGTGCTCGCCCATTTAGCAAAATAGCTGCGTTGGATGCAAATCCTAGCTCTATATTTGTAACCGCTATCGACACAAACCCTCTTGCTGCAGATCCTGCAGTAATTATTGCCGAAAATGCAGCTGCATTTGAAGCGGGTCTTGCTGTTGTTTCGCGTTTGACCGATGGCAAAGTATTTGTATGTAAGCAAGCTGGCAGTCAAGTTCCTAGCTCGTCTATCGCTCAAGTAGAAGTACATGAGTTCGGTGGCGTGCATCCAGCAGGCTTAGTTGGTACTCATATTCATCACCTTGATGCAGTATCTGTTAATAAACAAGTTTGGCATATTGGTTACCAAGACGTTATCGCGTATGGTCACTTATTCCTTACTGGTGAAATCAACACAGACCGTGTTATTTCGCTTGCAGGTCCTCGCGTTAAAAACCCTCGTTTAGTGAAAACACAACTAGGTGCTTCATTAGATGATTTAGTGGCAGGCGAATTAGAAGACGGTGATAACCGTGTTATTTCTGGTTCTGTTTTATCTGGCGCTATTTCTTCAGGTCCTCATGCATTCTTAGGCCGCTACCACGTTCAAGTATCTGTTTTACTTGAAGGTCGCGAAAAAGAGCTGTTTGGTTGGATTGCACCAGGTAGTGATAAATTCTCTGTAACGCGTACATTCCTTTCTCACCTTGCACCGAGTCGTTTATTTAAAATGACAACGTCTACAGGTGGTTCAAAACGTGCCATGGTACCAATTGGTAGCTACGAGCGCGTAATGCCGCTAGATATTTTGCCAACCCTATTATTACGTGACTTAATTTCACGTGACTTAGACAGTGCAATTTCATTAGGTGCGCTTGAACTTGATGAAGAAGATTTAGCGTTATGTACCTTCGTTTGTCCGGGCAAATACGAGTATGGTTCTATCCTACGCGATTGCTTAACAACGATCGAGAAGGAAGGCTAAGAGATGGGTTTAAAGAAATTTTTAGAAGACATTGAGCCGCATTTTGAACCAGGTGGTAAACACGAAAAATGGTACGCCCTGTATGAAGCAGCCGCGACTATTTTTTACACGCCAGGTTATGTAAATAAAGGCGCAACTCACGTTCGCGATAATATCGACCTAAAACGCATGATGATTTTAGTGTGGATGGCGACGTTCCCAGCTATGTTTTTTGGTATGTTCAACATCGGTCATCAGGCCGCAGGTGCTTTAGCACAAGGTTTTGAACTAGCAAACTCTTGGCAGGTTGGCTTGTTCCAGTTATTTGGTGGTGAATTAACCGCTGAGTCGGGCTGGGGCGCTAAAATGTTCTACGGGGCATGCTTCTTCTTACCAATATACGCCGTTACTTTTGCAGTAGGTGGTTTTTGGGAAGTACTATTTGCTTCTGTGCGTAAGCATGAAGTTAACGAAGGTTTCTTCGTAACCTCTGTATTATTTGCACTTATTTTGCCTGCGACTATTCCTTTATGGCAAGTGGCGTTAGGTATTACGTTTGGTGTTGTTATTGCTAAAGAAATCTTTGGTGGTACAGGCCGTAACTTCTTAAACCCTGCATTAGCGGGCCGTGCGTTTTTATTCTTCGCATACCCTGCACAAATTTCAGGTGACACAGTATGGACTGCAGTAGACTCGTTCTCTGGTGCAACTATGCTAGGTCAAGCGTTTGTAGGCACTCTTGATTACAGCAACATGGAGCTATGGTGGAATGCGTTTTACGGTTTCATTCAAGGTTCTGTAGGTGAGACATCTACGCTTGCTGTGCTTATTGGTGGCTTATTCTTAATTTACGTTCGCATCGCTTCTTGGCGCATTGTACTAGGTGTATTCCTAGGTATGGTGGCAACTGCATTCTTATTAAATGCGGTTGGCTCTGAGAGCAACCCTGTATTTGCAATGCCTTGGCATTGGCATTTAGTACTGGGTGGTTTTGCGTTTGGTATGTTCTTTATGGCTACTGACCCTGTATCAGCTGCATTTACCGATAAAGGTAAGTTCGCATACGGCGCGCTTATTGGCTTTATGGTAGTTATGATCCGTGTAGTAAACCCTGCTTTCCCAGAAGGCATGATGCTAGCAATCTTATTTGCTAACTTATTTGCTCCACTGTTCGATCACTTTGTAGTGCAAGCTAATATCAAGCGGAGGTTGGCACGTAATGTCTAGTAATAACGAATCAATCGGCAAAACGTTAACGGTTGTTGTAGCACTATGTTTAGTGTGTGCAATTATTGTATCGTTTGCTTCTGTACAGCTTCGTCCTTTACAGCAAGCTAATAAAACTCAAGATATTCAACGTAATATCTTAGCAGCAGCTGATATTGAAATCGCAAACTCTGTATCTGACACATTCGATGGCAAAATCGAAGCACGTGTTGTTGATATGGACACTGGCGAATTTGTTGAAGATGCTGATCCAAACTCATTTGATTTCGAAAAATCGAAATTCGACCAACAAAGAAGTTTTGCACTTAAAGCAGAAGGGATTAAGGACATCGCTGGTATTCAGCGTATGACTAAAAACTCACCTGTTTACATCTCTAAAAAAGAAGATGGCTCTACAGATGCAATCATTTTACCTATCCAAGGTTACGGCCTTTGGGGTGTAATGTATGGTTTCTTAGCGCTTGAAAGCGATGGCGAGACAGTTAAAAACATCAACTTTTACAAGCATAGCGAAACACCAGGCCTGGGTGGCGAAATTCAAAACCCACAATGGACAGCTAAATGGCAAGGTAAAGAGTTACCTATTAACATTATGAAAAGCGGTGCTAGCAACGAACATCAAATTGATGGTTTATCAGGTGCTACACTAACTTCTAATGGTGTTGATCACACAGTTGACTTTTGGACTGGTGAAAACGGCTTTGGTCCTTTCCTTGCGAAGGTACGTGAAGGAGCGTTGAAATAATGGCTGATACTAAAGAAATGAAGTCGGTCCTATTTGGTCCGGTTTTAGCTAACAACCCAATCGCATTACAAGTACTTGGTATTTGTTCTGCTCTGGCGGTAACGTCTAGCTTAAAAAATGCCTTAATCATGTCAATTGCTTTGACATTAGTAACGGCGTTTTCTAGCTTGTTCATTTCAAGCATTCGTAACCACATACCTTCATCAGTACGTATTATCGTACAGATGACGATCATTGCTTCACTAGTAATTGTTGTAGACCAAGTATTACAAGCATTCTCTTACGCTACGGCGAAAGAGCTTTCTGTATTCGTTGGCCTAATCATTACTAACTGTATTGTAATGGGTCGTGCTGAAGCGTACGCAATGAAGTCGCCGCCACTTATGTCATTTTTAGATGGTATTGGTAATGGCTTAGGCTACTCAGTGGTATTACTTACTGTTGGTTTCATTCGTGAGCTATTTGGTAAGGGAACACTATTCGGTGTTGATATTATCCCATTAGTACAAGATGGTGGTTGGTATCAACCTATGGGTCTATTGATTTTACCACCGAGTGCATTCTTCATCATTGGTTTATTCATATGGGTACTTCGTACTTATAAGAAAGACCAAGTAGAAGCTAAAGCGTAAGGGGCAAGCAGTGGAACATTATATTAGTTTATTTGTAAAAGCGGTTTTTATTGAAAACTTAGCTTTAGCTTTCTTCCTAGGTATGTGTACTTTCTTAGCAGTATCTAAAAAAGTAACTACATCAATTGGCCTAGGTGTAGCCGTTATTGTGGTACTGGGTATTTCTGTACCAGTAAATAACTTGGTTTACCATGCCGTACTTGCACCGGGTGCATTAGAGTGGCTTGGTTACCCTGAAGCAGACCTTAGCTTTTTACGTTTCTTAACGTTCATTGGTGTTATTGCAGCACTTGTGCAAATTTTGGAAATGGCATTAGATAAGTTTTTCCCTGCACTTTACAACGCATTAGGTATCTTCTTACCACTAATCACAGTTAACTGTGCGATTTTTGGTGCGGTATCATTCATGGTTGAGCGTAACTATAACTTCGGCGAGTCTGTTGTTTATGGTGTTGGCGCTGGTGTTGGTTGGGCGCTTGCAATTACATTACTTGCAGGTATCCGTGAGAAAATGAAATATTCAGACGTGCCAGATGGCCTACGTGGTTTAGGTATTACCTTCATCACTGTTGGTTTAATGGGTCTTGGCTTTATGTCATTCTCTGGTATTTCACTGTAAAGGTAGCGAGGATAAATCATGAGTTATGAGATTTTCTTAGGCGTTGGTGTTTTCATCGCTATCGTTGTACTACTAGTTTTAGTTATCATTGGTGCTAAATCTAAGTTAGTTGCAAGCGGTGACATCATCATCGGTATTAATGGCGATCCAGACAAAGCCATTAAAACATCAGCAGGTAGCAAGCTTTTAGGCGCGCTATCTGAATCAGGTATTTTCGTATCATCTGCGTGTGGTGGCGGTGGCTCTTGTGGTCAGTGTCGTGTACACATTAAAGAAGGTGGTGGCGATATCTTACCAACAGAACTTGATCACATTTCTAAAGGTGAAGCCCGTGAAGGCTGTCGTTTAGCGTGTCAGGTAAATGTTAAAAACGACATGGAAATTGAACTTGAAGAGTCAATTTTCGGTGTTAAAAAATGGGATTGTGAAGTTATCTCTAACGATAACAAAGCAACGTTCATTAAAGAGCTTAAGCTACAAATTCCAGATGGCGAATCAGTGCCTTTCCGTGCGGGTGGTTACATCCAAATCGAAGCGCCTGCTCACCATGTTAAATACGCAGATTTCGATATTCCTGAAGAGTATCGTGGCGACTGGAATCACTTTGGTTTCTTCGACCTGGAGTCAAAAGTAGACGACGAAACAATTCGTGCATACTCAATGGCTAACTACCCAGAAGAAGAAGGCATTATCATGCTTAACGTGCGTATTGCTACGCCGCCGCCAAGAAACCTAAGCCTACCATGTGGTAAAATGTCATCGTACATTTGGTCACTTAAAGCAGGCGACAAGGTAACAATTTCAGGTCCATTTGGTGAGTTCTTCGCTAAAGACACCGACGCTGAAATGGTATTCGTAGGTGGTGGTGCAGGTATGGCACCAATGCGTTCACATATCTTTGACCAACTTAAGCGTTTAAACTCTAAGCGTAAGATTAGTTTCTGGTATGGTGCGCGTTCTGAGCGTGAAATGTTCTATGTTGAAGATTTCGACGGCTTAGCAGCTGAAAACGATAACTTTGTATGGCATACCGCATTGTCTGACCCACAACCAGAAGATAACTGGGAAGGTTACACAGGCTTTATCCATAACGTACTTTATGAAAACTACTTGAAAGATCATGAAGCGCCAGAAGATTGTGAGTTCTACATGTGTGGTCCTCCAATGATGAACGCGGCTGTTATCGGCATGCTTAAAGACCTAGGTGTAGAAGACGAAAACATCTTACTAGATGACTTCGGTGGCTAACACCCATATCAAAACAGCTTAGTTTTGGTTAAAATACGGGCCTCGTCGCACTTTGTGCTACGGGGCTTTTTTTATTTTATTTTACATGGGCTAATTTAATGAATAGAGTAAGCAGTTCTCAAGGCGTTATCAGTATTTTTTTATTAACTATAGTGCTATTTATCTCTGGCTGTGGGGCTGATAAAACACCTCAGGAGGTATTTTTAGAAGGCAAAACGATGGGCACCACCTATCATATTAAATACTTCGCCGACGATAAAAGCGTTGATGCCACTAAATTACAGCAGCAAATAGATACGCAATTGAAAGCGGTTAATCAGTCTATGTCTACGTATATCCGCGATTCTGAAATTAACACATTTAATAAATTACCCGCCAACCAGGTTATGCCAATTAGTGAAGACTTTAGGGCTGTGGTGAGTGAATCGATTCGTTTAGGTAAGTCGACCAAAACGCTTGATGTAACGATGGGCCCGTTAATAGATTTATGGGGCTTTGGACCTGATAAAAAACCAACTAAGCGCCCAAGTGATGAAGCACTTGCTGCAATGATTGAAAAAATTGGTGTAGATAAACTAAATCTTACTGAGCAGGGCCTTGCTAAAACAGTTGATGGTTTAGAGCTGTCGTTTTCGGCCACAGCGAAAGGGTATGGCATTGATAAAGTAGCGCAATTACTTGAAAGCCAAAATATTAGTAACTACATGGTAGAAATAGGTGGGGAGCTGCGCATTGGCGGTGAAAAGCCAAATAACCAAGATTGGAAAATCGCGATAGAGCAGCCAGATGCGCCACCAGGCGAGCGAAAAGTTCACCGAGTATTAGCGCCCGGTACGAATGGCATTGCAACATCAGGTGACTACCGTATTTTTTATAAAATGGATGGCGAAACTTACACTCATTTAATTGACCCAGTAACAGGCATGCCAATCAAACATGACTTAGTGTCGGTTACTGTATTACATCCTAGTGCAATGACCGCAGATGGCTTAGCAACCGCATTAACGGTTATGGGAATGGACGATGCTAAAGCATACGCTGAAAAGCACGATTTACCTGTGTACTTAATGGCTAAATCAGACAAAGGCATTGTGACTTACGCGAGCACTGCTTTTAAACCTTATTTGTAATATAATGGCGTTTAGCTAAAGCTTTATTCGTGCTAAACGCATATTACAACCGATTTTTTGAAATAGACTTCTCTCGCATCTATGTGGGTTTTGGGTGTATAATTTAGCGGTCGCTCAAAAATGTTTGAGCATAATTTATTGCTGATCAATAGGGGCTAAGCAATGTCACTTTTTTTTCTTACATTTGGTTTATTAATTTTAATCGTGATAGCTATGGCTGTTGGTATGATCGTGCAAAGAAAATCTATGGCAAGTAGTTGCGGTGGATTAGGCTCGGTAGGTATTGATAAAGCCTGTGATTGTGACGATCCATGTGATAAGCGTAAAAAGCGTATGGCTAAAGAGCAAGCCTGGAAAGAAAACCAAATTATTTAAGCAGTAGCTTAATGATAAAAAGCGCCTTATGGCGCTTTTTTTGTACCTGTATATTTATTGTCCAACCTCTGTTTTAAATAAACGCAAGCTTAATGTATTAGACCAAGGTCTATAGTTTAGTTTTTTTCACCTATTAGGTTTATTTTTCTCGTTTGTCAAATTGGAGCTAACACTCTAAAGTTTAACCATAGACACAGAGCAAGGCTCTAGTCATAAGCTTGAGGCATAAAAGTTAGCCTCGCTTAAAAGAATCTTTATATTGTGTGTGAAGATGTTGTCAGTGTGAAAGGCAACTCAAGTTCGGTGGTGACTTAGCTTGAGTTGTTTTTATTCTCTACAATTGCCACGCAGTGTAAACCAAGAATCTTTATATTGTGTGTGAAGATGTTGTCAGTGTGAAAGGCAACTCAAGTTCGGTGGTGACTTAGCTTGAGTTGTTTTTATTCTCTACAATTGCCACGCAGTGTAAACCAAGAATCTTTATATTGTGTGTGAAGATGTTGTCAGTGTGAAAGGCAACTCAAGTTCGGTGGTGACTTAGCTTGAGTTGTTTTTATTCCCTACAATTGCCGCGCAGTGTAAACCAAGAATCTTTATATTGTGTGTGAAGATGTTGTCAGTGTGAAAGGCAACTCAAGTTTGGTGGTGACTTAGCTTGAGTTGTTTTTATCTCCTACAATTGCCACGCAGTGTAAACCAAAAATCTTTATATTGTGTGTGAAGATGTTGTCAGTGTGAAAGGCAACTCAAGGTCGGTGGTGACCGGTTTTGAGTTGTTTTTATTCCCTACAATTGCCATGCAGTGTAAACCAAGAATCTTTATATGTGTGTGAAGATGTTGTCAGTGTGAAAGGCGGCTCAAGTTCGGTGGTGACTGAATTTGGGCTGTTTTTGTTTGTGCGGCTTTATTTTTAACTTCATTAATCCCCCTTATCTCTACTCCTCAAGCTTCCTAAATATAAAATATTTATAAACTAAGTCTTTATTTTTATTATGTTATTTTTTATTAACAAAATAGCTGCGAAAGCTTAACGCAAAACTTTATATTTTTTGTTGAACCGAAAACTGTCTTTGTTATACTCAGCATCGAACTTTCAGTAAGTTTTGAAAGTTTGTTTGATACGGATCAATTCTCACTAGGTAAATGTGTGCTAGCCGGGTTTGATTGTATTTAGCACCTCGTTTTAGGGCTTACAGCAGCAATGTTTTTTTAATTTTTCCATTGCGCGCTTTATTACTCTAATTTTGTTATTAGTCATTTAGTAGGTTAATGTCTTTGAACACACTTTCTTTGCATCATACAAATACGGCTATTGCTTCTAGCAAACCGCAAACGTGTGAACGCTTGAATAAAGCGGGCAAGGGCGTGTGTGTCGCTATAACATTATTAGTGTTTAATACGGTAATGCTGCTAAGTGGTGCATTAGAGGATGCCTTTCAGCTTGAAGCGTTGTTTAGCAATGGCTCTATTGTTCAGCCTGTTTTGCTGCACATTACGCAATTTTTAGCTCATCCGATCATATCTAGTCAGTTACTCATTGGCCTTTGCTGGTTATTGTTCCATATTTTTCCGGCGCGTCGTGCTGGAATAATCCTTCGTAAAGCCGCTTTCGCTTTTCGCGAGGCAAAAGTACACCAACCTGTGTCCGCTGCACATGGTTGTCGTGCTCCACCTAGCTTTACAGGTTGTCTGTAAGGCTTCACTTGTTGCTGGTTTTAATTATTTTTTCTTGCTGTAAATAATTAAAGTTTGCATTAGCAATGTAGCCGCGTGTTTTAAACACGTCAGCCAACCAACACTCACCCAAGTTAACTTTTATTACGTTATATAAATGCGTTTAGAAGCTGGGTTTGTTGCTAGGTATTTTTTGCATCCACTTGCAGCGGGTTCAGTCCCCTTTATTTTTATAATTTAGTTCTAGTTAACTTGGGTTTTTATTGAAAAATCGTTGCTTAATTTTTATTTAAAGCAGCAAATTAAAACTCTAGGTTTGTAGGATACTCCCTTGTTAATTCGTAACCTTTGTAATATTGCTTTAGCTAGTACGGTGCTGGCGTTGTCAGGCTGTAAAGGCGGGATACTCGATCCAAAAGGCCAAATAGGTATTGATGAGAAAAACTTAATCATCATTGCTACTGTCCTTATGCTGCTCGTAGTAATCCCCGTTATTGTGATGACTTTGTATTTCGCATGGAAATACCGAGACACACAAGATCATGAAATTTATGCACCAAAATGGGCTCATTCAAATAAGATTGAAGCCGTTGTTTGGGCTGTTCCTATTGTTATCGTTATTATTTTAGGTGTTATTACCTGGCAGTCTACCCAAGACTTAGACCCCTATAAGCCTATTGAAGGTAAAGGCGAGCACCTCACTGTAGAGGTGGTTTCATTAAACTGGAAGTGGCTATTTATTTACCCAGAGCAAGGTATTGCAACGGTAAATGAATTGGTATTTCCGGCAAATGTGCCGGTGGAATACAAAATCACTTCAGAAAGCACAATGAACTCGTTTTTTATTCCTCAGCTAGGTAGTCAAATTTATTCTATGGCAGGCATGGAAACCAAGCTTCATTTAATCGCAAATGAGCCGGGCACATTTAAAGGCTTTTCTGCTAATTACAGTGGCGCAGGTTTTACCGGTATGAAGTTCAATGCCATTGCCACTCCAACACAAGCTGATTTTGACAAGTGGGTAACAAGCGTTAAAGCCAATGCTAATAACCTCACTCATGCCAATTATGTTGAGCTTGCAAAAGCCAGTGAAAACAATCCTGTTGCCTATTATGGCAAGGTCGACGACGGCCTATTTCATACCATTGTGATGAAGTATATGCAGGCACATGGCGATATGAACAAAAAACATCAAGCGATGAGCGAGCATGGGCAAATGAGCAAAAAGCACCATGAAATGAATGAACACGCAATGCCTTCATCTCACAGCCAGGGCGAGGAATAATAATGTCGTTTTTAGGTAAACTTTCACTCGACGCAATTCCGTTTCATGAGCCAATTATAATGGTTACCATGACGGTGATAGCGATTGCCGGGCTTATTATTGCCGGGCTTATTACTAAATATAAAAAGTGGGGCGTGCTTTGGCACGACTGGATCACCTCTGTTGATCATAAACGCTTAGGCGTAATGTACATCTTTTTAGCATTAATAATGCTGTTTCGTGGTTTTTCTGATGCCATTATGATGCGTGCGCAGTTAGCACTTGCTACTAGTGGTGCACCTGGTTATTTGCCTCCTGAGCATTACGACCAAATATTTACAGCGCACGGCGTTATCATGATCATATTTATGGCTATGCCATTTATGATTGGCCTAATGAACATTGTATTGCCACTGCAAATTGGCGCACGCGATGTCGCTTTTCCATTTTTAAATAACTTAAGTTTTTGGTTTACTGCCAGCGGTGCCATTTTAATTAACTTGTCGCTTGTATTTGGTGAGTTTGCAAAAACAGGTTGGGTGGCGTATCCGCCGCTTTCGGAGCTGACCTTTAGCCCTGGGGTGGGGGTTGATTATTATATTTGGGCCTTGCAAATTTCCGGACTCGGTACGCTTTTAACTGCAGTAAACTTTTTAGCGACTGTGTTTAAAATGCGTGCCCCAGGTATGACCCTAATGAAAATGCCAATTTTTACATGGGCATGTACATGGGCAAATATCTTAATTGCAGCATCTTTCCCTATTTTAACTGCTGTGCTGGGCATGCTAACGCTTGACCGTTACCTTGATTTTCACTTTTTTACCAATGCAGCGGGCGGCAACGCCATGATGTACATCAACCTGTTTTGGGCGTGGGGTCACCCTGAGGTTTATATTTTAGTACTGCCTGCTTTTGGTATATTTTCTGAAATTATCTCAACCTTTGCCGGTAAACGTTTATTTGGTTACAAATCGATGGTGTATGCCAGCGGTGCAATCTCTATTTTAGGTTTTATTGTTTGGCTACACCACTTTTTCACCATGGGGTCGAGCGCCAACGTTAATGCGTTCTTTGGGGTAATGACCATGGTTATTGCCGTCCCTACTGGCGTTAAGCTATTCAACTGGTTGTTTACCATTTACCGCGGCCGTTTACGTATCAGCGTTCCTGTACTTTGGACATTAGGCTTTATGGTTACCTTTACAGTAGGCGGTATGACCGGCGTACTACTGGCTATTCCGGGTGCCGATTACGTGTTGCATAACAGTTTATTCTTAATTGCGCATTTCCATAACACAATTATTGGTGGCGCTGTATTTGGCTACCTTGCAGGTTTTGTATTTTGGTTCCCTAAAGCAATGGGCTTTAAGCTTAGCGAAAAATGGGGTAAAGCGTCTTTTTGGTGTTGGATAGTTGGTTTCTTCGTGGCGTTTATGCCGTTGTATGTACTTGGTTTCTTAGGTATGACACGTCGCTTAAATCACACTAATAACCCAGATTGGAACATGTGGTTATACATTGCAGCAGGCGGTGCTGTCATTATTATGTTTGGTATTATTTTCCAAGTCGTGCAGCTCTTTGTTAGCTTTAGAGACCGCGAAGCACTTGACGATACAACCGGCGATCCGTGGAACGGCCATACACTAGAATGGGCAACTAGCTCACCTCCACAAGTGTATAACTTTGCCACTATTCCTCACGTTGATGACATTGATGCCTGGACCGAAGCGAAAGAAAAAGGCCAAGCGTATCAAACAAAAGCAAGCTACAGCCCAATTCATATGCCTAAAAACACAGCATCTGGGGTGTTAATTGCAGCAAGCTTAACTGTATTTAGCTTTGCCATGATCTGGCATATCTGGTGGTTAGCTGCCGTTGGTTTTGTTGGCGCAATTGCCTTATTTATCAAGCGTTGTTACACCAGCGATGTTGATTACTATATACAACCTGATGAAATCGCACGTATTGAAGCTGCGTATAATTCTAGTGGAAATAAGGAGCTAAGCGCGTGAGTACACTATCTGCGAATGTAGAAACTACCCATTTAGACTCAGTTTCGCACGATGCTCATGCACATGAGCATCACGATACCTCTGGCGATACAATCTTTGGCTTTTGGTTATACCTAATGACCGATTGTCTATTATTTGCCTCGTTTTTTGCCACTTACGCCGTGCTGTTTATGAACACAGCCGGTGGTGTATCAGGTAAAGACATTTTTGAACTCGACTTTGTTGCTGTAGAAACAGCGGCGCTACTCATTAGTAGTATTACTTTTGGCTTTGCCATGATTGCCGCACAAGGGCAAAAAAAGGCACTAACACTCACCTGGTTGTTTATTACCTTTTGTTTAGGTGCTGTGTTTATAGGCATGGAAATTTACGAATTTCACCACCTAATTGTGCATGGCAATGGTCCACAACAAAGTGCCTTTTTAACCTCATTCTTCTCGTTAGTAGGCTTACATGGTTTACACGTAACTGCGGGTCTAATTTGGATGAGTATTATGATGATAGAAGTGGCTAAACGTGGCTTAGGTAAACAAACAGTGACACGCTTAAGCTGCCTAAGCCTATTTTGGCACTTCTTAGACATTGTTTGGATTTGTGTATTTACCGTTGTTTATTTAATGGGAGCAATGTAATGAGCCACAGCGAAGCGCACGCGTTAAAGCAAATGCAAAACGAGCACCATGATGAGTCTCATGGCAGTGTTAAAACGTACTTAATAGGCTTTGTGCTATCCATAATTTTAACCGCGATACCGTTTTACATGGTAATGGAAGGCGACTTTTCAAAAGTAACTACGCTTTGGAGCATTGTTACTTTAGCTATTGTACAAATTTGGGTGCACTTAAAATACTTTTTACACCTTAATTTTACGACAGAAGATGGCCGTGCAAGTACCTTCTCATTTTTATTCAGTGCCCTAATTATCGTCATGGTTGTTGGGTTATCGGTTTGGATAATTTACGAATCTAACGCAATGATGATGTACTAGGAGTTGAAGATGTTTCGTCGTTATTTATCAGTGACTAAGCCAGGCATTATTATGGGCAACCTTATCAGCGTTGCAGGCGGTTTTTTACTTGCCTCGCGCGGGGATATAGACCCATGGCTAATGGTTGTTACGCTTATTGGCTTGTCACTTGTGGTTGCATCGGGCTGTGCTATCAACAATGTAATTGATAGGGACATAGATGTAGCCATGGCACGTACTCGTACGCGGGTTACAGTAACAGGCGAAATGTCGGCCTTTGCTGCACTAAGTCACGGGGTTTTATTGGGGGTTGTAGGTTTTGGTTTACTCATTGCTTACACCACACAAGCCGCGGTATTTTTTGCAGCGTTTGGCTATATCATTTATGTTGGGGTTTATAGCCTTTACATGAAGCGCAACTCAGTTTATGGCACGTTTGTAGGTAGCCTTTCTGGCGCAGTGCCTCCTGTTGTAGGTTACTGCGCTGTAACCGGGCAGTTCGATATAGGTGCATTAATATTATTAGTTATGTTTAGTCTGTGGCAAATGCCACATTCATATGCCATTGCTATTTTTCGTTTTAAAGATTACCAAGCCGCAGGTATTCCCGTATTACCCGTAGCGCAAGGTATTGATAAAGCGAAGCGCCATATTGTACTTTATATTGCTGTGTACGCTTTAGTCGTCATGCTATTACCAATAAGTGGCTACACTGGCGCCGCCTTTATGGCAGTGGCGTGTATTACCAGTTTTTGGTGGTTACTTATGGCACTGCGTGGCTATCGCCGTAATGTTAATTTAACGAGCTGGGCACGCCAAGTGTTTGCTTTTTCTATTATAAATATTACAGCACTCAGTATTGCTATGGCCGTTGACTACCACAGCGCAGCGCCACAACTGCTTACACTGATATAATTTTTTAAAGCTTTATATTTCCAAAGTTAATCCAAAGGCTCGAAAGGGCCTTTTTTCATGTTTGAAACTATTTTTTTAAACTTTCTGCTTCGTAAAATAAAGGTTTTAGGGTGCCGCAGTTTATAAATTTATACGTTAACTCATTCTGGCTAGGAAGGAGGGTTGAGGTTCTAAATTTTTGCATACAGGCATTTACTAAATCTACAAAAATTAAGTGGCTGAAACTAGGTGCTTGGCTAATTTTATGTATGTAAATACGCTCTGTGCTACCTAGGTCTATCATGTCGTATTCTTGCCACTGGCTAGGTTTAGCTAAATCTTTTAATTGGCGAGCATATAGCTGTTTACTCAATTCTATTGTTCTGTTTGTGTAAATTAGGCTACCTGCTTTTTTGTAATTGCCCTCGTACACATCTGCGGTAATGGTTATTTCTTCACCGCGCATTAAGCGTTGAATATTAAAAGGTTTGGGCTTTAGCGTTATAAGCTCTGCGTTGCGCACAACATCTAAAAAAGCCACATCGGGGTTTTTAATCCTATACACCACTTGTACATCGTGAGGTAATTTATAGCCGGGTAAGTTAAACGCATAAATCCCTGAACCTTTATTCACCAGTGCTATTGCATGCTCAGCCTTGTATTTGGGGTTGAGTGGTGGCAATTCTGCTGCCTCTTCCTCAGCAAAAGCGTATCCGCTTATAGTAATGAGCAACAATGTAAGAAGTAAACGCATAATAATCTCAATTAATTTATGAGCTTAAAGTGTAGTATATAGCTTTAATAACTCTAAATTTACTAGGTTTATTTTAAATACACATAGTAAAAAGGCTCGTAAGAGCCTTATTACGTTTAAATATGGTAGGTTTTACTTAATCGCTTTTTTTACTTCACGCCAGTCAATAATTTTAAAATTTTGTGGTTGTAGTGGCATACGGTTGTAGCCGTCTTGCACTATAAGCATGCCTTCAGGATAGCCTGGTAAAGCTTTAGCTGTAACGGTTAAGCCGTCTGTTTCACCTGCGCCGTCAATGCCTTTATCTAGATTAGCAATCACATTAAATTTACCTGCAAAGCTTAGGCTAGGCTGTGTATTATCTGATATTTTATAAAGCACATAGCTATTATCGCCTTGGCTTGATACTACTAAATAGCGCTTATCATCAGCATGATAGATTTCCATGCCTTCAACATCTGCCACAAGTTGCTCATTTATACCTTGTAGCATGACCGCTTTGTTGCCAGAGGTTGGCTCAGCACCGATATACCAAATGCCTGCATCTTCTTCACCTGCAAATAATTGGCCGCGCTTATCATCAGCACTACAGCCTTCAGGCTGGCTTGGTAGGGTAAACTCTCTAACCAGTTCACCGCTTAAGTTACTTTGCTCACCGGTGAGTTTATATTGCTGGAATAAACCTGATTTATCATTAACAAATATGTATTGACCAGATTCAGACGAATACATACACATACCGTAAATCTCAAGCAGGTTTGTGGCTACTTCTGTTACATGGTTTACTTTGTTCGCGCTATCGACAGTAAACACGCTAATACTGTTAAGCGTGCGGTTGCTGGCTGTGATCCAAGTCTGGGTTTCGTTGTTTATATCCTGATGCTGGCGTACATCAACATTATTTAAACGCCCTACATTAAGTGATTGTATTTTGTTGCCAGCAAGATCATAAACCATTAAGCCGCGGCGTTTGTCTGTGCCTAAAATTAAGCTGCTTTTAGCGTCTTGTTCATTTATCCAAATTGCCGGGTCATCTGCTGCATCGCCAAATGCTGCAACTGGCGTTGTTTGTGTGCTGGCATGAAGGTGAGTCATCGCGACTTGGTTTTGTGAAGTAACTGTTTGCGCAGTGTAGTTAACATTTGCTTGAATGTAGGCACCTGTTTCATCATCAATTAAAACTAGCTGCGCTTGATTGTTATTGAGCAAACTCGCTGCAACAGATTCAATGGTGTGATCGCCAGAAAGTGACCACTGACTTAGTTTTTCAGTATTTTCGTGGTAAGCATAGATCATATTGCCATCAGTGGCAGTAAGCCATAAAGTACCATCTTGTGATACTGATAATGCCCCGATTTCAGCTTTTAATTCACCGTAAGGTTGCACTAAAGCCACAGGTTGTTTATTGGCATCTGATTCCGCATCAGCATTAATGGCCCACACACCTAGCTCTGCTTCGCCCACATACAAAGTTTTAGTTTCATCATTAACAGCACAGCCTGAAGCCTCAGTGACTGCAGAGAACTCACGTACTGCAATATTTTTAGCTTGTTTAGTGGCTAAATCATAAATAATGGTTTCGCTGATCAAGCCTCGAACATCCGGCACAAATGCTGAGACAGTCTTGTTATCAGTGTTTTTAAATAAACACACGGCATCAGGCTGAGCTTGAGGAGGGGTAATACGAGAGAGTTCATTTATCTGCCAAGTTTGACCATTTTTTTCAAGCTTAAAGATGGCGACGTTGTCTTGGCTTTTATCAATGCTTGAGAGTAAAAATTGCTGCGCTGATAATTGTTTTAGTGAAATTGACTCAAAGTTTCCGGCCAATAACACACTGCTTTGGTCTTTATCTGCCACTAATAAGCCCTGGCTTTCGCTGGCAATCAACCATTGGTTATTACCCAGCGCTGCTGCCTGTGAGCCTTGCATATTTTGTTGAGGGCCAAATTTTTCCACAGCTATTGCTGCTTTTACCATAGCTGCGTTGCTTTGGCTGCTAGGTTCCTCATTACTTGTGCAGCCGCTAAGAGCTGTAACCAGAAGTGCACTTGAGAGCACTGTTGAAATGGTATTTAATTTAAAGTTCATTATTTTATCCTTTACTTATCTATGTGCTTTTCAGTGCTAAAACGTACTTCACCAAGGTGATTAATCGCACTTACACTGAGTGTTTCGCCATTGATAGATACACTTAAAAAACCAGGTGTTGCTTCTGCGTAGCGGGTAAATTCACGTTGTTTTACAAACCGTGCTTCACTGCCTCCACCAGAGATAAAGTGAGCCACTTTGCTATTTTTTGGTTGGTTGTATTGCAAGTCGTGCTCGTGCCCAGCGATATAAGCTTGCACGTTATGACGCTCCAAAATAGGTTCTAAAATGTCGCGAAGCCCTTGGTTACGGCCAAAGCGTTTACCACTTGAATAAAGCGGGTGGTGGCCTACCACAATTTTCCACTTTGCTCTACTGCCGGCAAGTTGGGTTTCAAGCCAAGTAAGCTGGGTTTTATAGCCTTGCCCTTGGGTAGAACGGTATTTATCACGGCCTTTATATTCAGGCTGAATTGGGTTGGTATCTAAAAAAACCATTAACACTTGCTCGTTGTTTTCAAGCGCAAATGTTTTACTGTAGTACCTTGCAGGTAACTGCCAACGCTGGCTTTTTTCTGTGTAGTCAATTTGTGCTTGGGCGTTACCCAAGTAATCGTGATTACCTAACACAACATACCAGTCTTCAAAAGTATGCGGGCCATGGTATATGTTCTCAAAGGCTGATTGCCATAAAGGGTCGTTGACGCTTGCCACACCATTTGGGTAAAAGTTATCGCCAGTTGAGACGATAAAGTCAGCATCAGTTTGGTACATGGCTATTTCTAATTGGTGAGCCACTTCTTTTTGATAAAAGTGGCCGTTGTGTCCCCAATCACCAATTACAATAAAGTTAAGGCTATCAGGTAGCGTATTTAACTTAGCTATTTTTTGCTGTTGATAAAGCTCATCTTTATAAATAACAGACTCGTCAGCACTGAGTGCTGATGAGCTTAGTAGGGCGGCCATTATGAAAGACAATTTAAACATGTTCTAACTCCAAAAGGCACGTAATAGCAAGCGATTACGTGCCTAATATGATGATGCCTGCTATTAAAATGCGTAGCGCAACATTACTTGAATGACTGGGCCTGCTTCTTCAGATTCAAGCTCGTACTCATCAAAGTCACGATTGTTTTGGTCATCAAGTGAGTCAAATTTGTTAAAAACTTCATCTTTACTGGCATCAAGTAAGTTTGAACCCACTAGGCGAAGTGTTACATCATCCCAGCGCTTTTCAACGAAAAGCTCTAAATCAGCACCGTAAGAGGTTGTTACTTCTTCCCCTACAAAGCGTCCGTATGCATCACCTTGGTTACGGTAAGTTGCGCCAAATGATGCACGCAGTATTTGTAAATCTTGGATAAAGCCAATGTTATAAACATAATCTGATTGGTCGTTAAATTTACGTTTGCCAAAACTGTCTTCAACTTCACTGTCAAGCCAAGAGTAGTTTAAGAAAATACCAGTATTTGGCATGTTGATTGCGCTCAGTGGCGTTGATAAATCAAACTCAATACCTTGTACTGTGCCATCGCCAGTATTTTGTGGTTGCAGTACAAATGTACCTTCGCCTTCTGAGCCTTCAACACCTGTGCTGGCAATTTCAATTAGGTCGTTTACGTCACGGTAAAATACGTTTACACCGACAACGCCACTTTTACCTAAACGGTATTCGTAACCTAAATCGATACCCCAAGAAGATTCTGGCTTGAGGTTTGGGTTACCTAAAAAGTCATTATCAGCGAGTTCTTCTTCAAGAAGAGCCGGTGTCATGTAATCAAAATCTGGGCGGCGTAAGCTACGAGCAACAGAGGCGCTGACTCGGCCGTTATCACTTACACTGTAACGAAAGTGAGCTGAAGGTAAGAAAAAGTCATAGTCATTTTTTGCAGTAACGCCTTCATTGGTATCGGTAATGTTTGAGTCAGTTGACTCCCAGCGCACACCCATCTCCCATGAGAACACATCAGCTTCGTGTTTGATTAATGCAAATAAGTCAAAACGGTCTTCTTCAAGCGTATTAACGCCTCCGTCTACTGCTTCAAATTCATTGTTAAATTGCGCTAATGACATTGGCGTCTGGCTAAATTGATCCCAGCCAGTAAGTGTTTGCTCACTTTCATCTTCAGCTTCAAAAATTGCTGTGTCGCGCTCTTTTCCTTGAACAAAAGCACCAAACTGAACTTCTTTTGAGTCACCTAGCAGTAAGCTATGTTGCCATTGTAATGACCATTCTTTATCGTCAATCTCAACAGTTTCTTCTGCTTCCTCAAAAACCATTGGGAGCTCAGATGTATCAAGCTCAACTTCTTGCTCGTAAACTGACTCTTCAAAGCTGGCATAGCCTACTTTAAACTTGCTGGTACCGCCTAATAACGGTAATTCATAACCTGAGTTTATGTTGTAGTTGGTTTGGTCAATGTAGGAAACATTTGCGTTGTCTGAAAGCAAGTTACCGCCTTCAACCACAGAGTTAGACGTGGCCGTCGCGTCGTCATATTCAAAAGAACGCTCGTCTTCGGTACGGTCTGTATCAACCCACATTGCGCTAATATCAAATTTACCGCCGTTATCAAATACCTTTTCAAAGCTGGCATTTAATGATGTGTCATCGCCATCACGAGTATCAGATTGATCTTCACGGTTATCAAAATCATCAGTTGCATAATTAGGGTTATTTTCAGGGCTATCACCATAACGTATGCTTGATTTTTGTTTTGGGTTATAACGACCTTGAAAATTAGCGCCTAGTAGTAAACGTCCACCTGCAAACTCAGTACCGTAAACGCCCGCAAAGCTTTCTTTTAGTTCACCATCATCATAGCGTAATCCTCCTGCGCGAATATAACCGCCGTCTAAGCTGTAGCCATCTCGAAGTACAATGTTAAGGGTGCCCGCAATTGCATCGGCAGAGCGGTTGGCACTTGATGAACGAATTATTTCTACACGCTCGATTAATTCGGCAGGAATACGGTCAACAAAAAATGAGCGATCAGCACCAGCGCCTGGAACTTCTTCGCCATTGATCAGTACTTTTGTGTAAGCAGGGCTCAAACCGCGCATACGTGCGCCGTCAGACTCAAGCACATCTGATAAAAACGTCACACTCGGTACACGCTTTAGTGCATCACCTGCTGTTAGTGGTTCAAAACGCTGAAAGTATTCTTGAGAGTATTCAAGCGTTGGGGCTAGTTCTTGTGAGCGGTTGCGATAACCTATTTCGCCATAAACTACTAACTCTTCAGATATTTTTACATCAGTTGTGTGTTCTTCTTGTGCTGCATGTACTGCTAAATTGCAAAGTGATAGCGCTGTTACCAGTGCTTTAAGTTTAAAGTGTGCCATGTAATTTGCTCCTGTTGCTGCTTGGTTTGAAAGCAAACTAATTAAATTAAATGACGCAAATGTGACAACACCCTATTTAGATCAGCAGGTTATTAAGGTTTTAAAAGCTTTACCTTGGCGTGTGAGCTAATCGCACTCCCAAGCAATATAGCGTTAATGGGCTATGTGCAGGTTATAAGTAAGTGCATATCATTTAGCTGTCACATCATTGAGCTAATATGACCCTGCTACAAAAAATGCACTTCGGGTAGCATAAATACATACGCAATTTAAATAAGACAAACTATGCGATTTAATCCCTTTATTAGCCATCGGCTTTTAACAAACAGTATTATAGCTATGGCGTTATTAGCCATATTTTTATGTGCCTATTTAGGGGAGCTCAAAGAGCTGCAACACATACAATGGCTCGATATTATTGGTGAGGGCGGCATAGTGATTATGACCCTAACTTGGATTGTTGCCTTACTTATTTCGCGCCCGCCGGGTAAAGTTACTCGTTATTTGGTGCTTGGGCTTGGTTTATTTATGTTCTCGGCCACGCTCGATTTGCTCGATGAATGGTTAATGCAACCTGCGCAGCAGTGGCTAAGCTGGATAGAGTCACTGCCAGCCCCCGTTGGGATGCTACTAACCAGTTTAGGTTTATACCATTGGCACCAAGAACAATATGTTTTAAATAAACAGCTAAGGCGCCGTGAAGCACATTTACGTGAACACGACAAAGTATGCCCCGTTACCGGCGTTTATACAGCCGAATACTTACAAAGCGTTTTAAACACGCAGCTTAAGGCGCCGCAGCCAGTTTTATTAGCCGCTATTGATATACGCGACTTCGCTAGTTTTAATAATGAGTTTGGTTTTAGCGAAGGGGATCGACTGCTACGCGAAATAAGCGAGCTTATACTAATGAACTGTCGGTTAAGCGATGTGGTATGTCGTTATGCGGGAGACTGTTTTATGGTGCTAATGCCAGCCACATCAAAGCAGCAAGGCCAAGAGCTTCTTAGGCAAATAACAGCCGCATTAAAACATTGTGCTTTTAAAGTAGAAGGCTCTGGGCTTGCTAAGTTTCAGTGTGTAACTACCCACATCATACAAGCGCAAAAAAGTGATACAGCTCACATTCTAATGCAACAATTGCACAGCGGCCTACAACTACAAAAACAACAAAGAGCCACCAGCAGTGAACAGTTATGTTAGCTTAAGTGACAAGTATTTAACTGCACAGGGGCTTATAACTGCCGTTGTAGAGCTTGCGCAAAGTAGGGGGGTTGCCTTACATAAGTTGTTACGCGGCACCGGGATTTTTGAACAAGATTTACTCAGCGTTGAGCATTGCTTTAGTTTAGAGCAGCAAGTTAAATTACTAAGTCAATTTAAACGCCTAATGAACACCCCCGACAGCGGTTTTTTACTAGGTAGTCAATTAGTTAACGATTCAAGTAGCGCAGCACAAAGTGTATTGTTCAGCGCTAAACTAGGGGCGGCACTGTTACAAATACAGCGAGCGCGTTTACAGCTTTGCCCTTTGTTTTTTAGTCAGCACTATGTAAGTAATCAGCAATTTTATATTTTTTTAAATGCTGCTACAGGGCTTGATGACGACCTACATAACTACATTTTAGAAATTTACAGTGCCGCGTTTTATAGTTTATTAAAGCGTTTAAGCCCGCACTATCCGCAATGTGAGTTCGACTTTAGCTTTAAGCGACCGCGTCATATTCATCAGTACGAGCAACATTTAGGTTTAAAGCTACGTTTTGAGCAGCCAACGACTCGTTGGGTAATTAGCAAAACATTGCTTCGCCAAGCTAACCCGTACGCCAGCGAATTACGCTTTATGCAAGCACGCGCTCAATTGGCTGTAAAATCACACGAAAAATACACCTTTATAGAGGCTGTTTGGCGCTATCTACACACTTATAACGAGGCAAGTTTAGAGCAAACCGCCCAGTATTTTGCCATGAGCCCAGCCACGTTTAAACGAAAACTAAAATGCCATAATATGCGCTTTTCGAGCTTAGTAGATGAGCAAAATAAACATAAAGCCATTTATTTACTTACCTTGCGCGCTAAGTGCAATGAGCATGTTGCTGAGCGTTTGGCATTTTACGATATTCCTAACTTTAGGCGGGCATTTAAACGTTGGACAGGGCTAACCCCAAGCCAGTTAAAAGTATAAAGCGCACAGGTTAATACTTCTGTTAAAAACCAGCAGCCTGCTCAATCACTATTGCATGGCGCTGCGCTAAACGCGTATGGTCTCTGTCGTAGCCGCCACCAATAACACTGGCAATAGCGGTGTTATGTTCAAGGCAGCGCTTAAACACTAAATGGTCACGCTGTTTAATACCGTCCCAGCTTATATCTAGTTTGCCTAAGCCATCGTCTTGCCAAATATCTACACCCGCATCGTATAGGACTAAATCGGGGTTGAGCTCTTTTAGTAAAAACTGCAGCGTATCATCCACAATGCCTAAGTATTCTGCGTCTTGCATATTGTTAGCAAGGCCTATGTCTAAATCGCTGGGGGATTTTCTAAACGGGAAGTTTTTTTCGCAGTGTATAGAGCATGTATACGCATACGGCTGATGCGCAAGCATTGCAGCTGTGCCATCGCCTTGGTGTACGTCTAAATCAAAAATGAGCACGTTGGTCACTTCACCGCGTTGTATTAATGTTTGCGCGGTAAAGGCTAAGTCGTTCACCATACAAAAACCTGAGCCAAAATCAGTGTGTGCATGGTGTGTACCGCCTGCTAAATGACAGGCTAAGCCATGCTTTAATGCTAAGCGTGCAGTTTGTAACGTGCCTTGTGGGGCGGTGAATGTACGGTTCATTAGCGGTTGCGACCAAGGTAAGCCAATGCGGCGCATGGCTTTTTCGTCTAGACGGTTATGCCATAAATCGTGAATGTAGTTTTCGCAGTGTACCAGTTCAAGTGGTTCAGGGGAGCCCAAAATAGGCTCTACTAAATTATTACCTGCAATGCCTAAACCTTTAACCTGCTCATATAAATGAGCAAATTTACTCATTACAAATCGGTGCTTAGGGTCAAAGCTAAACGAATAATTACTGTGATAGACCAAAGGTAAGTGAGGGTTTAGGCGCATAACCGTATCAATAATAAAGTTTGCGCTATGGTAATAAACTTAGCTAAGGGAGTCTATTGCCGCTATTCAATCAATGAGGCAAGCTCGCGATGAAGTAATTTTTCATCGGCTAAATTAAGTTCAACTAACCGTTTTAAATAGGTAATGCTGTTTATATCTATATGGTGGCAATTAAGGCCGATGTGTTGATCTTCTATGTGGCAAATAAACACCTCCATTTTTATTTCTATATCGCTTTGTGGCAAGGTAAAGCGCAAGGTGGCTTCGCTATTTTTTGTGCCACTAAACGCCGCGCATTTAGTAATGAGTGCGCCATGTAAAGATACATCGAGTAATTTGCATGGGTAGCTCTCTCCTGCAAATTCTAATTGGGCCGCGGTTGAAAAAAGAATACGCGAGAACTGACGTCGATTTTCCATAAAACGAGTTGCCTTTATTGTAATATTTAAATCAAGCATAGCGGGAAATAGCCCATAGCGATAAAAAATGGCATAAAAAAACCCCGCATAAATGCAGGGTTTGTTATATCAGTTAACAATTAACCAATTTTTTTATACTTAATACGCTTAGGTTGTGCAGCTTCTGCGCCTAAGGTCTTTTTAAGCCACTCTTCGTATTCAGTGTAGTTACCATCAAAGAAGTTAATTTGGCCTTCGTCGCGGTAATCTAAAATATGTGTTGCAATACGGTCGAGGAACCAACGGTCATGCGATATACACATTACACAGCCTGGGAACTCTAAAATAGCGTTCTCAAGGGCGCGAAGTGTTTCAACATCAAGGTCATTGGTTGGCTCATCCAGTAGTACTACGTTACCACCCGCTTTTAAAAGCTTAGCAAGGTGTAAACGGTTGCGCTCACCACCTGATAAGTCTTTTACAAACTTTTGCTGATCGTTACCTTTAAAGTTAAAGCGGCTAACGTATGCACGGCTTGGGAACTCAAAGTTACCAATTTTTAGCACGTCTTGCCCGTCAGATATTTCTTGGAATACAGTTTTGCTTTCGTCCATGTTGCCACGGAACTGATCAACCGTTGCAAGCTCTACAGTTTCACCTACGCTAATGCTGCCGCTATCTGGTTGCTCTTCGCCGCTTAGCATTTTAAATAGGGTTGATTTACCCGCGCCATTGGCACCGATAATGCCCACAATCGCGCCTTTTGGCATACTAAAGCTTAAATCGTCGATTAATACGCGATCGCCAAAACTCTTACGTAAGTTATTAACTTCAAGCACTTGGTCACCTAAACGCGGACCAGGTGGAATAAATAGCTCGTTAGTTTCGTTACGCTTTTGGTAATCAGACTGCTGTAGCTCGCTAAACTGCGCCATACGCGCTTTAGACTTAGCTTGACGACCTTTAGGGTTTGAACGTACCCACTCAAGCTCTTGAGCAATTGATTTTTGACGTGCTTTTTCAGATTTTTGCTCTTGTTGTAAGCGCGCATCTTTTTGCTCAAGCCAAGAAGAGTAGTTACCTTCCCACGGAATACCTTCACCACGGTCAAGCTCTAGTATCCAGCCAGCTACATTATCAAGGAAGTAACGGTCATGCGTTACCGCCACAACAGTGCCTTCGTAATCATGTAAGAAGCGCTCAAGCCAAGCAACCGACTCAGCATCTAAGTGGTTAGTAGGCTCATCGAGAATAAGCATATCTGGTTTTTCGAGTAATAAACGACAAATAGCAACACGGCGGCGCTCACCACCTGAAAGGTGCTCAATTTTAGCATCCCACTCAGGTAAACGAAGTGCATCAGCAGCGCGTTCTAAAACGTTATCGATGTTGTGACCATCGTGCGCTTGAATGATTGCTTCAAGCTCGCCTTGCTCTTTTGCTAGGGCGTCAAAGTCAGCGTCTTCCATTGCGTACTCGTTGTACACTTCGTCAAGGCGGTTAAGGGCATGCTTTACTTCGCCAACAGCTTCTTCAACTATTTCGCGTACTGTTTTGCTTTCATCCAGCACAGGCTCTTGCGGTAAGTAACCAATTTTAGTGCCAGGTTGAGGGCGGGCTTCACCTTCAAAGTCTTGGTCAACACCGGCCATAATGCGAAGTAATGTAGATTTACCAGCACCATTTAAACCTAGCACACCAATTTTAGCGCCAGGGAAAAAGTGCAACGAAATATCTTTTAAAATTGTGCGCTTAGGTGGCACAACTTTAGATACTCGACTCATCGAGAATATAAACTTATCAGGTAAAACCATGGAGGAAAGCCTTCAAATAATAATAAAAATTTCAATGTTGTATTGTAGTGGCTCACGGGTGAAACAGTCAACGAATGGCGGGTTTTAAAGCGCTAATGGCTGCAGGTTGATAAAGTATAAAATCATGAATAAATTTCATTTAGACATCTATACATCTAGAGGTTGATATTTTTAGCATACTGTTCATAATGAGAGCGTATAAATTCTCGGTTTTTATGAGTAGGAGTAAAAAATATGCCAATTACAGTGAAAGACGAGCTACCGGCTATTGCCCGTTTACGTGAAGAAAACGTGTTTGTAATGCCAAAAAGTCGCGCAAAAACGCAAGAAATTCGTCCTATGCGTTTGGCTATTTTAAATTTAATGCCTAATAAAGTAGAAACCGAAGTGCAGTTTATTCGTTTGCTTGCAAATTCGCCTTTGCAAGTAAATGTAGAGCTATTGCGCCTAGATACGCACCGCAGCAGTAGCAACTCAGAAGAGCACCTAGATACCTTTTACCGTTATTTTTCAGAAGTGAAAGACAATAACTACGATGCGTTAATTGTTACCGGCGCGCCACTTGCACACCTTGAATACGACGATGTTGCGTACTGGGATGAGCTAAAAGTGATTATTGATTGGGCAGAGCAGCACGTTACCTCTACGCTGTTTTCGTGCTGGGCGGCGCATGCCGCGTTGTACCATCGTTACAATTTAAAACGCGATTTAAAAGAAGATAAACTTTGTGGTGTGTTTACTCACCAGTGTTACTTTGATCACGGGGCACTTACTCGTGGCTTCGACGACACCTTTTTAGTGCCGCACTCACGTTATGGCCACATAGATATAAATAAAATAAATGCCTGCGACGATATAGTCGTGCTGGCAGGCTCTGAAAAAGTAGGCGCTTACTTAATGAAAAATAAGTCGGGCAGCCAAGTGTTTATAACCGGCCACCCAGAATACGATGCCGACACATTAAAAGCAGAGTACGAGCGCGATTTACAAAAAAGCCCTGATGCGCCAAAACCCGAAAACTATTTTCCAGATAACGATGCAAGCAAAAAGCCGTCAAAAACGTGGCAAAGCCATGCTTTTTTGCTGTTTTCGAACTGGTTAAATTACTACGTGTACCAAACGACCCCTTATGATATTAATTTAGTTAGCCAAGATGTGAGGACTAACAACTATGCCGAATAACGTGCAAAACAATAATAAACACAGCGAATTAAGCGCAGCATTAAAAGAGCGTATTTTAATTTTAGATGGCGCCATGGGCACCATGATCCAAACTCACAAGCTTGAAGAAGAAGACTACCGAGGCGAGCGCTTTAAAGACTGGCACGTACTAATTAAAGGCAATAACGATTTATTAAGCCTTACAAAACCTGAGTTAATAACCGATATACACCGCAGCTTTTTAGCCGCCGGTGCAGACATTATTGAAACCAATACCTTTAACTCAACCACCATTTCGATGGAAGATTACGACATGGCAAGCATAAGCCGTGAGGTAAACTTAGAGTCGGCCAAACTCGCACGCGCAATATGTGACGAGTTCACCGCTAAAAACCCAGAAAAACCACGCTATGTAGCCGGTGTGTTAGGGCCAACCTCTAAAACCTGCTCAATTTCGCCAGATGTAAACGACCCTGGTTATCGCAATATTACCTTTGATAAGCTGGTTACTGCCTATGTTGAGTCTACTCTTGCATTAATGGAAGGCGGCGCTGATTTAATACTTATCGAAACCATTTTCGACACGCTAAATGCAAAAGCGGCCTCATTCGCAGTAGAAGAAGCGTTTGAGCAAGCAGGGCGCACATTACCTGTAATGATCTCGGGCACAATTACCGATGCCTCTGGGCGTACGCTTTCGGGGCAAACCACCGAAGCATTTTATAACTCTATTCGCCATATTAAGCCGCTTTCTATAGGCCTTAACTGCGCCCTAGGGCCAGATTTACTTCGCCAATACGTAGAAGAGCTTTCGCGCGTATGCGAAACATTTACCTCAGTACACCCAAATGCAGGTTTACCTAACGAATTTGGTGAGTACGACCTAGAAGCAGAGGACATGGCGAAAGAGATTATAGACTGGGGCAAATCGGGCTTTATAAATATTGTTGGTGGTTGCTGCGGCACAACGCCTGCGCATATTCGTGCGTTTGCCAAAGGGCTTGAAGGGGTAAAACCTCGCGCATTGCCAGAGCTTGATGTTCGCATGCGTTTATCAGGCCTTGAAGCCTGTAACTTAAACTAGGAGCCAACATGACCCAGCAAATTGCAGTATTTACCAATGTTGGCGAGCGTACCAACGTAACTGGCTCTGCCATGTTTAAACGCTTAATCATGGAAGAAGATTACGAGACCGCCCTGAATGTTGCCCGCGAGCAAGTAGAAAACGGCGCCCAAGTTATTGATATAAACATGGACGAAGCCATGTTGGACTCAAAAGCGGCCATGGTTAAGTTTTTAAACTTAATTGCCTCAGAGCCCGATATTTCTAAAGTGCCCATTATGGTCGACTCCTCTAAATGGGAAGTAATAGAAGCAGGTTTAAAGTGTATTCAAGGCAAGGCTATTGTTAACTCAATATCGCTTAAAGAGGGTGAAGAGCCATTTAAACGCCAAGCTAAAATTATTAAACGCTTTGGTGCAGCTGCTGTTGTTATGGCGTTTGATACCGACGGCCAAGCCGACACCGCAGACCGTAAATACGAAATATGTGAACGCAGCTACAAAATATTAGTCGAAGAGATTGGCTTCCCGCCGGAAGATATTATTTTCGACCCCAATATATTTGCCGTAGCCACCGGTATAGAAGAGCACGACAACTACGCCGTAGAATTTATTGAAGGTACACGCCGAATTAAACAAAACTTACCACACTGTAAAGTGTCGGGCGGGGTGTCTAATGTCTCGTTTTCGTTTAGGGGTAATAACCCCGTACGTGAAGCGATTCACTCGGTGTTTTTATACCACGCGATAAAAGCGGGTATGGATATGGGTATTGTAAACGCAGGGCAACTTGCGGTTTACGACGATATACCCGAGGAACTTCGCAAAGCCGTAGAAGATGTAATCCTTAACACCGACCCAGGTGCAGGTGAGCGCTTAGTAGAAATAGCCCCTAAGTTTTCGGGTATGGCACAAGCCGAACGCGTAGAAGATTTAGAGTGGCGTACATGGCCAGTTGAAAAACGCCTAGAGCACGCTCTTGTGAAAGGCATTACTACTTTTATAGATGAAGACACCGAAGAGTGCCGCGCTGCCGCCGATAAACCTATTCACGTAATTGAAGGGCCATTAATGGATGGCATGAACGTGGTAGGGGATTTATTTGGTGCAGGTAAAATGTTTTTACCGCAAGTTGTTAAATCGGCCCGCGTAATGAAACGCGCAGTGGCCTACCTAGACCCATTCATAGAAGCCGAAAAAGAAGAAGGTGCCACTAACGGTAAAGTAGTTATGGCCACCGTAAAAGGCGACGTGCACGACATAGGTAAAAACATTGTAGGCGTAGTACTGCAATGTAATAACTACGAAGTAATCGACTTAGGCGTAATGGTACCTGCCGAAAAAATACTGCAAACCGCGATTGACGAAAAAGCCGACATAATCGGCCTTTCGGGTTTAATTACCCCATCGCTTGATGAAATGGTACACGTAGCCAAAGAAATGACCCGCCGAGGCTTTGAGCTCCCACTTATGATTGGCGGCGCAACGACCTCTAAAGCGCATACTGCCGTTAAAATTGAACCGCAGTACGACAAAGGCGTAGTGTACGTAAATAACGCCAGCCGTGCAGTGGGCGTGGTATCAAGCTTATTATCTAAAGAGCTAAAACCGGCCTTTTTAGAAAAAACTAAAGCCGAGTACGAAAAAGTACGCGAGCAACAAGCGCGCAAAAAGCCACGTTCAAAACCCGTTACCATACAGCGTGCCCGCGATAACGCAGCCAAGCTTGATTGGGATAATTACACGCCACCGGTGCCTAAAAAGCTGGGCGTGACCGAATTTAAAAATGTATCAATCGCCACGTTACGTAAATACATAGATTGGACCCCGTACTTTATGACGTGGTCAATCGCTGGTAAATACCCGCGCATAATGGACGATGAAGTCGTTGGCGAGCAAGCACGTAGCTTATTTAAAGACGCTAACGACATGCTCGACGACCTTGAAAAGTCAGGTGCTTTGCAACCTTTAGGTGTAATTGGTTTATTCCCTGCAAACCGCATGGGTGATGACATAGAAATTTACACCGACGAAACGCGCAAAGAGCTGTTAACTACCTCATGCCATTTACGCCAGCAAACCGAAAAAACCGACTTTGCTAACTATTGTTTAGCCGACTACATTGCGCCAAAAGGCACACCTGATTACTTTGGCGCGTTTGCAGTAACGGGCGGTTTAGAAGAAGACGACCTAGCCGACGCGTTCGATGCCAAGCAAGACGACTACAATAAAATAATGGTAAAAGCCGTTGCCGACAGGCTTGCAGAGGCCTTTGCAGAATACTTGCACGAACAAGTGCGTAAAGAGTATTGGGGTTACGCAGCCGATGAAAACTTAAGTAACGATGAGCTAATTCGCGAAAACTACCAAGGTATTCGCCCAGCGCCTGGTTACCCAGCGTGCCCAGAGCACACCGAGAAAAAGAAAATTTGGCAGTTACTCGATACCGAAAAACGCATTGGCATGCAGCTCACCAGCTCATACGCCATGTGGCCAGGGGCAGCGGTTTCGGGCTGGTATTTCTCACACCCAGAGGCAAAATACTACGCCGTAGCATCTATTCAAAAGGATCAGGTAGAAGATTACGCCAAGCGAACTAATATGACGCTCGAAGAGGCTGAACGTTGGCTATCGCCTAATTTGGGGTATGAGCCGGAGTCATAGTGAAGTGGTTAAATAGCGAAGCGGTCAGTTTTTAGCTGTCAGCTATCAGTTAAAACGAAAACGAGCCCAGAGAGGCTCGTTTTTGTGTGTATTTTAAAAAATCATCAAGGGCTATAAGCGAGTAGCTCATCTACTTTTTTTATAACATCTTTTGGTTTTGGTTCAGTCGTTTGTTGTTTTAACCAATCTATTATTTCTGAGCTGACTCTGTAACCTTTTTTAATGCAGTAGTGTTGAGAGGTAACCCATACATCTGGGGCTCCTCTAGTGCTGCCACTGTAAGAGTTACAAATAATATAGCCTTCACTTTTAATTTTACTTTCAATAAAGTAAGTATAAGTAGGAACTGAAACTAATAGTAAAATTAAAGTAATCCCACAGAGCTTATACCATTTAATTAGAAGCTCTGGCTCTACTTCAGTGTTTCTTACTTTTAATAATATTAGCCGAGTGAGCATAGCAAATGCTGGCGTGCCTAAAATTAAGCTCGGAGCAAAACTCTTTTCCTTAAAAATCATCGGGTGATTATTTAACGCCTCAAAGACAAATGCCACTTCATTATATGGTGCAATCGGTAAAACTAAGGTGATGATAAAGAATAAAACAAATAAAAAAACACCCTTTATATTTTCACTTAATGTTACTCTGTCGTGTTTCATTAAATTCTCTTTAATCATCATTTAAACAAGGTAAAAAAAAGACGTCGCGGTTACACTTTATACGGCTTCGACATATGCATTATTGGCAACTCTTAGACTAACTACAATTTTTTAGCTATCTAATATAGTATATAAATTAAACATATAGCTACTCCTGCAGCAAGAGCCCCAATAAGAAAAAATAAGCTAGATTTCACTTCAAATCTTTTACAATGAAAAACGAAGTAGCAGGTTTTGTTTAGGTTAAAAAAGTAAAGTGTCTTAGATTGATTTTAAAAAGCACCAAGTAAGTTTGGTTTATATAAAATATTATCATAGGATCTCGCGTTGTGCTTTTTTATGATACTTCAGCCCATGGCACCCAAACTCGGTTAGCCAAAAAAAGTAAAAGCAAACTTGTTTTATTCGCAGGAACGTTATTTAATTTTCGCTTTGAGGTTAAACAAGTCAGACTAGCCTTTCAAATCAATTTTTAGGAACAGGAAGCTAAAATGCAAGGATCGCGTATTATTAAAACTCATGAAATCAGCTTGTTTAAAAGAGCGCTAAATTTAGCTTTATTATTTACTCATATAATTTTTTTATTTGGTGTAGCTGCCATCGCATTCGATCGTGAGAGTTTTGAGGCGATAAGTAACGCAAAATATGGCAATAGCGCTCCCTTAATGCAATCTAAATTAGCAGATATATTTGTATCTTCTTGGTTTGCTTATTTGTGCTTAGCTTTAATCCCCATAACTATAATGAAAGAACGCTTTATGAAAAGCTATGACGTTCGAATTTACTCAAATATACTAGCTTCGTTTATATGCGGATTAATAATCTATGTATTTATTAATAAGCTGTATAGTTTATAAGGTTTATTTAATGTGATTTTTAGCTTCTTTAAGCTGAAAATTTATAACTTAAAAGGAAAAAATATCTAATGGAAAATATTTTTTGTGGGTATTATGATGAGGAAGCGGAGCAGGATGTTCCATTACAACCAAACATTAGTGAAGCTATAACCTTTTTCAAAGGTTTTATTTGGGAGAATGAGAGTTCAGAATCCGCCATGAAAATTTTATTTTTTCAATCCTTAGGGGATAATGAGGCTTCATTGCAAATAAGTTGCCTAGAAAAAAAATTATGGTGCATTTCTGCCAGTGCTTCCATCCGAAGGCGCTTTCTAGGGCCCTTCTTTAAGCGTAGCACCTTTAAAATCTTTATAGATAAAAATGAAGATGAAACAGAAAATATAATACGTCTATTTTATGATAGTTCGCCTCACGAATTTGCTGCCTTTTTAAAAAATAGTAAAGGCTAAGCTTTAAGTGGGATTACATTCGTACTCCATTGATTTAAAACAATAATTATTTATTCTTTTAGGTTATTAGATATACTTTGCCTAAAACTCTAATACATTTAATCTCTTTATAAATCTATTCTATTACTTTAGATAAAGGACTATTCATGAAGTATCTAAATTACATATTGCTTTGCCTATTCCTACTTTTCACATCGAACACATTTGCGCTTGAGCAGAAGTATCACGAGAGTGTTTTACCTGTTATTGCTGCTTTTAAAGCGGAGGATAAAACTGCGATTGCTGCGCATATTCGCTACCCTCTAAAAAGGCAATATCCATTGCCCGACATTAAAAATGAAGCTGAGTTTATTAACCGCTTTGATGAAGTGTTCGACGATGAACTAGTTGCCGTTATTGGCAGCTCTAATATTAATACCGATTGGGATAAAGTTGGTTGGCGCGGCATTATGCTAAATAACGGCGTGATGTGGGTTGATACTGACGGCAAAATTTTCGGTATAAATCGCGGAACATCTAAAGAGCAGGCATTTGCTAAACGCTTAATTGAACAAGACAAGCAATCACTCCATTCAAGTATTAATACGTATGAAGAGCCAGTGCTGGATTGGAAAACGGCTAGCTACCATATTCGCGTTGATGATTTAGGTGATAGAAATTACCGTTATGCAGTGTGGAGTAGTGATAAAAGGCCAAAGGACAAGCCAGATATGGTTTTATTTAACGGCGATGTGACTGTTAGTGGCACTGGCGGTAATCATAGTTATACGTTTAAAAACGGACGCTATAGTTACGTATTACACGTTACTGTAATTGGTTGCGATACATCGCCACCTGGTTGGCTTGAAGTATATAAAAATGATGAGCAGTTATTAAATGAGCCAGTTATAAGTGCTGAGTAGAGTCAATAAAGCCTTCTTATTTATACCTAATAAAGCTGCCACTAAATAACAGCTATAAGTTGGCGGTTCGCCGATAAAAATTTCAATAAACCAATCCTAAGTGGTAGGCTAAAAAAGTAGCAATTATTCAAACCGTTCTCGCGCAACAAGGCATTCCTTTAAAGCGCTTTGCCAAGGAGTTAAATATGATCACGCTTACCGTTAATGGTAATAAACATGAGTTTACAGGCGATCCGTCAACGCCGGTGCTTTGGTATCTTCGAGATGAATTAAATTTAACCGGGCCTAAGTTTGGCTGTGGTATGGCGCAATGTGGTGCGTGCACCATACATATTGATGGCGTAGCGCAGCGCTCGTGCATATTACCGGTGTCGGCTGTGGCAGGGCGTGCTATTACCTCTATTGAAGGGTTAAGCGAGCAAGGCGACCACCCCGTGCAAAAAGCCTGGGTTGAGCATAAAGTGCCGCAATGTGGGTTTTGTCAGTGCGGACAAATAATGCAAGCGGCAAGCTTATTAGCCGCTAACCCTAATCCCACTGATGATGAAATAGTGAGTAATATGTCGGGCAATATTTGTCGTTGTGGCACGTATCCGCGTATTCATAAAGCAATTAAGTCGGCGGCTAAAACTATTGCGGGCGTTGAATATTTTGACCCAAATGAACAAGGGGAAGAGGTATGAAAAACGACAATACGTACTTTGACTTAAACCGTCGCCAATTTTTAAAAACCAGCGCAATAGGCGCATTAGTATTAGGCACTTATTTTGTAGGCAGTGCACCAAAAGCGTTTGCAGGCGTGTTAGAGCAACCCTCTGAGCAAGCAAAACGTGCTAACTTATTTATAGCGCTGCGCCCCGATGGCATGGTTGAAATAACCTGCCACCGCTCTGAAATGGGCCAGCAAATTCGTACCGCCATTGCCCAAATTGTGGCAGACGAAATGGAAGCCGCGTGGGATAAAGTGGTTGTTATTCAAGGTAAGGGCGACCCTAAATACGGGGATCAAAATACTGATGGATCGCGCAGTATTCGCTACAACATGCAGCGCCTGCGCGAAATGGGCGCAAGTGTACGTTATATGATGCAGCACGCAGCCGCTAAATATTGGAAAGTTGAGCCGCAAACCTGTACAGCCAATCAACACGTGGTTACACACAGCTCAGGTAAATCGCTTACTTATAAAGATTTAATCGACTTAGCACTTACAATAACGCCACCAGAAGTTGATAAGTTAACACTTAAAACACGCAAAGAATGGCGTTATATAAATACCGGTATGGCGCATATAGATTTAACCGATTTAGTAACCGGTAAAGCCACATTTGCTGCTGATGTTCGCGAACCAAAAGCGCTGGTGGCTATTATTGAGCGCCCACCGGTAGTAGGTGGTGTGGTTAAATCGTTTGATGCCAGCGCCGCTAAAGCAATTAATGGCGTAGTTGATATTATTGAAATGCCTGTACCAAAAGGTGCGCCGCAATTTCAGCCAAAAGGCGGTATTGCTATTGTTGCTAAAAATACCTGGGCTGCATGGCAGGCGCGTAAAGTACTAAAGGTGGTGTGGGATGATGGTAAAAACGGCGATTATAATTCAAAAGAATTTAAAAAGTCGTTATTACAAACCGTTAATGAGCCGCAAGCGCATGTACGTGAAATAGGCGATACCGCCAGCGTATTGGCTAAATCGAGCAATAAGTTAGTAGCCGACTATTACGCGCCGCATTTGGCTCAAGCACCTATGGAGCCACCTTGCGCCACTGCAATGTACAATAAAGACAGGGTAGATATTTGGGCTGCAACGCAAAACCCGCAAGCTGATATGAAAACCGTAGCTGCGTTACTTGGTATGGAGGAGAGCCAAATTAACGTGCATGTCACCATGTTAGGTGGCGGTTTTGGGCGTAAATCAAAACCTGATTTTTCAGCAGAAGCTGCCTACATTTCAATGAAAGTAGGACAACCTATACGCGTACAGTGGACGCGAGAGGATGATATTCAGCACAGTTTTTATCATGCGGTATCGGCTCAACATATTGAAGCTTCACTAGATGAAAAAGGTAATATTGAGGCTTACTTACACCGTACGGCGTTTTCGCCAATTATGTCGACCTTTCAAGAAGGGGCAACGTCGCCTGCAGGTTTTGAGCTGCGCTTGGGCTTTACCGATAACCCCATAAACTCACCTAACTTAAAGTTAGAAAACGGCGAAGCACCCGCTAAAACAAGAGTAGGTTGGATGCGTTCGGTATCAAATATTTTTCATGCTTTTGCTATTCAGTCATTTATTGCTGAAGCGGCGCACAAAGCAGGGCGCGACCAAAAAGACTATTTACTTGAAACCATAGGCCCTGATCGCATTTTAGATGTAACCGAGCAAAATGCCTCGTACGATAACTATGGCGGCGATAAAGATGTTTACCCATTAGATATTGGTAAATTACGCCATGTTATTGAAAAAGTAGCCGATATAAGCAAATGGGGCCGAAAGCTGCCAAAAGGTCGCGGGTTAGGTATTGCAGCGCACCGCAGCTTTTTAACCTATGTGGCTACTGTGGTTGAGGTAGAGGTATCCGACGCTGGTGATTTAAACGTGATTAAATCGTGGGTGGCTATTGATGCAGGTACGGTAGTAAACACCGATACCGTTAAAAATCAAACGCAAGGTGGCTCTATTTACGGTATTACAACAGCAATAAGCGATGGTATTACCTTTGATAAAGGCCGCGTGCAGCAAAGTAATTTTCATGATTACCGCGTACCGCGTATGAGCGACTCACCACTAGAGGTAGAAGTAGAAATCATACAAAGCGATGCACCGCCAGCAGGTGTAGGCGAGCCTGCAACGCCGGTTTACGCCCCAGCGCTGTGTAACGCTATTTTTGCCGCTTGTGGTAAACGTATTAGGCAACTGCCAATAGGTAATCAATTAAAAGCGTAAATAACGTCCTTTTTTAGCCGTTAAACAAAGAAACCGCCAAATGGCGGTTTTTTTATTCGTAAGTCTATGTCTTTTCAAACTCATAAATTACATATTTTGCTCACTAAATTTGTATTGACATGGTTCGGTTTAAACGCACTAATATGTTTAGGTATATTGGCTTGAGTATATTCTAGAAGGACGTATTCATAAGATTGTGGCTCAATAACTTCCTCAAGTAGGTAGTTCTGCTTAGACTTTTTACTGAATAATACTGAGTAATTTTTTAAATCTGTATGTTTAAATTGGCTGGCTCTATATACATGTAAAAACTCATTGTTTGCGATAACAAAGCTATTGAGGATTGATGACCAGTCTGCATACCACTCAGAATCTTCAAATGGTGTATTTCCTATAATAATAATAGCTTTATCATTATTATAGTCATCGCATAGCTGTTTCTCTGAAGATGTTTGTTCAGCAGTTACTACCCCAGTGCAGCCGATTACGCTAAAAGCAAAGCACCCTAATAGGATTTTTTTCATTTTAGTATCCTATATAGAAAGTGGAATCATCTGATTGTTTGAAATTGATGATTGGTTAAAAAAGTGCTTAGCTTCATAGTCGAATGTTGAAGCCGATAGCTGCTTATCGAAGTGAGGAGAATCCATCCTGGTAAAATCGCCTCCCCATCTAAGCCCTCTTTTTTTCATTGCATCAATAAATTTAATGGCTGAAGACGTAGCACTTTTAGTTTTAAAAGCTGTTGAGTTGTTCCAATTAGAGCCATCAACAATATTTAAATCTAAAGCATGCCCAATATAATGTTGGCTGCGTTTTGCTGGCGTTACTACAGCGCCATTTGGAGAAACTCCAAGCTGCCTTACTGTCTGGTTTAAAACCAATTTTAAACCTAGTTTTTTTGCTTCAATGTTCATTGCTTTTATCTCAGTAATTAAAGTTGCTGAAACTACAAATTCACCTTTCAATACATTTTGGTTTGCAATTAATTTGAAGTTAGGATTGAGCTCTATATTAGTAAAAGTTGCTTCTCTTAACCTTAGCAAGTCACCTGTACATTGAAAATTGCTAGCGGCCCAGATATTAAGCTCTCGATGAGTTGCTTTGTCAGTTTGTCCAGAGGTACTTCCCTTAAAGGTGGGCAGTTGATTAATAACCCTCAAATTTTTTAATCGATACGGTGCTGATTTGGCGTTCCATTGGAATAACTTTAATGCGAGCGCAGTTTTTAAGCCAAAATCACCATCAACTTTTGATTTATATGTTCCTAATTTATTGAGCAATATTTGTAATTCGGATACAAAAGAGTGATTAGCTATGAGGCTTTTTCCTTCCCAGATTTGTTTTTTGTCATTGTCTCCTCTTTGAAGAGAAAACCTACCAAATAAATCCGTCACACCACTTAAAGCTGACACTACAGCATTATTATTCATATAAGTTCCTTTAAATTTATAGTTAACCGCATTTATTCCATCGCGTTCGTTATATTAGCGATAAAAGAATATAACTAAAGATAAAATATAGGAACAATATTTTCGTTAAATCATTATGGATACACCGTAAAATTTCAAAATAGAGAGGAACAATGGCTTCGTTAAAATTATTTTAGGTAAGCTTTACCTAATTTAACTTAAATGGTTTCTAGTAAACAAAAAAACCGCCAAATGGCGGTTTTTTTAGAAGTTAGCGATTAGTGAGTTTTTTCAAACTCGTCTACTTCGCGCTCTGCTTCTTCTTTAGATTTACCGTACTGCTGCTGTATTTTACCCACTAGCTCCTTACGGCTACCTTCAATTTTGTCTAAATCGTCGTCAGTAAGATCGCCCCATTTTTGTTGCGCCTTACCTTTAAGTTCGTTCCAATTACCTTTCATACGATCGTTGTTCATAAGTATCTCCTTACTTAGATTTAATTAACGTTCACTATAAAAGGAGCAAGGCGTGTACCAATAAGTTAAATTTAAATTTTTGTAATTATAATCAAGGTGTTATTTTTTTATTGGGGTAGTAGAAGTTAATATAGCGCGTATGTTCTTAAAAAATGTACAGAGCGGTCTGTAATTATTTCTGATTATGGATACGCGTAAACTCATCCGCTTTTGCGGCGCGTTTATTTTTGGTTTTTGTTACAATGCGCACAAAGCAATTTTGGGTAAATAGCAGTGCTGCCGGTTCAAAACATATATCAACAACTTTTAACTACATTACAAAGTAACCCCATAACGTTATTACAAGCACCGCCTGGTGCGGGAAAATCAACCTGGTTGCCGCTACAGCTTATGCGCGACGGCCATTTTAAACGTATTGTAATGCTTGAGCCGCGCCGCTTAGCAGCACGTAATATTGCCAATTACTTAGCACAGTGCCAAAACGAAAATGTGGGGCAAAGTGTTGGCCTGCGTGTACGCGGCGAGAGTAAAGTAAGTAGCCATACGCGCCTTGAAATAGTCACCGAGGGCATGCTTACCCGCATGCTACAAAACGACCCCGAATTAAGCGATATAGATTTACTGATATTTGATGAATTTCATGAACGCTCAATTGCGGCCGACACCTCACTGGCCTTTGCTTTAGAGACCCAAAGTGCGCTGCGCGACGATTTAACCATACTACTTATGTCGGCCACCCTTGATACTGAGCGCTATACGCAGTTTTTTGATTGCCCGGTTATACAATCAAGCGGGCGTAGTTACCCCATAGACGAAGTATATATACCAATAAAAGATGAGAGCCGCTGGTTAGATGCCATTCCTAATATCGTTAAGCAAGCGCTCAATGAGCAAAGCGGTAGTGCATTAGTCTTTTTACCTGGGCAATTTGAAATAGTACGTGTGCAGCAGGCCCTTAATGATTTACCAAGTAACTGCTTAGTTGCCACATTATTTGGCGAGCAAGATAAAGCCAATCAGCAAGCGGCGATTGCCCCTGCGGCTAAAGGTATGCGCAAAATTGTGCTTACCACCAATGTAGCCGAAACTAGTTTAACCATTGAAGGCATTCGCATTGTTATTGATAGCGGCAAACGCCGCGCGGCGAGCTATAACTTAAAAACAGGCGTAACTGAGCTTACAACACAAAGTATATCTCGCTCCTCTGCTGTGCAGCGAGCAGGGCGTGCAGGGCGAATAGAACCCGGTGTTGTTTACAGGCTTGGCTCAAAGCAAACCTTTGAGCGACGCAATAGCCACGATAGCCCGGAAATACTCACCTCAGACATAAGCCAACTTATGCTGGAGGCAAAACAGTGGGGCGCAAATATCAGCGAACTCACCTTGCTTGATACGCCAACAGCGCAGCAATGCACGCAAGCGGCAAACTTACTAACCATGCTTGAAGCCATCGACTCTAAAGGTAAGTTAACCAAATTGGGCAGCAACATGCTGGGTTTTGGGGCGGATATTCGCTTAGCGCATATGCTTTTAAAAGCGCAAGCGCTTGAGGCAGAACTCCCTGGTATTTATCGCTTAGCACTTTATTTAGTGGCGCTGCTTGAGAGCCGAATAAACAGCGCCAACGAGCTAAGCTTGGCGCTACATAGCCAACAACAAAGGCCACACCCAGTATTTAAGCAGCAGTTAAAATACTGGCAAAGCCGTTTAAAAGTAACCGACAGTAACAGTGAGCTAAACACCGAGTATTTAGGTTTGCTGGTGGCATTAGCTTACCCCGATCGCATTGCAAAAAAACGCGGCAATGGCTACTTACTTGCCAATGGTGCGGGCGCTGATTTAAACACCGATTACTGGCATAACGATGACTACCTTGCTATTGCAAGCATGGGCGGTCATAAAGGCACGCGTATTTTTGCAGCCACCGCACTTAGCCCATTTGAACTACAAGATTACTTACCGCATTTGTTTACTACGCTTACCCGCTGTGAGTTTGATGAAAAAACCGCGCGCTTTATCCATCAAGACGAAGTAAAGCTCGGCGCTATTACCCTTACAAGCCAACCAAGTAAGCAAAAGCTTGATAAAACCGAGCGCGCCAAAGCGTGGCTTAATTTATTTACTAAGCACGGCTTTGCATTATTTAATGAACAACCCGATGCGCAGCAATTATTAATTCGCATGAGTTTAGCCAGTCAGTTTATGCCAGATACGTTCCCGGCAATAAGCGAGCAGCAACTTATCAAAACAGCTGATGATTGGTTAGGCGTATATTTACAGGATATAAAAACGCTGGAGCAGCTTAAAAAGTTTAACTACTTTGAAGCACTGCAAAATTGTTTTGACTGGACACAGCAAACAGCCCTAAAAACGCTGTTACCGCTTAGGTTAACGGTACCGAGTGGCTCAAATATAAAAATTAATTACCAGCTAGATGGCCCCGCAAAACTTAGCGTGCGCATGCAAGAAGTGTATGGTTTAACAAGTACGCCAATGCTTGCAAATGACAAGCTGCCACTGCTTATGGAGTTACTCTCGCCAGGTAAGCGCTCATTACAGCTTACGCAAGATCTTGCGCACTTTTGGGCTAGTAGTTATCGCGATGTACAAAAAGAAATGAAAGGACGTTATCCCAAGCATTTTTGGCCCGACGATCCAGCCAACAGCGTGGCAACCAATAGAGTAAAAAGCAAAATGTAGGTTTATTAACTTAAAAGTATTTGTTTTATTTTTGAACATGTGAATATAGTGTACCTATATATAAATCTATACTTTTAACTACAAGGAAGAAGTGATGAAACGACTATTTACATTAGCTTTGCTATTAGTGAGTACCTTTTCGGTTAATGCTGAAAAGGCACTGGACTTAAACAAATTTGCACAGCATTACTACAACACAATGACCGCCACGCAAGCGCCTAACGCAAGTGAAAAAGAGCTTGAAGCTTACCTTAATTTATTAACAGACGATGTAGGCAGCCAGCACATACCGTATCAAGTAGATGACTCTCGCACTGCAGAGGGTAAAAAACTAATGCGTAAGGGCATGCGTTTTTATTTAGGCGCGCACACCTTATACGAAAGCGAGCTGCTTAATACCTTTGTATTTAACGATAGCGGCTTTGCGATTCGTTATAAAAAACACGCTAAGGGTATTCATCCGCAAAGTAAGCAGCCAATAGAGTACACATCAGTAATGATGGAAGTAATAGAAGTTGAAAACGGTAAAGTGGCGATGATCCGTAAATATCACGAATAAAACGTAAAGTGATAAAACGCGCTAGCCATTAAAGCAAAGTTAATGGCTAATTGGGCTGTAATAGCTTTTTGTTGTTAAGTGCTTAAACTTCTTTACCACCGTGTTGCTCTGCTAAATCATCTAGCTCGGCAGAGGTGTAATCAAATCCGCTTTCATCATACTCGTAAGTGACTTTTACACTGTCGCCGCCATTAAATAGGCGAGTTTTAACTTGGTTTACGGGCCAATCTTTTAGTACATGCACAAAGCGGTTAGCAACTTGCGAGGTTTCAAAGCGGTAGCGAATTTCTGTTTTCATAAAAAGGCTCTGTTATTGTATGGCTTAGCTAAAAGTGAGTAGTAAAATTACACTATTTAATGCATTACCACCTCTCATAATCTCTTGGGTGTGTTGATTTTTAATGGTTGAATTTTCAGCCGTATGTTTGGGTTTTAGGCAAGGCAGAGTCTATGAAACTTGGTTATTCCCCATAAATAGGCGATAACGCAGTATAAAAGCCAAACATGGGCTGCCCATTGGGTTCTTTCTAGGGCGATAAACTATTCTTAATTGGTTTTTACTTATTCTTACATGGATGTAAGTCATTAAAATAACGCAGAAGCCGTTATCGAGCCTACTAAGTTACAAACCACACGCCGTGATTTAATCCCCCCTAGATTGAACAAATTTCTATCCGCCAAGGTCAACACACCCTAGTATACCTTTAATCAATACGCTGATATAAGCCTCTAAAACAGTAAGTGAAGCAAAAAACCACACTTAAACGCTATAAGTGGTGCGTTTTTAAAATAAATAATAATTATTACAAATAGCTTTTATATCTAAAAAGTTAATGTGATTTTATTTTTACGTAATGTTCGCACTTTGCATTAAGCCGCAGTGTTCCTTTCTAAAAATACTTATCTAGTACAAACCAAGCATTGTTATAAGTTTTTGATAGTTAATTACTTTAATAAGTAGATTAGCTTTGTACAGCGAATGTTTTGCTAAGCAATTTACGTGTTGTTTAGCTATGTTAAATAGTATTTTTGCCGATCTCCCTTTGTTCTAAAAACTAAAACTATTTTAAAAATAAAACAAAAAAGCAACATTTAGGTTGATTGTTAGGTATTTGTAATTAGAATAGTCGCTATTACAAATAAGAATGATTCACATACAATATTAGGATTCAACATGAATTTGCGTAAATCTCTCCTTGCTAGTGCAGTAATTACTGCAACTATGGGTTTAACTGCGTGTGGCGGCTCAAGCTCTAGCGATAGCACCGAAACACCAACCACTCCAACAGTGACTAATTCGGCACCTACCGCTATTAGCTTATCAACAGCGGCTGTAACAGAAGATGAAGTAGGCGCAGTAGTCGGTACTTTAAGTGCAACCGATGACGATGCAACAGGCATGGTATTTACACTTTCTGATGATGAACAGTATTTTGAAATTAATGACAGCAATGAGCTAACGCTTAAAAGCACGTTAGCGCTTAATGCTGAGCAAGTAGAAACAATTGATGTAACAGTTACTGCAACCGATGCTGGCGATTTAAGTTTTACACAAACACTGAGCGTATCTGTAACTGATATTGAAGCGCAAGATGGCGTAAACGTTTACGAATTTGCCTCAACAGTTAATGCTAGTAATTCTGCGGTAAGTTACACAGGCCAAGTGGCTCGTCATGCACTTTCGGCGCAAATTAAAGCTTACATAAGCTTATTAAGTGTTGATTACATTGAAAGCGAAGGCTTAACGGGCGATGCCGTTAAAGCGCAGTTAATGGCTTATTGGAGCGATTACGAAGCCGTAAAAGATAACAGCTTTTTGTTTATTGATGGCGCAACTACATTGCAACAGTCGTTTGCAGAAATTTCGAATTCAGGCAAAACCTTAACAGGTAAAATTGCCGGTAACGATGCGTCTAAAATGGAAGAAGATTGGCTAACAGAAGGTACATTTGAAGGCTGGAGTGACTTTGGCACTCAAGCAAAAACACCAGAAGGGCTTATTTTTCATTACTTTGATTTACTTGCCGCTAATGTAGATGCAATTGCAAGCGGTACACAATCTGAGGATGTAAACGGTAATGACATTACTGCGGCATACATCACAACAAGTGGCCTTGATTTAAACCAGCTTATTCAAAAGCACACGCTAGGTGCGTTAATGTTCTCGCAAGGCACTGACGATTACCTAGACGAAGGGCTTGATGAAGATAACACCGATGCAGCAGCCGATGGCACTTACAGTACTTTAGAGCATCAATACGATGAAGGTTTTGGTTACTTTGGCGCAGCACGTCATTATTTAGAATTTAGCGACGAGGCTATTGCTGATGGTAGCGCAAGCGCTGATATTGATGGCGATGGCAAAATTGACTTAGCGAGTGAATACAACTGGGGTAACTCTACCAACGCAGCTAAACGTGATAAAGGCGCGGTAGTAGCAACTGACTTTAGCAGCGCAGCAATGACGGCGTTTATTGCGGGTCGTAAAATTATTAACGATGCTGCACCAAGTACATTAACCGATGATCAAAAAACGCAGTTATTAGCACAACGTGATATTGCTGTAGCCAATTGGGAAAACGCAATTGCAGCCACCGTTGTACATTACATCAACGACACATTAGCCGACATTGATACAGTACAAGGTACAGAGGCAAGTGCTGACGATTTTGCTAATTTAGCTAAACACTTTAGTGAAATGAAAGGCTTTGCACTGAACTTTCAATTTAACCCATTTTCACCTTTTTACAGCGACGATAACGCAGGTAAATTTGCCGAGCTACATACATTACTCGGTGAAGCGCCACTGCTAACAGATGCATACAAAGCGCAGTTAGTAGAGGCACGTGATTTGATGCAGGAAGTTTACGGCTTTGATGCTCAAAACATTGAAAACTGGTAATAACCACCCGTTTTAGCACCAAGGAAGGTCAGCCCACGGGCTGGCCTTTTGCCGTTTAATTTTCAAAGTTTTTAGGGTTGAAATAATGTTCAATTATGCAAAAAAAGGGGTTGTGGTTGCAGCTACTGTATTAACCCTTAGTGGGTGTGGTGAAAGTAGCTCAAGTAGCACAGGTAGTGATTTTCAAAGTAGTGATAGCGGGCAAACTACGACGCCTGCGGTTACAGAGTTTGATGAAGCACAACTCGTTGCTAACTTAGTCGATAATGTAATAACACCGACGTTTGTTTTGTTTAATCAACAAGCACAAACACAAACACAGGCCGTTGCAAATTACTGCCAAGCTGAAATACAAAGCGTACAAGAAAGCTCAGAAGAGGCCATTGCGCTGCGTGCTCAAGCACAACAAGCCTGGCTAGATACCATGGCGGGTTGGCAACAAGCCGAAATGATGCAAATGGGGCCGCTTCTTGATAACGCAGGGCAGTTACGTAACCAAATATATTCATGGCCTACTTTTAGCCGTTGTGGGATAGACCAAGACGTGGTGTATAACCAAGACGGTGTTATTAACCAAGATCAAAATCGCCCGTATGCCATTAGCGAAAGAACAGCAACACGCCGCGGCTTATTTGCAATTGGGCATGTGTTGTTTAACGAGCAATTAGCACATCACTGTAGTGTGGCAAATGACGCCCTTGCAGATTGGAATAACCGTACAGATTTAGCACGTCGTCAGGCTCGTTGTGAGTTTGCTGTGGTGGCAAGTGAAGATGTTTTAAGTTCGTCAGCGCAGCTATTACAAGCTTGGCAAGGGGATAACGGTTTTGCTAACGAATTAAAAAATACCGGCCAAAGTGGCTCTCGCTTTAGCACAACTCACGAAGCGCTTAATCATATTAGCGATGCACTGTTTTATATCGACACAATAGTAAAAGATAAAAAATTAGCAGAGCCGATTGGTATTTTTTCAAATTCGTGTGGCGCATCGGCGTGCCCTGAAGATGTAGAAAGCCTAGATGCGAAAAGCTCTTTAGATAATATTCGTAATAACTTAGCGGCGTTTGAAGCGTTAATTATGGGTAATTTAGACGCTGAGCAAGCAGGCACTGGCTTTGATGACTTTTTAGATGCAGAGCAAGCACAGGCTACTAAATCACGTTTAGTTGAAGGAATAGCAGCCCTTAAAGCCACTTTAAATAGCATAGATAGCTCGCTGGCCGATTTGCTAATTGATAACGAGCAACAGGTACGTGATGTACATGGGCAAGTGAAAGTGCTGACCGATGAGCTAAAAAATGACTTTATTAATGAGCTAGCACTTGAGCTACCCACCACCTCTGCAGGCGATAACGACTAAGGGCGACAATGAAATACAATAAACTTACAATTGCATTGCTTATGGCCTTAAGTTGCCAAGCAGTGGCAGAGCAAAAAAACGAATTAGAGCATATTCAAATTATTAGCCATAACGATAAATTGCGCACCGAAGCAGGCTCGGCTACTTTAATTGGCGAAGCGCAACTTGAACAATTTGAGTTTGATGATATTCATCGTATTTTATCGCAGGTGCCTGGGGTAAACATTCGCGAAGAAGACGGCTTTGGGCTAAGGCCTAACATTGGTTTTAGGGGCGTAACCCCTGAACGTAGTAAAAAAATAACCATTTTAGAAGACGGTGTTTTAATTGGCCCTGCGCCGTATTCGGCACCGGCGGCTTATTATTTTCCGCTTACTACACGCATGACCGCAGTTGAAGTGTTTAAAGGCCCAGCAGCCATACATTATGGCCCGCAAACGGTGGCGGGTACGCTTAATTTAGTGTCGCGCCAAGTGCCTGATGACGCCAGCGGTATGCTTGATATTTCAGCAGGCTCCGATGGCTATAAAAAAGCGCACGCGTATTATGGTAATCGCCAAGGGCAGTTTGGCTTTTTAGTTGAAGGCGTTCACCTAGAAAGTGACGGTTTTAAAGAGCTTGATGGTGGGCAAGATACTGGCTTTGAAAAAGACGATTTATTAGTTAAATTAGATTACACACTTAATAGCGAGCAGTATAAACAACGCTTTGAGTTAAAGCTGGCCTATTCAGATGAGCTTTCTAACGAAACCTACCTTGGGTTAACCGAAGAAGATTACCAGCAAACACCGTATCGCCGTTATGCCGCCAGTGGCCCTGCAAATATGGACACTAAGCATACGCAAGTGATGTTTACCCACCAGCTTAGCAGCGACAATTTTGCCCTTACAACCCGCGCCTATCGCAACGATTTTGAACGTGCGTGGCTTAAACTCAACGCGGTTACTAACAGCAGTGGTAGTTTGTCGGATATTTTGGCAGACCCAACACGCTTTGAGCGTGAATACAGCGTTATTAGTGGCCAAGCCGATTCGGTTCAAAGTGGTGAAAGCAATGTGTTTTTAACTATGGGAACGAACGACAGAGCCTTTTTCTCACAAGGCATACAGTTTGATGGTGATTGGCAAGTCGCTGCGTTTGGGCTAGAGCACTCACTCTCATTCGGGGTGCGTTTTCATCAAGATGAAATAGAGCGCGATCATTTTGAAGACACCTACGCCATGGTTAACGCGGTTAACACCCGTACAGACACCGCGAGTGTATTTACCACACAAAATACCGAATCTACCGATGCGTGGTCGTTATATATTGAAGACAAAGTAACTTTCGATAAGCTAACTCTTGGTTTGGGCGTGCGCGGCGAGTTAATGGATATGTCGTATCAAAATGACGCCCCTGGACAAGCAAACGATTGGCAAGATAAATCGAGCCGTATTTGGTTACCTGGGTTAAGTGGCTTTTACCAATTATCGGCCAATGCAGGGTTACTTTTTGGTGTACACCAAGGGTTTGTGCCCTCAAGCCCATCTAGCCCTGTACGTGAAGGAGATGAAGAGTTTGAAAAAAGCGTAAACTATGAATTTGGTGGCCGTTACAACAACGGTAACAGCCAAGTGGAAGTAGTGAGCTTTTTTAATGATTATTCAAACTTAGTAGAAAGCTGTGGCCAGTCAAATTGTGGAATCGAAAACGAAATTGACCGCGAATTTAGTGGTGGGGAAGTGGATGTATGGGGCGTTGAGTCTCAATTTGCACACACTTACGCATTAAATAAGCACATTGATGTGCCGGTACGCTTAACTTATACCTACACGCAAAGTGAGTTTAAAGAAGAGCTATTTAGCGAATTTACGCAGTGGGGGCATATTCGCCCGGGCGATCATTTACCGTACTTGCCTAACCATCAAGCTGCGCTGAGCTTAGGCCTTGCACATAACGATTGGTCGGTTGATGTATTAATAAAATACACCTCAGAAATGCCAGAGGCCGCTGGCGTAGCTTATACCGCTGGCGAGCTTGGTAACACCACAGGGAATGATTTTTCATTACCGTTGGCAGGTGTCGAGGTACCCGCTACAACCGTTGTAGATATTGCTGCGCGCTACGAGCTTGATCAATATGGGCATATTTACGCTAAGGTAGATAATCTGTTTGACCAAGATAACATTGTTAGTCGTCGCCCATATGGCGCGCGCCCGGGTAAACCGCGTAGCGTAGCCGTGGGTTACAAATATCAATTTTAAGAGGTAAGTTATGCTCGAGACTATATGGCAAACGCTTCTTCAAACGCCAAATTATTTGTTTGATGCCAATAAACGTATTTTTATTGGCTATAGCATTGCGGCGTTAGTGATTGCAATGTTGCTTTATTTCTCGGGCCGTGCGCAGCAAAAAAAGCGCACGTGGCGTGGGCTGGGGCGCTATTTATTTAGTAAGCGTATTTGGCTGAGTAAAAGTGCCAAGCTCGACTACCAATTATTAATTATAAACCGCTTACTTAAAGCCGCGCTGTGGGTGCCTATAGTGTTAACTATGGTGCCTGTTGCTATTGGCGTAAGTGATGCCCTGCAATGGCTTTTTGGTGAGCGCGCAGTATGGCAGCTGCCAAGTACTGTGGTGTTAGTTATTTTTACCGTTTTATTGTTTATATTTGATGATTTAACACGGTTTTTATTACATTTAGCACTGCATAAAGTGCCGTTTTTGTGGCATTTTCATAAGGTACATCATAGTGCGTTAGTGCTCACCCCAATGACCATTTATCGCAGCCACCCGTTTGAAAGCTATTTATATGCCTGTCGAATGGCGTTAGCCCAAGGTTTTGTAGTGGGCGTTTGTGTGTATTGCTTTGGCCGAAATTTATCAATGTTAGATATTTTGGGGGCTAATGTATTTGTATTTGCCTTTAATGCTTTAGGCGCTAATTTACGCCACTCACATGTGTGGTGGAGCTTTGGTAAAAAAATAGAAAATTGGTTAATTAGCCCAGCTCAGCACCAAATTCATCACAGCGATAACCCAAAACATTTTGACCGTAACCTAGGCTCAGCGTTAGCCATTTGGGATAGAGCCTGTGGCACGCTGATAAAAGCGCATCAAGTAGGTAAAATTACCGTGGGGGTTGGCAATAACGACCGGGGGCACAACAGTGTAATGGATGCGTATTGGCGGCCAATTTACGAGAACCTACAAACGCCTTGGCAACGTGTGGCTAAAGCCGCTAATAAGGTGAACGTTTTTAATAAAAAAAAGCCCATTATTGAGGTTAATATTAACGACAAAACAGCTAAATAGCGCTCGGTTACAAAAAATAAAAGGTTAAACTGTAAATTTTGTGTTTCAATAATCGTATCAAACTCGGTACATACACGCGTACCTTCTTTAATTTACGATGACGATTTAACATGCATTACAAATCAGTTTTATTAGCAAGTTGTGCTTTATTGCTAAGCGCCTGTGGTGGCTCAGGCGGCGATGACACGCCCACCGTCAATTCAAATAAAATTCCTACCTTGTCGGTTGCCGACATACCCAGCGAATTAACTAAAGGCCAAACCATTGAGCTAATTGCAACAGCAAGCGATGAAGACGGCTCAATAAGCAGTGTGGTTTGGCAACAAACTGCGGGCACCACGTTATTGAATGAACCATTAGATGCGTTAAGTACCCGCCTTACTATACCCGCTGCGCAAAGTTATGAGCCTATAACGTATTCATTTAGCGTAACAGCCACCGATAATGAAGGGGCAACAAACACTCAAACCGTTACATTTGTAGCCAAAAACAGCATGGACATACACAGCGCCGCTAGGTTATTACACCAAGCTAGCATGGGGCCAACGCTTGCTGAAATAAACAGTGCTCAAGGTTTAAGTGAGCAACAATGGCTCGATAACCAAATAGCACTGCCAGTTAGCTACCATCGAAACTACTTGGTAAAACTTGAAGATGACGAAGACTTTAAATATATAAGCCGAATAGATGCATGGTGGAAAGCGGTGCTACAAAGTGACGATCAACTACGCCAACGCGTTGCATTTGCACTGAGTGAAATATTGGTTGTATCGGATGAAAATAGCGATTTGCGTGCACAACCAGAGGGCATGATCACTTACTACGATTTATTACTCAAACATGCGTTTGGCAATTTTAGAGAGTTACTCGAAGAGGTAACGCTTTCGCCAATTATGGGCACGTACCTAAGCCATTTAGGGAACGAAAAAGCTGATGAAGCACTTAATATTCGCCCAGATGAAAATTACGCCCGTGAGGTTATGCAATTATTTACCATTGGCCTAGATGAGTTAAACCTTGATGGCACCGCTAAACTAGATGCAGACGGTAATAGCATAGCAACTTACGGACAGGCTCAAATACAGGGGTTTGCGCGTGTATTTACAGGCTGGACATTTGCCGGCAGCGAAACCTTTAAACGCAAAAGCCGTGATTATATAAACCCTATGCAAGCTTACAGCGAATACCATTCGAGCAAAGAAAAAGTCCTATTAAATAATGAGGTTATACCGCCAGGTTATGGCCCAGAGGAGTCGCTAAAAATAGCCCTCGATAATTTATTTAATCACGATAACGTAGCGCCGTTTATTTCTAAGCAGCTTATTCAGCGGTTAATTACCTCAAACCCTACTGCGCAATATGTAGAGCGCGTTGCACGTGTATTTAACGATAATGGAAGTGGTGTGCGAGGCGATTTAGCCGCAGTTGTTAAAGCTATTTATTTAGATGACGAAGCACGCCATTTTGGCAGTGTACTTAGCTATCAAGGTAAAATTAAAGAACCACTTTTAAAAACTGTGCAGTTTTGGCGAAACCTTAATGCGAAGTCGCAGCAAGGTTATTATACAACGTGGAACTTAGTCGATAGCTATGGGCAAGGCCCCATGCAGTCGGGCTCAGTATTTAATTTTTTTAGACCCGATTACCAAAGTGCGGCGTTACGCCCCCAAGGTTTGGTAGCGCCTGAATTACAAATAGCCAACGATGCGACTTTAATAGGCACAATGAATGCCTTATTTGCAAGTTTGGTTTGGAGTACAGCCGAAGCGCATACCGAGTTAAACCCTGCAGGAATTTATGTTTATGTTCAACGCGATATGGATTACTTGGCGCAAAATGGCATTAGCGCATTGATAGAGCAATATAATACCCTGTATTTTGCCGGCAATATGAGCGCTGACACAACACAAGCTTTACTTGATTTAGATGCCTATTTTGACGAGGAACAGTACCGCGTGAGGGTTTCGTACTTGTTATACATGATTGCTATTTCACCTGAATTTAACGTGCAGTATTAGGAGCGCATAATGAGCCTAAATAGAAGAGACTTTTTGTCATTATGTTTAAAAGGCGGGGTATCGGCAGCCGCTTTAACCAGTTTGCAGCTACAAGCGCTAACGGGGGCAACTAATGCAATAGAACTCGGTGATTATAAAGCCCTAGTGTGTGTATTTTTATACGGCGGAAACGACTCACTTAATATGTTGCTACCCCTTGAGGGAGAGCAGCGTAGTTTATACGAGCAAAGCCGGCAAAACCTCGCAGTAGACAATCCGCTAGCGTTAAGTGTTTCTCAGCAGTTTGCAGGTGGCGTGGGAATTCATCCCTCACTTGCGCCTTTACAGAGCGTGTTTGAGTCGGATGATTTAGCCTTTGTTGGTGGCGTAGGCACTTTACTTACTCCCACCACATTAACAGATTACAAAAATAACGCGGTGCCTTTACCTAAGCATTTATTTTCGCATAACGATCAGCAAGCGTCATGGATGTACGGCCGAGAAAAAGCCTCTTTAAACAGTGGGTGGGGCGCACGTATGCTAGAGCGATTAGCTGTAGAGGATCAGTTTGCGGCAAATATCTCTCTCGATGGCACTAATTTATGGCAAACAGGCACAAATACCAGTGCCTTTGCGCTTAACAAAAGTGGCATAAGCACAATTAACGCCTTTGGTGGTTATCAGCCCCGCACTGAGCACGTTACTAACATAATGAACCGCTTGCTAGGCAATGCAAGCCATGTACTAGGGCGTGAATATGCGAATGGCTTAAATAGCGCAATTACCAACACGCAAACGATGAACAGTGCGCTTGAACAAGCCCCAGCGCTTACTACCACCTTTAGCGATACTAGCTTGAGTGAGCAATTAGCCGCGGTGGCCAAAGCTATTAGTGTGCAGTCGTCGTTAAGTACACAGCGCCAAGTATTTTTTGTCTCTATGGGGGGATTTGACACCCACGATGATCAGCTTACTGCGCACCCTGCGTTATTAAATACGCTAGCTCAAGGGCTCAGCGAGTTTAACAGTGCCATGAAAGAGCTAAACATGAATGATAAAGTCACCACGTTTACTATGTCGGACTTTGGCCGCACGCTCACCTCAAACGGCGATGGCACCGACCATGGCTGGGCGGGGAATCAAATAGTAATGGGCGGCGCGGTAAAAGGCCGTTCTATTTATGGCCAGTTACTTACTCAGCAATTAGAGGGCGAATACGATACCGGAGGCGGGCGGTTAATTCCGCAAGTGGCTAACGAGCAATACTTTGCAACGTTAGCGCAGTGGTTTGGCGTGCCTGTTTCGGAGCTGGTTGATATTTTTCCTAATTTAAGTAACTTTAACAGCGCTACCTTAGACTTTTTTGTGTAATGATACTGACACGCCAGCCTAGGTACGTTAGTTTAAGGTTAAAGCGCCGCTGCTTGATAATAAAAATGCGTTATTTAGTTGTTTTAATTAGCTTATTTTAAGGTTTTTGAACAAAGCTTATTATTTAAAGCACTTAATTATCACTATACAGTGGCGTGAGCTGTTAATTGTAATCTAAACCCAGTGCTTGGCAGTATAATGTACTGGTTTCAAATACTTAAAATTAAAGATCACACATGATAAAGGAATCATAATAATGAAAATTTTAGTGAGCTTAGTAAGTTTAATCGCTTTTTTACTCGTTTTACTGCCAGGGCCTTTATATAAGTATGGGGTTGTTGAACTAAGTACTGCGTTTGCAGGGTTTAGATTTGGTGTGTATGTGGGTGGCGCTGCATTAGTGCTGCTTGTTATACAGGTTATTTTTATGCGTAAAACGCTTAGCATGGGCAGCACTTTAATGGCATTGGTGTTTGCAGCCATCGCGATTGCAATGCCACTGAGCATGATGAGCAAGGCTAAAAGTGTACCCGCGATCCATGATATTTCGACCGATTTAATTAACCCGCCAAAATTTGTGGCAATTGTACCGCTGCGAGCGGATGCTAAAAACCCAGCTGAATACGCAGGAGAAGAAACAGCCACGCAGCAACGCAAAGCTTACCCTGAGCTAAAAACACTAAATTATGCACAATCAAAAACAGACTTATTGGCTGCTACCGAGCAAGCGGTTAAAAATTTAGGGTTTGAGCTTGTTAATGTTAATGCGGCTACGGGCATTGTAGAAGCAACGGATACCACCACATGGTTTGGTTTTAAAGACGATGTAGTTGTGCGTATCAATGACGAAGGCAGCCAGCGCTTTGTCGATATACGCAGTAAGTCACGCGTGGGGCGAAGCGATTTAGGAAAAAATGCTGAACGTATACATTCACTCATTGATGAGATAAATACGTTACTGGACAAGACAAACATTTAAGTTAAAAAAGCCCAACCTTGTTGGGCTTTTTTGGTCAGGGTGCATTCACAGCGCCGGCGTTAGTGTAAACCACATCAAAGTGCATACCGGTTTTATTTTTAGAGCTAGCCCTCATGGGATTAGTTTTAAAATAAAGCACTTAAATAAGCGAAAAGGTAGACGACTTAAATTTTTACAGACTATGGAGTTGTTATGAAAACAGTAGGATATGCAGCAAAAAGCGAAGGTGCGCAACTAGGTGAATATACTTTTGAGCGCCGCGATTTACGCGATAACGATGTAGAAATTGAAATTTTATATTGTGGCGTATGCCACTCTGATTTACATGCAGTGCGCAATGACTGGGGAGGCAGCCGTTACCCGTTAGTCCCTGGGCACGAAATTGTAGGTAAAGTAAAAGCCATTGGTAGCGCTGTTAAAAACTATGCAAAAGGTGACACGGTAGCGGTAGGCTGCATGGTTGATTCATGCCAAAGCTGTAAACAGTGTGATAACGGCGAAGAGCAATTTTGCCAAGAAGGCATGGTAGGCACATACGCAGGTAAAGATAGAGTAACCGGCGAGATGACCCAAGGTGGCTATTCTAAACATATTGTTGTTCGTGAAGAATTTGTACTATCAGTCCCTGAAAACCTAGAGCTTTCGCGCGTTGCCCCTTTATTATGTGCAGGTATCACTACTTACTCCCCATTACATAAGTGGGGCGTTACAAAAGGCAGCCGTGTTGCTGTTGTAGGGCTTGGTGGCTTAGGTCACATGGCTGTTAAAAATGCCGTAGCGATGGGCGCGAGTGTAACAGTGGTTGGGCGAAGTGAGTCTAAAAAAGATGACGCAGTAAAACTTGGCGCGCAGCATTATTTAGTGTCGACTGACGAAGATGCAATGAAAGCGTCGCAGTCGGCTTTTGATATTATTATTGACACCGTACCTGTTAAGCACGATTTGTCTATTTACACACCCTTATTAGACATAGATGGGACGCTAGTTATTGTTGGGCAGGTTGGCCCTGTAGAGGAGCTAAACACAGTGCCTCTTTTAATGGGTCGTCGGCGCATCGCAGGATCACTAATTGGTGGGATAGAAGAAACCCAGCAGATGCTAGATTTCTGCGGCAAAAATAACGTATTGCCAGAGTGCGAAATGATTAATATTGACCAAATAAACACCGCGTATGAGCGAATGGAAAAATCAGACGTACGCTATCGTTTTGTTATTGATATGGCGTCGTTAGAGGCCCAGTAAGGTGGGTGATTAAATACCCTTGTTAAAGTAAAAGAGCGGCTAATTGTATTAGCCGCTCTTTTTATATGCTTAACACGTTTGTGCTGTGGGTTGTTGTTTATTAAGTTGCAAGTAGCTTAAAAACCACATTACTAAGCCGCCTAAAAACAACGCCGCTGCGACATAACCTGTTTGGTTAGGCGCTGCACCTTGTGCAATAACAGCCCCGCCAACCCAAGGGCCGATAGCATTTGCGGTGTTAAATGCGCATTGTACTAATGCACCAATCATTGCATGGCCCTCTGGGGCTACATCCATTAGTAAAGATTGAATAAGCGTTGCCAAACCCACACTGCAACCAATAAAAAATATAACCGCATAAAGCATCCAAATATTGTAACTTGCGCTAACGTAGGCAATTGCAAATACGATGGTGCACACCAGTGCAAGGCCTGTGGTTTTAATGGCAGATTTATCGGCCGCTTTGCCTAATACGTAATTACCTAACGTACAACCAATACCAAACATCACCATAGCGATAGAAATAGTGTAAGGGGCTGTTTTAGTTACATCTAAAATTGTATCGGCAATGTATGTATAAATACAAAACACGCCGCCAAAGCCAATAATAACAATACCTAAAATAGACCACACCAGTTTATTTTTAAGTACGCCAAACTCGTTAAGTAAGTTAGATGGCTTAGCGTTATCAATATTTGGCACTACTTTGTATACAAATATAAACGCAATAAACGCTAAAACCGCAGCGCCACCTAAGCAATAACGCCAGCTTAGGTTTTGCCCCACCAAGGTAACAATAGGCACGCCTACGATGGTTGCAATGGTTAAGCCCATAAATACTTTTGACATAAAGCTCGCGCGTTTACCCGAAGGGGCAATATCGGAGGCAAGCAAAATAGCGGCACCAAAGTAAGCGCCGTGAGGTAAGCCACTTAAAAAGCGAAAAATAACGAGCTGCTCTAATGAGGTTGCTAATGCACTCAAACCATTAGAAATACACATTAGGCTTAAAAAAATCAGCAAAGCTTTGCGTTTTCGCATATTGGCCGTTGTAAGCATTAATACCGGCGCGCCTACCACAACACCAATAGCATAGGCGCTAATTGCATAGCCACTTTGCGAAGGGGTTGAGCCAAACGTTTCACTGATCAGCGGCAGCATAGGCATCATTGAAAATTCTGATAATCCTAAAATAAACGTACCTAGTGCTAACACTAATAAAATAGCAGCTTTATTTAACTGATTAGATGCCGACGCAACATCTGCACTCATAGAAGATCCTTTAACTTTGATTTTAAAAATAGTGAATAGCCACACATTAACTGTGTGGAGAGTAAACATATATTAGGTGTGGAGTGTGTCAGTGAGATGGCTATTTTAAGTTAAAAAGTGTACTGCGTCATGTATAAAAAATAGTATTTTTGGCTTGTTTTACTTTTGTTAACTATCAAAAAGTGCTACTTATTAGATTAATTTATAAAAAGTTTTTACAAAGCAGCTCACTAGCAAGTGTTTAATTGCTCGCAGAAAAACTAAAAAACACCTATATTTACAAAGTTGTTACATTTATTGCTAGCTTACATATTATTTTTATATTTGTTTGTTATTGTCATCCTATTATTATTCCCTAAAGGTTTAACACATGTTTGGTCTACGAAAAGATAACGCCAAAGTTGAAGAATTGGAACGTCAACTCAATGAAAGTAAATCATTACTATCCGCTATTTATAACCATGTAGCGTATATTGAATTTACACCCGAGGGAAAAATTTTAGACGCTAATGATCTTTTTTTAGATACCGTAGGCTACAAAAGAGAAGAGGTAATAGGCAAGCACCACCGGATTTTTTGCGATTCAGACTACGCTAAGTCGAGTGAGTACGGCCAATTTTGGCAAGCGCTGCAAGGGGCAAACTCAACGAGCGGTACCTTTATGCGCTTTAACGCTAATGGCGAAAAGCTATGGCTAGAGGCTACTTATTTTCCTGTTGAAGTAAACGGGGTGGTTACTAAGGTTATTAAAATAGCGTCGGATATTACAAAAAATTATGTACAGCGAAAATCTCAAGAAGCGCTCACCGAAGCGCTTGATAAGGCGCTGGCTACAATAGAATTTAACCCCGACGGCACCATAATTAAAGCAAATCAAAACTTTTTATCTACGGTGGGTTATTCACTTGCAGAAATAGTTGGCAAACATCACAAAATGTTTTGTACCGACTCTTTTTATCAAAATAACCCTCGGTTTTGGGAAGAGCTAAGCGATGGACAGTTTAAGTCGGGTAAGTTTAAACGCATAACCTCTGATGGCTCGCAAATATGGCTGGAGGCAACTTATAACCCAATTTTAGATAATAAAGGCAAAGTGATAAAAATAGTGAAGTTTGCCTCTAATATTACCGATCGCATAAAAGACAACGAAGCCGTTAGTGAGGCCGCACAAATTGCGTATGAATCGGCGGTGTCGAGTGCGCAAACGGCTAAAAGGGGCTCAGATATATTACATGATGCAATTGCAAACTCAGATGCAATTGTAAGCCAAGTACTTAAATCGGTTGATTTAATTAAAAACCTGAATGAGCAGTCAGCAGTTATCGGCTCTATTGTGTCGACCATAAGCAGTATTGCCGATCAAACTAATTTATTGGCGTTAAATGCAGCCATTGAAGCCGCCCGAGCGGGCGAGTACGGGCGAGGCTTTGCCGTGGTAGCCGATGAAGTTAGGCAGCTTGCAGCAAGCACCAGCAGTTCAACCAACGAAATTGCAACCGTAGTTAAAAACAACCAAGAGCTGACTAACGATATTTCAAAGCAAATCACCTCCGTCTCTGATTCCTCAGAGCAAGGCCGAGAGCTAATAGCGAAAGTCTCAGAAGTAATTCAAGAAATAGAACGCGGCGCAGATGCTGTTTCTGCTACAGTGTCTAAGCTTAACGCGAGTTAAGTGGCAGTAAGTTCTCAAAGTGCGACATTTTGTCGCGCTCTAAACTTGTAACTACATTATATAATTTATGCCATATATAACAGTGGCATAAATTATAAATGGCTCATATTCAACATATCCAACACACTTATTTATTCTCTCCTTTAGCACTTTTATTAACTGGCCTTTTTTCTCCTGCAGTATTTGCAGATGATAACACTTTAGAAATTATTGAAGTGCATGGGCAGGTACACAATAAGCACTTATCGCTTGGTTCGTCAGAGGCAATGCTTAGCAATTTAGGTGTTGATTTTTCGGCTGCGGGCGGGGTGTCTAACTTACCTATTTTAAATGGTTTAATGGGCGATAGAGTAAAAGTACTGATTGATGGCGCAGAGGTTACTGCAGCGTGCGCTAATCAGATGAACCCGCCTCTTTCTTATATATCAGCTAATCAAGTAACGGCTTACAATGTAGTTGCTGGTGTTTCACCTGTAAGTGCTGGTGGCGATAACATTGCAGGTGTAATAAGCGTTAACTCAATTTCACCACAATACAGCGAAAATACTGAGCTTGCATGGCACTCAGGCTATGTCTCGGCTAAGTACAGCAGTGTGGATAATGGCCAAAAACTAGGTTTGGGAGCACGTTTAGCAAGCGATACTGTGAGCCTTAATTACCAAGGCTCGTTTAGCGATGCCAACAGCTACGAAGATGGAAAGGGTAATGTGGTACTTGATACATTATATCGGGCTCAAAACCACAGCCTAACTGGCGCGATACGTGACGATAAACAACAATTTGTGATAAAGCTTACGCATCAAAAAATACCGTATCAGGGTTTTGCTAATCAGTACATGGATATGACTGATAACACCAGTTATGGCGCTATTGCCCAATATAAGCGCAGTTTTGAAAACAGCGAGCTACAAGGACAAGTTAATTGGCACAGCGTTAAACACGAAATGGGTTTTTTTAGTAAAGAAAAAACCGGCATGATGCCCATGAAAACAGATGCAAAAGACATAAGCACACAGCTTAAATGGCGCCTTACACTTGATCAAAATAGCTCATTACTACTTGGACAAGAATATTATAATTACCGCATTGATGATTGGTGGCCAGCGATTGAAGGCTCAACCATGATGGGGCCAAATGATTATATAAATATTAATAACGGTAAGCGTGAGCGTATTGCCTTATTTGCAGAATATGCAAGCCAAATCAATAACAAGCTCTGGTTAAATACGGGTATAAGGGTTGAGCGTGTTAATACACAGGTTGATGAAGTACAAGCCTATAACGATGGCATGATGAATACGGGCAGTATGAGCGCAATGACAACTGCCAATAATGCGCTAGCTGCCAATAACTTTAACAATGCTGATAGAGACAAAACCGACACCTTAGTTGATGTAAATGTACTAGCTAATTATCAAATTACACTTTATGACGAGCTGCAATTAGGCTTGGCCCGTAAAAACCGAGCCCCTAATTTATATGAACGTTACAGTTGGGGTGTAAGTAATATGGCAAGCACTATGATTGGCTGGTACGGCGACGCTAATGGTTATATTGGTAACCCAAACCTCAAAGCCGAAACCGCCCATACCATCAGTGCAACGTATTTAAAAACAGCAAAAAATGATGCGTGGCGGGTAAGTGCTAATGTGTGGTACACCGATGTAAACGACTACATTGATGCAGATATTGTACGTAGTTTTAATAGTTATGGGTTAGCAAACACATCACGTAATATTTTGCAGTTTAGTAATGTTGACGCCACACTTTATGGCGCAAAGCTTGATATAAGTAAGTCTCTTTATCAATCAACACAGTTTGGCGAATGGCAATTAAAAGCAAACATAACGAGCACTCGTGGTAAGCGCCGCGACACTAACCAACCGCTTTATCAAATTAAGCCGTTACATACAGCGCTCTCACTAAGCCAGCAAATAGGATTATTTGAAAATGCGCTGTCGTGGGAGTGGGTAGATACAAAATCACGCCTTGATGTTAACCGCTTAGAAAACCAAACCGTCAGTTACAGCTTAGTTAATATAAGCTCTAAAGCTTCTTTTGATGCGCTTACGCTGGGTATTGAGGTGGTAAACTTATTTGATACGTTTTACCAATTACCCCTAGGCGGGGTAAGTATTGCAGCGCTTAAGCAAGGTAACAGCACGGGGTTTACTCAATTAGCTGGGCAAGGGCGCTCATTTAATATAAGTGCCAGTTACGCATTTTAAACCCATATAAAGCGTTGAGAATAGGTTGCTTGGCGCTTAAGTTTAATCTGATGTTGGCGTAACTTGCTCGGCGTTGGTTGTTTGCTGCGCCTCTAAAGCTAGTTTTTCACGCGCTGCTTTTGATACATACGCCGGTTTATTACTCTTATGCAATTTAGCATTAGCACGTTTATCTTTTTTCTGAAATTTGGTGACAATTTTTTTGCGGCGGTTCATTAGTACTAATACTCTGATTAATTAAGGTCGCGCATTATACAACCAATGCAATGTAAGCCGCTATCTAAATTTAAAGCGCGATTGTTGTAACCCTGCCGCAAAGTGCTATTTAATACTATTGCTTGGCGGTATAATTTAGCTTTAATACCAATTTAATTATTTAAGCGATTTATTATTGCGCATTGGTAGTAATGATTCATACAAAAGGATACGTTTTGAAAAAGTTAGCTTTGCTTTGTAGTGCTTTATTTGCTTTTAGCGCACATGCACAATTACATACAAATATTGATAGTGTTGCCGATTACGCTGTGGATACTTATCAACAATCACAAATTCACACGTTAACTAATTTAGTGGCTTTTCCTACGGTAAATAAAGAGTCGATACCCGCGCCACAAAATCCTGACTTTATTAATTTCAAATCTGTATTAAAAATGAAAGCTGCAGAGCTTGGGTTTGATTACCAAGACCTAGGCTACACCGTGCTTATAGGCATGGGAGATCAAAGCGAAAAGGTTACCGTTGTAACCCACGGAGACGTACAACCTGCCAATGCCAGTAAGTGGAAGCAAAGCCCATTTATTATTGATACCTCAGAGCCTGGAAAATTAGTCGGGCGCGGTACCGAAGACGACAAAGGTGCAATAGCCACCGCACTATACGCCATGAAAGCGATTAAAGATAAAGGCATAGAGCTTAATAACCGCATAGAGCTGATGATTTACCTAGCTGAGGAATCTGACTGGGGCCCGCTTACTGAATTTATGAAAACCTACGAGCAGCCAAAATACGCCGTAACCATTGATGCATCATACCCAGTTGTAGTAGCCGAGAAAGGCTGGAGCTTAATTGCTCCTACTTTTAATGCTACCTCAAAACAAACCGGTATGTATGTGAGTGATTTAGCGGGCGGCGCGTTTAAAAGCCAAATACCAGAAGATGCAAGCTTAGTGCTGCATAACGCAAGCGCTGCAGTTATTAACTCATTAAAAGCTAAAACACTTAGTGAAGTTGAGTTTAACTTTGAAGAGCTAGGTGAAGGCTTAAAAATAACTGTAAAAGGGGTGTCTGCGCACTCATCAGAGCCAGAGTCGGGCGTTAATGCTATTGCACACCTGAGCGAGCTATTTAAAGACGTCGCACTTGAAAATAATAGCGATGGCCAGCTTATAAAATTTGTAAATCAATTAATTGGCTTAGATATTCATGGTAAGCAATTTGGTAATATTGCCTACGAGCATGAATTCATGGGCCCAATGAGCGTAGCCCCTACCGTAATTGAACGCGATGGTAACGCACTAACGTTAGCCATAAACGCGCGCCGCCCAGTTGGTAAAGATGAAAACTTACTTAAAGCGCAAATAAACAGTGCGATTAAGGAATGGGAAACTGCAAATAACGTAACGCTTACTAAAGTCGAGACCATTATTGGTACACCCATGCTGTTAGATAGCGCGCCGCACGCACAAAAGCTGCTCGATATTTTTAAACATTTTACAGGTGACGAAAAAGCTGACTTTGTATCAATAGGTGGCGGCACTAACGCAAAGCTATTTGATAATGCAGTATCGTTTGGCCCTTCAATGCCAGGCAAACGTTATACCGGCCACTCAGAGCATGAATTTATTACGCTTGAGCAATTAGCGCTTAATTTACGTATGTATACCGCAATGATGATAGAGCTAGGTAATATGTAAGCTATAGCTGTTTTAATATAAAAGCCGCCTTATTTAGCTGAAGTGACTCCAGCAAGGCGGCTTTTTTGTATTTACTAAAACTGAGCTACAAAACTGAGATTGTATATATCGTAGTCATCGTTATCGGTGTAATTAGCTGTAAAATAGTAGTTATCGTTAATAAAGTATTTACCTTCAACAACTAAATCTGAGTCGTATAAGCCAACGCCAACTGCAACATGCTTATTAAAGTAATAATTTGCCAACACATTAAAAATTGAATCATCGCCAGCATCGAGATAGTCAGCATTTATAGTAAAGTAGCGTTCATCGTAAAGGTGAGCAAAGTAACGTGATGATAAGTCCCACGACTCTATTTCATCATCCGTCTCAACAGTAAAACCAATGTAGTCGGTGTCATTAATTTGGTGATTATATTGCGCTTTAAATAAATAAACTGTGTCACCATATTCGTAATCTACCATGCGTGCAGATACTTTTAACGAATCAGCAAATAAGTAACCTATGCCAAGTGAATAGGTATCAGTATCGCCAATATTAGGCAGCTCTATGGTTGCAAAAGCATTACCGTAAAAGCCTTCTCCAAAAATCCCTTTTCTACTAAAACCATCTGAATTAAAGTAATTTAAGCCTATATTACTATCTGTATCTAGGTAGCCATAATCATCCCACACTCCCGAGCTTTGTTGCTCTTCAAAGTAATAATGCGTAGATAATCCGTACACATTATCGCTGTAATAGCGTGAATCAATTTTTGCGTAGTTAATTGTATTAAACCATTGCTTTGATGCTGATTGTTCGGCGTTTACTGACGGCGCACAGCTAAGTGCAAGCAAAGAGAGTGGTATTAAGTAGCGCATAAGTATCCTTTCTTATAATTAAATAGGTGTATCTAGAAAATGTATTATATTAAATGCCCTTTAAAATACATTTAAATAATTGTAAGTAACTGTATGTTTGTATAAATATTTGTAGAGATGCGCTTGAAGGGGCCGCTATAAATTTATGACTAATGTCATATTAACTGATGACAAATGGCACCTTTCAGGCTTTAAAATTAAGGCAATAATAACCTTACATTTTAAGAGGAGAGCAAACATGAATACACCAGCATTTTTTGATATTTTAAAACGTTACTTTGTGGCTTTGGTATTTTTGACCGCGATAAACTTAATTACATCGCCAAATAATTTATGGGTAGTTTGGCCTGCTTTAGGGATGGGTATAGCACTGCTAAATGAGTTATTAAACTCAAATAACTCAAAAAGGGTTAGGGATGAGTGTTAAGCCAAGTAACAGGTTACCTGGCTTAACGCGTAAAACCGTAAGGTTTAAAAATTACGTTTTATGCGGTTGAGTCGAGCGTTGCGTTTAGGGAGATTTCTGTATTAAGTAGCTTTGAAATAGGGCAGCTTTTTTTAGTTTGCTCACACAATGCCTGAAATTGCTCGTTAGCAATATCATTAATACGTGCTTTTACTTCAAGCGCTATATGGGTGACTGCAAAGCCGTCATCAACCTCATCAAGGCTTACGGTGGCTTTAGTATCAATTTTATCGGCTTTAAAACCGGCATCGCCAAGTGCAAGCGAAAGCGCCATACTAAAGCAGGCACTGTGCGCAGCTCCCACTAATTCTTCTGGGTTAGAACCAGGCTCGTCTTCAAAGCGAGTATTAAAACCAAATGGTTGTTTATCAAGTGCGCCGCTTTGTGTAGAAATACTGCCTTTACCTGTTTTAATATCGCCTGACCAAGTTGAGTTTGCCGTTTTTTTAATCGTCATCATCTTCTCCTTGCATTGCATGTAAGCTTTTCAGGCTGAGTAAGTGCTATTTACATAAAACACCTAAATACAGCCTTAAAAGCCGAGTTATTCATACCATTGCAAAATAGACGCCAGCTCACGCATAGCTTAAAGGATTAATACCTTTTACTTTTTATTACGTTTACAGCGCTCTGAGCAGTAAATAACGTTATCCCAATCGCGCTGCCATTTTTTACGCCACGCAAAAGGCTTGTTGCAAACAGGGCACATTTTTTGTGGTAAGTGACTTTTTTTATGTGCCATATTAATTACTTTTTGCGGTGTTTTTGTGTGTACGAGTAAGCCCTACATGCTTTTTTAATATGTTAGGAATTGCACGTTTAACATCGGCGCGCTCGCGATATTGCCATAAACGTTCGCGCGCTTGTTTGGAGGCTTGAGTTAAATCAAGCATTGGCTCGGGGTAGTCTTCACCAAGTTTAAAGTCGTTAAACAGCGCTTCCATTGGTGTTTGTTGCCAAGGCTCGTGTAAATATTCTATCGGCAGCTTTTCAAGTTCGGGGCACCATTTTTTAATAAAGGCGCCGGTTGGGTCTTGATCTTCAGATTGCTTAATTGGGTTGTAATGCCTAATGGTGTTAATACCCGTAACTGAGGCCTGCATTTGTATTTGTGGGTAATGAATGCCAGGTTCAAAGTCTAAAAAGTAATTTGCCAAAGGTAAGCTTGCCTGCTGCCAGCTTATATTTAAATGATGCGTTACGAAGCTAACCAACATAGCGCGCATTCTAAAATTAATATAGCCCGTGGTTTTTAAGCAGCGCATGCAGGCATCAATAATGGGTATACCCGTTTGGCCTTGTGCCCAGCGCTCAATATCGTGTTGTACGTTGTCATCGTTTCTATATGGGAACTGATGATACCCCGCATTGAGCGCTTTAAACTCCATCGTACTCTCACTTTCAAATTTTTGCATAAAATGGCAGTGCCAATGCAAACGCGATACAAATGCAGCAAGCGGACGCTTCCAGCCTTTTTTGCTTGGGTGTTTTGCATGGTATGCATCAATAGCCATTTGGTACACCTGTTTAAGGCTAATATTACCCCACGCTAAATAAGGCGAAAGCCTAGAGCAATGAATACGGCTTAAGCTGGGGCTAGATATGCCTTTTTGATATCCCTTACCGCGCTCAGCAAAAAAGCTTTGCAATATTGTGTGCGCAGTTAAAGGCCCACCTACTTGAAAGTTGTCGTCATTTTGCGTGTAGCTGTCGGGCAATTTAGGTGTTTGGTAGTTATTAAGTGTAATGGTTTTTATGTTTTTCCAATTAGGAATAGCAATAGGGGCCTGCATTGTTTGTTGCCAGCGTGAGTTCCAGTCTTTACGGTTTTTTTTGCCGCGAATAACGCCGCCCGTTTGTGACTCAAGCCAGTTAACTTTGTTAGCTTTACACCATATAGCAACGGCTTTATCGCGCTCAAAAGTATTGTTTAAGCCAATTTCTTGATGGCTAAATATGTTTGCTATTTGGTATGTCTGATTAAGCGTGTTTAACAGTGTCAGCATGTTTTGGTTAAAAATATACAGTGTTGCTTTGTAGCGAGTTAGCTGCTGATTTATTTCGCCTATTGATTGATAAACAAAACGCCAATGGCGCGCATTATAATGTGCATCCTCAAGCATTAGTGGCTCAAAGTTGTATAGCAGTAACGTGGGTAAATCATCACTAAATGCATTTTTAAGTGGTTGATGGTCGCTAAGGCGTAAATCGCGTTTAAACCACACTATGTTTATTTTTTTGCGCATATTTAAAAAAGTGGCTGCAGTTATGAAATACTGTACGCAATAAAGCGCTTTTACGATTTGCAGTACGACGCATAAAGGAAAATTATGTTTTTAGATTTAACGCAAAGCACGCAGCACAATGTTTACTCGTATTTAGTGGGGGGTATTAGCCCGCGTCCTATTGCTTGGGTAAGCACACTTAGTAAGGAGGGGATTGCTAATATTGCCCCGTACTCTTTTTTTACAGTGGCCAGTTGTAACCCGCCAGTGCTGAGCGTGACCCAAGTAAACCCACGCGACAAAGCCAATAAAGACACGCTTTTAAACCTTCAAGCCACTAACAATTGCGTGGTTAATATTGTTAGTGAAGAGCTAGTAGAGAAAATGAATCAAAGCTGCGCTAATTATCCACATAATGTGAGTGAATTTGAGGCGGCAAATATTGAAACAATCGCCAGTACACACGTAACATCTCCAGGCGCCGCAGCGGCTAAAGTAAGATACGAGTGCACCTTAAGAGACGTTATTCAGATAAGCGACGAACCAGGTGGCGGCAAGGTTATGCTACTCAACGTGGTGGGAATTTATATTGACGATAACGTGTTAGTGAATGGCTATATAGATCCCACGCGATTAAACAGCGTAGGTAAAATGGGTGGAGACTACTTTAGCTCTACTAAAGATAAATTTGTACTAAAGCGGCCACAATTGTAAAATAACAGATTAACTTTATACACTTACTGTTAACTCATTAAGCGTTACTTATAAAAAAAATGGATATTGAATGTCTAAACTTTACCTCACTTTAGTATTTGCCCTACTTAGTTTTAGCTGCCTATCAGCCTCTGATAAAAAGCTACCCATAGAAGCGTTTGCAGGCTTAAAAAGCATAAGCCAAGTTAGGCTCTCACCAGATGGAAATAACATTGCGTATGTTAGAAACCTTGATGGCGATTTAGTTTTAATGGTGCAAAGCCTTACAACAGGCAAGGGCAAGCCGATTATTAAATCGGATAACCACACTGTATTTTTTGACTGGTTTAGTTGGGCAAATAATGATGTTTTGTTATTGGGCGCACGATACATTAAATATCAATTTGGTGGGGTTAAGTATGCGTCTACATTAATGTATTCGTATAATCTAAGTGATGATAAAGGAATAAAACTGGCGTTTAGAGCAAACAACACGCGTGATGAAAAGCAGCCTCAGTTTTCTGACCGAATTATTAGCTTTTTACCGGAGCAAGAAAATAAAATACTCGTGCAGGGCGACTTTAAAATTGCCAATACCCCAGCTGTGTATGAACTTGACCTAACTACCTTACGCAAAAAACAAATACAACGTGCTCGTGCAGATGTAACCAGTTGGTTTGCTGATAGACAAGGCAAGGTTCGTATTGCTAAAAAAATGGATGAAACACAATTTACTTACGAGCTGTACAACGAGCAAAATGAGTCGTGGCAAACACTATTTAGCTACGAAGTATTTAGTGAGCAAAGCATTTCGATACTTGGCTTTGATAAAGACCCTAACTTTTTATACATCACTGCGCTACATGAAGGGCGTGATGCATTATTTAAGCTTAATCTATCAACTAACAAACGTGAGCTCATTTTTAGCGACGACAAGTACGATGTCGATGGCGATATTTTTTACTCCCGTAAAACTGGCGAAGTGGCAGGCTTTACGCATTCGCATTTAGAAGATGGTATTGCGTATTGGGATGAAGACTTAGACAAGCTACATCGCTCTTTACGAGCATCACTACCTAAAGATTCATTTGAAATGGATATTGTTAGCACCAGCGACGATCAGCAAAAATATGTACTGTATGTCAGCTCAGATAAAACATCAGGCGCCTACATGTTAGGTGACAGAAAGCGAGGTGATTTAACATTTTTTGCAGACGTTTACCCACACATTAACGAAAGCGTATACGCCGGTAAAGAGCACATCAGCTATAAAGCACGTGACGGGCTTATTATAGAAGGCTACTTAACGCTGCCTGTTGGCTATGAGAAAGGCGATAAGTTACCCACTATTATATTTCCACATGGTGGGCCTATGGCGCGAGACTATGCAGGCTTTGACTATTGGACTGCGCTACTGGCATATAATGGTTATGCCGTGTTACAGCCTAACTTTCGTGGCTCAAGCGGTTATGGTTATGACTTTTTAATGCAGTCGATCCAAGGTTTTGGTTTAGCCATGCAAGATGACTTACAAGATGGAGCTAACTGGTTAATAGACCAAGGGATTGCTCAGGCTGATAAAATTTGTATTGGTGGCGCAAGCTACGGTGGGTATGCCGCCTTAATGGCTGTTATTAAACACCCTGAAACATTTAAATGTGCGGCAAGTTTTGCAGGGGTAACTGACCTTGAGCATATTGTGAGTAAAGCCCGCCACTTTACAAACAAAGACATAGTACGAAAACAGTTTGGAACAAATAGCGATAAGTTAGAGGCCAATTCGCCGGTCAATTTTGCTAAATCAATCAACAAACCTGTTTTACTTGTGCATGGTAGCGACGACAGTGTTGTCCCTATTTACCATAGTAGAGAAATGGAAGATGAACTAGATGACGAAGATAAAGATGTTACTTACATTGAGCTAGAAGATGGCGATCATTACTTGTCCTATCAGCCGCATAGAATTAAAACGTTACAAGCGTTTCTCGATTTTTTTGATAAGCATTTAAAAAACGATTAATAACAAAGGCGACTTAGGTCGCCTTTTTTGAGCGTAATTTTTTTATAATGCACATTGTTTGCACTTTTACTTGTTAACGTTATACGTTGTTATTAAAGGCGCTATTTATAAGTCGCTATAATAGAACATGCAATTAATACAATTGTTATTACAGGCTATTCTTAAAAGTGCTTAGAGCTTTTAAAAATACGTTTTAGCAGTAAAAAATACGCAATAAATAACAGCTCAAATGCTTTTAGAGTCAGGTTTATAAAAAATAAATGAAAATTCATAACAAACTTTTTTTAATATTATTTAGCTTCACCTTTAGCATTATTGCGGGGCTAGTTGTGCTTATTCAGTACAGTATTGGCCAAGGTATTATTGATTTTGTAAACGCCAAAGAAGTAAAAGCATTAGAGCCATTAGCGGTACAGCTGGCTAATAAATACGCGCAAACTCCCTCGTGGGATAAAATTATAGGTAACGATCAGCGCTTTTTAAGGTTGGTTGAATCGCAATTGCAATCAAGCCAGTTTTTACCTAGTTTACGCGATATGCCACAGCGCCCAGAAATTCGCGGCGAACGCAGACCCAGACCCCCACAGCATATGGAGCAACGAGATCGACGTCCACCGCCCGAGCATGCCGCGCACTATGCACTACTGGATGAAAACCAGCAGCGTATTTTTGGTAAATTATTTGAGGATTTAAAGTACATTAAAACGCCCATAGAGCTTGAAGGTAAAACAATTGCTTACCTTGCTGTTTCAAAAAGAAAAAGCCTAGCAGATGGGTACGAGCTGGATTTTTTAAAGCAACAAACTAACTATTTATGGCTTATTGCGTTAACCGCAGGGCTACTTACCTTAATGTTGTCTTTTTTACTGGCAAGGCATTTAGTTGGCCCTGTAAAGCAAATAGCCAGTGGTATGCATAAGCTAACCAAAGGGCAGTACAGCACCAAACTTTTATTAGATAGAAAAGACGAGCTGGGCCAGCTTAGTGAAGATTTTAACACTTTGGCCTTTACGCTCGCTAAAGATGAGCAAGTACGTAAACGCTGGTTAGCTAATATTTCTCATGAACTAAGAACGCCAATGAGCATTTTACTCGGTGAGCTCGAAGCTATGTTGCTTGGGATACGTGAACCAAATAATAAAAATATTAGTTCTGCTAACGATGAAGCGCTGCATTTAAAACGCTTGATTGACGACCTGCACATGTTAAACAGCGCAGAACTAGGCGGCATGCATTACACCATGCAACCTACCGACGTAGGCTTTTTACTTAACTCCATAGAGCAAAAGTATCACGTTATTTTTGAGCAGCACGCTATTAATTTTTACCTTCTTAATAGTGCTAACAACACCACAGTAAACGCAGATAAAACACGTATACTGCAATTGCTAGATAATATATTAATGAATGCGGTGCATTACGCCCAGTGCTCAACTATTTCTTTAAGTGCCAATAACGTAAATATTAAAGGCCAAGCCTATTTAGAGCTTATAATAGAGGACAACGGGATAGGCGTTGAGCAAACGCATTTATCGCACTTGTTTGAATATTTATACCGTGTAGACAGCTCTCGCAATCGCCAAGAGGGTGGCTCTGGTTTAGGTTTGTCTATTTGTCAGCATATTGTTAAAGGTCATAATGGCGAAATATCAGCCGAAAAAGCCAGTATTGGCGGGCTTGGCATTGTTATTAAATTACCCTTATTAGTTCAGTAGAGGATAAGTATGAGTGAGCAAATACTCATTGTTGAAGATGAAATAAAACTTGCCAATTTAATGAGCGACTTTTTAACAAGTCATCATTATCAAACGCACCTTATTCATCATGGTGATGAAGTACTTAGCTGGCTTGAAAGTAATAAGCCAAGTGTTATTTTATTAGATATTATGTTGCCAGGGCAAAGCGGTATAGAGCTGTGCAAAGCGATAAGAAAGTTTTCTAATGTGCCCATTATTATGGTTTCGGCAAAGGTGGAGGAGATTGACCGGTTACTCGGACTTGAACTGGGCGCCGATGACTATATTTGTAAACCGTTTAGTTATGCTGAGCTGGTGGCGCGAGTAAAAGCAATTTTAAGGCGTGTTAATACCACAAAAGAGCCGGTAAATAATGCCATGACACTGGACGAAAGTACTTACAGTGTAAATTATAAAAATAGCAGTATAGAACTTACTAATTTTGAATTTCAGTTATTTAAGCCTTTGTATTCAAACCCTAACAGAATTTATTCACGCGATAGCTTAATGGACACCATGTACGCAGACCAACGTATAGTTAGCCACCGCACTATAGACAGCCACATAAAAAAGTTACGTAAAAAGCTTGATGAAGTAACGCAAACCGACAGCGTTATTCAGTCGGTTTACGGTGTGGGCTATCGGTTTGTTCACCCTCAATAGCTAAACGTGAGCGCAGTTTTACTCATCGTCAGCGTTTTTAATACGCTCTAAACGGTCGAACTCTTCGTATTCGGCCGCTTGTATTTCATCGAGTACCGCATCTACGTCTGCAGATTCGTTACTGTCTTCAAATTCTCCGCTGAGCACAGTGTTTGGCGTTAAGCTGGCCTCTTCAAACAGTGCCCACATTTCTTTAGCGTAATGAGTGTTTAATAGGCTAGGTGCAAACTGCGCATAATAACGACGTATGTTGTTTACATCGCGCGTAAACATTGCTTGCGCACTGTTATTGGCTGCGGCGTTTACAGCTTGCGGAAGGTCAATAATTACAGGCCCTTTACTATCAACAAGTACGTTAAATTCTGATAAGTCACCGTGGATAATACCAGCGCACAGCATTAATTTAATATAATGAACCATCATACTGTACTGCTCAATAGCGTCTTGCTGTGTAAGGGTCACATGCCCTAACTGTGGAGCAACATCTCCGTCTTCATCGCACACAAGCTCCATTAACAACACACCATCAATACAGTAATAAGTATCAGGAACTCTGACGCCAGCGCGTGATAAACGTGAAAGCGCGTCTACTTCTGCATTTTGCCAAATTTCTTCTTCTAGTTGTCGACCATAACTTGAGCGTTTACCCATGGCGCGGGCTTGGCGTCCGCCTCTTACTTTTCGGCCTTCTTGATACTGAGCTGCCTTTTTAAAGCTGCGTTTAACGGCATCTTTGTAGACTTTAGCACAGCGAATTTCGCCACCGCTGCGTACCACAAATACATCCGCTTCTTTACCGCTCATTAAGCGGCTTATCACTTCATCAATTAGGCCATCATCAACGAGTGGCTGGAGGCGTTTAGGTATTTTCACTGCGATACAACTAGAAAAATTGGAAGATTAAACATGTATGTTAATAAGTCCTTAGTATGTTAGCTCTCAAAACAGGTGTTGAAAGTGGTTTTAAGTAATTAGTTATCACAATAACCGAAATACCGAATAAGGTAAAAATAACATGATAAAAATCGGATTTATTTTTATTTCCTTATTGTTTGCACAATGTTTGCGTTTTTTAAGCGTACTTTATATTCATACCCTTTATTAATATTTAACCCAAGGTGACCACGATGAAGCATTTTTCTACTTTTGCCGTTGCTGCATTATTATCAATGGCTTTTTCAGCCAATGTTGCAGCCAGAGGCGGTGATAACCCACCACCTAAACCTGACTTTTCAAGCATAGATGCAGATGGCGACGGTGTGATTAGCCTTGCAGAATTTAGCGAAAGTGCGCCACCGCAAGGCGATGCGCAAACTATTTTTGACGAAATAGATGCCGATGGGAATGGCGAAATTAGCGAACAAGAATTAAGTGAACACAAGCCACCACGCCGCGCACGTTAAGGGAGAAAAATATGATCAACAGTATTGGTAGCTCAGCGAGTTTTATGACTCAACAATCTAGCCAAGTAAGCGCTTTAACTTCAGAGCAAACTGAGTTTGTTAAAGAAACACTTGCAGAATTTGATGCACAAAACCTAAGTACGGAAGATGCGCAAAGTATTCAAGCCGCATTTGAAGAGCAGGGGATCTCGCCGACAAAAGAGTTGGCTGATTTAATGAGCGAACTTGATTTTGACGCTAAAAGTATTGGCGATGCAGGACGCCCTGAAGGGCAGCGCCCGCCACCGCCGCCGCAAAACTCGCTAGAATCTGTTGATACTGACGAAGTGGTTAGCTACTTAGATGAGTTATTAACTGAGTATTCAAGCCAGCTATCTGATGAAGATAAAGAATCAATTCTTTCATCGGTACAAGAAAAATTTGGTTTAAGTGAAGGCGATTCACTGCTAAATGTAACTGCTTAGGTGTTATAACTTGAGGTAAAGCTGACTGTTTATCCTTAGGTCTTAAGTCCAAAGCCCGGCAATTATTTTGTTGGGCTTTTTTAATATACCAATTCGCTTAATTGAACACGTATTATTGTGCATTGGTATTACTCCGCTTGAGGCAAAAAAATCGCGCTAATAGCACCTAACAAACCGAGCAGGCTATACAACAAAATAAGCTGTGCGGTTGATAAAAATGCTTCTATAAGCCCTATACTGCCTAACATTAAAAGCAAAATGCCTATTACAGTATTACTAACCGACACGTAATCAGTGCGTTTATTGCCTTGTGCCATATCCACTAAATAGGTTTTACGCCCGAGCCGTACGCCTTGATGAGCAATGCAAAGCAAAAAATAAAAACCAGGTATTACCCAAGCATATTCAAACAGCTGGCTATACCATGTGGCTATTACAAACACGCTCACGCCGTTTATGGTGACAAGTAACGCACTGATCACAAGCACCTTTTGGCTAGAAAAATCGCTGAGTCTTCCCCATATTGGCCCAGAAATTAAACTTGCTAAGCCAGACACGGCTAAAAATACTGCCAATAATGAAAATTCAAACTGCTGAGAGCTTGCTAAAATAATATAAAAAGGCGCGCTTAGGGCTGAGCAAAGTAAAAAGGCGCGGGTAATTACAAAGTGTGCAAATTGTTTATCTTGATAAAGCAGCTTTAATTTACTTAGCGCATTTAAAAAGCCATTTCTACCGCCTTGTGTCGCCCCTTTGTATTCGTTTATGCGGCTATAAAAAAGTGCAGCAACAACCCACAAAACAGCGCCTAAACACAGCGCAATTAATACCGTATTTTGCTCTTTTTGCCCCGAAAAAAACCACATCATTAAACCAAAAGTGAGTGTTGCAAAGCCGGCAATACTTGCCGCCAGGCCACTAATATTGCCCCGCTTCTTTTTAGGAATAACTTTACCTAATACATCTTTAGCGGCAATAGAATTAAACCCGCGGGCGAGGCTAAAGAGCACCAGCAGAGCTAAAATTGCATAGCCAGCCTGAGTGCCTTCTAACACAAATGAAACACCAACCATAGCGCCAATACATAAAGCTTGGGCAAATGCACCGCAAACCCATACCCACTTTCTTACAGAGAGTTTACGGATAATATTGGCTATCGCTAATTGTGGTAATAAAGAGCCAGATTCTCTTATAGGCACCAGCCACGCTATAAACGCGCTTGGCACGTTTAAGCTTTGCATTAACCAAGGCAGAGTGACTTTAGGGTTGAGGAGGGCATCGGCAAATTTACTAAAAAGCTGGCTTGTTAATAAAAGAATAAAATTACCGGCCACCTCTTTGCAGTCATCTTCGTTTATGTCTTTACAGGCGCGTGCGTCTTCATCGTTGTTAAGGCGTTTATAGACTTGCTCTTTAGTGAGTTTTTTCATACTGCTAGCTACACAATTTGTTTTGCTCTTTGAGGTACGAATCTACAAAGTGTTGTTCCATAGGTTTAGAAAAGTAGTAACCTTGTAGGTGAGACACGCCAATTTCTTTTAGCATGTTGGCTTGCTCTAGGGTTTCTACACCTTCGGCAACTACTATAAAATCAAGTGTTGAGGCCATTTGCACAATCGCATGAATTATACTTAAGCCTCGCTTATCCATATTTTGAATGAAACTTTTATCTATTTTTACTATGTCTACACCAATATCTAACATGCTCGACAAGGATGAGTACCCAGTACCAAAGTCGTCAATAGAAATACAAAATCCTTGTTTTTGAAGCTCTTTTACTGCTGCTAAAAAGGTGAGCTTATCTTCAGCAAACACAGATTCAGTGATTTCAAGGTGTAGGTTTTCTGGCTTTACACCGTATTGATCAACGATATTTACAACCTTAGTGACAAAATCAGGGTCTTGAAGTTGTATTACAGATACATTAACGCTCACAGCAATAGGGGGTTGTACGTTTTTAAACGTGCAAGCTTGCACACACGCTTGCTCAATAACCCATAAGCCAAGTTCGGTTATGAGGTTGTATTGCTCGGCAATGGCAATAAATTCATCAGGAAATATCGCTTCGTTATTTAATTGCCAGCGTAAAAGTGACTCAAACGAGGTCACCTTCGCTGTTTGGCTATCCACAATAGGCTGAAACACTAACCGCAAGCCGTTGTCTTTTATTGCACTTGCTAAGCGTTTACTGAGCAATTGTTCGCGTTCTTGTTGGCGCTTTAAGTCATTGTTGTAAATATTTACGCAGCCTTTGGCAATACGTTTTTGATGGTACATAGCTAAATCTGCTGAACGAATTAACGCACTTAAATCGCCCTCATGCTCAGGAAATAACGCTATGCCAATAGTGGCAGATACCCAGCTTTGGTATTTATATCGTTCATGCTCGGCACGAATGCTTTTAATAACCTTTTTGGCAAAACCAAATAAGTCTTGTTCATCCTCATAGGTTGTTAAAATTAAAAATTCATCTCCGCCCCAGCGGCATTTGTATAAGTGGCGGGTGCAAACGTTAGTGAGTCGCTCGGCTATTTCTTTAAGTACTTGGTCGCCAACTTTATGACCCATAGAGTCATTAATTTGCTTAAAGCCATCTAGGTCTACAAAAAGTAAAGCGAGTTTTTCCTCGGGGTGATCTGCCAGTTGTTTATTTGCCACTTTTAAAAAAGCGGTGCGGTTTAACAAGCTTGTTAGCGGGTCAGTATTTGATAAACGGTAAATTTCTTCTGTGCGTGTTTCTACTTTGCTTTCCATCTCGTTAAGTAGTTCGCGGTTTTGATTTCGTAATTTTATGGCTGTTTGGGTAAATGTGGCCGACTTATAAGAAGAGGCGACCATAATTGCCGAAAAAGTAATGCCCAAAAAGCCTAATACATAGTGGTAATAGTCATCAGATAAGGTTAGTACTACAGAGTAAGGCATTAATAAAATAATGCTGTAACACACCGAGGTAAAGCGACTACCCGAGAGCAAATTGGCTGAGCCACCAGCAAATGCCGACAAAATAGCTATTGTGGTGGTAATTTCAACGGTGGATGAGCTTTTATGAAACCACAGTGCGTAACATGACCACGAAATCGCGGTCGCTATACACCCCACCGAAAAGCGTTTTAAAAAGCTATTTGCATTAAAAGGCTGGTTAACTTCTTTGGTGTAGTTAAAGTAAATAACATCCATTAGCCTTGCTGCTAAAACAACCAGCATGAAAAAAAGCCAAATTATTTTTTCTTGATTTGTTCTCTCATCCGTTAGGTCAAATGCAAATACAAGTACAAAGCTAACTAACGCCGAAACACCAATGCCAGATAAAGCATTAGAATATAAAAGTTTTACGGCTTCTCTGCGTTCATCACTATTTAAATTTTTATATTGCACTCATTAAAGCCTTATGAAAAGTAATGCGGGTAAAGCAGGTTACATTTTATAAAAACACAATAATAAATATAGTTTAATGACAGGGAAAATGCAGATTTAAATAAAAAAATGCCCATAACACAATGTCTTGTTATGGGCTGTTAGATTAAAAGTCGCTGGCGTTATGTCGTTCGCTAAGTTGCTCTTCTTCAGGGCCCCAGGTGCGATTAACACGTTGACCACGTTTAACAGCGGGGCGCTTTGCTATTTGCTCTGCCCAGCGCATTACATGAGTGTAAGAGGCAACATCTAAAAACTCAGCGGCGTCGTATAATTTTCCAAGCACCAACGAGCCATACCAAGGCCAAATGGCAATGTCGGCAATAGAATATTCACTACCCGCCATGTATTCGTTTTCACTTAAGTGGCGATTTAATACATCGAGCTGGCGTTTAGTTTCCATAGTAAAACGGTCTATTGGGTATTGCATTTTTGTTGGTGCGTAGCTATAAAAATGACCAAATCCGCCACCTAAATAAGGCGCTGACCCCATTTGCCAAAATAGCCAATTGCGGCACTCGGTCTTGGCTTTAAAATCTTTTGGGATTAGCACATCAAATTTTTCTGCCAAGTATTGTAAAATTGAACCTGACTCAAAAATGCGTGTTGGTGGCGTGGTAGAGTGATCCATTAGCGCAGGAATTTTAGAGTTTGGATTAATATCAACAAAGTCTGAGCCAAATTGGTCGCCTTCGCCAATGTTAATTAAATAGGCATCGTAGTCGGCATCGGTTAGGCCAAGCTCTAATAACTCTTCAAACATAATGGTCGCTTTTTGGCCATTAGGCGTGGCTAATGAATAAAGTTGAAACGCATGCTTGCCAATGTCTAAGGTTTTGTCATGAGTGGCGCCGGCAATAGAGCGGTTAATATTAGCAAATTTACCACCACTTTCGCTGTCCCACGTCCAAACTTTAGGCGGCGTGTATTCGTGTTCATTACTCATAAATAACCTCAATTTAAAAATGTAATTAATTTATATACTCATAGATAACAAGCTGGGGGCGTAAAAAATTAATTAAAGGCAATGAAAAAATTATCGTGCTTTTAATTTATCTGCTTTGGCAGGTTTATACCCTAAAAAGAACCCACTTAACGCTCCAAAAAGGTGGCTTTCGAACGAGACATGAAAGCGTTGTGGTAGCACGCCCCAAATAAATCCGCTGTAAAGCACTGCCACTACTAGGGCAATAACAATAGACTTAAACGAGCGCCTAACCACGCCATAGCACAGTATAAATCCCCATAAACCATAAATAACGCCGCTTAATCCAACATGAAAACTACTTCGACCAAAGGCCCACACTAATAGCCCGCCAATTAACGCAGTAAATATAAACACGGTATAAAAGCGTTTTACACTGTATTGGCAAATTAGCCAGCTAAGTACAGCAAAAGGCAACATGTTGCTAGCAAAGTGCCACCAGCTGCCATGTAAAAATGGGGCGCATAAAATACCGATTAACCCTTGAACGCTGCGAGGGTAAATACCTAAACCATTAAGCGTAATGCCAGGTAAACTATTGATCACTTGTAGTATTAGGCATATAAAAACTACGCTAAATATTGCAAATCGAGTACTGGTTATCAGTGAAGATGATGATGGGGTAGTTGGCATATAAACGCTTTAGTAGGATTGTTTTGTACCAGTATAGGAGTATGTTTTCGCTATTAAAAGCGATTTAATAAGCGCGGCGTTATACGCCGCGCACAGGGGTTATTTTAACCTAGTTTAGTTAATAGTTTTTTCGCAGCAAGCTCTGAACTTGCTGGGTTTTGGCCTGTAATCACTAAACCATCTTCGAGCGCTAATACGCCCCAGTCGTCGGTTTTTTGATAATCGCCGCCTTTTTTAATGAGTTCATCTTCAACTAAAAATGGCACTACGTCTGTTAATTGCACGGCGGCTTCTTCTGAGTTAGTAAAGCCTGTTACTTTTTTACCGGCTACGAGCGCATTGCCCTGTGCATCTTTAACATTTAAAAAAGCGGCACTTGCGTGGCAAACAGCCGCTACTGGCTTTTGCTCTTTTACAAACTTTTCAATAAGTGAGATTGAATCGCTGTTATCTACTAAATCCCATAGTGGGCCGTGGCCGCCTGGGTAAAATACCGCGTCAAAGTCGCTGGCGTTTACTTCACTTAATACTTTGGTGTTTGCCATAAGTGTTTGTGCTGCGCTGTCGTTATCATAGCGCTTTGTTGCATCGGTTTCAAAGTCAGAAAGCGTGCTGGTTGGGTCAATTGGCGGTTGGCCACCCGCAGGGGATGCAAGTGTTACCTCTGCACCAGCATCAACAAATGCATAGTAAGGTGCTGCAAATTCTTCTACCCAAAAACCTGTTTTTTCGCCTGTGTTGCCAAGCTCTGAATGTGAGGTAAGTACCATAAGTATTTTTTTAGCCATAACAATATTCCTTCGATTAGTGAGTAAATTAAAGCTTGGTGTTAACCAAGGTGCTGTAATAACTATATGCACTTAAAAGGATTTAAACAACGATGATAAATTTAACTTTATTGGTTTAATTATTGATACAATTATTGGGTTGAATAATCATTGGTGGGTTTGTGATGAAAGTGTCGTTTGAGCAACTTAAAAGCATGGTGGTATTTGCGCAAATTGTCGAGCAGGGCAGTTTAACCGCGGCTGCAAAGCAGTTGGGGTTAACGCGTGCGGTGGTAAGTTATCACCTTAAAAAATTAGAAACGCAATTAGAAGTTACGCTGCTAAATCGCTCAACCCGCACTATGGCTTTAACTGAGGCGGGCATTGCGTATTATGAGCGCTGTAGAGTGATCACAGAACAAGCAAACGCAGCTAATCAGCAAATAGAAAACATTAAAAGTGAGCCACAAGGAGTATTAAAAATTAGCTGCCCTGTTAATGTAGGCATGCAACTAATTGTGCCGGCAATTAATACGTTTAAACGCCAATACCCCAAAATTGAAATAGACCTGCAACTAACCGATGATGTGGTTGATATTATAAAAAACGGCTTTGATATTGCTATTCGTGGGGTCGCTTTAAGTGACTCAAACTTACAAGCCACTAAACTAACCACCATGAGTACCTGTATTTGTGGCTCAGCTGAGTATTTTGAACACTTTGGCAAACCTAAAACGCCAGCTGAATTAGCCTTACATAAATGGGTGGTGTACCAACTTAGCAGTAAAACATTAACCCTTAGCAAAGAGGGCAAAAAATACGATGTAATACTACAAGGCGGCATAAGCACCAATAATGCCGCTGCGCGTACCGCGTTTGTAGAGGCTGGGCACGGGCTTGGGCGCATTCCGTTGTATGATGCGTGGCCTAAAGTGCAAGCAGGGCTGTTAGAAATAATACTCGATGATTATAAAACAAAAGATATTGAGCTTTATGGCGTGTTTCCACCTGGGGCGGCAGGCTCCAAAAAGCTCAGGTTGTTTATTGATTATTTAAAAGCCTATTTTGTTAAACAGCATACTGCACTGGGCATGCTAAAAAGCACGTAAAACCGCACTTAATTACAAAGTACGATTAAATAATGCAACCGCTTGCTGGTACATAGTAATTGCAAGCGCGGCATCGTAACGCTCGCCCTCATCACGCATAAACGCATGCTGTGCGTTTACTTCTTGCCAGTGGTAATTAATACCCGTGGCTACACATTGCTGGTAAATTTTACTTCGGCCTTGTTGCGGTACATGTGGGTCTTGCTTACCCCAAATAAAGTGTATTTCACCTTGAATATCAGCCATGCGTTCAAACGAATTGTTACCTGCATTAGCAGTTAAGGTATCACTATGAATATCGGTGGCGTATAAACAAAATGCAGCTTTTATGTGTGGGTTTAATGCGGCTCTGTAAGCTAAATGCCCACCAATGCACACACCCATGGCGCCCACTGTGCCAGTGCAGTAATCTTGGCTTTGTACAAAGTCGATGAGTGCTTGTGTGTCGCTGTCGTGGTGCTCAAGTGGCTTTTGCCATTTATCGGCATTGCCTTTATCTTTACCCGCGTCATCGTACGCAAGTACAGTACCAATCGGGTTTAGCTCATGAAATACCTCAGGCACTAACACAACAAAACCATGGCTCGCTAAAATAGCAGCGCTGCGCGCAATAGGTGCGGTTTGCTGAAAAATTTCAGAGTAAAAAATAATACTTGGATATTGGCCAGCTGCTTGTGGGCGGTAAACGGTAGTACGCATTAAGCCTGTTGGGGTGGGTAGGTCGGTATTATGGTGTTGGATTATCATAAAAGCGCTCAGTTAAATAATTAATAAGGTTATGGTAACTGAGCGCAAAAAAATAAACGACCACTGATACTGGTTTTTTAAATGCTTGCAGGCATTTTATTACAACTTGCGTAGTAGCTTACGGTCGCGGGCCAATCCGAAAATATACCCATAACCCCAACATCCTGCGCGAGTACATCAACCACCGTCATCATGTCGCCATCGTTATCGATAACATCGGCGATTGATTGATAGTAGTAGCCACCGCCCTCGTTAAGAGGCCCCGAGCGCTCAAGGCTCCATGCTATCAGTTCAAGCCCTGCAGCTTTTGCGTCAATGGCGTATTGTGAGGGGACAATATTACTTTCGTTGTCTATGGTGAGCATCATCCAAATAGGGGGCGCTAATATTTTAACGCCATCGGCTACTAGCTCTTCCATACTTGGTTGCCATGTTGCAGGGTTACTTGGATCAAAGCCCGCTTCGCTGTCACGGCCATCTAAATATACGCTTTGATTTGCAAAGTCGGGGTTGTTATTTATCCAATATTTCACATCATCAAGATTAAACGATTGCGGGTACACATCACTGCTTGGTACGTCCAATTGCGTGTACTCATCAAGCATTTTTTGCGCGTATTGCTGTTGTGTCATTCCCTCAAAAGGCATGCTCACTTGCGGCGATTTTAGCTCTGGGGTCATTTTTACACCCAAGCTTTTAAATAACTCAATACTTTGTTTATGAGTTACTAATGTTCCACTTGTGGCGTATAAATCGGTGCGCCAGCTGGGCGTGCCCTGCATATATTCACCAACAGTAGTGGCTTGGGTGTTGGCGCCATCCATTTTACCTTCAAGCGTTAAAAATTCGCTCAGGCTGATATCGCTTGTGCAGCATTTAGCGGTGGCAGGCGTGCCACTGGCCGCGTTAGCTGGAGTAAAAGGCACACTGCATTTAGCGGCAAGTTCATCAATGGCTAATATATTGGTGGTGGTGTGCAAATCGCACTGAGAGTGGCGACACACGAGCTCTTTGTCGCTGGTAAAGGTTACATCGCACTCGACAATACCTGCACCCATACGCGCCGCAGCTATATAAGACTCCTTGGTATGCTCAGGGTATTGCATTGGCGCACCACGATGCCCAATAGAAAAATCTGTACGGTAAAATGGCCCATCTGTACACGATTCTAATTTTGTTTTTAAATCGCTCTGTGCCATATCGTTAATAAGGTAGTCGGCACGAGTACCTAATTGAATATCAGGCGCCTCGCCTTTTGCAACTTCAACAATTACAGGCGTCGGTACTTCAACAACCTCAACGGTGGTATTGGTAACGACTACGTCTTTTTCTACAACTTCGACATCGTCGTCGCAGCCGCTCAGTAGTGCAAGTATTACTGAGCTTGTTATTAGGGTGAGATGTTTCATGTTTGTTCCTTAACGTTATTTTATTCAACCCTAATCGCATTCAATGACAAATTAACTACAAGGATGTGACGTTCTGTTTATTTGTCCCTATTTGATTAATTACCAGTGCCGCTAACATAATTGCACCCCCCATACTTAAGCGCATAATGTCGGCATTTTTATTCCATATAAGCACGTTAACAATAATACCGGCAGGAATAAGCACGTTGTTCATAACGGCTAATGCTCCCACATTTACTTTTGTTGCCCCTTTGTTCCATAAAAAGTAACCAAGGCCCGAGGCTACAATACCTAAATATATTAAAATACCCCACTGGGTAGGTGTACTCGGTAATTTGCTTGTATTGCCAAATAAAGCGTAGCAAGCACTTGCCACTACTAAGGCGCCAATAAAAAACCAACCAAATACGGTTTTGTCATCCAACTGATTAGTGGCCATTAAACGTTTATAAGTTACTTGTCCGGTGGCAAAACTAATATTGGCACCTTGAACCAGTAATAAACCGATGATGAAATGACTATTGAGGCTTTCCCAGCGAATAGCTACCGCGCCCAGTACGGCAATAAGCGCAACTGTAAAAAAGCGAGGGTTAAAATGCTTATTAAGTGCATCGTTTAAAAGCGTTATATAAAGCGGCGTCATAACGGTAAAGAGCAACACTTCGGGTACGCTTAAAAATAAAAAGGAGTGATAGTAAAAGCTGTACATAACACCCAGTTGCACAGCGCCTATCAGCATTAGCTTAATTGCGAGTGGTTTTGAGGTAAGTTTAGGTTTTAAAAAGGGTAAAAAAACCAATGTGGCTAATGCAACTCGTATTAATACGCTAAACCACGCATCAACTTGGCCTGCTAGGTACACACCAATTAAACTAAATGAAAAAGCCCAAAGTAGGGTAACTGCAAATAAATAGCCCATAATTGTCGTTTTTTATAATTTATAGTGTGGCTAGTTTATCTGTTATAAACAATAAAAGCCCGCAAGCGGGCTTTTATAAGGTTAAAATTAATAAACGAGGTTATTAATCAACTAAACCACGGCGCTTAAGAAGTGCGTCTGTCGTTGGTTTTTGGCCTCTAAACTCAATGTAGCTTTGCATTAAGTCGCGGCTGTTACCTTTTGATAGGATTTCTTCACGGAACTTGTCACCGTTTTCACGGGTTAGGCCACCGTTATTTTCCATATGTGCAAACGCATCGGCTGCAAATACTTCAGTCCATAGGTAGGCGTAGTAACCTGCTGAGTAACCACCGGCAAAAGTATGGCTAAAGTAGTTTGATTTATAACGCGGTGGCACTGGGTAGTAATCAATACCGTGTGCTTTTAGCGCATCGCTTTCAAACTTTTGAACATCACTGATTTTTTTATCAGAACCAAATGAATGCCATTCCATATCAAGTAAAGCAGCTGCTAAGTATTCAGTAGTACCAAAGCCTTGGTTGAATTTTTGCGATGCTAATACTTTATCAAGTAATGCTTGTGGAATTGGCTCACCCGTTTTGTAATGCTTAGCGTAGTTAGCAAGTACGGTAGGTTCAATCATCCAGTCTTCGTGTGCCTGTGAAGGAAATTCAACAAAGTCACGTGCTGTAGCAGTACCCGCTAGGCTTGGGTATTTAACATTTGAGAATAAACCGTGCGCAGCATGACCAAATTCATGGAACATAGTCGATACTTCGTCGAAGGTCATTAGCGTTGGCTCACCTTCAGCTGGTTTTGGAATGTTTTGTGCGTTGTAAATAACCGGTTTAGTGCCTTTTAAGCCGCTTTGGCTTACGTATGCACTCATCCATGCACCGCCACGCTTACCTTCACGTGCGTATGGGTCCATGTAAAATAAACCAATAGCGCTGCCGTCTGCGTTAAATACTTCGTACGCTGTTACATCTTCGTGGTAAACAGGTAAGTCTTTACGCTCTTTAAAGGTGATACCGTAAAGCTTGTTCATTGCGAAGAATAAACCATCATGGATCACAGAGTTCATTTCAAAGTAAGGCTTAACTAGCGCAGGATCTAGGTCGTACTTTTCAGCACGTACTTTTTCTGCGTAAAACGCCCAGTCCCATGGCTTAAGCTCAAAGCTTTCCCCAGAATCATTAATTACTTTTTGGATAGCGGCCGCTTCTGCTTTGGCTTTTTCAACAGCTTTTGGTGCAAGGTCATCTAAAATACCGTACACGTTATCGGTTGTTTGTGCCATACGCGAAGTCATTACATACGATGCCCAATCTTTAAAGCCTAACAGCTCTGCTTTTTGTGCTCGCAGGTTCGTTTCTTCAATAATGATAGGGCCGTTAGTTTTAGCGGCACGGTTTGTAGAGGCTTTAAAAATTTGCTCGCGTAGCTCACGGTTTTCAAGGCTTGATAAGATAGGCTGCTGAGTGGTATTAACCAGGGTGATCATGTAGCCGTCTTTGCCTGCTTTTTTAGCTGCGGCTGCAAGGCCTGCAATTTCACCTTCAGATAGGCCAGCAAGTTTAGATTTGTCTGTAACAACAATAACGTCTTCTTTAAACGATTTTAAAATGTTTTGAGAGAACGCAGTAGATAGCTCTGCAAGCTGAGCGTTTATTTCACGCATTTTTGCTTTTTCAGCATCGCTTAACTTAGCACCGGCTTTTACAAATTGCTTGTAGTAGAAATCAACTAAGCGTTGATCTTCAGCGTTAAGCGCATCTTTATTGTCGTAAATAGTTTGTACACGCTTAAATAACGCACCATTTAGGTAAATGTCATCAGAGTGAGCAGATAATACCGGCGCCATTTTTTTGCTTATACGTTGGTATTCGTCATCTGAAATTAAACCCGATAGGTTGTAAAAAGCAGCAGATACGCGGTTTAACAACTCACCAGATTTTTCCATCTCAACAAGTGTGTTTTCAAATGTTGCTGGTTCTGGGTTGTTTGCAATTGCTTGAACTTGCGCAGTGTGCTGAGCAATACCTGCATCAAAGCCTGCTTCGTAGTCTTTTGTACCAAACTTATCAAACTCTGGTGCCATGTATTGTAATGGGCTTGGTTTGAATAATACATTGTTTGCGTTCATATCTTGCACTTGTGCTGCGCTCTCTTTAGCTGTGTTCTGAGTTTCGTTAGATGAACAAGCAGATAGGATTAGGGCACTAGCAATAGTAGTGGCGATCAGTGTTTTACGCATAATAACTCCATAAAAAGATGAGCCGAAATAGGCTTTTCGAGTCGAAAACCCAGTTAACTTATCAAATTTTGGCGTTTATACAATAAAGTTTATCGGTATTAAGCGGGATTTAAACGCAAATTAGCTACTAAAAATGCGATTTGGAGGTAAAAGTAGCCTTAAAAATAAACGTAAGGCTACTTAAATATTGTATTGTGTGTGTTTTTTAAAGGCTAGTTATAGCCAAGAACAAAGCGTTTTTCAGAACCAAAGCTATTAGATTGCTGGCCAAATTCTTTATTAATAGTAGCAAGTGTTTGTTCTTGCTCAGCAAGAAGGCACAAAATTTTATTGCGGTAATCTAGGCTGCTTTCAAACAAATTTAAATCTACCTGCGGCTGCAAAGTAGCGAGTCTTTGATTTAGAGTAAGTTGTGACATATGTAATCTCCAGTGCTTGTACACTATTTATATAGCACTCGGTGCAATAAAGAGTTAATAAATTGTTTAAACAAAAACGTTAAACCTATTAACTTAGCGTTTTAACACTATTATGCCGTGCTAAGCTTAGCGAAGACTGAACCACACTCATTTTTACTGAACAAATAACAAACAATAAATAATACTTTGGAAAATACATGACGCTCGAACACATTCAACATTATCTCAGCTTGGTTATTTTTACCTATAACGACGTACACATCACTGTGGCTAAGGTTATACAAGTTCCTTTAATTTTATTTGCTATGTGGTTTGTAGTAACGCGCATTGGCAAACTTATTAAAAAAACACTGCTGGCAAAAAAAATCAGCCAAGACGCGGTTCATCTATTTACGCGCATTTATTTTATTTTGAGTATCGCAATATTAATTTTCACCTCGTTAGAGGTTTTAAGTATTCCGCTTACGGCCTTTGCATTTGTATCAGGGGCCATAGCCATTGGGGTTGGATTTGGTGCGCAAAACATTATTAATAACTTTATTAGTGGCTGGATTTTAATGTGGGAGCGGCCAATTCGTATTGGGGACTTTTTAGAAGTAGGTAATGCAAAGGGCGTAGTAGAAACTATTAATACGCGCTCTACCCGCATTCGCCGTAACGATGGTGTGCATATGTTAATCCCTAATTCGCAACTATTAGAAAACACAGTGACTAACTGGACCTTAATAGACGGTAATGCCCGCTCCTCGGTTAGCGTAGGTGTTGCTTATGGCAGCGATGTATTGTTAGTTAAAACGTTAATTCAACAAGTGCTTGATGATCATGATGCGATACTAACAAATCCAAAAGCCTCTGTTTTATTTGACGACTTTGCTGATAGCTCACTGGTGTTTAATGCAATTTTTTGGGTTTGTGCAGAGTCAGAAACCATGCTCAGAAAAGTACGTAGTGATATCCGTTTTAGTATCTATGCTGTTTTTGAAAAACATGATGTGGTGATTGCGTTTCCACAGCGCGATATTCACATTGATGGAGAAATTGCGTTAAAGCGTACTCAATGAATTTAGCCTTTAAAAATTTAGCAAGCATTAACGGGTTTTAACTGCGCGTTTCTAGTTTGGGTTTATTTGTAAAAATACGCAGGTTGCTACTTTAAAGCGGCTTTTGAAAGAAAGGACATATGTCCGTATTGTTAGTCTTTTGCATCTAAAAGCGGGTAAAAAAGCTATAAAATGAGGTTAAATGTTGCAAAAAAGTTTACTTTTTTGTACATATTTATGCAGTAAATTTGTAATACGATGGTATAATCTTCATCGTTCGTTCAGCCTCATTACTCCGTTTTTGTACTCTCGGTGATGAGGTCCGCGCGCCATAAAGCTAGACGCGAAAAATTGTACGAGCCCGCAATGAATACATTGCGCAACACAAAAAACCGTTGAACAAGAGTGCATACAAAAGGTTTATACCCGACATGAAATCATTAAAAAAATCTGCAATAGCGACCATTATTAATGCAGTACTACTATCTGCTGCTGGTACATCTGTTTCGGCTTTTGCTGCTGAAGAAGATACCGCTAAAAAAAGCAATCAACTAGAAGTTATTCAGATTACAGCTCGTAAACGTGTAGAAAACGCCCAAGAAGTGCCAGTTTCAGCATCAGCATTACAAGGTGATAGTTTAGATGCTTATAGTTCTGCAGGAATGGATATTCGCTTTTTAAATGCGAAAATTCCAAGTCTCTCAGTTGAATCTTCATATGGTCGTACGTTTCCACGTTTTTATGTTCGTGGTTTGGGTAATTCTGATTTTGACCTTAACTCCTCACAGCCTGTATCATTAGTTGTAGACGAAATTGTTCAAGAAAGTCCTATATTAAAAGGTTTCCCGGTATTCGATACTGGCCGTGTTGAAGTGTTACGTGGCCCTCAAGGTACATTGTTCGGACGAAATACACCTGCTGGTTTGGTTAAAATTGATTCTGCTCGACCAACACAAGATTTAGAGGGGTACGCTTCGTTATCGTATGGCTCATTTAATTCGATAGACTTTGAAGGTGCTATAAGTACAGGCTTAACTGATAAACTTTCGACGCGGGTTTCTGTTTTAAGGCAAGAGCGAGACGACTACATTGATAATAGGTTAGAAGGGAATATTATTGATGATGCCACCGGTGGTTATCAGGAAACGGCTGCGCGTATACAATTTTTGTACGAAGATGATAATTTTAATGCTCTATTTAACTACCACACGCGTGACTTAAATGGTTCTCCTATTGTTTTTCATGCAAATGCTATTGAAAGCGGAACAAACAACGCTGTATCAGGCTTTGATCCAGAGGTTATAACTCAAGATACTGTCCAATATTCGACGCAAAATGTTGAAAGTCAAGGGGCAAATCTAAAGCTAGAATACGATTTTAATGATTATACATTAACTTCTATTTCTGGGTGGGAAAGTGCTGAAATTTATTCTCGAGCAGATGTGGATGGTGGTTTTGGTTGTGGAAATACCTTTATCCCGGGATGCCCAACTCCTGAAATGGGTCCAGGTTTTATCTTTTTAGCTTCTGAAACTGCAGATGCATTACCAGAGCACGATCAATATTCTCAAGAGTTACGTCTATCAAGTAATTTTGATGGTGATTTTAATTATCAAGTTGGTGCTTTTTATTACAAAGAAGATCAAGTTATAGAAACATACGGTTACGATGGTTTAGGCGCAAACTTTTTGACAGGGTATGTTAGACAAGATCAAGAAACTACTGCTTGGGCATTATTTGGCTCAACAGAGTTTCAATTAACAGAAAAGTTAGAGGTTACAGCCGGCCTTCGCTATTCTGATGATGAAAGGGATTTTACTGCTTCTCGTTATTCATCTCCAGATGCTGTAATTGCTGATTTAACTAAATCAGTCTCACCTGAAGATAGCCACGTTTCATGGGACTTAGCTGCCGCGTATAAATACTCTGATGATGTAAATTTATTCGTACGCGCCGCGAATGGGTTCCGTGCGCCTAGCGTTCAGGGCCGTATTTTATTTAGTGACGATGTTACTGTGGCTGATTCTGAAACTATAAACTCTATTGAAGCAGGTATTAAATCTGATGTTCTAGATGGTAGTGGCCGTGTTAATGCAACAGTTTTTTATTACCAAATGAGTGATCAGCAATTAACAGCTGTTGGTGGTGAATTTGGAAATACAGCTAGATTATTAAATGCAGATAAAACAGTTGGTTATGGTTTTGAGGTTGATACGCAGTGGGTTTTAAACGATGAGTTTGATATGACGTTTAACTTCAGCTATAACAATACAGAACTGCAGGATGATGAGCTATTTGCTTCTGGTTGTTTTGCATGTACTATTACTGACCCTCTAACTGAGCAAGGTTATAGTTTAGATGGAAATAGCTTACCGCATGCCCCTGAATGGATTGCTAACTTTACCCTTCGTTATACTAAAGAACTTGGTGACGGAGAGTTTTATGCTTACACTGATTGGTCTTACCGTAGTGAAATAGATTTCTTTTTATATGACTCAGTAGAGTTTACTGGTGAGGCGTTGCTTGAAGGCGGTGTGCGTGCTGGTTATAAGTGGTTCGATGGAGATTACGAATACGAGGTATCTGCTTTTGCCCGCAATATTACGAATGAAGAAGTATTTATTGGTGGTGTAGATTTTAGTAACAACTCTGGGATTGTTAATGAACCTCGCTTTGTTGGTGCTGAATTTAAAGTTAACTTCTTCTAAAGATAACCTTAAATTTTATTAATTTTTAAAAGCCTGCCTTGTGCAGGCTTTTATGTTTTTATAAAGCTGGTAAAGTAGCGTTAATTAACTTTAATGAGATAGAAAAATGGCTGGATTTTGGAACTACCGTGTAATTTTTTGTGAAGCAACGAAAGATGAAGCAGCGCAATATCAAATACACGAAGTAGAATATAACTTAAATGGCAAAGTAACTAATTGGTCAGAAACAGGCGCAGCACCTTTTGGTACAACGCTAGATGAGCTAGCAGCTGATGCCGATCGTTTAAAAACGGCGCTAGAAAAACCAGTACTTAAGGTTGTGCGCAAAGCCCGAGGCTACGAGCTGGTTGATGTTGAAACCGGTGAGGAAGCATTTGCTGAGCCACCTGCTGGCTTAACAGCATAATATTATAAAGGCGCCTAGGCGCCTTTTTTAACGTCAAAATTTAAGGAATGAGGATGAGCTTAAACGCAGTATTGTTTGATATGGATGGCACGCTAGTTGACTCTGAAAGCATGCACTTTGAGTGCTGGAGCCAGCTGCTTGCACCCTACAATGTAAGTTATAACGAAGTGGAGTTTTGTCAGCGCTTTTCAGGGCGCCCAACGTTAGAAGCAGCAATTGATATTAAAAATGAGCATAATTTAGACGTCAGCGCACAGTTTTTAGCAGATGAAAAATATCGGTTATTTGGTGAATACGTAAAAACTAATTTACCGCCTGTTATGCCTTTTACTGAGCAAACCTTACACGCTGTTAAAAACAGTGGGCTAAAAATGGCGTTAGTAACCGGTAGTGCTCGCAGCGAAGCCATGCCTATTTTAAAAGGGCTAGGTTTTTATGAGTTATTTGATACTGTAGTGACAAAAGACGATGTAACAAATCCAAAGCCAGCAGGCGATCCTTATCTTTTAGCGCTTGAACACATACATGTAGCCCCAGAGCATGCAATTGCTGTAGAGGACACCTTTACGGGCGTTTGTGCTGCAACCAATGCACAGGTTAGAGTCGTTGCGATTGCAAATCATCATACAATTGACCATGACTTTAGTAAGGCGACGTACAAAATGGCTGACCTAGGTGAGTTTTGGCAGTGGGTCGAATCTCAACTATAGTTAAAGCCTTATTTTATTTGCAGGGATGCAGTAATGGCTCAGCTAAAGTACTTACTTTTCATTGTCAGCTTAATTGGCTCATCGCTTGTTTTTGCGGCGCAGCCTCAGGTGTTATTGGCAAAAGTATATGATGAATCTAAACATGGCAATATTAGTGAATACCTCGTTAGTGAAAAATTTGATGGTGTAAGAGCAATATGGACGGGCGATAAATTTATTACCCGTAAAGGAAATGCGATTAACGCCCCGAGTTGGTTTACGGCGCCATTACCAAATGTTTGGTTAGATGGGGAGCTGTGGATAGCGCGCACTCAATTTTCTTTGGTCAGTGGGATTGTAAGAACTAAACGCCCCAGTAATTCAGATTGGCACGCTATACGCTATCAAATATTTGATATGCCAGACTCAACCCTTCCTTTTAGTGCGCGTTATAAAAACTACCAAGCCTTGGTAAAACAAATCAATAAGCAGCATATAACTGCAGTTAAGCAACACCGCTTTACTAGCACAGCCCAATTAACAGCGTACTTTGAAGATTTAACTAAGCAAGGGGCTGAAGGGGTGATGCTGCATTTAGCCAATGCTAAATATAAAAGCGGGCGCAGCAATACATTATTAAAGTTAAAGCCCTATCTTGATGCTGAAGCTGTTGTGATTGCACATTTACCGGGTAAAGGAAAATACACCGGTATGTTAGGTGCATTAAAAGTAAAAACACCTCATGGGCAAATATTTAAAATAGGCACGGGCTTTAGTAACAAACAGCGCCAAACACCTCCGGCTATAGGTAGCACGGTAACGTATCGGTACCATGGGTTAACAAAGCATGACTTACCACGTTTTGCGAGCTTTTTAAGGGTGAGGGAGGGTCATTAGCGTTTATAATTTTGGCAAAGTATGCTAAATTGCGCGGCCTTTTTCTAATGTATGGTGAAGTATGTTTGTAGGTTTTGATTACGGTAGTTCTAATTGTGCCATGGGTGTTATGGAGCAAGAGGAAGTACAGTTAGTGCCACTTGAGCAAGGAAAACATTATTTACCTTCTACTCTTTATACACACCATAGCGCATTAGTTGTCGACTTTGTGGCAAAGCATGTAAAAGGCACTGCCCACGAGCATGACTTTTTAACGCAGCGCCAAGCTTTATTAAATACACTCCCGCGTATTAAGTCAGATCTTGATTTAGAACCTACAGATGAAACGCTTTTTATTGGCCGTGAAGCCATTAGTGAATATGTGGAGTTTCCTGAAGAAGGCTACTTTGTAAAATCACCTAAATCGTTTTTTGGTGCCACAGGCTTAAAGCAAGGGCAAATTAATTTTTTTGAAGATATTGCTACCGCAATGATTTTAAAAATAAAGCAACGCGCGGAGCTTTCACTTAAAACCCCACTTACGCAAACGGTTATTGGTCGTCCAGTTAACTTTCAGGCTGTTGGCGGTGAGCAGTCAAATCAGCAAGCTGTAGGTATTTTAGAGCGCGCAGCTAAGCGTGCGGGCTTTAAAGGCGTGGAGTTTTTATACGAACCGCTTGCAGCAGGGATTGATTACGAAAGTAGTTTAGTGGAAGACCAAAAAGTGCTGGTTATTGATATTGGCGGTGGTACCAGCGATTGCTCGTTTGTACAAATGGGGCCAAGCTTTAGAGGTAACAGTGAGCGCGATAGTGACTTTTTAGCCCACAGCGGTAAGCGAGTTGGCGGGAATGACTTAGATATAGCGCTTAGTTTTCATGGTTTAATGCCATTGCTTGGTTTAGGCAGTACCTTTAAATCGGGCCTACCTTTACCAAACCAACCTTTTTGGCAAGCCTGTAAAATTAATGATGTAAATTTACAAAGTCAGTTTTATAGTGAAAGCCACTACCGAGAACTCACTGCCCAATTACGCGATGTCAGTGCACCTGCGCTTTTCAAACGCTTAATTCATTTACAGCAAAATAAACAGGGCCATCAGTTAGTACAGCAAGGTGAGGCGGCTAAAATAGCGCTTTCATCGGCAGATGTTTTTGATTGCGATCTTCGCTTTTTAGATAATGACCTTAGTAAAAACCTATCGGTAAGCGATTTAGCGGTTGCAGTAGAAAGTAGTATTAGCCAAATAGTAACGTTAGCAAAACAAGCAATTACCGATGCAGGAACCACTCCAGATGTTATTTATTTAACAGGGGGAAGTGCACAGTCACCACTTATTAAAGCGGCGTTAAGTGAGCATTTAGGTGATATTAAAATGCTGAATGGCGATCACTTTGGTAGCGTAACGGCTGGCCTAACAAAATGGGCCAGCATGCTTTATAAGTAGCTTAAAAGGCTTTAAAGACTAATTTGTCGGGTTGCGAGGTATTTTTCGTAATCTGGCAAAGTACGTTCAAGCTCAGTGTCCATTAAAGGCGAGCTTAATAACATGTCGGCGCTGACTTCATTACAGGCCACAGGAATATTCCAAACAGCTGCTAAACGCAGTAATGCTTTAACATCAGGGTCGTGTGGTTGCGATGCCAACGGATCCCAAAAAAACACCAATACATGAATTTCGTGTTCAGCAATTTTAGCACCTAGCTGTTGATCGCCCCCCATAGGACCACTTAATAGCTGAATAACCTCTAGCCCGGTGGTTTTTTCGATTAAATGGCCTGTGGTACCAGTACCGTATAAGGTGTGTCTGCTTAAGGCTTCTTTGTGTTTTTCGCACCATAATTTAAGCGCGGCTTTTTTACCATCATGCGCAACTAAGGCAATATTTTTATTAGCGGGTAGCGATTGTTTTTTTTGTTCCATGCTGCATCTTATTTTGTTGAGTAACCAAGGCTTTGGTTAAGTAATACCAATTTAGTGTAATTAGTATAATAAATTAATGGCCAGTGCAATAAATACCATGCCAGTCACTCGGTCTATCCAAAGTTGGCTATGTGGGTATTTTTTGAAAAATTGCGCTATTTTGTCGCCAAAATAAATATACGTACAGTCAATTGGGAAAGCAAAAATAGGGTAGAGCAGACCAAAAAAAGCTAATTGAAACGTTGCCGATGATAAGCTTGGGTCTACAAACTGAGGGATAAAAGCAATAAAAAATAACGCGACTTTAGGGTTTAATACCTCGGTCATCATGGCTTGAAACATGACATTTGGCTTTTTACTGGTGCTTACATGAGGCTTATCATCACTAGCGCAATCCACGGTATTTGGCTGCGAAAAAGTGCTTTTAATCATCACAAACCCTAAATAGCACAAATACGCCGCGCCTAAGTACTGTACTGCACTATAAGCGGTGGGCGAGGCTTTTAATACCGCGCTTAATCCAATAACAGCAAAAAATGTGTGTATTACTCCACCTAAAGCAAAGCCAAATGCGCTTTGCATACCTGCCGCTCTGCCATTGGCAAATGTTTGCGCCATTAAAAATGCGTTTGATGGCCCAGGGGCCACCGCCATTAAAAAGCTCGCCAGTAAAAATGATGCTAAAAAATCAGGGTTGATCATGTATTAACCGGGTGCAATGTATGGGCTTTTTTACTCATTAAAATTAGCCAAAGTGGTGCCAGTAACAATAAATGAAAAGCAATTAGCCAAGGTGTGCTAAGGCCTAAATATTGCGTTAAAAACACAAGCACACTAGCGCCACTCATTTGCATAGCACCAATTAAGGCAGAGGCTGTACCGGCTTGTTTTGGAAAGCGCGATAACGCCATACCAGCCGCAGAGCCTAAGCTTAGGGCAAAACCAAGTGCTGCAATTAAAATAGGTAGCATAAGCGCAATGGCCGATTCTATATGGCTAAGTGCAATCATCAATATGCCAGAGGCCACCAATACTGTAACCCCAACACGCAGGGCTTTTTGGCTATTACGTTTAATATAAATGGGCGTAATAAAGCTGGCTACAATACTTAATACGGCATTGAGCGTAAACCAAAAAGTAAAGTCGGCAACGGTGCCCCCTAAGTGCGTAATGATCCACCCAGGTGCCAAGGTGACATACACAAGAATCGCCGACATGGCGACCATACACAGTAAGCTATTAAATAAAAATATCGGTGTTTTTAATATTGGCACAAAGCGGCGTAAGTCCAATATATGCCCTTGGTAGTGGCTATCAGCAGGGCGGGTTTCTCTAAATAAGGTGAGCGTAATGACCAGGCCCGCTAATGCAAACAAGGTTAAAAACATAAAGTTCATGCGCCAGCCAAATTGCACGGTAAGCCAAGCACCTAAAATAGGCGCAAGCGCAGGAATAAAACACACAATACCATTTAAATAGGTAATCATTTGCCCGCTGCGTTCGCTGCCGTATTTATCACGTACAATGGCAAAAGCAACCACAAACGTAGCACATGCACCTAACCCTTGCAGAGCGCGTGCAAACATTAATACAGCAAAAGAGGGTGCCATGTAGGCAAGTAAGGCAGAGCCTGCATACAAGCTAACACCTACAACCGCTACCGGCTTTCGGCCAAACTTATCGGCAAGCGGCCCTGCAATCAATTGCCCTAAACCCACAGTAAGCATAAAAATAGCCACTGTTTGCTGAACCTGCTGTTCGGTTACGTTAAATTGCGTGGCAATAGTTGGAAAAGCGGGAAGATAAATATCAATTGCCATAGGGCAAAATATTACGAGTAACGCTAAGATGAGTAATAAAATTAAGTTAGGTTTAGCGGGCTGTGTTTGCATTAGGTCTCCTTTTGCTGGCTATTTTAGGTGCCCGCATATAAAAAAGAAAGGGCTTATGAGTGAGCCACGCTTTATTGTGATAAATATTTCATGACATTAGGATTAACAGCGCGGTGAATTGCGCTTTTTTTAACTGGTCTGATGTGTTAATTTGAATTTATAAACACAAAATGGGAAATAACAATGAGTAATAAATCAGCCCTTTTAAAAACCTGGCTTAAATTTAAACGCTTACCTTTTGGCAATTGGTTGTTTAGCAAAGCGGTATGCATAAAAGCCCCGTATTTTGGCTCAATGAAACCTTACGTGCTCGATTTAAGAGAAGGGCACTGTAGCGCTGTCGTAAAAAACCGCCGTAGTGTGCATAACCATATTGGGACTATTCATGCTATTGCACAATGTAACTTAGCTGAGTTGTGTGCTGGTGTAATGGTAGATGCCACCGTGCCTTATAAAACGCATCGCTGGATCCCAAAAGGAATGACGGTACACTATTTAGCAAAGGTTGATACCGATGTAACTGCTATTGCAGAAATCGACTTGCCTCGCCAATGGGTAGATAAAGAAGATTTAGTGGTGCCAGTTAAGCTTTACAATACCCGCAATGAACTGGTGTTCACTGCAGATATTACGATGTACATAACCGAGAAAAAGTAATGAGCGCTTAATTAGATTTGGCTTTATCAGCGGCTTGCTTATTAACAAACGACAAGTCGCTATCAGCATCATCAAGCAAAGTTTTTACTTCTTTAGCCGGCTTTAAATCTTCGCTAATAAGTTCCGGTTCTTCTTTTTCAAAGCGCTGTTTTAAGCTGCCTTCAATAATGGCTCCAGCATCAATACTTAGTGTATCGTGAAAAACATCGCCATGTACGTGAGCGCTGCTTTGAATATTCACTTCACTTGCGTTTAGTGAGCCAATAATTTTACCTTTTACAATGACACTTTTAGCTTCAACCACACCTTCAACAATGCCGGTAGAGCCAATTACCAAGTGCTCTGCCTTTATATCGCCATCAATTCGGCCATCTAGCTGAACTTCGCCTTGGCTGGTGAGTGTGCCAGTTAAGCGCACATCTTCAGAAATAATAGAAGGGGTATGATTTACTCTTTTTAACGTAGTTTGACTACTTGGTTGCTTTTTTTTACCGAACACGAGAAAGCGCCTTTGTTATTTTTAGAGGATTGACATGTTTGCCATCGAGTAACACTTCATAGTGTAAGTGTGTGCTGGTACTTCTGCCAGTACTGCCCATTAATCCAATTACCTCATTTTTAGCAATTGTTTGGCCTTTTTTCACTTTAATTTTATTTAAGTGGCCAAAACGGGTGACCAAGCCATTTTTGTGCTCTAGCTCGATAAAGTTACCATAGCCGCCATTTTTACCAGCGCGCAATACACGTGCATCAGCAGGGGCAAAAATTTCGGTTTTATGCCAGCCGGCTAAATCAACACCTTTGTGAAAAGCGCGGCGGTTGTTCATCGGATCTTTACGTAACCCAAAGTTGCTCGAAATATAGTATTTAGCCGCAGGCAAGGGCAGTGAGTTAGGCAGCTCTGTTAAAAAGTTTTCAAGGTTGTTAAGTAATAATAGCTTATCAACAATGGCTAAAAACTGCCCTGGTATTTTAGTTTCGTCAAATACATCTAACGGGCCACCTTGCGCACTGGTTTGTGCGCCCAGTGCTAAATGTTGTTCAAGGGCTGATTCTAAGCCTGCGCCTTTTAACATCGCTAAAATTGCATCATGGCGTTTATTAATTTGCGCATCAATAAGCGCAAAATTGTGCTCGTAGTATTTATTTAAGCGCTCATAACGTGCGGCAAAAGTGATTGGCGTTAGAAGGCTGGCGTGTTTGTTTTTCGGCTCTTCATCTACAAGTGGTTCATGAAACTCGCCTTTGTCTTGATTAACAGGCGATTCAAGTTGTTCTTCTAGTTTTATTGTCTCTTTACTAATAGATGCGGGGAGGGATTCAATCATACCTTGCAAAAGTGCCTGCTTTTGCTCTAGTACAGCAAGTTGTTCTAATTGCTTAGCGTGCAGTGCTTTTTGTTCTTGGACCTGCTTTTGCCACACTTGTTGTTTATCAATTTGGCTTTGTTCTATGTCGGTAATTTTATTTGTTTGGCTATAAACACGAAAACTAGAAATACCGACCCAAGTAATAGTGCCTAAAATAAGCAGTACTGTAAAAAGCTGAAACCAAGGCGCCAAAACAACATGCTTAACTTCGCCATTTTGACGAATAAGCAACTGACGGGCTGGGAAAAATTTTTGGTAAAAAGACTTAATAAATACTGACATGGCACATAAACACTCGCTATTAACCGGATTAATGTATCAATTTCAGTCTAAAAAGCCAGAAAAAATTTGTAACTGTTCAAAATTAATAAAAAAGGGCTGCTATTTAGTAGCAGCCCTTTATTTAAAATAGTCACAAATTAGCTAGCTTGTTGCTCATCGTTATCTTTTATTGATGCTACGTTGTCGGCTTTTTTAGCTTTAGCTGTACTTTTTGTTGTGGGCTCTTTTGCGCCTTTTAACACCGCCATAAAGTCATCTTTACTCTTTGCAATTTCAAGCGCAAGCGATTCAACCTGTTGCTCGCTCAGTGGCACATCTACTTTTTCCAGCATTACTTCAAGCGATTCTGCTATATCGAGCATTTTGTCATAGGCATCCGCTTCTTTTTTAGTAGTAAACGTCATTCGCTCAACTCCGTTTCGTTCTACAACATATTTAACAACAACAGCCATGATCTCTCCTGCTTGATTGCGTGGTAATGTGGTTACTGACCCATAGGTCACTGTTTTTATATACAGTAAATGTTTGTGTGTAAAATTGCAAGCATTCGGTGCATTTTTAGCTTGTCATCAATTTGACAAAAAAGCGTAACTTTACTTTAGTTAAGCAATCACTTGTTGTACCAGCTGCATTTTAGGTTTTCGGATTTAGGTGATTATGCACTGGAAATAATATAAGTGATGCGCGTTGCTCCTTATTTAACATTATTTCCTCAAATAAAAATTAAGCACATGTTTAAAGCCAAATTAGCCGTTTAACTATAACGCTTTGGTATAAACAAAAATAAGGAATAACAAATGAAAAATCTATTAACGCTACTTATTATTAGCTTTTTAAGCTTTAGCGCGTTTACCCACGCTAACCCTGTTGAAGATAAGCCTATGGTTGAAATGCCGCAAGCGCCAGTTATTAATATTAATAGTGCCGACTCAGAAATGCTGGCCAAGTTGCCTGGTATAGGTAAGAAAAAAGCGCAGGCTATTGTTGATTACAGGGTTGAAAATGGTGAATTTTCCCAGCTGAGCGATTTAACTAACGTAAAAGGAATAGGTAAAAAGCTTGTAGCTAAACTAGAAGGAAAAGTGTCTTTATAATAGGCAGGGCGCTAAGCGCCCTGTGAATACTGCTCAAGTGCTTTGGCTAAATATTTTTTAGCGAAGTTTATTTCAATCGGGGTGGTTAAAAGCGGGTAAAACAGGCCACCTAAAATTAAAAAGGGAATGAGTTCCCACCCTTTAAAAACAGTAAATAACAAAAACAATGGGCTGAGCAATATCAGCTTTACTATTCTTAATAACACTCTATCGGTGGCAGGTAGCATACTTAGCGCAATAGCAACAACGGCTTGTCGCTGCCTCACTTTAAGGTGCTTTAGTTCAGGCAGCTGACTGGTAAAAAACGTAAACATATTAAATAGTCTTTTTAGTAAGTAAGCGAGTGGTAACAAGTACAAAAAGCGTGATAGTAAATAACGCAAATAGTATTTCCATCCATGCTGGCATACTTAATCCCGCAAATTGCCAATCGATATTACCGCAATCCCCTGTGGCTTGAAAAAAGCTTGGGATCCATTCATGCAATGGCATAAATGAAGGAAAGTTTGGCTCAAACTCACAGCTAAATGCAAAGGGATCGGTGGTTGTTTGCATTTCAATGTGTTCACGTGCAATAAAGTAACCCCACACACTTGATACACCCCACACTAAATAAGCGATAGCGCGTACTAGTTTACTTTGTGGTTTAGTTGCGCCAATAATGCCTGCCCCTAATAAGCCTAATACCGCAGTTCGCTGGTAAATACACATAATGCATGGAGCAAGTCCCATCTGGTATTGAAAAAACAGTGCGGTGACTTCTAATAAAAATACAATGCCTGTAAATAGTAGCCATGGAGTACGTTGAGTAGGGAGTTGTGCTAGCCAGTTCATAAAAAATCCGCATTGAAATAAGACGTTGAATTATGTACTAGGATAAAGTAACGAGCAACAAAAAGGGTAAAAAAGCTACCGAAGTGGCTTTTTTTAAGATGAAATTAATAAGCGGTTATGGCCAATCCTATTTAGGGAAAGGTTAAGCTTAATTTGCTAAGTGAACAAGTAATATAAGATTGGTTCGCTAAAAAGGCTTGTTTAAACGTTACAGTTAACAGGCTGCTGTATGCGACTTTTAAATGTACTTGCTGCCGCACACGGGAATTATTGTAGTAATGTAATGGTGAAGCAAAAACAGCAATGGTATTAATGTACCTACTATGACTAGGGTTAATTTATTTAGCGAATTAGGCCTAATTTAAGCATGTTGAATTTTATTATTTACTATTGCGAAATTTTCAGCGGTTGGTTGGCACTTATATCAACGAGTTTACTTGTTAGTTATATTTCATCTGGTACAATCTGTCAGTTATTCGTATAAAACGATGAGTTGTGATTAATTCGAGTGGGAATTGAATGAGAATTTTTAAAGCTAAAAGCCCAGCAGGATTTGCTGAAGAGTATATAGTTGAATCTATCTGGAACGGCGATTTCCCTCCAGGTTCAATTCTACCTGCAGAGCGTGAGCTTTCTGAGTTAATTGGTGTAACCAGAACAACCTTACGTGAAGTACTGCAACGTTTAGCACGCGATGGCTGGCTAACTATTCAGCACGGCAAGCCAACCAGAGTGAATAACTTCTGGGAAACATCGGGTTTAAACATACTCGAAACGCTGGCGCGCTTAGATGAAGACAAAATGCCAGAGTTGACCGATCAGTTATTATCTGCACGTACTAATATTAGTGCTATTTATACCCGTGCAGCGATAAAGCTTAACCCTGAGCGTGTTATTGAGATTTTATCAAAAAGCGATGAACTTGAAGACACTGCGCAAGCTTTTGCAGATTACGATTACAAAGTACACCACGAATTAGCTGTCGCTGGTAATAACCGCATATACGTACTTATACTTAACGGTTTTAGAGGGTTTTACTTTAAAATTGGTTGTCATTATTTCTCAGACGCAGGCACTCGCCAGTTAGCACGTCAATTTTATAAAGACCTAACAGTATTGGCTGAAAACCGTGAGCATGATGGCGCGATTTCAATGATGCGTAAGTTTGGCCATCAAACCGGTGAAATCTGGCAAAATATTAAAGGCGATATGCCTTCCGATATCATGGATTAACCCATTTTTAAAACCTGCAAATGCAGGTTTTTTTATAGGCGTAATAAAGTTTTAATATCTGTTCGGTATTTTCGATTGTGCACATCGCTAAATACGATTGTTCTTTTTTCCTTATTAAATTTAAAATGCCACGTAATTATGTGTTGGCGCTATTGTTTTTTTATTTTTAGCGCCCATATAAGTATCAGCATTGCGTATGCAATCGACAACAAACTCAAAATATTTGGAGAATAAAATGGGTGTATTAGTAGGCCGCCAGGCACCAGACTTTACCGCTGCAGCTGTACTAGGTAATGGTGAAATTGTAGATAGCTATAACCTTCATGAAACAATTAAAGGTAAAAAAGCAGTAATCTTCTTTTACCCACTAGATTTCACGTTTGTATGTCCTTCAGAACTTATCGCATTTGATAAGCGTTACGAAGAATTCCAAAAGCGTGGCGTAGAAGTAATTGGTGTTTCTATCGATTCACAATTCTCACACAACGCATGGCGTAACACTGCTGTAGCAGACGGCGGTATTGGTAAAGTTCAATACGCACTAGTTGCAGACGTTAAGCACGAAATTTGTAAAGCATACGACGTTGAGCACCCTGAAGCGGGCGTTGCATTTCGTGGCTCTTTCCTAATCGATGAGGAAGGTAACGTACGTCACCAAGTAGTGAACGACTTACCACTTGGTCGTAACATCGACGAAATGATCCGCATGGTTGACGCGCTAGCATTTCACAGCGAAAACGGCGAAGTATGTCCTGCTGGTTGGGAAGAAGGTAAAAAAGGTATGGACGCAAGCCCTGAAGGTGTTGCTAAGTTCCTATCTGAAAACGAAGGCGAGCTATAATTTAGCCCCTACGTTTTAATAAAAAAAACCGCCATATGGCGGTTTTTTTGTTTTTAGCATAGCCCATTTAATAATGGGCTATATTAAATTAAAACGAGAAGGTTACTTTAGTGTAGAAGTAACGACCTCGTGGGTTGTGTACACCCGATGCATACCCGTAAAGGTCGGCATCGCCATCACCAATGGCAAATGGTGGCTCTTCGTCAAATAAGTTATTTACACCAAGCGACACTTTAGTTGCATCACTTACACGGTAAGATGTTTGTAAATCTACCAGTGCTTGCGAGTCAACCATACGCGATGTATTGCTATCAAAGTCTAAGTTACCGTCAAAGTCTATATCTGGGGTATCTTCAAACTCGCCTACGTAGCTAATATTTACGTTGGTATTAAATTGTCCAATTTCCCAGTTAGTAGAGAAAATCCAGCGGTGCTCTGGGTAATTGTATTCACCCGTGTAATCGCGGCCGTCTTTTTCAAACTTGTTTTGGTACGCCCATTCTAAGTTAAATTTAAGCAAGCCTAAATCATCCAGCGAATGGTTGTAATTTGCTGATAAATCAACACCTGACACTTCTTGCGAAGAGACGTTTTCAAAGGTGCTGTATATTTTTTGAATGGTGCCTAAGCTATTACCACCACTAGGTGCTAGGCGTACACACACCGTGCTATCTTGGTTATTACACTCAGAGTTATAAATTGGGCCAAATTCTTGTTCATCAATTTTATTATCTTGGGTAATACTCCACACATCTACGCTTAAACCAAACTCAGCAGAAGGTGCCCAAATAAAGCCAACGTTCCATGATTCTGACTCTTCGGCTTCTAAATCAGGGTTACCAGCAAATTCAATGTTGTAATCTAGCGCGTCACAATCAAGGCCAGTTGCTTCACAGCGATAAGTATCTACAAAAAACTGACTTTCTTGTGATGGACCTAAACCTACTTGTGCAAGCGATGGCGCTCTAAACCCTTGTGCCCACGAACCACGAATGGTTATTTCGTCGGTAGGTGCCCAGCGTAAAGCGACTTTAGGGTTTGTTGTATTACCAAAGTCGCTGTAATCATCGTAACGGCCAGCGAGTTGTAGCTCTAGGTTTTCAGCAAGTGGGATTGAAAATTCCACATAGGCTGCGTATTGGTCGCGCTCTGCTGCAGCAGACACAGACTCAGTACCAAAAATTAAACCGCGCTGAAATTGGTCATCCGGTGTATCGGTTACATCTTCTTCACGGTATTCAATACCCGCGGCCATCATAACCACATCATCACCAAAGCTAAATGCTTCACCAGAGATGTTAGCGTCGAATGAGGTCATATGAGACTCACCGCGGCGTACTAAGCTTGTGGTAATTCTGTCAATAACTTCTGGGCTGTTATACGTGCCACCAAATGGGTTATAGTTACCGGCATCAATCTCTTGTTGTAAAAAGTCGGTGCGAACCCAACCTTGCGAGCGATCGCCTGTTTGAAGTGATTTACTACGGCCTTTTTGAACCGCAGCTTCCCAGCTCCATTCGTTAATTTCGCCTCTTAGGCCAGCTACAAAGCGAAGCGTGTCTGATTCAATATCCCATTGGCGAGCGCCCGCATCAACCGTGCGGTAACGGCCAATTTGAATATCTTCACCAAACGGGTTGTTAGGGTGGCTAGCGGGTACTGTTAAACCTGCATCTTCATCTAGTGGAGTAGGGGCACCGGCTGCAACTGAGGTATTATGCTGCACTGCCATTTCTAAAAAGCCGGTAATACCATTATCAAAATTGTATTCAAATTGAGAAATAGCACCTACGCGCTCAGACTCAGGGGCGATGTAGCCAAATGGGCCGTAATCAAATAAACAACTACCGCTTGATGTGGCGTTTTCTGCAGGACAATCTGGGTCAATTGTTTTTACACCATCAACATAAAAGTAGCCTGGAAAGCCACGAGAAGAGCGAAAGTCTTCGCCGCCATAAGGCGATTGATTAGCGGTGCCTAAGCTGCCCATTTCATCTGACGAAAGCGAGGTGTTTTTAAAGTAATCAATAATAATTGAGGCGCTACTTTTTTCGCTAGTTGTACCCCATACTAAACTTGCTGTTGTTTCTTCGTAATTAGGGCCATCGGTACCACCGTAGCCTAAGTTTAGTTCAACGCCATCTATGTCTTTTTTCAAAATAACGTTGACTACGCCCGCTACTGCATCAGAGCCATAAATTGCTGATGCGCCATCTTTTAAAATATCAATGCGTTCAATCGCCGATACCGGAATACTATTAATATCGACAAATGAGTTTGTTATACCTTCGGCAAAGGCACTAATAGCCACACGGCGGCCGTTGATTAGTACCAATGTAGCATCAGCACCTAAACCACGTAGGCTGACCGCGGCAGATCCATTTGCAGTTGAATCTTGGTTGTTGCCGCGTGTTGAGAAAGTACCGCTGCCTGCCACAGGCATTCTTTCGAGGAGTTGTTGAAGGTTATCGTAACCCATGTTTTCGATATCTGCTCTGCCAATAGATTGTACTGGCGAAGGCCCTTCGATATCGGTGCGTTTTATGCGCGAACCTGTTACTTCAATGCGTTCTACTTTTTTTGCTTCTTCAGCAGCATAAGCTGTTGTTGTAAACCCTGCTGAAAGTGCGATTGTAGCACCTGCAATTATGCTAGGTGTAAATGCAATTGATTGCTTCATCCTTAAGTCCTTGTTGATATGTTATAAATTTAGTTGCTTAACAAGCGATGACATTAATATCATGTAACTTAAGTGTTATCAATCTACACCCTTTGCGATTTTAGTATGAGTTTTTGTAGAGTATTGAGGGAAAAATATTCAATAATAGAAACAACGAAAAGGGATAGACAAGGCTAAATTACTCGCTTTGTACCATAAAATTTGCGCACTAAAATGGACAGGCATCTAAAGAAATTAAAAAAAATAAATAAAGTGTAATAATTTATTTATATCACGCACAGGGATGAATTAAATAAAGCTGAGGGTAATTTGATCAGGTTGTTTTAAATTTAACCGGTGAGAAATTAAAAAAAACGCCTAAATAAATTAGGCGTTGTGTTTATACTTTATGTTTCATGAGGCGTTCTTTCTCACGCGACCAATCTTTATTTTTGCCGTCTTCACGTTTGTCATGCATTTTTTTACCTTTTGCTAAGTGAAATTCAAGTTTCACCCAACATTTTTTCCAATACATGGCAGTGGCAACAAGTGAGTAGCCATCTCGTTCAGTGGCACCGACTAATCTATCAAGCTCTTTGCGGCTTAATAACAGTTTACGGTATCGCATTGGATCGCAAATAACATGAGTCGAGGCGCTATTTAAAGGCTGAATTTGACTGCCTAATAAAAAAGCTTCGCCATTTTTAAGATGAATATAAGTTTCTGAGATGTTTACCTTACCAGCTCGGATACTTTTTACTTCCCAGCCCTGTAGTTCAACACCTGCTTCAAACTTGTCGTGTAAAAAATACTCATGACGCGCTTTTTTGTTAAGCGCGATGGTATTACTGTTCGATTTTGATGATTTGTTCTTAGCCATAGTGCCCTATAATATACGTATTAAGAGATGTTTTACATCGATTTTTTATATGTGTCTTTAAAATAATCTGGTGAACTTAAGACCATGAAAATTTGGGGAAACGCGCAAAGCTTGCTAAAATTCGCCCACACAGTTGGGAGTGAGTATGCCACAAATAGAAAAAAGTGCGCTGGTTATGTACAGCACTAAAGAGATGTTTGACCTAGTTAATGATGTAGAAGCTTATCCGCAGTTTTTACCTAATTGCTCAGACTCTAAAATCGTTTCGCAGCACAATAATAACATGACCGCGAGTTTAGAAATATCCAAGGCGGGTATAAAAAAGTGGTTTACCACTGAAAACACCTTTATTGACGAGCAAACCGTGCAATTAAGGCTGGTTGATGGCCCATTTAAAACTCTTAAAGGGCGTTGGCATTTTCAAGCGTTAGATAAAAAAGCCTGTAAAGTTGAGCTTAAGCTTGAATTTGAATTCTCTAGCAAGCTTATAGAATTGGCGTTTGGTAAAATATTTAATGATGTAGCTAAAAATATGGTTAGCGCATTCACGCAACGTGCAAAAGATGTATACGGAGCAAGATAATGATTAGCGTTGAGATAGTTTTTGCATTACCGACTAAAGCAACCACATTAACAGTGGAAGTAACGCAAGGAACCACAGCCGAACAAGCTGTTATTCAATCGGGGATCATTGAAAAGTGCCCTGAAATAGACCCAACTGCGCTTACTTTAGGTGTATGGAATAGAACAGTAAAAGCGCATTACGAATTAAAAGATGGCGACAGAATAGAAATTTATCGTCCACTAATTGCAGACCCTAAAGATGCTCGAAGAAAGCGTGCTGAAAAAGCAAAAGAGGAAGGTCGAGCAAATAAAGTTACCGGTGGGCGTCCTTTATAAAGGTCATTAATGTAGTAAATAAAAAAGGTGAGCCATGCTCACCTTTTTTTAATAACTAGAGCGTTTACTGCTCTAGCGGAGTATCAAAGTTTTCTGGTTGATCATAATCACCCGAAACAGCAACTAGTTGATCATTTTCAAATTTAACCAGCAACTCTTTATGCTGCTCATTATCGCGGCCTTTGTTAAAGCTGTACACATAACGCCAGGTACTATTATCAAACGCATCTTCTGCTATTGGACGACCTAATACATAAATAACTTGCTCTCGTGTCATGTTTACACGAAGCTTATCTACATCTGATTGCTCTAAAAAGTTACCCTGTGGGATATTGATTCTATATACCCAGCTAGAACAACCTGCTAAAGAGCTGAATGTGAGAGCAACGATAAGCCAAAGAGAAAAAGTTTTTAACGACTGCATTGTTAGTTGTGATCCTTATTTTTTATAATCTGCATGATACCGATTAGTCACTGAAGGTAAAACCCTTTTAAGAAATTGTTTTTAGTTACGAGGGTTAGGGTAAAGTTTTGACCACAAACACACAAAAAAGTTTAAGTATAAATATAAGCAAAGCACACAAAGTACCCTCAACGTGGTATTTGTATATAGTGCAAACGCGTTTAGGCCACTGGTATACAGGTATAACAACCAATGTTGATAAGCGCTTAGCCACGCATCAAGCGGGTAAAGGCGCAAAAAACTTAAAAGGCAAAGGCCCTTTAGTTTTAATTCATCAACAAAAGGTGGGCTCAAAAAGCGAAGCCAGCAAGTTAGAGTGGCAAATTAAAAAATTAAGTAGGGCCCAAAAAGAGCACTACGTACAACAGCTAATGACTAAGTGAAGCTGTGGCATTTTTTAATGCTTTTAATTTATTACGATAGCGGGCTTTGTCATAGTTAAACTCGGCGTTTATACCCGCTAAACGCATATAATGTGTTGCCTGCTTTATATTGCCGGTAAAATAATATGCTCGCGCAAGGCCAAAGTGGCTTTCGTGTAACTTAGCGTCAATTTTATAAGCGCTTTTAAAATGCTTAATCGCTTGAGAGTAATTTTTAAGTACCAGTTCACTATTACCCAATGATATATGGTAATACGGGTTAGCTTGGCGCTTTTTATTGAGCTGTTTTAGCATTTGCTGACCTTGTTTAGCGCGGTTACTTAAGGTGTACAGCACAGCGAGATTACCTATGGCAGTATGGTTATTTTTATCAAGCAATAAAGCATAGTTATATGCCTGTTCAGCTTCTTTTAAATAATTAAGCTGCCTAAATACAATACCTAAATTTCCCCAGCCACCACTGTATAATGGGGCGGCTTCAACGGCGGCACTAAAGTAGCTATAAGCTAAATTATAATTTTTATTTACTAACGCTTGAGCGCCTTTATTGTTATAAAACATAGCCGTAACAAACTCTTTGCTTATTGGGCTGGTTTTAAAGCGTTGTTTTCTTATATTCGGGTCGAAGTCTATGGTTAACTGTTTATCACGTTGATAAACCATTGTGGCTGGTATTGTTTGCATAAGCGCATTGTCAATTGATAAATTAATATGCCCTGTCAGTAAATTAACTCCTTTATTCATTGCCCAATATTCAGGAATATGAACCTTTTGAAAGCGCGCTTTTATACCTAAATAATCGGCTAAGCTATACGCTAATATCGATAACGACAGGCAATTAGCATTTAAATTAGCGTAGGTTTGCGATGCACTCAATGTGGCACCACTTTGATAGGTTAACGAGTTATCGCCGTTTTTTAATAAAAAACTTAAAATACTGTTCGCTAAGTAATGCGCGCTGCGCTTACTGGTTAAGTGGGCATCAAGTTGGGAAGTGATTGTTTTGTCGAGCTTAAATATGTCTTGCTCGGTTTCAACGTTAATACGGTTAAATGTTGGATGGTTTGCAAGGGCAAGCGGTGGTGGTTCACGCACCGTGGTGTTACATGCGCTTAAATATAAGCAGCTACTTAGTAATAATACGTTAAAACATGATATGTTCATAAACCACCCCCAACATATTACATCTATAAGTGTAGATGCAATATGCGCAGGTGGTTTTTTAAAGTGTTACAAAACGTGTTTAGTGGTGTTTTTCAAAGGTGGCGACGAGTGCATCAAGCGCTTGAGCGCTATTTGCTAAATCGCGAATTGCTTGCTCGGTGTTTATTTGCTCATTCATAGCACGGTCACTAATTTCACTTATTTGCTCAATATTACGTCCTACATCAGCAACCACGTTACTTTGCTGCTCAGTAGCGGTGGCAATTAAGGTAGCCATGTCGTTTATTTGATTTGCTGTTTCGCTTATCGCATCAAGCAATTCAACAGAGCTTTGCATTGCGCCTACGCTTTGTTGGGCTTTTTGCTTAGATTGACTAATATCGTTTACTACATCTTCAGAAATAGTGGTTAGCTCTTCAATCATTGACTGAATTTCGGTGGTTGATTGCGAGGTACGATTAGCAAGCGCGCGTACTTCATCGGCCACCACTGCAAAGCCTCTACCATGCTCACCAGCCCGTGCCGATTCGATGGCTGCGTTTAAGGCCAGTAAATTAGTTTGCTCTGAAATGCCGCGAATAGAGTCAACAATACTCGCTATATCAATTGTTTTTTTAGAAAGCAGTGTTACTTGCTCGGTAATGCCGTCAATATCAGTGGCAAGCGCTGAAATTGTAGCTTGGCTTTGCAGTACTTGCTGATGGCTTTGGCTGGTGTTTTCTTGACTGCTTTGCGTTAACTTAGCTGCATTAGCCGCACTTTGTGCTATTTCTTGTACAGTTGCGCCCATTTCGTTAATGGCTGCAGCAACCGAAATGGTTTGCTCTTTTTGATTATCAATAGACTGCGAGTTGTTTTTTGCTTGTTCAAATACATGATTAGAACTTTGGCGTATTTCTGTACTTTCGTTGGCGACTTGCTTGATGGCAGTTTCAATTTTATGAATAAACTGGTTAAAGCCATGGCTTAAATTGTTTAGCTCTGGCTGATTAGACTCTGGCAAACGGTACGCTAAATTAGCATCGCCTGATCCTAAACGTGAGAACAGCTCGGCCATATCCGAAAGCGGTGACGCTAAAGAACGTGCTAACAAGTAACTTAGCATGCTAGCAACTAGGGCTATCACTAGCGTAAAGGTAAATATTTGCCACTCCAATGTACCTACTGTCGCAAACACCTCACTTTTAGGTACTTGGGCTAATACGTATAAGTCGGTATTGGCTATTGGCATGGCTGCTAAAAATGTGGCTTCGTTATTAAGTGATAATTCTGTAATTGCAAAACCAGAAGGGTTATACAAAGTACTATGAACATTACTGCCATAAAGTGTGTCTATGTTTACTTTAGCCACTTTATTTGCATCTTTATGTAACTGAATTAAGCCGCTTTTATCTGCAATAAATACAAAGCCTGTTTGCTCAATTTTAAATTGTTGTAGTAGCTTTTGCATGTCGGTGATGCTTTTTGCAAGCCCCGCTAATCCAAGCCCATTTGTTTGTTGATGATTTACAAACATTTTTACATCAGTCGGGGATTCTTGATAAATACTGATTGAGTACGGATTATTTGAGTTGGTAAAGCCAAAAAACCACCCATCAGCCGCGTCGTTTTTAAGCACGCGTAAAAATCCGTGTTGGTTCCAATATTGTGCTGTATCACGGTTAGCCCACGACGCCGTTGCTAAATCAAACTGCTTTGCTACGCGGTTTAATTCTTTAAGCAGTAGTGTGTCGTCTTGGTTATTTGAGCGCGCCCACTCTAAGATAAATTCATTTGATGATAGTTGCTGTGCAGCACCTAGTAGTTCGTTTATTTCGCCACCAATTTGATTACTAATACTGTGTAATTTGCTGGGTAGCTCAGATTCAATCATACGTCGTTCTATAATATCTTCAGAGCTATATAAAGACGTTAAACCAATTAATGCAGCGACACAGATTGCAATGGTACTGCCTAAAATGGTGATTTTTTGAGTGATAGTTAGGTTTTTTATCGTCATATTATTTAACTTTACAACTAGGTAGATAGCCATGTTAGCACATTATTAATTAAGCGCTAATTATTGCAATATATCTAAAAGGGTATACTCGCTTTTTATTATTACTAGCACGAAAAAGCCCACAGCGTACGCATGTGGGCTTGGTTTCTAACAAGCGAAACTAGTTATACAATTTTCTTCATTGCTGACATGTAGCCGCGTAGTCTAGCGCCAACAATTTCAACAGGGTGCTCACGTAGTGCAGTGTTAATTTGAATCAATGTTTGGTTATCTACTTGGTTACTTTGCTCATTTAAGCCTTTACCAATAACATCGGTGTCGATGTTTTTCATAAAATCGGCCAATAATGGTAAACACGCATGGTTGTATAAGTAACAGCCGTATTCTGCAGTATCAGAAATAGTACGGTTCATTTCGAATAACTTTTTACGTGCTATTGTGTTGGCAATTAATGGTGTTTCGTGTAAAGACTCATAATAAGCCGACTCGTCGATAATACCTGCTGCAGTCATGGTTTCAAATGCAAGCTCAACGCCCGCTTTAACCATAGCAACCATTAAAATACCGTTATCGAAAAACTCTTGCTCAGAGATTTCTACATCACCAGCAGGGGTTTTTTCAAAGTTAGTTTCGGCAGTTTCTGCACGCCATTTTAGTAAGTTTGCATCGTCGTTTGCCCAATCTTCCATCATTACGCGTGAGAAAGTACCGTCGATAATGTCATCTTGGTGCTTGTTATAAAGCGGGCGCATAATAACTTTAAGTTCTTCGCTTAGTTCAAACGCTTTTACTTTTGCAGGGTTTGATAAACGGTCAAGCATGTTAGTAACGCCGCCGTATTTAAGGGCTTCGGTAATTACTTCCCAGCCGTATTGAATTAGTTTTGATGCGTAACCCGCATCAATGCCTTTTTCAATCATTTTATCAAAACATAAAATTGAACCGGTTTGTAACATGCCACAAAGAATTGTTTGCTCGCCCATTAAGTCTGATTTAACTTCAGCGATAAACGATGACTTAAGTACACCGGCACGATGACCACCGGTACCCGCAGCGTAGGCTTTAGCTTGTGCTAAGCCGTGACCTTGTGGGTCGTTTTCTGGGTGAACTGCAATAAGAGTAGGTACACCAAAGCCGCGTTTGTATTCTTCGCGAACTTCAGAGCCAGGACACTTAGGAGCAACCATGATTACCGTAATGTCTTCACGAATTTGCATGCCTTCTTCAACAATATTAAAACCGTGCGAGTAAGCAAGTGTAGAGCCTTGTTTCATTAAAGGCATAATGGCAGTTACAACGGCCGTATGTTGCTTATCTGGTGTTAGGTTTAATACTACGTCAGCGCTCGGAATTAGCTCTTCGTAGGTGCCTACAGTAAAACCGTTTTCAGATGCATTTAAGTATGACTGACGACGCTCATCAATTGCTGATTGACGTAACGTGTACGATACATCTAGGCCTGAGTCACGTAAGTTTAAACCTTGGTTAAGACCTTGTGCGCCACAGCCAACAATAACCAGCTTTTTACCTTTAAGTGCATCAACACCATCGGTAAATTCACTTGGGTCCATAAATTCACATTGCGCTAATTGAGCTAACTGCTCGCGTAAAGGTAAGGTATTAAAATAATTCGCCATGTTAGTGTCCTATAATTCGTGTTTGTTAGATGCAAAGCGTATTTGCTTTGCTTAAACACACCATAAAAAAAAACTTTGCTTGCGTAAAATGATATATTTGCACTAAAGTATTTCAAAAAATGAAACATAGAGGCGTGTAATGGATCATAAGCATTTAAATTACTTTTTAGCGTTAGCTAAAACGCTCCATTTTGCCAGGGCGAGCGAGCTGTGCCATATAAGTGCACCTACATTAAGTCGCAATATTAAGCAGCTTGAAGATGAGGTCGGCGTTGCTTTATTTATACGCGATAACCGAAGTGTAAAATTAACTAAAGAAGGGGAGTCGTTTATTGATTACGCCACCTCTACACTGGCTAATTGGCAGCGCTTTAAAGCGAATGTGAAAGACCCAACCCAGCATATTTACGGTAATGTGAGTATTTATTGCTCAGTCACCGCCTCGTATAGTTTTTTGCATCAAATATTAGAACAACTCCGCGCGCAGCATCAGCATATAGAAATAACGCTAAATACCGGCGATCCGGCGTTGGCAATAAACCGAGTACTGGATGCCCATGAATCAATGGCTATTGCTGCACGGCCAAGTAAACTGCCTGCCCAAATTGCTTTTGTTAATATAGGTCACTCTCCACTGGTTCTTATTGGCCCTAAAATTCAATGCCCGATCAGCGAAAAAATAGCGAAAAACGCCCCACATATTGATTGGTCAGAACTGGAGTTTATTGTACCTGAGCAAGGTTTTTCTAGGCAGCGGTTAGAGCAGTGGTGGCGGAAAAATAATGTGCATGGAAAAATTTATGCACAAGTAGCAGGGCACGAAGCTATGGTGTCTATGGTGAGCCTAGGATTAGGTGTCGCCATGGTTCCCAAAATAGTGCTAGATAATAGTCCGCTACAAGACAAGGTACACGTACTGCCTAGTGAAAATTACCAGCCAGAAGGGTTTGATATTGGTTTGGCGGTGCTAAAAAAAGAACTTAACGACCCTGCAATCAGTGCATTATGGAATATTGCACAAACTTTAGGCGCAAATGTTATTTAAGCTTTTAACGATTAATATAATTCAGTAAATAGTATGATTAACAGTTGCGTATGAGTTTACTATTACTTAACATGAAAGCTTAATAATAAAAAATAATGACGCACGAGAGTTTATAATAATTATGGATCATGCTGTATCGCTCGCTCATTCTGCTCAATGTTTAAAAAAAGCAATTCCTCTGATGGTAAAATACCGAATGCCGGTAACGCCTATCAATTACGCTATTTGGTATTGCTATGTGCAAGGCAGTAAGCCAGCATTAAATGCTGAGCTTGATCACGTCATTGCTGAGCAACAAACATGTACTCAAAATAAAGCAAAAGAAATTTTTGATAAGCATTTAAGCGAAGATGACTTAGTGTTTTTTCAAGAAATGGCTGATCGCTTCCATGGCACTATGGAGCAAGTACAGCATGATATAAGCGTTACCCTCGATCATTCTAAAAGCTTTACCACGTCGTTGGTAGATTCTCAAAATGAGTTGGCAAGTTTAGCTAATGTAAATTCGTTTAACGAAATACTCGGTTGTGTTGAACGCTTAACCGACGAGTCGGTGGCTATGCAAGACTATGCGCGAGAATTTCAAACTAAGCTTGCGGTAGCCTATAACGAAATTAAAGATTTAAAAGAAGCACTTAACCTTTCTCAAGAAGCAGCCGATACAGACCCCCTGACAGGCTTTTTTAATAGAAGAAAGTTTGATGATGATATTCAGCAGTTTTGTCAAACCTATTCAGAGCAAGCTGACGAGAGCGTATTGGCGGTACTAATCATGTTTGATATTGATCACTTTAAGCGTTTTAACGACGATTTTGGTCATCAAAAAGGCGATGAAGTACTTAAATTAGTAGCCAAAAAAGTTTCGCAAAATATTTCCGATAGCCTGAATGTTTACCGCTATGGTGGTGATGAGTTTTGTATTACCGGGTATTTTGACAGCATCAACGAGATTATGGTGTTTGCTGATAAAATTCGTTTAGATATTGCCTCATTAACTATCCGTAAAAAAGACGATGTAAATTCTAAACGTGCAATTTCTGCAAGTTTTGGGCTCGCTATTTTACGTCCATTCACGAAAGGTTCGGTACTTATTGAGCGCGCCGACCGTGCTTTATATATAGCTAAAACACATGGTCGCAACCGTATTGAAATAGCCTCTGATATTTAAATGTGATACGCATGTATAAAAATTGTGAATGATTGTAACCAGGTGGCGCACATTTGTGCTTACCTTGCTAGTATGGGTGACTTACTTATTTTACTCATTTAGATTAGGTTAATGCGGCTCAATACTTTTATTTACATTTTTTGCTTTGTGGTGTGTCTTGTTTGCGTGCCTAGCACAGCTTCGCAGGCCTACAACGAACAAGAGTATGCACAGCAACATATTACTGTTAAGAAGTGGCATGTAAATCTAAGTGTCGGCGCGGGTGTTATTACCAACCCTCTGCATGGCGGAAAAAACGTCCCGCTCCCTGTGATCCCACGCATTGCTTTTTATGGCGAGCGCTGGTTTTTCGATAATGGTCGCCTTGGCTACACACTTGTAGAAAATCAAAAGCATCATTTTAATATCGTTTCAGAACTTAACGCAGAGTCACGCTTTTTTATTGATTGGCATCCTAATAACCTCTTTGTTTTACCAGCAACCGCAGGTGCTTCTGCATTAGCGCAAAATAATCCTCAGCCTAAAAAAATAAATATCGATAATATTGATAATCGCCATTTAGCCCTAGATGCTGGGGGCAGCTATCATTATGTGCAGCAAAATCATGTGCTATCGATACAGTTATTACACGATATAAGTAATGTTTATAACGGTACTCGAGGCGCTATACAATGGCAGTACCACAGTGAAGTAGGGCGTTTAAAGTTAAAGCCAACGCTTGGGGTTAACTATAAATCAGCTGAATTAAACAGCTACTATTATGGTTTAAAAGCACACGAAACCTCATTAGGTAAAATTGACGTTGGTAGTAGCTGGCAACCTTATGCTAAAATCGACGCCAGTTGGCCATTGAGTGAGGCTAACAGTCTTCGTTTTCATGTAGCATATTACGACTATTCAGCTATGGATGGCAGTCCGCTTTTTGAACGTAACTATTCAATGACTGCTTTTATAGGATTCGATCATACTTTTTAATATGAAGTATTTAATGTTGATTGTGCTTACAGTTTTTCTGTTTAGCCCTCCCGTTGTAGCGCAAAATGCGTCTTTAAAGGTCTCTCCCAAAGTGTGTGTTGTGTCTGAGCAGCAAGCGTTTTGCGATCTTGATTTAAAGTTTAATTGGCAGCAACCATCGCCAAGCGATGCATGCCTGTACCAACAAAACAAACTGATTAAATGCTGGCAACAGCAGGCTGTTGGTGAGTTTGAGTATAAAGCGCGTGTTCAGGTAGAGACCATATACTCCTTAATCAATCCTCATACCGGTGTGTTAATTGCTAAAACACACGTTGAAGTGCAAAGTGCTGATGCTAAAAAAAGTAGGCGCAGGCTTCGCTCTCCATGGAGCTATTTTTAATTTAGGAGCAACTCATGCCAAAAATTTTACTTGTTGAAGATGACCTAGGTTTACAACAACTAACAAAAGATTATCTTGAACATAATGGCTTAGAAGTAGACGTATTAAGCCGTGGTGATGAAGTATTTAGTTATCTTGAGAATAACGCTGCTGATTTAATGATTTTAGATATTATGTTGCCAGGTAAAGATGGCTTTAGCGTATGTCGACAAGTACGTGATAAGTTTTCGTTGCCAATTTTAATGCTTACTGCAAAAGGTGAAGACTTTGACCAGGTAATTGGCTTAGAGCTTGGCGCAGATGATTATGTGGTAAAACCTGCAGAACCGCGTGTTTTACTGGCGCGTGTAAATGCATTACTGCGTCGCGGGCAACCCGTGGTTAAGGCCGCAGAAGAGATTCAGTTTGGTGATTTAGTCATTGATAAAACCAGCCGAATTGTTAAATTAAACGAAAACGAAATAGTACTTACATCGCATGAGTTTGAGCTATTATGGCTACTTGCCTCAAATGCAGGCGAAGTACTAAGCCGTGAACATGTTCATCAACATATGATTGGCCGTCAATACGATGGGCTTGACCGTACCGTTGATGTACGCGTGTCACGAATTCGCAAAAAGCTAGGTGATAACAGCGATAAACCTTACCGTATAAAAACCGTGTGGGGGCAAGGTTACTTGTTTGTATCAGACGCCTGGGAAAAATAATATATGAAGGTAAATAAGGAATAATGGGCAAACTATTTATAAGTTTATATGTTTATATCATTGTTTCTTTATTTATTGTTAGTGGTGTTATAGAACAAATTTGGCCTTACGAAGAGACGCAGCAGCAAGTGCTGTTAGATGATGAGTTTGGCCAAGCACTTTGGTTATTATCGCAAACCGATGATGGGCTAGATAAGCTAAAACACAGCTTTGAAAGCCAAGTTATTGCCCGCAAAGATCTTATTTTACCCCTTAAGCAGCAAGCCTCATTAGATAAAAATCATTACCTGTACCTGTATGATAAAAAGCAGCGCATAGTGTGGTATGTTGAGCTTGGTGATAACAAACTACTTCAAATTGGTCCAGTAGGCGTTATAAAAGCACCTGAAAGTTCTGTTATCCCGTATTTAATGTTACTGGCTATTGTAGGGTTACCTGTGGGGCTGTGGAGCTTTTTACTATGGCGTGATTTTTCTAAATTAAGCCATGCGTGCGAAGCGGTAGATGGCTCGCAAGACTTTAACTTAAGCAGTCCTTCTAAATCGTTTTTTTTACCCGTTACTGATACTCTAAAAGTAATGCAGCAGCGCATAGAGCATCTTCTTAGTGCGCAACAAGAACTAACCTCCTCTGTATCTCATGAATTTAGAACGCCTCTTGCACGATTAAAATTTGGTATAGCCATGTTAGAAGAAACACTGCAATCGGAAAAAGGGCAACATTACCTAACTAATATGCAGGCAGATATAAGCGAACTTGAAGCGCTTGTGTGTGAAATGCTTGAATATGCTCGGCTTGATTCGCAGCAACCAAGCTTAGTGACAAGCGACGTTGATTTGGCGGCCTTAACACAATCGGTCATTAATAAGCTAAATTTTGCAAGCGGCATAGAGTTTAATGCGGTGTTACCACAGGCTTTAGTGTACAAGTGTGATGCGCACTTTATTGCGCGTGTAATGCAAAACCTGGTGGGCAATGCGTTAAAGTACGCTGTTAGTCGTGTTGATGTCACACTCAAAGCGCAGGGTGATGCAATTTACTTTATTGTGGAAGATGACGGAGAAGGTATTTTAAAAAGCGACAGAGAAAGCGTATTTAAACCTTTTACTCGTTTAGATAAAAGCCGTGATAAAAGCACAGGGGGCTTTGGTTTAGGCTTAGCAATAGTGGCAAAAATTGTATCGTGGCATAAAGGGCACTATTCAATCACTGACTCATCGCTTGGTGGCGCTAAGTTTATAGTTACCTTACCTAATACTTATCCGCAATAATACTTAATCATTTTGTAGGGACAAATGTGTCGCTACCTACGTTAAAAATTCTCATTTACGATTGCATGGATGCAGAAGGTAGAGCAATGCAGGAGTAATTGCCGAGAACAACTAAATAGCAAATTTTTTGCTTAGCTATCAACACGTTTTTCCATCCTCAAAATAGATCACTTTATTATGCGGATTGGTATAAAAGTAACTTACCTAAAAACGCCAGACATAAAAAAAGCGCCTAAGGCGCTTTTTGTGGTTAAAAACCAAAATCAACAAGTAGCAAAATAGTAGACCCGGCTACGTGGAAAAAGTTCTCAATTATTTTTTATTTTTTTTAAGTAGGGGCATCAGCATTTGCTCAAGCCCGTTTAATTTAACCTCGTACATCATTGCAAGCTGCGCTCCGAGTTTACTTTCTGGAAACCCTTGCTGTTTAAACCACACTAGGTAGGGCTCTGGCAAAAGCAATAAGGGTCTGCCTGCGTATTTTCCAAAGGGCATAATTGTATTAATGGCGAGCTTGAGTTCGGCTGTATCCATAATAAGTCAGTAATTGATAAAACGTATAATAGTAATACTACTGCTTATTAATAATAAACGCATTAAATAGTGGCTGGGTAAGCGGGCAAGTAAACAGAAATAAAATAGGCTGTGACGGGCAAGAAACAGCCTATTGAACGAGGGAGTAGGCCCTCTGATTGAATAAATTTGTGTTGATAAATAAATGCTTACCTTGCATTAATTAGCTGGAGTCTAATTATGCGACATAGGTGCGAAGGCGTTTATTTAAACAACACCGGTAGTTTATCTGTTTTTTTTACAGATAGAGAGAAGTAATGTAAAGGAATGTAAATAAAATGAGTTTTTAAACTAAAACTAATAAAAAAGCCTTATTAAAAATAAGGCGTTTTCATTTGGTTGTTTTTATTGTTTAGTATAAAAGTGCTATTTTTCAAATAGCTCTTGCTTTACGTGCTCGGCAAAACCACTTCCTGCTTCTAAATAAAAGTTATAGGTCGAGTTTACGCCCATTTGTTCAAGCTCTTTTTGTTGATCAGGGTAATTGGCGATAGCTGTTACTTGGCCGTTATAGCCTGAGGCTTGTAATTGCTCTAGTGCAAAAATATTTTGCATATGCTTTGGCATAGCTAACATCACCATTTCAACATGAGAGTGGTTAACGCGCTGCCAAAAGTCAGGGTCGGTGGCATCGGCAAGGAGTACCTTTCTATTGCGTTTAATATGTTTTTCTACCACCTCTGGTTTTATATCAATGCCCGCCACTACATTAGGGTGAGTCGCATTTATTGTTTCGTAGGCACCTGTACCTATGCGTCCCATACCAAATATAACGATTTTAGTGTCGTTTAAATTAACGGGTAGCTCTTCAGCTAAGCGGGTTTTGCTTTCGAATTTTAATAACCAGCGCTCAATTTTTACGTATAACTCGTTTGAGCGTTTATTAAGAGGCGATGCAATAACAAAGGTAATAGACACCGCAATAGCCATTACCGCCAGCCACTCTGAGGTGATCATGCTTGTAGAGGCTGCCACAGCACACACAATAAGGCCAAACTCACTAAAATTAGCAAGGCTAAATGCAGTGAGTAACGAGGTGCGCGCTCTGAGTTTAAAGGTATTCGTAAACACATAATAAAGTAAGGTTTTAACTGGCAGCACAAATATAAGGATTAACGCTACAATTAATGAATTAGCTGTAAGCTCTGCGTTTAAACCAATACTTAAGAAAAAACCGACCAGCAAAATATCTTTTAAATTAAGCAGCGATTTTGAAAGCTCTCCCGCCTTTTTATGTGGCGCAAACATCATCCCCATAATTAGCGCGCCTAAATCGCCCTTTAAACCTGCAAAATCAAAAGCGTTATAACCGGCTACCAACGCAAAGAAAAAGCCAAATAACGGCAATAGCTCACCATGTTTAGAGCGGTTAAGCACTGCATACATAAGTGGGCGCACTAAAGGGAGTGCAATAATTAAAGCAAGAGCCCACATATTAGGTACTTTGCCGGTGCTAATGGCTAAAAATATAACCGCAAAAATATCCTGCATAACTAAAATGCCAATGGCTATTTTTCCGTGTAGGCTTGCCATTTCACCGCGCTCTTCAAGTACTTTTACCGCAAATACAGTGCTTGAAAAGCTTAGCGCAAACCCAACTAATAAGGCACTTTGCCAGCTTAAATCAACAAACATAGGCACAGCAAAAATACCTAGCAGTAACATAAAGCCACTAAATAATGCACTGCTAAAAATAATGTGTAGGGTAGCGGGTGCCCATACTTGGGGCTTGATTAAGCTGTTTACTTTAAGTTTTAAGCCAATACTAAATAAAAGAAGTGTTACACCCAGTGCCGCAATGGTATCGAGTAGTTCGGTGCTTTTATAGCCAGATAAATTTAATGCAAAACCGGCAAGTAAAAAGCCAATAAGGGGAGGAAGTTTTAATTGATAAACACCAAAGCCACAAACAAACGCGGCGGCAAAATAGATTAGTTCCATAATTCTTAATATCACTTCATTTGGGATTGCAGTGTAGCGAAAATTTTATACCATTGAAAATAAAAATAGCCCTAAAAATGAGCGCGTTTAATCAATTACTTGCCCAGCTACGTATAAAAAATGCACATTAAACACGTATTTAATCGTAAATAGCATGTAAATAACATTTTTTCACTGACATTGGCTTTTAAATATGGTTAAGATGCTTTAACGAAGGAGTTTAAGCTTGAGCAACAAACTGAGCCGCTCAGCTTAAGGAGATAGATATGTTTAAAAAGATTTTAGCGTCGGTAGGTATTGGCGCTGCAAAAGTAGATACAATTTTAGAAACTGAGCATCTTCAGCCAGGGCAACTTTTTAACGCTAATATCGTTATAACTGCAGGCGATGTGGCTCAAGAAATTGCTGGCCTTGATTTGTTTTTAATGACTCGCGTTAAAGTTGATGGCGAAGAAGGTGAGTACTTTACTAATCATGTAATTGATCAGTGGCGTATAACCGACATAGGCACTGTTGAGCCAGGCGAAGTTAAAAGCATTCCATTTGAAGCGCGCCTTCATCCAGAAACGCCAATTACCGAAATTAATGCCGGCTACAACCAATCACATGTATGGATTGAAACAGGCCTTGATATTGATTTAGCACTAGACCCTACAGATAAAGATCACTTGCATATTTACCCTAACGAAGCTGTTAAAACCTGTATGCAAGCAATGGATAAATTAGGGTTTAGTTTATTAAAAGCTGATGTTGAAAAAGGCCATTTACGTGCGCCTACTTTTCAGTCGGTATCGGGGTGTTATCAAGAGTTAGAGTACAAGCCTAATAGCCGCAGCTTATTTGGTATTCAAGAAATTGAATTATCGTTTGTACCAGAAGCACACAAAACGCATGTTTTAATTGAGCTGGATAGAGCATTTAGAGGCGATGGTTATGTTGATTTAACCATAGAGCACGACCATGTGAATTTATCGCAGTTGTGCGACCAATTAGAGCGTTTGTTTGCCTAAGTGATGCGTAGTTTAACTAAACCCAGCTTAGGCTGGGTTTTTTATTTTAGGATTTTATATGTCGTTTAAATGTGCGTATTTTGATGCGCTTGATACGCGTACTTTATTTACGATAATGCGCGGCCGTGTTGATGTATTTGTAGTAGAGCAAACATGCCCTTACCCTGAACTCGATGAGGTAGACATTAACCCTAGTACTCAGCATTTATATGCAATTGCAGATAATAGTTTATTAGCTTATGTCCGCTGCTATGAAAAAAACGAGCAGTACAGTGCAATAGGCCGTGTACTGGTTTGTAAAAGTGAGCGAGGTAAAGGGCGGGCTACTGAGCTTGTAAATGCGGCCATAGCATGTTGCAAAAAGCAGTGGCCACAGCGTCATATTTATATAGGCGCACAAACCTATTTATTAGCATTTTATCGATCTTTTGGCTTTACAGAAGTAGGGGAGCAATACCTAGAAGATGGCATCCCTCATCAAGATATGGTGCTAAATACACTAAGCTAATTTATTACGAGTAAATTTAAGCTATTAAAAAGCCCACTTAACGCGTGGGCTTTGCTTAATTTAGTACTTAACCTGAACTCGGGTAAGTTAAAAATAACGTTTTAACTTAACACCGAATGTAAAAACACAGCACCAATAGCTATAGGGCACACAAACTTAGTGTATACAGGCCATACTTTCCAAAATAGTGTGTTATGAACCTCAGGGTTACCTTGCTGTATTGCTTTTAGTAGTGAGCCACGGTACCAAATCCAGCCAACAAAAATACAACACATTAAGCCAAGTAAAGGCTGAGCAACTTTAGTTGTTAGGGTGATCACTAAACCAAATAAGCTTCCTAAGTTACATACTATGGTAATGCTCACTGCGCTTATTAGCGCGCCAATTAGCCATGTAGCCTGCAGGCGGCTCATTGCAAAGCGTTCCACAGTATACGATACCGGCGCCTCTAACATTGAAATAGAGGAGGTAAGTGCGGCTATACTCATTAGGGCAAAAAATGCAAAGCCTATAAATAAACCCACAGAGCCCATACCATCAAACAATGCTGGTAGCACTTGAAACACGAGTGTGTCTTCAGAGAGAAGTTTGCCTGTAGATGAAAAAATTTCTACGCCTTGAGCTTGTGCGACATACATGGCAGGTATAATTAAAAGGCCCGCTACAAACGCGATAAACACATCTATTAAGGTTACATATGCGCCTAGCGTGACTAGGTTTTCTTTTTTACTTATGTAAGAGCCATAAATAATCATCACGCTGGTGCCTAATGACAAAGAGAAAAACGCTTGACCGAGTGCACTTACGAGTAAATTTGCATCAAATATAGATGAAAAATCAGGCACTAAATAGGCTTTAAGCCCTTGCATAGCACCTTCTTGGGTCATAACGTAAGCAATTAGGGCAAATAAAATACCTAAAAGCGCAGGCATCAGACGCTTAGACCATTTTTCTATGCCGTTTTCTACGCCACGACTAATAATAGCCACGGTGAGTATGATAAATACCACTGTAAAAATGATGTTTCGTGTAAGTGACTGCTCACTTAACCACGTTGAAGCTTGGTTTGCACCAGCTAAAGTAGTGATAGGTTCAATTGTTGCGCTGAGCATCCAGCCTGCCACAATGGCATAAAAACTTAAAATAAAGCCCGCACATAAAATTCCGCCAAAACCCACGATAAAAGCAAAGCGCTTTTGCCACGCGTGTGATGTTATTTTTGTTAAAGAAGACACCGCATTAGCTTGTCCGTGGCGGCCAATTATAAGCTCAGCCATAAGTGCGGGGTATGCTAAAAAGAACGCGAGTACCAAATAAGCGACTAAAAAAGCGGCACCACCATTGCTAGCTGTTTGGGTAGGAAAACCCCAAATATTACCTAAACCTACTGCAGAGCCTGCGGCGGCCATTATAAATCCAAAGCGAGAGCTAAACTCACCTCTAACTGCGCTCATATTGTTGTACTTCTCTATTTTTTGACGGCGCTGACAATTTACTGGAATTGCAAATAAATAAAAAGTACTTATTTGCCCAATTGTGACAATAATTATCGTCTGGTGTGTCTATCACGCGATGCATTTAATTAATGTTATCAACAGGTTTAGAATAAGGAGTTGATTTTGTGTAATAAATTTTAGGGCCTGTTTACCTTTCGAGGTTAAATTTGCAGCAGTCTGTTTGGTGTTTAGGCAAGGCAGAGCCTATGTAGTGTGGTTGTTCCCCATAAATAGGCGATAACGACGTATAAATGCCAAACAGGCGCTGCCCTAAGGGTTCTGCCTAGGGGCTATTTACTCTTTGTTACTCGGTTTTTACGTAGCCCACTAGGTTACAAACCTCGCGCCGCGATTAAACAGCCCCTAGATAGAACAAATTATAACCCTAAAAGGCCAACAGGCCCTAATTACAGTTGTGTAAATAATATTTTACGAATCGTGATGCTGGCCAATTTTAAGGGTAAAACACGCCCCTTGAAGCCGCGCACTTTTACTAACGCTTACACTGCCGTGATGCCAATCTGCCACTTTTGCAACAATGGCTAAGCCTAAGCCATAACTTTTATCAGCACGGTTACGGTGGCTTTCTTCTCTAAAAAATGGGCTAAAAACGTTATTAAAGTTCTCTGGTGCGATGCCTGGGCCATCATCTTCAACTGTAATATATAAATAATGCTCATCGCGCTTTGCACTGACATAAATAGTGTCTTTTGCAAAGTCGCAGGCATTGCCAATTAAATTACTAATAGCTCGGGCAAGCCAATGTAAGTCAGCAAAAACCATATCGTCACTACTGTTTAGTTGTATTTTAAGTTGGCTGGTTTCAATTTTAGGCGAAAGCTGTGTAAGTAAATCCTCAAGATAGTGCGATAAATTAGTTTGCGAGTAGGTGAGCTGGTTGGCATTTTGCTCTAGGGTTGCAAAGGCTAAATAGCTTTTAAGCATCGATTCCATATGATCAAGATCGTTTTCCATACGCACAAGGTATTGCTTAACTTTAGGCATGTCTGCGCTGTCGAGCGCTGCATCTAAGCCAAAGCGTAAACATGCGATAGGGGTTCTAATATCGTGCGATAAGCTCGATGCCATTAATTTGTTTTCCGCCACGAGCTTTTCTATCTGGCTAGCCATGCGGTTAAATGTAAGCTCAACATCTCTTATGTAGGTAAAGTGAGAGACCTTTATTCTCGCTTGCACATCTCCTGCGGCAAATTTTTTAGCCGCATCGTTTAATACTGTTAAGCGTTTAGCAAGTGGGGCAATAATAAAGCCCATAAAAATGCAGAGCCCAGCATAAAACAACAAAGTTAAAATAATATCGTTGCGCTGATCTGTTTCAAAGCCTTTGTCTAGGCGCATGGAAAGATGATAAGGCGACAATACTTCGCTACTGTAGAGCATATAAAAACCTTGCTGGTCTTCTAAAATAAGGCCGCTTTGGGTATGCATTTGTAGTATTAAAGACGGTGGCAGGGCAAGGGATTCATTGTTTTTGTAATCAAGCTTTACATTAAAGTCGTTTGCCAATTGCTTTACATAAGCTGCGCGCTCTGAGGTCGCTACACTACTCAAATGTTTACTAAAGCCGTTGATCATTTGGCTTTGTAGGCTAAATTCATCATGCGGTGTTTGAGTTTGTTGGCTAAATGCATCGATTAGCCAGCCCAATACAACAATAGAAAGCAGCGCACTACCGAGTAGTGAAATGTAAAATTTTTTCATTTAAACCGCCACGGTTACTATTCCCACGCAGTGGCAACAAGTAAATAACCACGCCCCCAAATTGTTTTAATTTTTTCTGGGTTTTGCGGGTCATCATGAAACTTTTTGCGCAGCGCAGATATTAGTACATCAACACTTCTATCAAGCCCATCGTATTCACGGCCTTTGGTTGCTTTAAACACAGCATCACGCGAGACTACTTGGCCTGCATTACTGGCTAAATAGTGCAGTAGGAGGTACTCAGCACTAGAAATAGCCATATCTTGATTATTAAGCGTTACACTGCGTGATTGAGTATCAATACTGAGTGCGCCTACAGTAATCACACTCTCGTTAGTGGTTACTTTAGTCGGTTCGCTGGTAAGGCGCAGTGCTGCTTTTATACGGGCCAGTAATGCGCGAGGGCGCACTGGTTTCATGATGTAATCACTCGCACCTACTTCTAAACCAATTACTTCATCCATTTCATCATCGCGGGCGGTTAGCATAATAATGGGCGCGGTGTAAAAGCTACGTAGCTCTCTGCACACACTTATACCGTCTTGGCCTGGCAACATAATGTCGAGCAACACTATGTTAGGGTTTAAGTTTTTTACCTGGCTTATTACTTCATCGCCTCGGTGGCAAACATGGGTGGTATAGCCTTGCTCGGTTAAGTACTCTGCAACCCATTGGGCTAAAGAGGTGTCATCTTCAACTAATAAAATAGTGCCGTAATTATCCATAAAGCTTCCTTAGTGTTAGAGGGTTGCCGTGTGTGGATTGAAACTCGCCCTTAAATAACCCTAAGGGCTGCATAAGTTTGGGATTTGTGCTGCGTTAGAGCCTATTTAGGTGAACGACCACACTTTATAAGCGCTGACTTACTTAATTACCAAACACATTGCTGTAAAATCAATCACGAAATGTCATACCTCTAATTAGAACAAGCGCCAGCGGCGTTTTTTTTGTCTATTTTGATAAACCCACTGCAGTTTAACCTCTGTTGTGGCAATAACTTGGGCTGTATTACTATCAAACAATTCAAAAGAAATACTTTGCTGGGAGTCGAAGGTATATTCAAATACGCCTTGTTGCTGCTTTAACCAGCATTGCATTATATATTTCGATGTTGCGTCTCTTAGGCAGTAATTACCAATAGTTGCTTGCTGCCAGCTAAGGGTTACATCAGCGTAGCAATTGCGGCCTTCACGTAGTGCAACACAGGTGTCGGGCAGCGCAATTAATGGGGCCGTTTTATCTGTTGTTTTAGCAGATGAAATAGCAGGGAAGATCAATAATAAACAGATCCATCTAAAATACATAACGTAGGCCTACCTTGGCTTTATGTTGATACCCTTGAGAAATAATGGGGCTGTCGTCTATTTCTTTTGAAAACCACGTTGTTAACCAGCCAGACAAAAACACCCAATCTTGAGAAATAGGGTACTCAGCATGAAATTCAAACATAATACTGGTACTGCCATTAGGGGTGTAAATAGGGCGATTAGCGGTGGCTTCGTCTGCATCTATACCAAAGTAATAGTTAGTAAAACTGCCCGAATAAGCGCTAATACCCACCCCAGATCTAAACTCCCAATTACGCCATGGCAAAATATGGCTAAAAAAGGTGTTAAACACCCAGCCATTATGTGTACCTGTAATATCATGTAAAAACTCAAACGAAATTTGCGAGTTTTCAAAGCGGCGCGTTAATCTTAGCCCAGCATCAAAATCGTAATTACGCGATTTTATACCCGCAAGCTCTTCTATTACACCGTGGTTGTAAAAACCTAAACCTTTGTCATCAAAGCCAGCCTGAGTATTGGTGCCTAATATATCCAAGCCCCAATCAAATTTATCTATAAGGCTGTAACCCACAACTAAGCCGCCGCTTAACTGGTTATGATCAAAGTCGAGATAAAAGTTTTCGTAGGAAATAGCCAGGCTTAAATCGAGTTCAATGCCATCGTCGTAGGAATCAAGGCCAATTAGGTAAGAGTCTTCTACATAATAACCAGCCCCAGCGCTCCAATCCCACGCAAAACCTTGGGTGGGCTCTAGCGTGTTATCAGCATAGTATCGATTGCTTGCCTGGCTTTGAAAGCTCAAAAAACTGGCGCAAAGCAATACGCTATTAATAAAAGTATGCTGTAAGAAAGCGTTTTTCATCCCTGGGGACCTAATTATTATTTGTTATTAAGCGTATTATATTGGTAAGTGAATCCTTGAATCTGTAAAAAAATGTAGTTTTTTACGTTATTGCACTTTTATTTTGTCAATTAAAATACTGCTTAAGTAATATTGCATCATAGGCGTTAAGGCACTCACCTCTGTACGCGTACATGGGCCTTGTAGTTTAGTTAAGCTGCTTAATTTAGTAATGGTTTTAAAGGGCGGTACAGTTACTTCCTTACCTGCGCGCGCTATACGGGCTTGCTCGGTATTTTGTTGATGTACAAATGTTGCCACTTCTAACTCATTAGTAATTTTTTGCTCTTGGGCAAAGCTAAACAATAAAGGCTCACGGTGGAAGCTTGCGCTGTCTATTGATGATTTTGCAAACCACACCACATCGCCAGAGGCGCGGTGCGTAATGCGCATGCTCACTTGCGCTAGTATGGTGGCGCATTGTTGAGTAGGGTATTGCTGCGCTACTTTGGCAAATAAAGGGTAAGGGTTTTCAGGTTGAGTTAACGCATATTTTGTATCGTCAGTAAATGCTAAATCTAACTGATGAATAGCTAACGTGTAGTCACTGTTTTTGCTATCAGTCACTTCTAAGCCTTTATCGTTCAAGGCTTGTGTTATTTGCTTTAATAGCGTGTCTGTTACGCTTGCTTTATCGGTTGTAATACGCACTGTTTGGCCGCGTGTTACTTTGTGCGCCGGTAACTGTACAGACTTAACTTTTGGCGATGCGTGCTCTGTTTTATACTCAAGCTGGTAAGTTTCGCTCTTTAATGTTGGCTTTAACGGTAAAGCCAAAGGCTCGGCCGGCTGTTTGGTAATTGCACAACCTGCTGATAATAATATAAAAAGTGATACAACTATAAAACGCATAAATACTTAACATCCACTTAAAAAGCCAATAATCGCAACATTGTACGTTAGTCCTATCAAAACTTCATGATATTATGCACATAGATGTAGTTAAAAAAGAATAAATTTGTAACGAATGAAGTATCTCACTAATTTTATGTACGTTTGGGTCGCTATTTGTCTATCTTTACCGCTTCAGGCAATAGCTAAAGCAGACTCAAGCTGGGATGGATTCGTAAAACAGTATGGACGCTACGCAGAAAAAAAACTCAACAGTAAAGGTATTCCTGGCGCTGCGCTTTCGATAGTGAGTATTGGTAACGCTGATTATATCCACACCATGGGCCGCACTAAGGCAAGAAGTGGCACACAGGTTAACCGCCACACCCGCTTTAGGTTGGCTTCTGTGTCAAAAACATTTGCAGGGTCGTTAACTGCAAAGCTTGCAAGTGAAGGGTTAATAGATTTATTTAAACCGGTAAGTGATTATATACCTGCCTTTAAAGGCACGGTTTATAAAGACAATTTAAAAGTGTTTCACTTATTAAGCCACTCCAGCGGGTTGGTCCCTAATGCGTATGACAATTTAATCGAATCAAGAATGAATTACCCCGATATTGTCGAAAAGCTATTAACAGTAAAGCCCATTTGCGAACCAGGCCAATGCTATGGCTATCAAAATGTGATGTTTAGTTTAATTGATGATGTAATTTACAGCAGTACCAATAAAAAATATGACCAGTGGTTGCAAGAGGGGATTTTTACACCATTAAAAATGAGCGATACTAGCTTAGGCTACGATGCAATGGTGCAGGACAAAAATTATGCGCTGCCGCACGTTAGAGGCAAAAAGCGTTGGTACACAGCCAAGCTGAAAAAAAACTATTATAAAGTTGGTCCGGCTGCGGGCGTAAATGCAAGTGCCACCGATATGGCAAAATGGTTAAATGCGCAATTAGGGCAAAACCTAGATGTACTTTCTTTAGATGCACTTGCTACACAAACACGTCCTTATACACTTACAAAAAAAGAGCGTTATAGACGAGTATGGAAAAAGGAATTAGAACAAGCTTATTATGGATTAGGCTGGCGTGTTTATAACTACAACGATGAAACGCTTTATTATCATAGTGGCTGGGTGCAAGGCTATCGCAGTGATTTGGTGGTTATACCGCATTTAAATGTGGGTTTTAGCTTGATTGTTAACGCGGAAACAGGCGTGATAAACGAATTAACTACTGAATTTTTAGACCGTTTATTAAAATACAAACGCACTAAATAAAACAGGCCTAAAATTGCTTAAAAAGCGCCGTGCTTTAAATTTATTGTTTAAAGGTAAAAAGCATAAATAAGCGCATATAATAAAAAAACCAGCTTAATGCTGGTTTTTTTATAAAAAGACTCACTGCACAATTAACTTATGCGCGTGGTAATTGAATCTTTTTTTCTGCACTTTGACGATACAATACAACAGTGTGACCTATTGTTTGTAGCTTAGTAGCGCCGGTTTCACGAACGATTGCATCAAAAATAAGTGCTTTTGTTTCACGATCGTCAGTAGGTACTTTTACTTTAATCAATTCGTGAATTTCTAATGCACTTTGAATTTCGACTACTACGCCCTCGGTTAAACCGTTAGAACCTAGTAAAACTACAGGCTTAAGGCTATGCGCCTGACCTTTTAAAAACTGCTTTTGTTTGTTTGATAATGTCATGTTTATACAAATTTTGCTGAATATGGCTTGAATTAAGGGTATTCTAACGCCATCTAAAGAATATTACTAATTAGTTGCGTGTTAATTTATGACAAATAAAAAACATTCAGCCAGTTCAAAGCGATGGCTGAAAGAACATTTTGATGATCAATATGTTCAGCAAGCGCAAAAAAAAGGCTGGCGTTCTCGAGCTGTTTTCAAATTAGATGAGATCCAAAATAAAGATAAACTGCTTCGCCCTGGTATGACCGTTGTTGATTTAGGTGCTGCACCTGGCAGCTGGTCACAATACTTAGCCGAGAAAGTATCTGATAAAGGTCAGGTTGTTGCGTGTGACATATTACCTATGGACTCACTTGCGGGGGTTGACTTTTTACAAGGCGATTTTCGTGAAGAAGCCGTACTTGATGCATTGTTAAAACGCATTGATGGTAAAAATGTTGATGTGGTACTCTCTGACATGGCACCAAATATGAGCGGTAATAACTCGGTAGATCAAGCGGGTAGCATGTATTTGGTAGAATTAGCACTTGATATGTGTCATCAAGTATTAAAGAAAAATGGTGCATTTGTTGTTAAAGTGTTTCAAGGTGAAGGCTTTGATCAATACTTGCAAGACGTTCGTAATAGTTTTAAAGCAGTGAAAATACGCAAACCTGATGCCTCACGTGCCCGTTCTCGGGAAGTATATATAGTAGCGACCGGCTACAAACTGTAGTACAGTTGCTTGGCGTTTAGTTGAATTTAAATTAATTGGATACAAGAGGTTAACCCCTTGAGCGATATGGCGAAAAATCTAATACTCTGGCTGGTTATTGCAGTTGTGCTAATGTCAGTATTTCAGAGCTTTAATGGCGGCGATCAAGTTGATCGTCAAACAAGTTACACTCAATTTGTAAAAGACGTGCGTAGCGGCTCTTTACAAGAAGTTATTATTGACCGTGGAACGGGTAATATTACAGGTACTAAAAGCAGTGGTGAGCGTTTTCAAACCACAATGCCAATGTACGATGAAGATTTAATTAATGATTTACTTAAAAATGATGTAAATGTGAAAGGCGTTCAGCCTGAAGAACAATCGTTTTTAGCAAGTATTTTTATCTCTTGGTTCCCAATGTTGCTGCTTATAGGGGTATGGATATTCTTCATGCGTCAAATGCAAGGTGGTGGCGGTAAAGGCGCAATGTCGTTTGGTAAAAGCAAAGCGCGCCTGATGAGCGAAGACCAAGTTAAAACAACTTTTGCTGATGTAGCAGGTTGTGATGAAGCAAAAGACGACGTAACAGAGTTAGTAGACTTTTTACGTGACCCTTCTAAGTTCCAAAAACTTGGTGGTAGTATTCCTAAGGGCGTACTAATGGTGGGTCCTCCTGGTACGGGTAAAACATTACTTGCAAAAGCCGTAGCCGGTGAAGCAAAAGTACCGTTTTTCACCATTTCAGGTTCTGACTTTGTTGAAATGTTTGTTGGTGTGGGCGCATCGCGTGTACGTGACATGTTTGAGCAAGCTAAAAAGGCTGCACCCTGTATTATCTTTATAGATGAGATTGATGCTGTAGGTCGTAAGCGTGGCGCTGGCATGGGCGGTGGACACGACGAACGTGAACAAACACTAAACCAAATGCTAGTAGAAATGGATGGTTTTGAAGGTAACGAAGGTATTATCGTTATAGCGGCAACTAACCGCCCTGACGTACTAGACCCTGCATTACTTCGTCCTGGTCGTTTTGACCGTCAAGTAGTGGTTGGTTTGCCTGATATTCGTGGCCGTGAGCAAATTCTTAAAGTACATATGCGTAAAGTGCCATTAGGCGATAACGTAGAAGCGGCAGTTATTGCACGTGGTACGCCTGGTTTCTCTGGTGCTGATTTAGCAAACCTTGTAAACGAAGCCGCACTTTATGCCGCACGTGGTAATAAACGTGTTGTAAGTATGGCTGAATTTGATGCCGCTAAAGATAAAATCATGATGGGTGCAGAGCGCAAGACCATGGTGATGAGTGAGCAAGAGAAAGAAATGACGGCTTACCATGAAGCGGGTCATGCTATTGTTGGCCGTATGGTGCCAGAGCACGATCCAGTTTATAAAGTGTCGATTATTCCACGTGGCCGTGCCCTTGGTGTAACTATGTACTTACCTGAACAGGACCGTGTTAGCCATTCTAAAGAGCTTTTAGAGTCAATGATTTCAAGCCTTTACGGTGGCCGAATTGCTGAAGCACTTATTTATGGCGAAGACAAAGTAACAACGGGTGCGAGTAACGACATTGAGCGTGCAACAGATATTGCACGTAAAATGGTAACGCAGTGGGGCTTGAGTGAAAAACTAGGTCCGTTACTTTACGCTGAAGATCAAAACGAGATGTACATGGGTGGCGGCGGTGGTCGCGCAATGAGCATGTCTGATGAAACAGCTAAAGTAATTGATGCCGAAGTACGCTTATTCTCGGACCGTAATTATCAAAGAGCAGAAGATATATTAAAAGAAAATATTGATATTCTTCATGCGATGAAAGATGCATTAATGAAATATGAAACAATTGATGCTAAACAAATTGATGATTTAATGGCGCGTCAGCCTGTGCGTGAACCACGTGATGCACACGACCGTTTAGACGATAAGCCAACTAAAACAGTCGCACCTCAAGAAAAGCCGGTTGATGAAAGCCAAAAACCGGATGATTCATCGAAAAAAGATGAAACAAACCTTGATGATAAAGCTGAATAATCGTTAAAATAATACTTTAAAAGCCCCGTACTTCGGGGCTTTTTTGTATCAAATAACTAAAAGGTTGGCGATGACTAACATAATAAACCTTCCCCGTGGGCGTAAACTTAATTTAGAAAAACCATGTGTGATGGGTATTTTAAATGTGACCCCAGATTCATTTTCTGATGGTGGAAAGTTTTTAGATACAGCGCACGCGGTGCAACAGGCAATGCAGTTGTTAGACGAGGGTGCAACTATCATTGATATTGGCGGGGAGTCTACACGTCCAGGCGCGCCAGATGTTAATTTAGACGATGAACTTAATCGAGTGATACCTGCAATAAAAGCAATTAGAGCTAAAAGTGACTGCGTAATATCGGTAGATACCAGTAAAGCGCAGGTCATGGAGCAGGCGATTTTAGCAGGTGCTGATATAGTTAACGACGTACGTGCATTACAAGGGCCCCACGCCCTTAGCACACTCGCTAAGTATCCCGATGTAGCAATTTGTTTAATGCATATGCAAGGGCAGCCACGGACAATGCAAAGTGAACCCACTTATACTGACTTGCTAGCGCAAATTAACCTCTTTTTTGAGCAGCGCATAAGCGCATGCGAAACAGCGGGTATTAAGGTGGAGCAACTTATCCTCGACCCAGGTTTTGGCTTTGGCAAAACCCTAGAGCATAATTTTGAAATACTTGCTAAATTTTATGCATTTAATAAATTTGAACTACCGCTTTTAGCAGGTCTTTCACGCAAGTCGATGATAGGTAATTTGCTAAACAGAAAAACAGATGAGCGATTAGCGGGCAGCTTAGCCGGTGCGTTAATTGCCGCGCAAAATGGCGCAAAAATTATTCGTGTACACGATGTAAAAGAAACAGCAGATGTGCTTGGTGTACTCCAAGCTTGCGAAAAAGGAGCTTTATAATGAGCGAAAGAAAATATTTTGGTACCGATGGGGTACGTGGTTTAGTGGGCACAGCTCCAATTAACCCTGAGTTTGCAATGAAATTAGGCTGGGCCGCAGGTCGAGTTTTGTCTCTAAGTGGAACAAAAAAAGTAATTATAGGTAAAGATACCCGTATTTCAGGTTACATGCTAGAAACCGCGCTTGAAGCTGGTTTAATTGCCGCAGGGATAGATGTCGTACTGCTTGGGCCAATGCCAACGCCCGCTGTAGCATATTTGGCGCAAACGTTCAGAGCCGAAGCTGGTATTGTAATTAGTGCATCGCATAACCCTTATTATGATAACGGGATTAAGTTTTTTAATGGCCAAGGCTTAAAACTGGATGACGACGTTGAGCTACAAATTGAAGCGATGCTTGATGAACCAATGACCTGTGTTGCCTCAGATAAACTTGGTAAAGCCTCGCGCTTAGTAAGTGCTGATGGGCGCTATATTGAATTTTGTAAAAGCCAATTTCCACAAGGCTTATCACTTGAAGGTTTAAAAGTTGTACTAGATTGTGCCAATGGCGCAACCTACCATATTGCACCGTCGGTAATGCGTGAGCTAGGCGCTGAGGTGATTACTCATGCATGTGAGCCTAATGGGGTGAATATAAACCATGAATGTGGTGCTACACACGTTGATACGTTAAAGCGCAAAGTGCTAGAGCATAATGCTGATGTGGGTATTGCTTACGATGGTGATGGTGATCGCGTAATGATGGTTGATCACAACGGTCGCGTATTTGACGGTGATGACTTAGTTTACATTATTGCCTGTCAAGCGGCTGAAGATCATATGCTAGGTGGTGGTGTTGTTGGCACGGTTATGTCGAACATGGGGCTTGAAAATGCATTAAAAGCAAAAGGAATTGAATTTGCGCGCAGTAAAGTTGGCGACCGTTATGTAATGGAAATGCTGCAGCAAAAAGGGTGGAGAATTGGCGGTGAGAGCTCAGGCCATGTATTAAATCTTGATTTAATCACCACGGGTGATGGTATCATTTCAAGCCTTCAAGTATTGGCTGCAATGGTGGCTCAAAATCGCACATTACAAGATTTAGGGGCTGGTTTTACAAAGTACCCAATGAAAATGATTAATGTACGTTACGCACCTGGCACAGACCCTACACAAGCACCAGAAGTACAAGATGCGGTTGCGCAAGTAGAGCAAGCTTTAGGCGAAAAAGGCCGTGTTTTACTTCGTAAATCAGGCACTGAACCGGTAGTACGTGTTATGGTTGAAGCCGAACAAGAAAAAATAGTCATAGACAGTGCGCAAAAAATTGCAGCAGTTGTCGAATCTATGAGCAAATAAACTGATTGAGAACAATAACCTCTTGTAACTTAGGGCGAGAAAAGTTAATATCTCGCCCGCTTTCTAATCTGGAGTGGAAAATGGCAATACGTAAGGCAATGGTCGCAGGCAACTGGAAAATGAATGGCTCTTTAGAGCTTGTCACTCAACTGTCTGATGCCATTAACAGTGTTAAATCAAATGAGATAGACATTGTTTTATTTCCTCCATTTCCATTAGTATCCGCACTGGTTGACAGTGGTGTTACCACGGGTACCCAAACGCTAAGTGAAAATACCCCTGGCGCCTTTACCGGTGAAGTGGATGCTCAGCTTATTAAAGATTTAGGTGCTAAGTACGTACTCGTAGGTCATTCAGAGCGACGCAGTATTTACAAAGAAAGCAATGCAACCGTAGCCGCAAAATTTGCCCGTGCGCAGCAAGTGGGACTAACACCTATCTTGTGTATCGGCGAAAGCGAGAGCGAACAAGAAAACGGTCAAACCGAACACGTGGTTGCTGCACAAATTGATGCAGTAATTGAGAAATTAGGTGTAGCAGCACTGAAAGATTCTGTGATAGCATACGAGCCCGTTTGGGCCATAGGCACAGGTAAGACTGCATCGCCAGAACAGGCACAAGCTGTTCATAAATTTATCCGTGACAAAATTGCTTCATTAGATAGCGATTTAGCACAAGGGCTTACCATCTTATATGGTGGTAGCGTTAACGAAAAAAATAGCGAATTATTATTTGCACAACCAGATATAGACGGCGGGCTTATTGGCGGTGCTAGTCTAAAAGCAGATTCGTTCACTGCAATCTGTAACAGTGCAAAAGGGACCGTATAAGATGTACGAAATTTTATTAGTAGTTTATTTAGTTGTTGCTTTAGCTTTAGTTGGTATGGTTTTAATCCAGCAAGGTAAAGGCGCAGACATGGGTTCTTCATTTGGCGCCGGTGCTTCGGGCACAGTTTTTGGCTCATCAGGTGCAGGTAACTTCATGACCAAAACAACAACAAGCTTAGCAACAGTGTTTTTTGTTTTAAGTATTGTGTTAGGTAACTTAACTGCCGGTCAAATTAAAAAGACCGATGAGTGGGAAAACCTTGAAGCTGCACCTGCAGTAGAAACTGTAGCGCCAGCAGAAGAAGACGTACCTGTTACTCAACAGCAGAGCTCTGACGTACCAAACTAATTTAGCGTAAAGCTAACGTTAAACGACTTATACTCCTCAAGTAAGTCAATAAGTTTAACACCTAAGCGAAAGCTTAAAAATTGCGGATGTGGTGGAATTGGTAGACACGCTACCTTGAGGGGGTAGTGCTTTCGGGCGTGGGGGTTCAAGTCCCCCCATCCGCACCAAATTATAAAACCAGTAGCAGCAATGCTACTGGTTTTTTTATGGGAAATTCTCCATTTGCTCGCTTATTAATCGTTCAATCCTTTTTGCGTTTATTAGTTGTTTAAAACTCGCTGTATTTGTAAAAAAAACTAGAAATATTACAAATTTAGTTAACACTTATAGGTAATAAGCCGATAATAGATATAGACAACAAAATAAGGTATACACAATGGCTTCAGGCTTCTCTTTTCAAAACCTCAGCATAAGTAAAAAAATACATGCGATTACCAGCATTGCGGTTGTAGCATTTTTAGCAATCGTTTTGATTAATTACTTTGCAATGAATGACAATAGAATCGCACTTGATGAAATGGAAAAGTCTTCATATCAGGTTGTTAAGTTAACATCAGCAAATGTAAGTCTTTTAGAAAAGCTCGATGAGTTTTATACGCAAGCAGTTACATTTGGTGAGCAGGAGTTAGTAGAGAAAGCAGCAGACACATACAATGCACTAAGCAACAACATAAATGCGGTTGAGCAAATAAACGCTTCGTATATTCATAGTGACACGAAAGTTCAGTTAGCAAATTACGAAAAAATATCAGCCAGTATTGCCAATGGCATGGTAAATGGAACAGCTGACTTCAGTAAAATTCAGCAACAAGCACAAAGAAAAACAGCACTGTATAATGATGTGCTTGAAAAGTTTAAAACCGCTCAAGCAAAAGCGGACGATCGCTTTTTTGAGTTAGTTGCAAGTACTAAAGAGCGTTCTGATCACGCACTAACACTTATGTTGGTGGTATCTATTGTTTCGTTAATTTTACTGCTATTTATGGCTATTTGGATTGCTAAACGTATTGCTGCCTCTGCAAGTGATGCCGCTAATAACCTGAGTCTACTCGCAAACGGTAAAGGGTCGCTGAGCACTAATCTGAGCGTAAATTCAGAGGATGAAATTGGTCAAGTATCAATTAACTTCAACTCCTTCATCGCTTTGCTGAAAAAAACAGTACTTGAAGTAATCGCGGTATGTGAGCCACTAATGGAGAACTCAACTCGCTTAGTGCAAGGTATGGAGCAGGCTGAACGCGCAACCACAAAGCAAACAACAGAGGCTGAGGTGGTTAAACAGTCTATGGAAGAGATGAAGCAAAGCGTGGGTGATATTTCTCAATCGGCGGCAAGTGCATCAAATGCAGCGCAAACAGCAGAAAAAGAGGTAGAACAAAGCAGAACTCAAGTTCAAATGTCAGTCACCGCCTCGCGTACGTTAAGTGATGAAATAAATCAAGCCGCCTCAACTATCAATAAGTTAGCTGATGATACAAAAAATGTGTCTCAAATTCTTAATGTGATTACATCTATTGCTGAGCAAACTAATTTATTAGCACTAAATGCTGCTATCGAAGCGGCCCGTGCAGGTGAGCACGGTAGAGGCTTTGCCGTGGTTGCGGATGAAGTAAGAGAGCTTGCATCACGTACAGCACATTCAACGAATGAAATTCGTGAGTTACTTAGCACCTTGACTGAGGCTGCAAATGAGTCTGTGACGGCGATGACATCAGCGCGAGATATGGCCACAGATAACGCAACAGCAGCAGAGAAAACTGGCGTTTCGATAGAAAAAATTGCAGAGCAAATGCTAGAAATAAATGGCATGAACTCACAAATCGCCGCTGCAACAGAAGAGCAAACATCGGTTGCTGCGATGGTTGTAGAAAATGTGACGAATATGCATGAATCGTTTGAAGACACCATGGACTCACTCGCGGCGGTGAGGGATGTAGCGAAAAACCTACACTACCTTTCAGATAACCTTTTAGATGCCACCGCGAAGTTTAAAATTGAGTAATATTAACTTGCAATAATACTTAAGCATTTTAGAGGCTAAGCCAAGTGCTAGCTGCATTCAAAAAAACGTTATTTAGAGCAACTAAATAATAATTTTTTGCTTAGCTTACTACACACTTTGTCTGCCTCTCAATTGCTTATTTATTTAAGGGTATTAGTATAAAGCCGTAATATTTAGATATAAAAAAACCACCTAATCGGTGGTTTTTTTATATCTAGCTACCGCGCTTAAAACGTAGCAACTACCTTAACTTTATCTGTTGCCTTACTGCTGTCTATGTAACCAATTGAGTCGCCATTACTAGCAACAAAATCAATAACAGCCTGGTCAGAATCAAATTTCTCTGGTGGTGTACCTTTACCGGTAAAAACAAGTTTTGACCAATAGGCATTTAATTGGCTACTTGATTTACCAACTACTTTAGAATTGAATTCATCAGCAACAGCGGTACCATTTTGAGTGGCTGGGTTCACTTTATTACCGTTAGCAAATGACTTTGCTTTTCCTAGGTAAATCTTTTTAATAGTATCGCCATCAAGTGCACTTGCATTGCCAGGGTTTACTATTACCGCAACTTCAGCATAGGCGCTAAACGCACATACCGACAGTACACTGGCTAGGATTAATTTTTTCATATTTCGCTCCAATTAGAATACTAAGTCAACGCCGACAGCTACTACATCAGTGTCAATATCAGTTACGTCATCATCAAAACGACTAAAATCAATTTTAAATGCAGCCGATGGGTGGAAGTCGTATCGTGCACCAATGGTGTATACATTGCTTTGCGCGCGCATACTTTCTAATGCGTAATTTACAGTAGTATTTAATAATGGAATTGACTCAAGCGTATTGAAACGTGATGAATCGTGTTTATCATCATTATTCTCATAAGTTACATGAACAGTTACATCATCGAATCGGTAACCTCCAGATACATAGTATTGTGACTGTTCAGCTAAAATACTGCCTTCTACTTCAAATTGAGTGTACTCAGCATCAAATAAGAAGTTGTCATAATCAACTGAGAAACCAATTCCGAAAAACGTGGTCTCGTCCTCATCAGTTACAAGATCATTGGCAGTATCGGTCAATCCACTCGTGTTTAGAACGTCGATAAGTTGAATTAGGTCGCTGTCATCAGAAGAGATTGAAGTATCAGCAACAATGTATGCGGCTCTCGCACTAAACCAGTCGTAAGAAACACTCCAGTTAACACCACCTAAGTTATTTAACTCAGCAGGTAAGCTATCTCCAAATACATCAATATCACCGTCGAAAGCGCCGTAAAAGCCTTGTAATGTAGAATCCCAGTCACCTAATTGGCTGTTGTATACTACGCTAAGTCCTTCATAAGTAGAAAAAGGAATACCGTATACAGATCTCGGTGGGCGAACCCAGCGATAAGCATAGCCAACGTCTAAAAAGTCAGAGTACTTGTAAAAAGGGACACGCATTTTACCAGCGCTTAATTGCAGTTCATCGCTGTATTCATAGGTAACATAGGCCCATTCGAATGTTGCGTCAAAGTCATCCTCTCCACGCGCAATAATTTGCGCTGTAGCTGTTAGCTTTTCTTGAAGGTCAGCAGAGAGTTGTAAGGCGAACTTACTCTCATTTTTAAATGAGATATCGTCATCATATCCGTATAAAGTTTGATCACTGTCTAGACTTTTGCCACCTACTATAGATGCAAAGCCATTTATGCGAACTTCAGCACTCGTGTAACTAGATGCAAGTGCGGCACATATTGCTACTGCTACAGATAGCTTTTTCATATGTATTTCCTATTTGTTATTTAGATGTTGATTTCATGGGGATTATAGAAGTGATTTTAGTTTTTATCTAATAATTTTAGGAAGTTAGTTAAAAAAACCTTACCGACCGTGTTTTTCTTTTGGTTACAAATGTTAAATCATAGAAACAATTATCTAAAGCAGTATGATTTCATTAGATATTTTTTTATTTAGGTACTAAATGATGATTAAAGAGTGGAATACTATTTTATTAATATAAGCTTATTGCGCATATAAAAGCCTAAAAGCCTAAAAGCATTTGTCGTTATGCTACATCTTTAAGCTTAATTATTTACTTTATTAAGATTGGCTTGACACCACAACAAGGCCTGCTGCTTGTTTTTAACAGAAATTTTTTGATAAATTTTGTGCAAATGCACACGAACTGTTGCTTCGCTAATAAATAAGTTGTCTGCAATGGCGCTGGAGTGTAGCCCTGAGAATAACAAGTTTAACACTTTTATTTCTTTGCTAGTTAAGTTGCTTGATTGTACCGCTGACTGCTTCTCAGTGGCTAGCATTTGCTTCATCCAACAATCAGAAATATCTCGTGGAAACCAGAGCTTCCCCTTTTCAATTGCCTCAAGGCCTTTTTGAAAATATTTTTCATCGGTATTTTCGTAAAATAACCCTTTTAGATTAGGCCACTCTTTTAAAGAAAGTGCATTGCAATTTTTAGGGACATCAAAAATAACTAACCCTTGTTGCTTATTCTGCGCCATAAATTGCGTAATTAAATCATGGGTAGTAATTATGTTAAGTGCTTGGTAGTTAACCAGTAAAATATTGTATTTCGCAGCTACGCAAAATAGCGAGGTGTAATCAGGGTTATTAAAACATTTAAGACTTTTATTACTAGTATTGTCTGATTCCATAACGATTCAATCCATAAGGTTGATAATTATACTATATTGTTATTTATTGACGATTTCAATGAAGTTTAAAGCCGTTATTTGAAGCAACTATTACTATAAAGAAAATTAGTTCATCTATATCTATTACACTGTTTTGCTATGTATTTGAATAGGTTGCTTAAAAGTGAGGCCTTATAGCCTGCCTTAATTATTTATAATGTAAGTAATATTATCCAACAATAATCAAAAATTATAATTAATTTGTACCTGTATGTTTATTAAATGAAAATTTTTATACATTTCTTCACAAATATGTAATATAATGCCCTTCCAGAGGAAAGATGCTATTAGGCGTCTTTTTTTATGCCCAAAACTTATTGCCCAAGCCAATAAGTTCGCATAACTAAATTATACGGTATCCTTTGGAGAATATTTTGAAACTACGCAAACTCTCACAGTTAAGCCTCGCAGTTGTCGCTGCACTAACTACCTCAGTAAATGCTGAAGAAGCTAAAACAACAGCAAAACAAGACGCGTTTGAAAAAATCGAAGTTACAGCTCGTAAACGTACAGAGAGCTTGTTTGAATCTCCAACCGCTATCACATCAATTGGTGCTAACCTAATTGATAAAGCCAATATGAGTAACCTAGAAGATATTGGTAAATACGTTCCAAACTTAAATATCACTCGCTACGGTGTAGGTAATGCGGCGCATGCCTCTGTGTTTATTCGTGGTATTGGTCTACAAGATCACATAATTACAACCGATCCGGGTGTAGGTGTTTATTTAGATGGTGTTTACTTAGGCCGTCAAATGGGGTCAAACTTATCGTTACCAAATGTAGAGCGTGTTGAAGTTCTACGTGGACCACAAGGTACATTATATGGTCGTAATACCTTAGGTGGCGCAGTAAATGTAATTACTAAGCAACCAGGTGATGAAGGGATTGTTTCAACTACAGCTAAAATTGGTAGCCGCGGACGTATTGCTGGCGATGTATACTTTAATAACTCGCTAACAGATGAAGTGAGTATGTCTGCAAGTGCATCATACAAAACGCGCGATGGTGTGGGTGAAGCTGTCAATTTAGCTAATCCAGAAAAAGAAATTGGTGAAGAAGAAGAATTTAGCGGTCGCGTAGCCCTTAAATGGCAGGCCAATAGCGATTTAGCGTTTACTTTTTCACTTGACGGTGTTGATAACGAGTCGGGTCAATCGCCTTACACTATTGAGTTAACTGAGCCGCTTGATGCAAATGATGTATTTAATGGTGACTTTCCTTTATTAACACAGGATATGATCCCATCTGACCCTGATGATTTAGGCACTACCGTTGCTGGTATTGAATCTACGTCTTACTCAGGGTGGGGTACGTCATTTACTGCTGATTGGGCAATTGATGATACGTACACGGCTAAATTTATTTCAAGTTACCGTACTTCTGAATACGAAGGTGGACTTGATGATGATGCGTCACCTCTTAACTTATCTGAGTTCCCAGAAGAGGGTGGTGCAGACCAATACTCGTTTGAAATTCAACTAAATGCGACTTACGACAATATGGACTTTGTATCAGGCCTTTACTTCTTTAATGAAGATGGCTTTACACGTTCAGGTCCATTTGTATTTAGCCCATTCAATACACCTAATGGCTTATTAAACGATGGTGTTACACCTTCATTTGGTGGCTATGGCGATTTTGAAATTAACCAAGAAACAAACTCATATGCTGTATATTTTAATACAAGTTACGATTTAACAGATGATTTAAGTATTGGTGGTGGCCTTCGTTACTCAAAAGATGAGAAAGATGCCGATGCGATTTTCCCAACATTTGCTGAACGTAAATACGTAAGTGCAGAGTTTGACGCTGTAACATGGGATGTAAACGCATCATATCAAATCAGCAATAACATGAATGTATATGGTCAAATTCAAAAAGGGTACCAAACAGGCGGTTTCCCTCCACGTCCATTTGGCGGCCCCGATCAGTTTGTATCGTTTGATGAAACTAAAGCAATTAACTACGAAATGGGCTTAAAAGGTCAGGTACATGAAAATGTATCTATGATGTTGGCTGTATTTGTAACAGATTACACTGACCTTGCTTTACCATTTTCTGACCCTACTGCAGGCGGTGGTTTTGTAACGATTGTTGAAAATGCAGGTGAATCTAAAGCGCAAGGTATTGAGCTTGAAACTACCGTTGCCATTACAGACGATTTCACAATTCGCAGCTCTGTAGGTTACTTAGATTCTGAAATTACAGAAGTAGATGCAGGCGTACAAGGTATTGGTAAAGGTGATTCACCAGCATTAACACCACGTTGGACTGTAATGATTGCCCCTTCTTACTTTATGGATTTAGACAGCGGTGCAACCGTCGCATTTAACGCTAACTACTCTTTCAGAAGCGAAATGCAAGGCCAGTCGGTTTACAATGAAAGCGAGACTATTGATTCGCGTGAATTAGTTGGTTTTAATATTTCTTACACTAACCCTTATGGCGATATGGAAGTAACCTTATACGGTGAAAACGTATTAAATGAGGTTTACGATGTAGGTCGTTTACAACAGTCAGGTTTTGTTGGTGTAATGCGCAGTAATGACCGTAGCGAGTTTGGTTTAAAATTCAAAAAAGACTTTGAGCTTTAATAACCCGCAATGAGTTAATTAAAAGGTAAGCTTAGGCTTACCTTTTTTTCCACCTGTAAAAAGCAAAACTTAGATCAATAGTGAATCCCTTTTTTAAAAGCGCTATACAAGCGTGTAGTGCAATTGCTATTGATCTATTCAGTGTGGTGCGATGGCTAACCGCTAAGTATTAAAAAGTGCCACTGCCACCAACAAAACCTATTTTTAGGCAATAAAAAAGCCCTCAGAGAGGGCTTTTAAACAATCAACATAGGTTTAAATAAAAACCTCTGCCATTCTTATTTGTTAGATTCATTGTATTCACGCGTTAGTCTTGCGTGCTCACTTAAATCTGTCAGGCCAAGCTTTTCGTAGCTTTTTTCCATCATCTCAAGTGCAGGCTCTAAATAGCTGCTTTGCGAGTAATGCTCAACAACGTACTTACCACGATTAGCGGCCGCTAGGTAAGCTTCACGTTCGTAGTAGTAATTAGCCACTTTTAGCTCGTAACGCGCCATGCGGTTTAAAAGCCACACTAAGCGACGTTTAGCCTCTGGTGCGTAATCACTCTTTGGAAAGCGTTTTACAAGCGTTGATAAATCGGTAAATGCAACACGTGTACGGTTTGCATCGCGGTCAGCTCTGTCTATGCCAAAATACTCTTGGAAGGCATTTTTATCTGCTTTAATGTTAACCAAGCCACGCATGTAGTACATGTAATCTAAATCTTTGTGGTTTGGGTTTAAACGAATAAAGCGGTCAATGGTCGCTAATGCTTGCTCTGTATTACCTGATTGGTAATGGGCATACACTAAATCCATTTGTACTTGCTTTGAGAAAGGGCCAAATGGGTAGCGTGAATCAATAGCGGTTAACAGCTCAATTGCACGGGCGTATAAACCTGAGTCGAGCGTTTGTTTTGCATCTTCATACAAAGCGTGTGCAGATTTGTTAGGAACGCGTTGGATATCTTCTTGGTCAGGCGCAGAAGAACAGGCCCCTAAAGTAAGTACAGAAGCTGAAAAAACAATGGCGAATGCACGTTTCCCTATTTTATTTATCATTTTATTTGTTACCTTCGATGTCTTCGGCTAGGCCACGGCGGTAAAACCGAGTAAACTATGCGTATTATATTATGCTTTTATTAAAAGCGATTCTAACCCAGTCAGGCACAGCTTGCACTGGTAAATTGGGTAAAGTTACTAATGTCAGAACAAATTTCACTTCAAGCCGAGGTTCCTACCGAGTTAGGTGGTAAACGTCTAGACCAAGTATTAGCGCAATTGTTCCCTGATTATTCACGTTCACGTATAAAAACATGGATATTGGATGATAAAATCACCGTTGACGGTGAAATCTATAACACACCACGAGAAAAACTACTCGGTGGTGAAGTTGTAAATGTTGAAACCAGCATTGAAGCACCACGCGAATACGAAGCACAAGATATCAAATTAAACATTGTTTATGAAGATGATGATATTTTGGTTATCAACAAACCTATGGGCCTAGTCGTTCACCCAGGTGCAGGTAACCCAGATGGCACAGTGCTAAATGCATTGCTGCATCATTTTCCGGATATTATTAACGTACCGCGTGCAGGTATTGTGCACCGTCTAGATAAAGACACCACAGGCTTAATGGTGGTGGCTAAAACTATTCAGGCGCAAACACATTTAGTTAAAGCACTGCAAAAACGCGAAAACTTTACGCGTGAATACGAAGCTTTATGTAATGGTACTATGACCGCAGGTGGCATGGTTGAAAAGCCGATTGGCCGTCATCCAACGCAGCGTACACACATGGCAGTTCACGAAATGGGTAAGCCTGCTATTACACATTACCGTGTTGCTGAAAAATTCCGTGCTCATACACGTTTACGCCTTCGCCTAGAAACCGGCCGTACACACCAAATTCGTGTTCATATGGCGTATATAAACCACCCGTTAATTGGTGATAGAGCCTACGGCGGGCGTCCTCGTCCACCTAAAGGTGCTACGCCAGAGCTGTTTGAAATGTTACGTACATTTAATCGCCAAGCCTTACACGCAGTAAAATTGAGTATTGCGCACCCTATTACGGGCGAGATGATGACCTGGCAAGCGCCTATTCCAGATGACATGGTGGCAATGACTCAGGTGCTTAGAGAAGATACCAAAGCTAACCCTAACATAGAGTATTAATGGCTTTTTTGTCAGCACCTTGGCCTAATTTAACCTCGGTAGGTACGCTCAGTACCACACGAGAAGGCGGCGTGTCAAAGCCGCCTTTTAATAGCTTAAATTTAGGCCTACATGTTGATGATGATCCAGAGCATGTGCTAAAAAACCGTGCTTTGGTTGAGCAATCCCTGCCAAACCCGCCACTGTGGCTTAATCAAGTGCATAGTGGCGATGTGCTCTGCGTTGATGCAGATTTTAATTTTCAAACATTACACAGTGCTGATGCGTTGTATACAAAAGTTAAAAATCAGCCTCTTGCTATTATGAGTGCAGATTGCCTGCCTATTCTGTTTGCAAGTCATGATGGCCATGAAGTTGCAGCAGTGCATGGTGGTTGGCGCGGCCTTGAAAAAGGGATCATAAAAAATACGCTTGCCTGTTTTAGCGCGCCTAGTAAGCAAATATATGCGTGGCTTGGGCCTGCTATTGGTGCTGAGCAATTTGAAGTGGGCGCCGAGGTTGCTACGCGATTTATTGCAAAATCCTCGTTGTTTAAAGAGGCGTTTAAATTACAAAGCAATAATAAATACTTGTGCGATATTTACCTAATCGCTCGCATTGAGCTTGAGCAATTCGGCGTTATTAATATTAGCGGAGGCGATTATTGTACTGTTTCTCAGCCATCATTGTTTTTCTCTTATCGGCGAGAAGGTAAAACAGGACGTATGGCAAGTTTGATCTGGCGCAAATAAAACACTATTTCCCCACAATATTCTTCTTAACACCTTGAACAATTCTATTAACATACCCATTTATTAAGTAATTAGTTTATTAAATAGGTAAACCCTCATGCGTTTAGATAGATTCACAAGTAAATTTCAATCTGCGCTTTCAGATGCTCAGTCGCTAGCATTAGGGCGCGATCATCAATTTATTGAACCCGTACATTTAATGTATGCGCTTTTACAGCAAAATGGCTCTAGCGTGCGCGCCTTGCTTGCACAAGCAGGCGTGAGTGCGGATGAGCTCAACACCAAGCTTTCTCAAGAAATAGAAAAGCTGTTTAAAGTTGAAGGAGTAGGGGGCGACGTACAGCTTTCTAATAACATGGCTTCGCTTATTAACTTATGTGATAAGTACGCGCAAAAACGTAAAGATAAGTATATTTCGAGCGAATTATTTGTATTAGCGGCCTGTGACGACAAAGGCCCTTTAGGTGATATTTTTAGAGCGCTTAATATCACTGCAACTAAAATAGAAAGTGCTATAAAAGCAATTCGCGGTGGCCAAAAGGTCGATGACCCTAACGCCGAAGAAACCCGACAAGCACTTGAAAAATACACCATTGATTTAACCGAGCGCGCAGAGCAAGGTAAGCTCGACCCCGTTATTGGGCGAGATGACGAAATCCGTCGCACGATTCAAGTTTTGCAGCGCCGTACTAAAAATAACCCCGTGCTTATTGGTGAGCCAGGGGTAGGTAAAACGGCCATTGCAGAGGGGTTAGCGCAGCGCATTATAAATGGCGAAGTGCCAGAGGGCCTAAAAAGTAAGCGTGTTTTATCGCTAGATTTAGGCGCGCTGGTGGCGGGTGCTAAATACCGTGGTGAATTTGAAGAGCGTTTAAAATCGGTGCTCAACGAGCTGGCTAAAGAAGAAGGCCAAGTGATTTTATTTATTGATGAAATTCACACTATGGTGGGCGCAGGTAAAACCGATGGCGCTATGGATGCTGGCAATATGTTAAAGCCAGCGCTTGCTAGAGGGGAGCTACACTGTGTGGGCGCCACTACGCTTGATGAATACCGCCAATACATAGAAAAAGATGCCGCACTTGAGCGTCGTTTTCAAAAAGTATTGGTTGAAGAGCCCTCAGTTGAAGACACCATTGCCATTTTACGCGGCTTAAAAGAGCGCTACGAGTTACATCACTCGGTGGATATTACTGACCCGGCAATTGTCGCCGCTGCGCATTTATCGCACCGTTATATTAGTGACCGACAATTACCAGATAAAGCCATTGATTTAATTGACGAGGCTGGCTCTTCAATTCGTTTGCAAATAGATTCTAAGCCTGAGTCTTTAGATAAGCTTGAGCGCCGTATTATTCAATTAAAACTTGAAGATAACGCTTTAGCTAAAGAAAAAGACGATGCAAGCCAAAAGCGGCGCAGCGAAATGCAGCAGCTCATCACCGACTTAGAAGCGCAATACCGAGAGCTTGATGAAGTATGGAATGCAGAAAAAGCCTCGTTACAAGGCACGCAAGTAATTAAAGCTGAGCTTGAACAAGCGCGCCTTGATTTAGAGGTTGCCCGCCGAGCGAGCGATTTACAGCGTATGTCGGAGCTGCAATACGGAAGAATTCCAGAGCTTGAGCGAAAACTTGATTTAGCCTCGCAAGCTGAAATGCAAGAAATGAGCTTACTAAAAAACCAAGTAGGCGAAGACGAAATTGCAGAAATACTTTCTCGTTGGACCGGGATCCCAGTATCGCGAATGCTGCAAGGTGAGCGAGAAAAACTGTTAAAAATGGAAGAGCAACTTCACAGTAAAGTGATAGGGCAGGACGAAGCAGTTGTTGCGGTCGCGAATGCGATACGACGCTCTCGTGCGGGGCTTGCCGATCCTAATCGACCAATAGGGTCATTTTTATTTTTAGGACCCACTGGGGTGGGTAAAACAGAGCTTACTAAAGCGCTTGCAGGTTTTATGTTTGATACAGAAGATGCCATGGTGCGTATCGACATGTCAGAGTTTATGGAAAAACACGCTGTAGCACGTTTAGTGGGTGCGCCTCCCGGTTATGTTGGTTACGAAGAAGGCGGCTATTTAACCGAAGCCGTTCGCCGTAAGCCTTATTCTGTAATTTTGCTTGATGAAATAGAAAAAGCGCATCCCGATGTATTTAATATTTTATTGCAAGTACTCGATGATGGCCGCCTTACTGATGGGCAAGGGCGTACGGTTGATTTTAAAAATACGGTTATTATTATGACCTCAAATTTAGGCTCAGATATTATTCAAGAGCAAGCGGGCACGAACGACTACGCAACGCTTAAGAGCAAAGTTATGAATGTGCTCGTTAATGAATTTAGGCCAGAATTTATAAACCGTATTGATGAAACTGTCGTATTTCATCCACTTGCCAATGAGCATATTAAAGAAATTGCCGATATTCAGCTTGTTAAATTGCGCGAGCGTTTAACAGAAATGGGCTACTTATTAGAGATCAGTGATGCGGCGCTTGAAAAAATAGCCTCTAGCGGGTTCGACCCTGTTTACGGTGCTCGGCCATTAAAACGAGCTATTCAGCAAACAATCGAAAACCCACTGGCTCAGCAGCTATTAGGGGGAGAGTACAACCCTGGCGATATTGTCGTGATAGATGCAAACGAGCAGGGCCTGATTTTTTCAAAACGCTAATCTAGACGCACAATAAGCCGCCAAGCAGGCGGCTTATTGCATTGCTTTATACTTTAAATGTATAAAGTAGGTTGTTTACTTTTTGAGAGCCGGCAACTAATTCTGCGGCATCTTTAGCAACGTCAAAACTTAAAGCTAAGTTTTCGTTACTCACCTCTTTTATATTATCTACATTATTAGCAATATCATGGCTCACCATCTGCTGCTCCTCTGCAGCCGTCGATATACTATTTGTTAGCAAAGCTATTTCACTAATTTGATTGAATATACTATCGAGCTCTTGGTGTGTTTGCTCGGTTGTTTGTACGCAGCCCTCAGCTTGTAGTTTTGTACTTTGCATTACCTTTGACCAATTAACCAATGTATCTTGTATATCTTTAATCGAGCTGTGAATTTGCCCCGTAGCACTTTGCGTACGAGAAGAAAGGGCACGTACTTCATCAGCAACTACGGCAAAACCACGGCCATGCTCGGCTGCTCTTGCGGCTTCTATTGCAGCATTAAGCGCTAGTAAATTAGTTTGCTCAGCAATACCTTCTATCTCATTCATTACTTGGCCTATTTTATCTGCTTCCTGCGCGAGGTTATTAGCCGTATTGGCAGCATGATCTACGTGGGTTGCCAGCTCCGATACCATTTTTTTGTTATCAGCAATATGTTGTTTTATATCCGCGCAGCTGTGCTGAGTCGAATTAACTTTGTCGGCGGTAGTTGTTGTACTATTCGAAATCTCACCAATAGTGGCGGTCATTTGCGCCATAGCAGTGGCGATTTGTGTAAGCTGTGTGCTTTGCGCCTCAATGCCTTTTTCGGTGAGCGTCGATTTATCATCTAGGTTTTCAGCAATGTTATTAAAGGCATAGGTAGCATCTTTTACGCGCCCCAATACAGTTCTGAGCTTAGCAAGTAACATTTGCTCTTTATAGTCACTCACACTTAGCGGCGAGTTATCGCAAAAAACATAGCGCGAGATAGAGTCAGAATGCTGTTTATAGGTGTTTAATTTAGCAGGGGTTGCCACTAGCTCTTGATAATTTAAGGCCAAAATAAACACGCAAATTAATACGTTGATAACCGCTGCCATGGTTGAAAAGGCAAACCCACTCATTATTAGCCAGCTAAATACAACGGCTAACGTAAGCATTTGGCGCAAGTGTGTGCGCTCTTTAAAATTAAAAGCGGCTTTACCGCTATTTAATTTTTCGTATAGTTTATGGGCTGTTAAAACATGTTTTTTATCTGGTTTTGTACGTACAGATTGATAGCCAACTAACTGATCACCTTCAAAGATAGGGGTTACAAATGCATCAACCCAGTAATAGCGCCCATCTTTACATCTATTTTTTACTATGGCGCGCCATGAGTGGCCGCTTTTTAGCGTACTCCACATTTCTTTAAATGCTGCTTTGGGCATATCTGGGTGACGCACAATATTATGATTTTTACCAACGAGCTCCTGGGCATTAAAGCCTGCTACATCGCTAAATGCCTTATTTGCATACGTAATGACTCCTCGTAAATCGGTCGTGGATACCAATTGCTGAGCATCACTAAAGTGAACCTCTTCATTTATTAAGCTTTGATTATGACGCATGTTAGTTTTAACCATCCTTTTTAATTAACTTGTCATTGTATTGGGTAAACAAAAGGAGGTGAAGTAAAGGCGCTGCGCTAAATAAAATTGTCATCAAAATTGCGACTTTTTATGATCTATATCAAATACTGCGTTTAAAATGTTAAAGCTTATGAAGTGTAATCTATTAATTCAGGGTCTTTATGTTTTGGGGCACGTTGATTTTTGGTGGCTGAATTTACAGCAGTGTGTTTGGTTTTTAGGCAAGGGGTAAGAGCAGGACGCGAAAGCTTTGTTCGGTTTTTACTTATTCTTACATGGATGTAAGTCATTAGAATAACGCAGGGCAGTTATCGAGCCCATTAGGTTACAAATATCGCGCCGCAATTGAATCGCCCTTAGTTTGGACAAATTTCAATTCACAAAGGCCAACACGCCCTAGCAAAGCGATTGTATATTAGCGTGAGCAGTGGCAAGATTAGCTTGCTGGTTGATGCTTATTGTATCAAGCGCATGCTCAACAGGGTAAATAGCTAAAAATTTTGAAAAATTATATTGTTCTTAACAATTTAATCTTGAGTATGGGCAATTAGCCCCCATAACCCTATGATTAAGCCACGTGGCCGAGGAAGCATTTTTTGACTATACATGATTTATCTAGCGCGCTAAACGCGTTATCAGCAACACCGCATCAGCACGCAATTAAAGGGATCAAACGTGGTATTGAGCGAGAGTCGTTGCGTATTAAAGGTAATGGCGCCATTTCCACTTTAGGACATCCTAAAGGCGTAGGTAGTGCATTAACAAACGGACATATTACTACCGACTTTTCAGAGTCATTACTTGAATTTATTACCCCTGTTAGTGAATCAGCAACAGAAACCTTAGCGCAATTAAAAGACCTGCAAAAGTTTACACTTGAGCACATGGGTGATGAGCTTTTATGGCCCATCAGTATGCCATGCTTTATTGAAGATCAAGATGACATCGTACTGGCTCAATTTGGTAACTCAAATACTGCGCGTATGAAAACCCTATACCGTGAAGGATTAAAAAACCGTTACGGTAGTATGATGCAAGCGATTGCGGGTGTTCATTTTAATATTTCTTTTCCAGAAACACTTTGGCAATCTTTACACACCTTAAAGCAAAGTGAGCAAAGCCTAGAAGCATTTATTTCGGATGGTTATTTAGCGCTTATTCGTAATTTTAAACGCGAGCTTTGGTTAATTAGTTACTTGTTTGGTGCCTCACCTGCATTATGTAATTCTTTTTTACAAGGTCGCAAAACTGACCTACCGTTTAAAAAGCTAGGTAAAGGCACACTTTATTTAGAAGTAGGCACCGCGCTACGCTTGGGTGATTTAGGTTACACCAACAGTGCGCAATCTTCATTACGCGTAATGTATAACTCGCTTGATGAGTACGTTGCTGGGCTTAAAAAAGCAATCAACACGCCTTCTGACTTATACGGCGATATTGATGACTACACCACAGCAACACCTAAGCAGCTTAATAAAAATATTCTGCAAATCGAAAACGAATTTTATTCGCCGATCCGCCCTAAACGTAATGCTAAAAGTGGTGAAAAACCAACGGATGCATTATTAAGAGCAGGCATTGAGTATGTTGAAATTAGAGCGCTGGATGTAAACCCGTTTAGTGAAACGGGCATTGATATAGAGCAAATTCATTTTTTAGATGTGTTTTTAACGTATTGTTTGTTGAAAGACTCTCCAGAAATGCAGTGGAAAGAGCAAGCCCGCAGCACTGAGAATTTAGACACAGTGGTTAATCAGGGGCGTCAGTTAGGTGTTATGCTTAACGACAACAACCAACAGCGTACGTTACAAAGTTGGGGGGGAGAAATTTTTGACCAACTAAGTGAAGTCGCTGAGCATATGGATAAGGCGTATGGGGTGACCTATTACAGCGAAACCATCGCACAAATGGCTACTTGGGTTGATAACCCTGCGCTGACTTTTTCAGGGCGTTATGTGCGCGAGCTAGAAAGTGCGGGTATAGATAACGGTTTATTTGCTATTCAATTGGCTAATAAATATAAGCAAAGCCATGCGCAAGCCAACTACAATGTGTTTTCTAAAGAATGGCTAGAGCAACAAGTTGTTCTCTCGGATAAAGCGCGAGAAGAAATAGAGCGCGCCGACACGCTAAGCTTTACTGACTTTTTAGATGAATATTTTAATGCCAAAGCACCCGCTTAAGTTTTTTTAAGCAAAAAAAACGCAGCCCAAGGTGGCTGCGTAAATATTCTTCAGGGATGAAACAATGCTATACTGCTGCATTCATATACTCAGACCCACGCTTTTTTAAAAAGTTCAGTGAGATCTTATAAAAATGAAAAAAAATGCAATTATTTTATCTTTTGCTCTCTCTTTAGCTGGGTGTGCCACTGCGCCGCCAAAGCAACCTAATGATCTTTGTAAAATTTTTGAAGAAAAGTCAGATTGGTACTTTGATGCAAAAGATGCACAAGAAAAATGGGGCTCACCTAAACATGTTCTTATGAGCATGATGTACCAAGAAAGTTCGTTTCGTCATGATGCCGCACCACCCATGGAGTATTTTTTATGGATAATTCCAACTGGGCGTGCCAGTGATGCTTACGGGTACTCACAAGCAAAAACTCCAACTTGGTCTGACTATATTCGTGAAACGGGTAACAGTGGGGCTGACAGAGATGATTTTGACGATGCAATCGACTTTATGGCATGGTTTGTTTATAAAACACATAAAGTAAATGGTATCTCTAAATGGGATGCTTACGCCCAATACTTAAATTATCACGAAGGGTGGGGCGGTTATAAGCGCGGTACCTATAAAAAGAAAAAGTGGCTAATGAGTGTCGCTAATAAAGTAAAACACCGCGCAAGCCGTTATGGTGCGCAGCTTAAACGTTGTGAAGAGGAGCTTGATAAAGGCTGGTTTGAGCGACTGCTTTTTGGCTAACTACATATATTAAAAGCAAAAAAAGGAGCCAAGGCTCCTTTTTTAATGCATTATTTACACTTACAACTTACGTTGATTTGGCTTAATTTTTACCTGTTTGATCATATTCTCTTTTACCTCTAACACCTCAACAGGGTAGCCGGCTATTTTAAGGCTTAAATTAGCATCTGGAATATCTTCTAGGTATTCTACAATTAAACCGCTGAGTGTTTTAGGGCCATCAAGAGGAAACTCCCAGCCCATCTCTTTGTTTAAGTCGCGCACGTTAGCGCCGCCATCAACAAGGTAAGAGCCATCGCTTTGTGTGGTCACTTCTTCACTTGGCGTACGAGTTTGCGTGGTAGTAAAATCGCCAACCACTTCTTCAAGAATATCCTCAAGGGTTACGAGACCTTGTATGTCGCCATATTCATCAACCACTATACCAATACGCTCTTTTGATTGTTGGAACTTTAATAGCTGGGTATTTAGGGATGTCCCCTCAGGAATAAAGTAAATCTCACGTACAGCACGCAATAATGACGGTTTATCAAATTGCTCTTTGGTTAAAAGACGAAGAGCGTCACGCGAATGAATAAAACCTACCGCGTCATCAATATTGTCGCGATAAAGTAATACACGGGTGTGCTGAGCATGAGTTAATTGGCGGCTAATGAGCTTCCAATCGTCGTTAATATCAATCGCCACTATTTCGTTACGAGGGATCATAATATCTTCAACGGTCACTTGCTCTAAGTCTAAAATAGAAGTCAGCATGCTTTGGTGACGAGCTGGCAGTAATGCGCCTGACTCATTTACCACTGTTTTAAGTTCTTCTTTACTCATGCTGTGCTCATCTATTTGTGCTGAGCTGATACCAAATAGACGTAAAATACCGTTGGTCATCCAGTTAACAACAACCACAAATGGGAATAGTATTTTGAGTAACCCTTTGAGAATTATAGAGCTTGGAAAGGCTACTTTTTCAGGGTACAACGCAGCAAGCGTTTTTGGGGTTACTTCTGCAAATATTAGTACCACTAGCGTTAACACACCGGTTGCGATACCAATACCTAAATCACCGTATAAACGAATACCAATGATAGTGGCTACCTGGGCAGCAGCGATATTTACAAGGTTGTTACCAATTAATATTAGGCCAATGAGTCTATCAGGACGGCTAAGTAATTTACTGACTCGTTTAGCTGCGCGATGTTCCTCTTTTGCAAGGTGGCGCAAGCGTATACGATTAATTGACATGATCCCGGTTTCTGAACCCGAGAAATAAGCAGAAAAAAGCACCAATAAACCTAAAATGATAAACAAGGTACTTGTCGATATGTCGTCCAACGATGGATCCTTTTTTTATAAACCAATGCGTATTAAGCTAGAGTGAGCTGACAGAGTCAAGTTAAAACTTATTTAACACCACTTCTTGTATAAAACGGCTGCCAAAATAAGCAAGTGTGAGGATAAATGCAGCGACCATGATGGTAATAACCACAGGTTTACCACGCCAGCCTTTTTTCATGTGCCCAAGCGCAACAGTGACAAAAATAACCCATGCGACAAGCGATAATATGGTTTTATGGATAAATTCTTTTGCAAACATCCCATCTAAAAACACAAACCCTGTTAATAAGGCAAAGGTAAGTAACACCGTACCTAAGTTTAATAGTTGATAGAGCTGACGTTCTACCACCATTAATGGTGGTAAATGGCTATGCACAATTGCTAAATCTTTACGTTTTAAGCGTTTATCAATAAAGTAAAACTGCACGCCGTATAAAGTGGCAATAATTAACACGCAATATGCTAACAGTGATAGCGATATATGTGTGATAAGGCCTATTTCAATATTAAAGCTTTGTAATAAAATATGGTGCGGTATAAACAAACTCGCAATGGTGAGTAGGGCTGCAAAGCCATAGACGACCGGTAACAGCAATGTAGCAGGGAACTTTAACGACACCGCAGTAACCGACACCACAATAACCCAGCAGGTCAGTAGTGCAACATTAACAATACTTAAATCTTGCCCGTCGGAGCGAAACACCGAATTAACCAACAGCAGCATGTGCGCTAGTATAGCCACGGTACTTAAAATAACCGTTACCTTTTGGCTAGGACCTTGTTGATGAAACAGGCGTGTTAACACGTGAGACGTTGCTAACACATAAAATAAACTGGCAATAATAGTTAAACTAATAATCAGCATTGTGCTTGGGCCACTTATAATTAGAGTCAAATAATTCTTGTTGTTATAAGCACATTGTATTTTATAGCAAAGCAATTGCATAGACCTAAAAAAAGAAACTCAATAAGCTGTGCTTCAATACTGTATTGTGCGCCATCATTTACGGTATACTGTTTTTAATTGAAATTTAATACTATTGCTCCCATCTAATAAGTAAAATGCAAATAAGCGTGAGCTTATTGGGTCAATATAAACGTCTTATCGGAACCGTTACATGTTTGAGAACCTCCAAGAACGATTAGGTAAAACCTTAAAAAATATTAGTGGCCGCGGCCGTTTAACAGAAGACAACATTAAAGACACGCTGCGTGAAGTACGTATGGCGTTTTTAGAAGCTGACGTTGCGTTGCCTGTTGTTCGCGAGTTTGTAAAGCAAGTTAAAGAACGTGCCGTAGGTGTTGAAGTAACTAAAAGTTTAAGCCCTGGCCAAGTATTTATAAAAATAGTGCGCGAAGAGCTTGAAAAAGCGATGGGTGAAGCCAACGAAGAGCTTAGCCTAAATGCACAGCCGCCAGCCGTTGTTATGATGGCTGGTTTACAAGGTGCGGGTAAAACAACCAGTGTTGGTAAGCTTGCTAAGTTTTTAAAAGAGCGTAAGAAAAAGTCAGTGCTAGTTGTTAGTGCCGATGTATACCGTCCGGCGGCTATTAAACAGCTTGAAACACTTGCCAGCGAAGTTGACGTGGATTTTTTCCCAAGTGATATTTCGCAAAAACCAGTAGATATCGCCACCGCTGCTATTTCTCATGCTAAAAAGAAATTTATAGACGTTGTTTTAGTCGATACCGCCGGCCGTTTGCACGTAGATAACGAAATGATGGGCGAAATTAAAGACCTTCATAAAGCAATCAACCCAATCGAAACATTATTTGTGGTTGATGCAATGACGGGTCAAGATGCGGCGAATACCGCTAAAGCATTTGATGAAGCGCTACCTCTAACCGGTGTTATTTTAACTAAAACAGATGGTGATGCACGCGGTGGTGCTGCTTTATCTATTCGTCATATTACCGGCAAGCCAATTAAATTTATGGGTGTGGGTGAGCGTACAGATGCACTAGAGCCGTTCCATCCCGATCGTATCGCATCGCGTATTTTAGGCATGGGGGATGTACTTTCATTAATCGAAGAAGTCGAAATGAAAGTCGATAAGGAAAAAGCAGCTAAGGTCGCTGAAAAAGTATTTAAAGGCAACGGCTTTACCCTTGATGATTTTGCAGAGCAATTAAAGCAAATGAAAAATATGGGTGGCATGATGTCGATGCTAGATAAGCTGCCTGGTATGCAAAACTTACCCGATGCTGTAAAAGGCCAAATGGGTGACAAAACCTTCATTCAAATGGAAGCAATCATCAGCTCTATGACCAAACAAGAGCGTGCGCGTCCTGAGATTATTAAAGGCTCTCGTAAAAAACGTATAGCCGCAGGCTCTGGTACACAGGTACAAGAGATAAATAAACTGCTAAAACAGTTTACGCAAATGCAAAAAATGATGAAAAAAATGAAAGGTAAAGGCGGCATGCAAAAAATGATGCGCGGCATGAAAGGCATGTTACCACCTGGAATGATGGGTGGCGGTGGCCCTAAATTTTAATGTAGCGCTTAAATAGCCGCTATATAATGTATAACAAAAGGGCTAATTGGCCCTTTTTTGTTGAATAAATTATGCGCGTGGTGCATGATAATCTATTAATTGTGGCTCAGATCACAGTTTAACCTACTAAAGTGGCTTTTTGCTTCACTTCTTACTTGCATTGTTGCTAAAAACTCGTACAATTCCCCAGCTCCCCATACTGGGGAGTAAATCTTATTAATGAAAACAGTCAATCTATTTAGAGGACGGTATGGTAACTATTCGTTTGCAACGTGGTGGCGCTAAAAAACGCCCTTTCTATCAAATTGTGGTTGCGGATAGCCGTTTCTCGCGTGACGGTCGCTTCATCGAGAAAATTGGTTTCTTTAACCCAATTGCTTCAGGTCAAGAAGAAAAACTTCGTTTAGATTTACCTCGTGTTGATCACTGGGTAGGTCAGGGCGCAGGTCTTTCTGATCGTGTAGCTAAGTTAGTTAAAGACGCTCGTAAAGCGGCTTAATAGGCGTAAGTGTAACCATGAGTCAAGAGAACACCTCATCAATTATTGTCGTAGGAAAGCTCGGTGCCCCATATGGTATAAAGGGCTGGCTTAAGGTACATTCATTTACTGATGATCCCCAAGGGATCTTCGATTTCAGCCCGTGGTTGATAGGGCAACAAGGTAAATGGCAGACCTTAGAAGTGGTCGACTGGCGTCGCCACAACAAAGGCTTTATCGCTAAAATTGCGCAAGTAAACGACAGAGACGAAGCAATGGCTTATACCCATGCTGAAATATCTGTTGATTCAGCGCAATTACCAGAACTCCCGCAAGGCGAGTTTTATTGGCGAGATCTCATTGGCATGTCGGTTGTAACTGATAAAGGTTATAATTTAGGCACTGTTGATGACCTGATGGAGACAGGATCGAATGACGTACTGGTTGTTAAGGCAAACAGTAAAGATGCATTTGGTCAAGCTGAGCGTTTGATTCCTTTTTTAACTGATTCAGTAATTAAAGAAGTTAAATACGAAGCGAGAGAAATTACCGTAGACTGGGATCCTGGGTTTTAATGACTCAAACTAGTTCATTATGGGTAGGGGTGATAAGCCTTTTTCCAGACATGTTTGATGCTATTACACACCAAGGTGTCACTGGTCGCGCAGTGAAAAATGGCTTAATTGACTTTAACTGCTGGAATCCACGTGACTATGCTTTAGATAAGCACAGAACCGTAGATGACCGTCCTTACGGGGGCGGCCCAGGTATGTTAATGATGGTTGAACCATTAAAACAAGCCATTCTTGACGCTAAAAAAGCGGCAGGTGATGGCGCAAAAGTAATTTATATGTCCCCGCAAGGGCGCAAATTAGATCAGCAAGGGGCTAGCGAACTCGCAAACTCTGAAAAGCTGATTTTGATTGCCGGTCGCTATGAAGGTATAGACGAGAGAATAATAGAGTCATACGTTGACGAAGAATGGTCAATTGGTGATTTTATTTTGAGTGGTGGTGAATTACCTGCCATGACATTAATTGATGCAGTAGCGAGATTAGTGCCAGGCGTGTTAGGTCATAACCAGTCAGCAGAGCAAGACTCATTTTCGGATGGCTTGCTAGATTGTCCTCACTATACACGGCCAGAAACATTGGACGACAAACAGGTGCCTGCTGTACTACTCAGTGGAAACCACCAAGAGATAGCAAAATGGCGGCTTAAGCAGTCATTAGGCAGAACTTGGCTACGACGTCCTGACTTGTTGCATAACCTAGCTCTGACTGAGGAGCAAGCGGTATTACTCGCACAATTTCAGCAAGAGTACCAAAAAGCTTGTGGCTAGAAGACAGTTACACCTAGGAAAGTGAGAAACATAATGGCAAAAGTAAACCAAAATATTATTAAAGCGCTTGAAGAAGAGCAGCTTAAAACAGACGTACCAGCATTCGGCGCTGGTGATACAGTAGTTGTACAGGTACGTGTAAAAGAAGGTAACAAAGAGCGTCTACAGGCCTTTGAAGGTGTTGTAATCGCTAAGCGTAATCGTGGTCTTCACTCAGCATTCACAGTTCGTAAAATTTCGAGCGGTGAAGGTGTTGAGCGTGTATTCCAAACGCACAGCCCTCTTATTGATAGCGTAACAGTTAAGCGTCGCGGTGCGGTTCGTCGTGCTAAGCTTTACTACCTACGTGAGCGTTCTGGTAAATCTGCACGTATTAGAGAAAAACTTAACTAATACGCGCTGTTTATCAACGCAAAGAAAACGGGTTGCAGCCTCACGGTTGCAACCCGTTTTGGTTTTTAAGTATTAAATAACATACTACCTCTTCACAAAAGCACCCCTCTGTATTAAGTAATCTTCACTTGCGTTGCTACATTAGCCTTTTAACCCATACTTGATCCTGTTAGTATTTAACGTATTGATTAGTTTACTTAAATGTAAATATATATTTACGAAATGAGTTGTTTATAGGTGGAATGAGAAACGTGGCTGAATTAAGTGATTTATCACAATTACGAGATGGCATTGATGAATGCGATGCGCAATTAGTTGCTTTATTTGCAAAGCGAAATGCAATAACCCAAAAAATTGGTGCTATTAAGCAGCAAAATGGCGCCCCCCTGCATGCCCCTGAAAGAGAAGCTGCTTTGCTCGCTGCTCGTCGTGATGAAGCGATTAAACAAGGAGTCAGCCCTGAACTTGTTGAAGACATATTAAGGCGCATGATGCGCGAAGCCTATCAAAACCAACAAGCTAAACTTGCCTGTGCAGCTCCTGATTTATCACCTATTGTAATTGTAGGTGGGCAAGGGGCAATGGGCCAGTTATTTGCTCAGCAGTTTATTCGTTCAGGTTATGAAGTTAAGATTTTAGATAAAGATCAGCAAAACGATGCTAAAGCCATTTTAGCTGGCGCAAAATTAGTGATGATCAGCGTGCCTATCAATGCACTTGAGGCCGTTGTTGCTAAGCTACCTAAACTTGATGATGACTGTTTGCTTGTTGATATTACCTCAGTTAAGCAATCACCCATTAAGGCATTAAAGGCGGCGCACTCTGGGCCCGTTGTTGGCCTGCATCCTATGTTTGGCCCTGATATTTCTCACTGGGTTAAACAAACTGTTGTTGTGTGTGAAGGCCGAGCGCATGATGCTGCGAAAGGCTTACTACAGCAGTTGCAAGTATGGGGTTGCCAACTTGTTGAGTTAGATGCTAAAAAGCATGATGAAGCAATGCAAATAATACAAGTAATGCGCCACTTAACGACCTTTGTTTATGGGCAGTTTTTAGCAAAGCAAAGCCATACGCTTGAGGAACTAAGAAGCTGCTCGTCTCCTATTTATCAGTTAGAGTTGATGATGGTAGGGCGTTTATTTGCGCAATCTCCTGAGCTATACTCAGATATAATGTTGGCCCAGTTTGATAATGTTGAGAGTTTATTAGCGCAATACCAAGAGACCTTTGCACAAACTCTTGAAAAGCTAAAAGCGGGAGATAAAGGCGCACTCATCGATGCATTTGCTGATGCTAAAGCGTATTTTTCAGACTCGACCGCGCACTTTTTAACGCAAAGCCGTAGCCTGCTAAATAAAGCAAATGACGCCAAGGTATTAGATTAAAAGGGTTAAAAATGTGTAGTTACTTAAGCTATACGTTGAAAGCATTTTAAATGAGCGATTAAAAAAGGGCCTACTTAGGCCCTTTTTAGTATTTGCGTGTTAGGTTAGGTATTTACACTCACAGCTTGTAAAGACTCACTTTGATAACAGCCTAAAACGCGTACATATTGAGTATGCTCTTTTAGCTCCTCTAAGGCATGTTGTACTTGGCTATCGGCAAGGTTTGCTTCTAAGTCTACATAAAACACTTCTTCCCACGGGTTACCCGGTACAGGACGAGACTCTAGTTTAACTAAGTTTATTTGATGTTGCTTAAACACCATTAGCGCATCAGCCAATGAACCTGCTTGTTGTTTAGTGGCCATAATAAGGCTGGTTTTAGTCGGTATTTGTTTAGATACCTGCAGAGGTTTGCGCGCCACCACGATAAAGCGGCTGTGGTTTTCACTTTGATTCGCAAGGTTTGATTTAATCACTTCAAGGCCAACGTTTTTACCTGCCTGCGCTGAGCCAATAGCCGCACTATTTGGCGTATTTAAAGCTGACTGAAGAGCACTTGAGGTTGAATCACAGGTTTCATGTTGTAAATCACCGAGGCCTTGTAAAAAGCGACTACATTGAGCAAATGGCTGAGGATGGGCATAAATTTTAGTTAATTGGCTTAATTCAGTATCTGGGGTGGCAAGTAAGCAGTGCTCTACACTGTGTGTAACTTCACCTACAATTGATACTTGAGCATGTTGTAATAAATCAAATACTTCGTTAATACTGCCCGAGCTAGTGTTTTCTATAGGCAGCAAACCAAAATCTGCTTGGCCATTTTCTACTTTGCCCGTAATTTCATCAAACGAAGTACAGCCAATTTCGACTAACTTACCAGGGCGGCGGCTAAAGTATTTATGACATGCTAGTTGACTGTACGAGCCTTGCCCGCCTAAGTAAGTAACGCGATGTGTTTCGCTTAATGCATCGGGGTTTAAGTTTTTTTGCAGCATGGCTTGCTGATGCAGCACAGAGTCTTCCAAAATGGTTTGAAAAACGTTATTCACATAATACGCATCTAGACCAAGCGACTTGCCATAACCAATCAGCTTTTCGAGTAAGGCTAGTTCGCGCGCTTCATCACGAATCGGTTTGTTATTCGCAATTTTATACTCAACAACACCGTGGCTAATACGGCGGCGCTTAGCTAATAACACCAATAGATCAGAGTCTATTTCGTTAATGTCGTGTCTGAGCGCGTTTAAAACATCGTTGGTCATTTTGGTTTCCTCATTCCAAAAATAAGTTGCTTAGTGCAACTAAAACAAAAAAGCCTCCCAAGTGGGAGGCTTTGCTATTCGATTGATTTTATCTCACAAACAGTTCAGCCTCTTTTATATAAAGAAGCTAAAAAAAGAAAAAAAAGTGCAAGATAAGATAATTTTCATGCTGTTAATGTATGAGGTGTTACTAGCAAAGTCAACAAGCAAGCCAGTTTAAATAGACATAATGAATAATTATCAGCTCCTAGCTAACATTTAGATAAAATTTACAAATAGTTTATAAATATGAATAGGGATCTGGTATATTTCAGGTATTAGCTAAAAATAACAACAACTAAAATAGTAAGGTTGGCCTGTGGTGTATAGACGCCCTCCATCGCGTTTTGGACTAAATTCTTTAAGTGTAAAGCTGTCGTTGCTTATATCTGCAATTTGTTTAATTGCCGGTGTGTGCGCTGCCGCGCTGATGCTTAAATCTGAAGAAAAACAATTAGTTTTCGAAGAGCATGAAGTACTTAAAAGCTCCACCGAATTACTTATCAGGCAATTTGACGCACTAATCAAAACAAAATCAGCCGTTGCCAAACAGGCTAATAATGTTGTGTCGGAGCAGCTATTTAGTGATAGTTCAGCAATCAATTTATCTAACAAAACCCAGTTACAATTTAATAGCGACGGCACTATACGCAGTGCATCGAGCGACGGCCTTTCAGCCGCATTTCTTCCTCAGCAGCATTATTCTCCTTTTTATAAGCGTTTATTTAATAACTCAGAGTCGTTATGGAAAGTCATTTCACCAACCTTAATTCACGACTTTTTTAATTTTTATATGATCACCAAAGACGATTTCATCCGTGTCTCGCCTCCCAATTGGGCGTTAAACGCACCGGCTGAACTCAGAGGCTCTAATGGTGCAACATTTAAGTATGTACAAAGTGATTTAAACCCCAGCAGAGAACCCGTTTGGTCTAAGGTTTATTACGATAAAGTATGGCATAAATGGGTTATTAGTTTGCTTGTCCCTTTGTATGTTGATAATGAATTTTTAGGCGTGACCGGCAGCGATATAGATTTAAACACGTTGATTTCATTTTTACCTGTGGGCGATAAAGAAAAACATTTACTGGTATTTGATAAAAAAGGCCAACTGCTTGCGCACCCGAGTCTTAACCCAGCGCTACAAGCAAGTTATGGCAGCAAGGATAAAACAATAACAACAAACGAATTTGTTAATCCGCAATTGCAAGCCATTATAAATGAAGCAATTACCATGAAATTACCAGAGTATGCTAATTCGTTTGTACAAAACGATGAAGCACACATTATTAATATTCGTAAAATTGATAAATTAGACTGGTATATTGGGGTTTATAAAAAACGCTCATCAACGCTCTCTGCTCTGCAAGATTTAAAACTGAAGTTTTTTGGCTTGTTTGTGCTTTATGCGGTCTTGGTTGCCTTATTGTTACACCAAGCGCTGTATCAGCTAGTGCTTCGCAGAATTCACACATTAGTACATGCAGTTACTGGCTTTGGTAAAGGGCAATTACTAACCGAATTCCCGCCAGAGAACAAAGACGAAATAGGCACGCTAAACGGCTCATTTAGAGATATGACCGTAGAAATTCGTAAGCTTATAGATGGGTTAAACCAGCGAATTACAGAAAAAGAAATTGCCGAGAAAGCCGCTAATAGGCTCTCTAAAGCCGTTGCCTTCTCAGGAACCGGTGTGGTGATCACCGATGAAAACTTTGTTATAGAATATGTTAATCCCAAAATGCTGGAGATGACAGGCTACCCAGAGAGCCACTTTAACCGTGCGCCGCTGTTGAATATTATCGCATCTGAGATGGCCATTTTGGTTGAAGATATCAATATCGACCTTCGCAGTAGAAACTACTGGCGTGGTGATACCTTGATTCAGGGCAATGATAAACAGCCTATTTGGGTATCGTTAAGTGTTTCTCCTATTCGCGAAGACGGCGGTGAGATCACCAGTTATGTAGCCTCCGCACAAGATATTTCGTTTGTTAAAGAAAGCCAGCGCAAAATGGAGCAGCTTGCGTACTTTGACACCTTAACGGGCTTAGCAAACCGAACATTTTTTAGAATGCAGCTGCGTAAATCAATGGCTTTGGCTGAGCGCGGCCATTATGCGTTTGCGCTTTTTTACTTTGATTTAGATGAATTTAAACGCATTAACGATACGTTAGGCCACGATGCAGGCGATCAGTTACTAATTGAAGTTGCTAACCGCCTTAAAGCACGCTTACGCGCCGAAGATACAATTGCCCGCCTAGGGGGCGACGAATTTGCTGTATTACTCAGTGGTATTGAAAGCCAAGAGCATGCCAGTGATGTCGCAAATACTATTCAAAAAACACTTAATGTGCCTATAAAGCTTGGCAATAACGAAGTGATAGTCAGCGCTAGTATTGGTATTACAATGGCCCCTTACGATAGCCTTGAAGAAGATCAGCTTTTAAAACATGCTGATTTAGCAATGTATGAGGCAAAAGCAAAAGGGCGTAATACTTACCACTTTTATAGCCAAGAGCTTAACGCGGCTGCCAATGAAAGGCTGTTCATTGAAAACGAATTACGCCATGCAATTAAAGAAAAACAGTTTGAGGTTTATTATCAGCCGCAAATAAATTCATTAACTCAGCACGTTGTAGGCTATGAAGCGCTACTACGCTGGTTCCACCCTGTAGAAGGGCTTATATCGCCGACCAAGTTTATTCCTATAGCTGAGGCAACAGGGCTCATTGTTGAACTCGGTGAGTGGGTACTACAGCAATCGTGCGAGTTTGCCGTGCGTTTAGCGCAAGCTGGACGAGATAACAACGTATCTATTAATTTATCGGCACGTCAGTTTAAAGACGCTAATTTAGTGCCCATGCTCAACAGTATAATTAAACAAACCGGGGTAAGTGCTAAGCGGTTACACTTGGAGCTTACCGAAAGTATGCTAATGGGCAATGTTGAAGCTGCCATTACGCAATTACATGAACTAAAAGCACTGGGCATTTCAATATCGATTGATGATTTTGGTACTGGCTATTCGTCACTAAGTTACTTAAAACGATTCCCGGTCGACATATTAAAAATTGACCGCTCGTTTGTAAAAGATATCCCTGCCGATTCTAATGACATGGAAATTACCGCCGCTATTATAGCCATGGCGCAAAAGCTTAAATTAGACGTAGTTGCAGAAGGGGTTGAAACGATTGAACAAGTAGAGTTTTTGCAAAATAATAATTGTTATATTGTGCAAGGGTTTTATTACAGCAAACCGATTGCTGAGAGCGAACTGCCAGCGTTATACAAAAACTTAAACGATACGCCTAACATTGTTAGTAGCAAATAAAAAGTTGCGGGTTTAGCCACCCGCAATTTTTACTTTAAATTTAAGGGTTTCTAAAATCCCTTTTAGTTTTTCGCGATCATCGCCTTGAACTTCAATAATGCCTTCTTTTACCGCGCCACCTTGGCCCATTTTACTTTTTATGGTTTTAGCTAGCTTTTTTAGATCGTGTGCTTTTGGATCTATACCCACAACCAACATCACACCTTTACCTTTTCGGCCCTTAGTTTGGCGCTCTATGCGGATAAAGCCATCTTTAAATAGTTTTGCAGTGGGTTCTTGCTCAACCTTTGGCTGGCTAATTCGGCCCATATCGGTTGAATATACTAAGCGGTTATCACTCATAATTTACCTAAATAAACGTTTTTATTGATGTATTAAATAATAACAAATTTGCTGGCGAGTGTTTTTATTTTTGCTAAATACTTTTAACAGGTTATATTTAGGTCAAAGGAAATATTATTGGAGTTTATAATGAGTTTAACAAAGAGTTTATCGGTTGATGAAAGTACTTTAACGATACAAATTAAAGGCAAATTTGACTTTAATTTAGTGCAATCATTTCGCCAAGCCTATGCCCAAATTGAGCCTAAAACAAATAAAGTGATTATCGATTTAAGAGAGACCGACTATATGGATAGCTCTGCTCTTGGTATGTTGCTTAACATGAAAAAAACCATTGAAAGCCAGGTACAAACAATAGAGATCAGTAATTGTCAGCCTCAGCTTAAAAAAATACTGCAAATATCACGTTTTGATAAGAAGTTTGATATTAACTAATGACCCACGTACTTATTGTTGACGATCAGGCGCTTAATCGCATCCTGCTCGAAAAAATGCTGCTCGAAGAAAACTATAAAATATCAATTGCGTTTAACGGCCTAGAAGCACTTGAGGTGTTAGAAAAAGAAGCGATTGATATTGTTCTACTCGATGTACTTATGCCGGTAATGGATGGCTTTGAAGCTGCAAAGCTGATAAAGCAGCGATACAACGACGTTTATCTTCCCATTATTTTTATTACTTCGCTTGAAGATCAAAGCAGCTTTGAGCGTTGTTTAGAAGTAGGCGGGGATGACTTTATTCAAAAGCCGTTTGAAAAAGTAATTTTAAACGCAAAAATTAAAGCGCACAGCCGTACGCGCGAATTAAGTAAAAAAGCCCATCAACAAAACACCTTACTTGAGTATCATCGCAATCAAATAGAGCGCGAGCACGAAATAATTGAGCACATTTTTAATAACTCGCTCGAAAACCAAGATAAGTTTAAAGACCATTTAGACTTTAGCCTTTCTCCTGCTTCTATGTTTAACGGTGACATGTTTTTAGTCGCGCAAAGCCCAATAGGCAATTTATATTGCATGTTGGGTGATTTTACCGGGCATGGGTTAGCGGCCGCGATTGGAGCATTACCTGCATCACGGGTGTTTTACACTATGGTGCAAAAAGGCATGGCTGTTAACGATATCGCCTCTGAGATCAATATATTACTGCATAATTTACTGCCAGAGCACATGTTCTGCGCGGCGACTATTATTGAACTCAGTGCCTCGGGCAAAAGTATTTCAGCATGGCTTGGTGGCTTACCAGATGCGTACTTAATAAATACCGATGGTGAAGTAAAGCAAACGCTTGAGTCGCAACACATGGCACTGGGGATTTTAGACCGCGATGAATTTGAATATGAGCTAATTAATTTAGAAGTTGATAAAAACACCCGCTTAGTGCTTTCAACCGATGGCATAATAGAAACTAACAACGACGCCGATATTTTTTATGGTGAGCAGCGCTTTTTAGCAGCACTTAAAAGCAAGTCGATGATCAGCAGTCAGCGTGTTATAGATAATGTAAATACCTTTGCCAATGGCAGTGAGCAATTAGACGACTTAAGCTTAGTGCTGCTTAATTGTTTGCCGCTAACCCCAGAGCCTGAGGCCAAAGAGGCGTATTCTAATTTGGCATTTAACTTTTCACTCAGCTTGAACGCGCAGCAAATTAAATGCACAGACCCTGTGTATGATGTTGTTAATGTATTAAGCAGTGTTGAGGGGCTTAGGTCGCATCGCTCAAATATATTTTTATTGCTTTCTGAGGCGTATAACAATGCACTTGATCATGGTGTGTTAGGCCTTGATTCAGACATAAAAAAACAAGACGATGGCTTTTTTAAATACTATGAATTAAGAGAGCAAGCACTGAGTAAAATGAAAGAGGCGATGATTATTATTGATATGCGTTATTGCCCAGATACCTTGTGCTTGTACTTTATTATTTGTGACTCGGGTAGGGGATTCTCAAGTGACTCTTCTACACGCACCGAACTCAACGCAGAGTTTGGCCGTGGCTTATCGTTACTCGAAGAAGTGGCAGAAAAAGTCACGTATAACGCAAGTGGTAACCAAGTCGAAATGTGTTACAAGTTGCTATAGCTCAGAAAAAATTTCCATGTTATTATCTAAAAAATTTTAGATGTATGGATGGCCAAATGATTTCTTCTTACCTTGATATAGCGCAATTAAAGATAGACCCACAATTAATTGCCAAAGAGCTAGAGCAGCTAGAACAGTATATTGCTGCAAGCGCGCTGCCGTCTGTACGTTGGGAATATCAAATTCCTGAACTCGGTGAAGGCGGTGCGTGTAGTTTGTTTGGTTATTTACAAGATGAGCCATTTAAAATTACTGATCACGTGAGCGCGACTTCTCAAAACGAGCAAAAACTAGCAAACCTACAAAATATAGTTAATTACATAGAGCAGCAAACACAGGTCGATTGGTATGGTATTTATCAAGCGGTTGACACTGCTCAGGGTCCGCAATTATTAAAGCTGGCGTATCAAGGTGCGCCAAGCCGTCCACTGTTTCCTCTTACTGAAGCATTTGCAGCAGGCAGCAATAATGTACAAGTTGCATTGTCTAAGCGCGGGCGTGTAATTAACAACGTAGAAAACTATTTAGCACAAGGTGGCGAGTACTATACGTGCGACCCTAAAGTGAAAGCTGAAACCTGTTTACCCTTATTTAATGAGCAACATGAATGCGTCGGTATTATAGATGCAGAGGCATTTAGTAACGACTTTTTTGATAGCCGTACACTGGCTGTATTAGTTGCGTGCTGCATTAAAATTCCTCACTTTCTAGTGTAAATATCACTAGCCAAGAAGGTAAGCTTTTATGTTAAGCTTACTACAACAGCCAACCCCTAATTAATGATAAGAGATAGCTAATGTTCTCAGAATTAAAACCAGTACCAACAGATCCTATTCTTGGCCTTATGGCAGCCTATAAACAAGATACAAACCCTAACAAGATTGATTTAGGTGTAGGTGTCTATAAAGATGAGCAAGGCAACACACCGGTATTAAAAGCGGTAAAAAAAGCTGAAGCATTTCGTTTAGAAAACGAAACAAGCAAATCTTACATTGGTTTAGCGGGTAACTTAGACTACTGTCAAAAAATGGAAAACCTATTACTAGGTGAGCACCAAGCACTTTTAGCAAACCGCGTACGTACAGCACAAGCACCAGGTGGTACAGGTGCACTTCGCGTTGCGGCTGAATTTGTTAAGCGTTGCAATAAAGACGCAACAGTGTGGGTAACTACGCCAACATGGGCAAACCACATTAGCTTGTTTGAAGCTGCGGGCTTAAACGTTAAAGAATACCCGTACTACGATTACGAAAACAAAGATCTATTGTTCGACGACATGATAAACACCCTTAAGCAAGTACCAAAAGGGGATATTGTGCTACTTCATGCTTGTTGTCATAACCCAAGTGGTATGGACTTAAACGAGACACAGTGGAACACAGTTGCTCAGCTTGCAAAAGAAGTTGGCTTTACACCACTTATTGATATTGCTTACCAAGGCTTTGGCTCGTCACTTGAAGAAGATGCACGTGGACTGCGCATTTTAGCTGATGCAGTAGAAGAGCTAATTATTTGTTCATCATGTTCTAAAAACTTTGGTTTATACCGTGAGCGTATTGGTGCGTGTTCAATTATTGCAAAAGACACTGCAACCGCTGATATTTCAAATTCAGTGCTATTAAGCGTTGTTCGTAGTATTTACTCTATGCCTCCAGCGCACGGTGCTGACATTGTAAACACTATTTTAAGCAGCACAGAGCTTACACAAATATGGCACAGTGAGCTTGATGAAATGCGTAATCGTATTAATGGTTTACGTAGCTTAATTAAAGAAAGCTTAGCAGCAAAAGAGATAGAGCAAGACTTTTCGTTTATTGAACGTCAACACGGTATGTTTTCTTTCTTAGGCATTAATAAAGAGCAAATTGCGCGCCTACAAAAAGAATACGGTATTTACATTGTTGGTTCTAGCCGCGTAAATGTAGCGGGTATTAGTGATACTAACATTGAGTATTTCGCAAACGCCGTTGCTGACGTTTGTAAATAATACTACTACATAACAGTAATAAAAAACCGCCCAGCCTAAACTTTAGGCTGGGCGGTTTTTTTTAGCTGTTATTTATACCAATTAGCCAACGTTTGCCACCAATACCAATCCGCAATAATACTTAATCATTTTACGGGGCTAAACGTGTCGCTACCTGCGTAAAAAACTCTAAATTAAAACACCTAAATAGCGAATTTTTTTGCCGAGCTCTCAACACGTTTATCCTCCCTTAAAGTTGATCACTTAATTAGGCGAATTGGTATAACTATAATTACAGCACTATTCGCTATCGATTAAGTCTTCTACGCCTACAATTAGCCATGGAGCATCTGAGGTGGTAGCACGCTCAAGGTGCCAAATCTCTAAAATAGGCTCTTCTTTTTTATCGTCTAAGTCGCGGTATTTGCCTTTAAATTGCACACTTACTTGCCACGAATTTGCTGTTGTTTCAGCGCGTACAAGCTCGGCATCAATAAACATCACCTCAGTCGCTACCCGTTCAATCGCTTCGCGCTCAGTTTTAAACTCTTGAGCTAACGATGGGCTTAAATACTCAGCCATCGTGGCGTAATCGGCATTATTCCACGCAGTTTGCATAGTGTGATAGTGGCTACGCGCGCCTTGTAAAAAGCCATTTACGTCAAAATTAGGGGGTAAATTGAAAGGTACTTGCTCAGTGTGTGCGCTTTGCTGGGTAAAACCACTGCTGGTAGGTTGCTCTGTGGCTGCTTGCTTAAAAGCAGAGTGCCCCGTAGCGTGAGTACCGGCTAATTGCGGGGAGTGGCGAGCGCGCATAAACCCCGTAATAAGTTTAAACAAAATAAAGGCAACGCCTGCTAATAAAATAATTTCTAATAGCTGCATGCCCTCAAAGTTATCTCCTAGCATAGCGGCAATTAAACCGCCGGCTAACAATCCGCCTAATACGCCGGCCATAATGCCTTTTTTACTGCTTTTTGTCTTGGCTGCAGGTGCTGTGGTATCGGCTTTTTGCTTTTGTGTGGTTTGTTGTGTTGCTGGGGTTGTACCGCGTTTACTACTACCAAACTTTTTGCGTGCGTGTGCATCAAAACTTGCTGTACACAGTAGTGCAAGTAATGAAAATATAACGATGATGTTCTTCATGTAATTCCCTAAGTTAAACTGAGCGGTGAGTATAATTAACTTTTCAGTAAAAATTAATAATTACATTTAAAATCAATTGTTTTGGATGAAAAATGAGCGCTGAATAGGCACAAAAAAACCGCTCAGTGTTACTCAGCGGTTTTTAGTCGTTAAGCGCTAGTTACAGCCAGCGAATGGCATTGGTAACCCGCTCGTTGTACACATTAATTGGCGCGCCGGAATTAGCCACTAAAATAGTATCGGCTTTGTCGCCTCGATTAATATGACCTGCAAAGCGCGCATCATGAAAATCATCTTCGCCAAACCCAAACGACTTATTCTCAGAAGGAACAATAAAGACCGTCATGGGGCCAAAGTCCGACTCAAAAATTAAGTGCAGACCTTTTTCACCTTTAAAGTCGCAAAACATCGCATAAGTAATTTTACCTGGCAGCTCTTCTATATGAGCGCCAAGCAGTGCAAGCTTATCGTTAACGCTTTGTAGGCTAATAGCATTGGTTTTTTCAAGGGCGGTAATTTCATGGTAAACATGGGTTAAAGCATGTTCGCCTGCTTCATGAGCAATGTGTTGCTCTGTGCTAAAAAAGAATGCGCCAATAGCTACAAAAAAAGACGCGGCTAGGGCTAAGTGAACACGGTCAAACTTAAAACGTGAGCGTGCATCTACAACGTTATCTCCAGTTGCTTGCTCTTCTTGCATTGCTTTTTCTTTTAACGAGGTGTTTAAAAGAATACGCTCAGCAAGGTTGTCAGGCACAGGCACATCTAACGCATCTTGAATTTGTTTATCAAAGTCTTTCATATCGCTTATAAAGTTTTGTCGCTCAGAGCTCTCTTTAGCAAACTCTAAAAGCTCCTTATCTAAATCGTTTGGCTGCGCAATAGTGCGTCGACGAAACTCAAGTTCATCCATTATTTTGATGCCCCTTTAAGTTGTTCATCATCACGGCTTAAAGCCTCTTTAAGTTGGTTTCTGGCACGGTACAAACGAGTCATAACCGTGTTTTTATTTAAATCGAGAATCTCTGCTATTTCTTCACCAGAGCACCCCATAACAACTTGCAGAAGTAAGGGTTCTCTGTATTCATCAGATAGCAGCGCAATTTGGCGTTGGATAACCGTTTGCTCCATTTCATCATCTAACGAATGGCTGGTTTCATCGACAAGTGTATCGTTTTCTACATCGCTGTAGTCAAACTGCTTGCGCTCAAAGCGACGTGCATTTTCTCTGCGCAAAATAGTCAGCAGCCACGGCTTGGCGGCTTTTTGATCCAATAATGAGTCAAGCGAGCGCCAAGCACGTAAAAACGTTTCTTGTACTAGGTCATCTGCAATATGTGGGTCACGGCATAACCAATAAGCAAAGCGATAAAGCTCCTTATTATATACATGGACCAAGGCTTCATAGCGCTTTTGTTTCTCTGCCATATCAACTAAGACCTGATTATTTGATTTTTTCTTTCCAAGCATAAGTACTTTTTTAATTAAAATTTATTATTTAATGCATGAAAAGACCTAAATTTATCAAACTAGTTAATAAAGGTCTTTTAATACAGCTTGTTGCGACTTTGTACGTTGAACTTGGTGCTGCTCAATTATGTTAATAATAGCATTAAGATCGACATCCGCACTGCTATTTGCATAAAGAGCTGACTGTAAACGGTTAACCTGAGTCGCCAGTTCATCATTATTGATGTTGTGTATTAACGTATCTATCGCAGTCACTTTTTTGCCCGTTAGCTTAATCGCTACCGCATTTAGTTCGCTATAAAATGCATTGAGATTATTTGATTTAGCTGTATTTTTAAGCGCGTTTAATGAAAGTGGCTGGGCTTTATTTACAGATACACTGTTATTTTTTAGCTCATTATTAGTAGAACGGCTTAACCAATAAAAAATTGCAGTGATTATCCAAAAAATATACCCAAGCACGGCAACAATAATTAACCAAAGCGGAATAACACTTTGCGGCGCGGCTATTGCTGTATTGGGCTGCTGTGTATTACTTACTTTATTAGCAGGCAAAGTTGGCTCACCTGTATTAAGGTTGTCGTTTGCAATAGCACCTGGGTTTATAGCATTGGCGCTAGGAGTTACCGTTATAGTGCGCTCAGGCAATGTAGCGTAACTAATGCGGTTTATTTTGGTGTTATACCAAGGCAGTGTTATTTCTGGGAGGGTGTAGGTGCCCGCTTTTTGTGGTAATAACGCAAATGACGCTGTTTGCTGAGATACAACCCGTCCGTTTCTTACGGCATTGTTTGTTTCTACATCATCGGGGTAACTGCGAATTCCCGCAATGGTTTTCATATCAATTTCGGGCAGTTGCTCTTTAGTAACCCCTAACGCGGTTAAAGTAATAGTGCGTGTAATAGGCGTGCCAACTTCTACTGTATTTTCATCAGGCTGCCACTGCTCATCAATATTAACTAACTCACTGGGTAGCCATGCGCCTTTATAGTTTGCCGGAATAGGTTTTATCTCAAGTTGCTGATCATCCCCTAAAGCCGACACCTCTAATTGGCGGTAATTTTGCTGTACACGGCCTTGAAACGTAGGGCCAACAATGGTGTATACACCACTTTTTTGCGGTTGTAGTAAGTATTCTCGGGTGATCACTAAATAACGTTTACCATCTACAAGCTCATAGCTTTCGGTTTGTTTACCTAATTGAGTAAGCTGTGCATCTTGCATACTGGGCGTACTTAGGCTGCCATCAAGCAGCTCTTTTGCTAGGTAGAGTTTAATCGTATATACGCCAGCTTCTTGAACAAACAACGAGTCACTTGAGAGCGATGTTTTTAAAAAAATATCGTTATTTTTATCAGCATCGGCAGCGCGCTTTGCCACTTTTAATTTTATTGGCTGCGAGCTTAAACCGGCGACGTTAAAAGCCGGAATGGTGTATTCACCTTCATTACGGGTCATTAACTTAACAGACCAGGTTGTTTGCTTGTTAATGCTGCCATTTATAATGTTGGTGCGTGTACTTAAACTTGTTGGCCCAACTACAAAGTCTTTAAGTAACACCGAGGTGTCGGGTTGCTCGCTTTTTATTGTGTCGTCAACTGAAATGTTAAGCATAAAAAATTCGCCAGCAAGGACTGGGTTTTTATCTACACTTGCCTCTAATTTGGTGGCGGCCCATGATGGCATCGCACTTAATAGCAATAAACAGCAAAATAATCGCATTACCATGATTTTTCTACTCCTGTAGGGCGACGTTGATATTGTCTTTTTTGGGCTTCTAATTGCATTTTATTCCGTAATAAAATTGCCGGATCGTCCGGTACTTTTCTTAATAACTGGTTAAGCTGCTGGGCTTTTTCTTTCTCTTCGTTGGTGAGCTCACGCGTTTGTGCTTGCGCGGCTTGTTGTTGAGCGTTTTGCTTTTGCTCATCTGTTAACGTTTGCTGCTGCGCTGTTTGCGGCTGAGTATTTTCAGCTTGTTCTTCGTTTGTTTGCTCAGGCTGTTTTTGCTCTTGGTTAGTTTGCGGCTGAGTTTGTAGTTCTGGCTCATTTTGTTTATCTGATTGTGAACCCGACTCAGCACTTTGTTGGTCTTGCTCAGTGTCAGACTCATCTTGCTGCTCTTGTGATTGCTCGCCTTGACTTTGCTCTGATTGAGAATCGCTATTTTCACCTTGTTGGTTTTGATCTGATTGCTGATTGTTTTGTTGCTCACTTTGATCAGATTGTTGCTGATTATCTTGCGAATCACCCTCTTGCTGTTGCTGCTGTTGCTCGAGCAACTGCTCAACCAAAGCTTGGTTATCAGCGGCTTCGCTAAAGTTAGGTTGTAGCGTTTGTGCTTGTTTGTAAGCATCTATGGCTTGTTCTAGCTGTCCTGATTTGGCAAGCGCGTTGGCATAGTTATAAAAACCAGTGGCTGATTTATCTTTACTAAAGGCTTCTAGTGCGGCATCAAAATTACCTTGTTGGTACAATGCAGACCCTTTTAAGCTGCTTGAGTCGGCATTGGCGGCCCGTTCAAAATCTTTATTTTTATAAGCATCAAGCGCTTGCTGATCAGTGTTTTTTAAAAAAGAGGGGAGCTCTAATGCACTTGCCTGTTGGGTTGGCAAAACGCTGAGTACTAAAAAGGCACCTATAAATGCTGCACTTCTAAATAAATAAAGGCCTAAGGGCAGTAAAATAAGTAACCCATATATACCTGCGTCTATGCGCCACAGGGCATGGCTTTGTTTTTCATCTTTTAATAACTCACTGTTGGCACTTGGTGCAAAAGTGGCTATGTCACTGCTGCTTGGTTGGTAAAGGGCAAACTTTCCTCCACTGCGCGTCGCTAGGCTTTTTAAGCGGCTTATGTTAATGGTGGGAATAACTATTTGACCGTAGCTGTCTTTTAAAAAACCGCCTTCAGGTAATTTAATAGGAGCGCCTTGCTCTGTGCCTACGCCATAAATATTTAGCCGATAAGAAGAATTACTGGTAAAGCTAGTAATATCGCTTTGCTCTTCTTGGTCTATGCCATCGGTGACTAATATTATATCGCCATCAATATAGCCTGCTTGCGTTAAAAGCTCTTTTGCCATATCAAGGCCAGCTAAAACATTAGAGCCTTTGTCGGGCATAATGTCGGGGCTTAAACTCGGAATTAAATTAGTAAGCGTAGTGGCATCGTTTGTAAGTGGCGAAATAGTAAATGCACTGCCGGCATAAGCAACTAAAGCGGTGTCGCCTTCTTTAAATAGCTCAATCATATCGAGTGCTTTAAAGCGTGATTGCATTAAACGATTTGGTGCTATATCGGTACTGTACATTGAGTACGACATATCCATTACAATCACACGGGCACTTTTACTTTGAAATACAGGGACCTGTTTTTCTTCAAAACTAGGACCTGCACTAAAAATAATAGCTAAACAGCAAAATACAGCGAGCAGCCAAAGTGGCTGGCTGGCTTTAGTGTTTGACTCGTTCATAATAAACGGCGCCAAATGAGGGGCAATTAGGTTATCTGCGCTTTGTTTTTTATGCTTAATAAAGGCTATAAAAAACAACGCAAGTGCAGGTATTAAAAGCCACAAAACAGCGGGACGAATAAATGTAAAGTCCATTAGTTAGGCTCCTTTAATGCACGTAAGGTGCTTAACATTACTTTTAAACTAATGAGTAAAATAGCAATAAGTAGTGGGTAGTAAAACAATGAGCTTTGCGGGCGAAATGTTTGCTCATCTGCGCTAATTGGCTCTAACTTATCAAGCTCTGCGTAAATTTGCTGAAGGCCAGCTACATCTTTGGCTCTAAAATATAACCCACCGGTTTGTTCGGCAATGTCTTTTAACAAGCTTTCATCTAAGCTGCCTCCACTCATACCACCCATATTAAATAGGCTAAATCCACGGGGGTTATCTGAGCCTACACCTATGGTATATACTTTTATGCCTTCTTCGCGGGCAAGGAGTAGGGCATCTTCAGGTTTTAAATTACCTGCGGTGTTTTGGCCATCGGTTAATAGCACCACAATACGGTTACTTTTATCTTTGTTGGCAAAACGCTTTACTGATAAACCTAGCGCATCGCCAATAGCAGTGGCACGTCCAACTAAGCCTATTTGAGACTCACTGAGCATTTTACTTACGGTTTTAACATCGCGAGTCAGTGGCGTTTGTAAAAATGCGGTGTCGCCAAATAATATTAGGCCTAACCTGTCGCCTTGGCGCTGTTCTATAAAGTCACTCAATACCGCTTTTACCATAGTGAGGCGATCAACATATTGGCCGTTGTAAGCCATGTCTTGTTCGGTCATTGAGCCAGATAAATCGACCGCAAGCATTATATCGCGCCCTTCGTTTGGTAATGAAATAGGGTCGTCTAACCATGTCGGGTTGGCTGCAGCAGTGACCAGTAATAGCCAAAGTAGCCATTCAAAAATAGTTAGTTTACGTGCGCTTTTTTCAAGGCTTTGGCTGGCTAAATTATGTTTGGCAAAGCTTGGAATACGTAACCGGGTATGGGCTTTACTGGCAGCAGGTTTTAATAATAAAAGTAATAAGGGCAGAGGTAGTAATAAAAACAACCATGGCCAGCTAAATTCAAACATGTACTGGCTCCTTTAGTTTAAATTGCTTTATGCCTTGGCGTAATTTTTCGTTAAGCGCGTCATTGGTTTGCTGCGCATTATACAGGCTTAAAAGCTCATGCTCGGTAAAGCTTAAACCGGTTAAGGTATTAAGTGTGTTACACCAGTTAGCTGTTGATTGCGTTGCTAGGTGTTTATCGTAATACTCTATTACTAGGCGCTTTAAAATAATATGAAGTGTTTGCGCGCTTTGCTCGTTGTGGCTTAAATCGATTGCGTAGCGCTTAGGCTTTTTAAATTTATAATTTTTGTAAAACCAAAAAGCAGCTGCACACAGTGCTATAAACAACAGGGTAATAATAACCCACCAAGCAGGGGCGAGTGGCCACCAACTAACTTGGCTTGGCGCTATGATATCGTGCAGGCCATCGAGTGGATTGGTTTGCATGGTTATTTTCTCACTAATTGCAGCTCAAGCGGGCTTGCTGCATTGAATGATATTAAGTTAAGACCCGATTTAGTTAAGCGATTTAGACGTGTGCTAAATGCTTGCTCGGCGTTTTTTGCAAAGCGTTCTCTAAAGCTTTTATCCATAAGCGGTAGCGCAAAATCTTGGCCGTTGGCATTAACAGTGACAGCGTTTTTAAACGCGGGGAGCGTATGTTCAAACGGATCACTTATATGACAGCCTATCAGCTCACAGTGGCGGCTTAGTATTTCTAATTGTTTAAAGCTTGCATCATCTAAGGCATTAAAGTCAGAGACTAAATACACTAAGCTGCCAGGTTTAGCTAAGTGGTTAAGGCGTTTTAAATTATCGCTAAAGTTATTGGTTGCTTGTTTATCTATATTGTTAAGTGCTTGCTGGTGGCTGTCGCATAGATTATGACACAGCTTTAATACCGCTTTTTCGCGGGCGCTGGGCTTTAGTTCTAAATGCGAGTGTTGATTAAACACGATACCGCCAATTCTATCTCCGCGTTGACACGCCGACCACGCAACTAGCGCGCTAATGTGCGCAGCCTGTACCGACTTAAGCAGCAGCTTTGAGCCAAATAGCATAGAGTTTGAAAAATCAGTAAATACAAAAACAGGACGCTCTTTTTCTTCTTGAAAAAGCTTTGTATGGGTTTCGCCAGTACGCGCTGTTACTCGCCAGTCAATAGAGCGAATGTCATCACCTTGCTGGTAATGACGCACTTCGGCAAACTCCATGCCTCGGCCTTTATGGGGCGCAAGGTATTGCCCAGTTAAACTGTTTTTAATTTTAACTTTTGGTGCCAGCTCTAATAACTGTGCTTTAGCTTTGTAATACAGCAGTTCTTTTAGCGCTAAATTTACACCGTGGCTGTGGCTTTCTTTTAGCCACGCCTTTGAGTCTAATTGTGTTTGCATAACTTAGGGTACGGCTACAAGTTCAACAATGCGGCTTATAACCTGATCTTTAGTAATGCCATCAGCCTGTGCTTCGTAGCTTAAAATGATACGATGGCGCAGTACATTATGTACAACGGCTTGAATGTCATCGGGTGCTACAAAATCGCGGCCATGTAACCAAGCGTGGGCACGGGCACACTTATCAAGTGCAATGGTGGCACGCGGGCTTGCACCAAACTCAATCCAACGGCCAAGTTGCTCATCAAACTTAGCTCCTTCACGAGTGGCAATAATAAGCTGTACTAAATATTGCTCAAGCGGCTCGGCTAAATACAAGCCTAAAATAGCTTGGCGAGCGGCAAATAAATCGCTTTGGGTAATTTGTTGCATAACCGCTTGTTGTTTATTAAGTGCTTCACCACGGGTTAACCGGAGTATATCTAGCTCGTGCTCTGCACCTGGGTAATCAATGCTTAGATGTAATAAAAAGCGGTCTAATTGTGCCTCTGGCAGTGGGTAAGTCCCTTCTTGCTCCAGCGGGTTTTGGGTAGCCATTACCATAAACAAATCGCTTAGCGGGTAGGTGTTTTTGCCTACCGTTACTTGGCGCTCAGCCATGGCTTCTAGTAGTGCTGATTGTACTTTTGCTGGGGCACGGTTTATTTCGTCGGCTAAAATAAGATTATGAAATAAAGGGCCTTTCTCAAACACAAACTCGCTGGTTTGTTGGCGGTAAATATCGGTGCCAGTTACATCGGCAGGTAATAAGTCGGGCGTAAACTGCACGCGCTGGAACGAGCCTTCAATACCTTTAGCAAGGGCGTTAACAGCTCGGGTTTTTGCAAGCCCTGGCGGGCCTTCTACTAATAGATGGCCATCAGCTAAAATGGCAATAAGGAGTGCTTGAGTAAGCTCTGGCTGGCCAATAATTTGTGTATCTAAGTACGTTTTTAATTGTTTGAATGCGTTAGCTGCCATAATAAATAGACTTCCTCGTCAGCTGGGTTTGTACCTAATTTATTTTAGGTGATTAATACTGACCTAGTTATAAGGTTTATAAGTGAGTAACTCAAGAGTTAGACTGTATTTTTAAAAATAGTTCGTTATTTTTTAACGGTTTTTAGCGTACCACAAAACTTTGTAAAAACGCGTAAAAAAGCCTATTGTGGTAGTCAATATTAAGCACTATGTATATATCTACCTTTAGTGCTTTTGTATAAATTTGTGTTTATCTATTGGCTTTAGCACACGGGTTGTTTAGAATCGAGGAAAACAAACAGGTCAGACCTGTCAGCGGGAGAGCATAAATGTCTGAGCAAAACATACTAAAAACACCAAAAGGCGACCGTATTGCCATCGTTAGCGGCTTACGTACTCCTTTTGCAAAACAAGCAACAGCGTTTCACCATGTACCAGCCCTTGATATGGGTAAGTTGGTGGTCAACGAAATGCTTGAACGATTAAATTTCGACAAGTCAGAAATCGATCAACTTGTATTTGGTCAAGTAGTACAAATGCCAGAAGCGCCAAATATTGCACGTGAAATTGTTTTAGGTACGGGTATGCCAGTAGGCGTAGACGCGTATTCAGTATCGCGTGCGTGTGCTACCAGCTTTCAGGCCATTGCTAATGTAGCTGAATCTATTATGGCAGGCTCTGTAAATGTAGGTATTGCCGGTGGCGCCGATTCATCTTCAGTATTACCTATTGGCGTAAGTAAAAAATTGGCAGGTAGCTTAGTTGATTTAAACAAAGCACGTACCTTAGGCCAGCGTTTACAAATATTCTCAAAACTGCGTTTAAAAGATTTATTACCAGTACCGCCTGCGGTTGCTGAGTACTCAACAGGCCTTTCAATGGGGCAAACTGCTGAGCAAATGGCTAAAACACATAACATAAGCCGTGAAGATCAAGATGCACTAGCGCATCGCTCGCATTCACTTGCAACCCAAGCATGGGCCGATGGCAAGTTAAAAGATGAAGTAATGACGGCGCACTTACCGCCATATAAAAGCTTTATTGAAGAAGATAATAACATTCGTAAAAATTCTACAGTTGAAGGCTACGCTAAGCTTAAACCGGTATTTGATCGCCAACATGGCTCGGTTACCGCTGCTAATGCAACACCATTAACCGATGGTGCAGCCGCCGTACTGATGATGAGCGAAAGCAAAGCAAAAGCACTAGGCTACGAAATTTTAGGTTATGTACGTAGCTTTGCGTTTTCGGCAATTGGTGTAGAAAAAGACATGCTAATGGGCCCAGCGCATTCAACGCCTATCGCACTTGATAGAGCAGGTATTACACTTGCTGATTTAGATTTAATTGAAATGCACGAAGCCTTTGCATCGCAAACACTTGCCAATATGAAAATGTTTGCATCAGATAAGTTTGCGCAAGAGCAACTTGGTCGTAGCAAAGCAATTGGCGAAATTAACATGGATAAGTTTAACGTTAACGGCGGCTCACTGGCATATGGTCACCCATTTGCAGCAACCGGTGCTCGCTTAATTACGCAAAGCTTACACGAGCTTAAACGTCGTGGTGGCGGTTTAGCATTAACAACAGCGTGTGCTGCTGGTGGTTTAGGTGCAGCCTTTGTATTGGAGAGCGCGTAATGACAGATTCAGTATTTAATTTAACGGTAGATGAAAACAAAATTGCCGTAGTAACCATTGATGTGCCGGGTGAGAAAATGAATACCCTGCGCGACTCATTCGCAGATGACTTAAAAGCTTTACTTGAACAAGCGAAACAAGAGTCAGTAAAGGGTATGGTATTTATAAGTGGTAAAAGCGATAACTTTATCGCGGGCGCTGATGTAAAAATGCTCGATAGCGTGCGAAAGCGTGAAGATGCATTAGCAATTAGTGAACTTTGTCATCAAGCATTTTTTGATATGACAAAACTACCTTATACAACAGTAAGTGCAATACATGGTGCTGCGCTTGGTGGTGGTTTAGAGTTTGCTTTAGCGTGTGATTACCGCGTAGGCACAGATAGCGATATGACTAAAGTAGGCCTGCCAGAAGTACAACTTGGTTTATTACCAGGTGGCGGCGGTACGCAGCGTTTAACTAAAATTGTAGGCATTCAAAAAGCACTTGAATGGATGCTAACTGGCAAGCAAATTCGCCCTAAGCAGGCTAAAAAAGCAGGCGTATTAGATGATGTAGTACCACAAAGCGTATTACTAAAAGTCGCTAAAGAATTTGCCGCTAAGAAAAAGCCAGCAGATAAAGAACCAAAACTTGATAAAGTAAGCAAATTATTAGAGTCAAACCCGTTTGGCCGTAACTTTATCTTTAAAAAAGCCAAAGAAAACGTCCTTAAAAAAACCGGCGGACATTACCCTGCACCGCTTGCAATTATTAAGGCTGTGCGTGCAAGTGTAGAGCTGGATAAATTAAAAGCATACAAAACAGAAGCTGAAAGCTTTGCAACACTTGTAATGAGTGATGAATCTAAAGCGCTTCGCGGTATTTTCTTTGCAACCACTGAAATGAAAAAAGAGTGGCGCAACGACGATGCGCCAGCAATTAGTAAAACCGCTGTTTTAGGTGGCGGCCTAATGGGTGCCGGTATTGCGCATGTAAGCGCAGTAAAAGCCAAAGTACCTGTACGTATTAAAGATGTAGCAGAGCAGGGCATTAGTAATGCCATGAACTACACCTACAAAATTTTAGATAAGCGCCTTAAACGCCGCATTATGTCTAAAGCTGATATGCAGTTAACAATGAACCGTATTACCGGTACTACCGACTACAGTGGCTTTAAACACATTGATTTAGTAGTAGAAGCTGTTTTTGAAGATTTAGCCTTAAAGCAAGGTATGGTTGCCGATATAGAGCAGCAATGCCAAAGCAATACTATTTTTGCAAGTAACACGTCATCACTGCCTATTTCGCAAATTGCAGCACAGGCACAGCGCCCTGAAAACGTGATTGGCCTGCATTACTTCTCGCCAGTTGAAAAAATGCCACTCGTGGAGATTATTCCGCACGAAGGGACTTCACAAGAGACTATTGCGCGCGTAGTTAACTTTGCACGTAAGCAAGGTAAAACGCCCATTGTGGTAAAAGACATGGCAGGTTTTTACGTAAACCGTATTTTAGCGCCTTATGTAAATGAAGCAGCTAATTTAATGCTTGCCGGTGAGCCAATTGAAAAAATTGATGCAGCCCTTGTAGAGTTTGGTTTCCCAGTTGGGCCGCTTGCTTTACTTGATGAAGTAGGGATTGATATAGGCTCTAAAATAGCCCCAATTCTTGAAAAAGAATTAGGCGAGCGTTTTAAAGCGCCAGATGCATTTTCTCGTATGATTGATTCAAAACGCCTAGGCCGTAAAACGGGTCGTGGTTTTTATGAGTACGATAAAAAGAGCAAAAAAGTTGACGAGTCAGTGTATGAGCTTTTAGGTGTAACCCCTGCACCGCGTTTAAATAAAAGCGAAATTGCTAAGCGTTGTGTATCACAAATGCTTAACGAAGCCGTGCGTTGTTTAGACGATGGCATTATTGCCAGCCCACGTGATGGCGACATTGGCGCTATATTTGGTATTGGCTTCCCACCGTTTTTAGGTGGACCGTTTAGCTATATGGATAAATTGGGCGCCAGCAAGGTTAGCTCTGAAATGTCTACATTAGCTAATAGCAATGCAAATTTTGCCCCATGCGACACGTTAGTAAGTATGGCTGAATCAGGCGCTAAGTTTTATCAAACGCAGCCTGCTGCAGATGAGCTAAGCCCAGCACCTGTTGCTGAACAAGCAATAGAAGCAGAGCCTGTTGATGAGCAACCTCAAGAAGAGAGCGTTGACTCACCAAAGCAAGACTCGTAAAACAGCTTGATTAAAAAAACCGCATTATATGCGGTTTTTTTATATCTGCTATTTGTAAATATAGAATACTAGGACGCAATAATACCAACCCGCAATAATACTTAATCATTCTGCGGGGCTAAACGTGTCGCTACCTGTGTTAAAAACGTGCATTTATAAAACCTAAATTGCCAGTTTTTATTTAGTTATCGACAGGTTTTTACCCTCAAATAAGACTTATAATTAAGTGGCTTGCTATAAAGTATGTTAGCTTAATTTGCAGCTAAGTAGATAAGAGGTAAACCATCATGCAGTTGTTTACAGCACGATTGGCAATGCGCCCACTTCAAAGCAGTGATTGGCCATTATTTTTGCAGTTACATCAAAATCCTACCGTGATCCGTTATTGCTACGATATGCCCAGCGAAGCGTTTGTACGCAGCCGGTTTGAACAACGTTTAAAAAGTTGGGATAGCACTTCTACTCATCCACTTTGCCTTGTGGTATTTGATAAGCATTCAAATGAGCCCATGGGTGTAACGGGGTTTACATACGAACTTGAGCAAGCTGAGCTAGGCTATTTGTTTTTACCCGCGTATTTTAATCAAGGCTTTGCCAGTGAGTCATTGCGTGCTGTGATTGAGTGGGCATGGCAACAATGCGGTATTACACAGTTTAAAGCCGTGGTTACAAAGGGGAATATAGGGTCTGAAAAGGTATTACAAAAGTGTGGATTAACGTTAACTGGCATTAATACGCAAGCGCACACTATTAATAATACACGTTATGATGATTTGATATACACATTAAAATTGTAGCAAATAGGGCTAGCAAGCTAGCCCGTGATGGTGGTTTCTATAGATGTGCTTCAATTGCTTTACGGTCTTTTTCTGGCATATTCTCAACAACTAATTTGAACGAATTATCGATCATTCTTTCAATTTCGCCTTGTGGAATAGAGCCATCTAATATCACCGTATTCCAAAGCCGCTTGTTCATATGATAGCCAGGGATCACCGCAGGAAAAATATCACGCAATTTAAGTGCTTCATCGGGATCGCACTTTAAATTAAGCCACCAAATAGGATCTCCATCATCATTAACGTCTCCATCATTACCTAAGGCAAGGGTGGCAAACATTTTATGATTTACTTTATAAACATCAACCTCTTGAGCAAATGGTTTTGTCACTTGCACCAAGGGCTTCTTTACTAAATACTCATGTACTGTGTTTTGGTCCATGATCCAATCCTTGAAGTCATACTCGGTAGAGATACCATAGCAGTTTTTTTCGCTTTTGATTATAGGTATTTAGTTTTAAATTAAAAATTTGCAAGTCTATATCAAATGCAGCCCCAAATTAACGTATTTTTAGTTGAACAATACCCAGTTCGTGGTATGTTTCTGGCAATCAAAAAAATAATAGGAAAACCCCCATGCCAAAGGCGAGTGAAGTTAAAAAAGGAACCGCGATTGAGTTTAATAATCGCGTGTTGGTAGTTAAAGATATTGTACGTTCAGTACCACAAGGTCGTGCAGGCGGTAGTTTGTACCGTATGCGTTTATACGATGTAGTAACAGGTGCGAAAGTAGACGAAACCTTCAAAGACAGCGACATGCTAACCCTAGCAGATTTAACTCGCCGCGAAGCAATGCTTTCGTACATTGATGGCGATGAATACGTGTTTATGGATAATGAAGACTACACGCCGTATAACTTAAACAAAGAGGCGATAGCAGAAGAAATTCAATTCGTTAACGAAGAAACGCAAGGCGTACACGTTATTGTGATTGATGGCTCGCCTGTAGGTTTAGATTTGCCATCAAGCGTAGAGCTGGTTGTTGAAGAAACAGACCCTTCAATCAAAGGCGCTTCTGCCAGTGCACGCTCTAAGCCTGCACGCCTGAGCACGGGTTTAACCATTTCGGTGCCTGAGCATATATCTACGGGCGACCGTATCCGTATTAATACGGTTGAGCACAAATTTATGGGTCGCGCTGAAAAGTAAGCCAAGCTATACAATAAAGCTGGAAAGCTGGCGCTATGCCGGCTTTTTTATGCCTAAATTTTTAAACTAGGGAATAGTAATTTGCATCAATACTTAATTTATATGCGCTGAAAACTAAAATGGCGACTCATTGGCTTATCAAGCCTGCTGCTTTAAAAGTGTGTTATTTGCCGTTAAAATGCGCAGCGTTGTTTTGAGCTCAGTTGGGGTGATGTTTGCTTTTCGTTTTTATTAATGCTCTATGTGCTTTGGCCATTTACGTTCAAGCGCTTAAAAAAGGTATGCCAATTAAACGGTGGATTTTATTAGGGGCGCTAATAGGCCCTGGCGCATGGTGCTTATTTGGTTTGCATTACAGGCGTGCTTTTATACGCAACGTAGGAGCTGGTGCGTGTATATGGCGCCCGTAACATTACCTTATTTGCGCTAAATGTTTATTAGCACTAATAAGGCTTGGCGTAGAGTTGCTTTGTTGCTGTTTTAAAAAGGCCGTAAATTCATCTTTTGAAAGCGGTTTTGAATAGAAGTAGCCCTGTACGGTTTCACAATTTAGCGTTTTGAGTATGTCAATTTGGCTTGCTTGCTCCACACCTTCAGCAACCACATGTAAATCGAGGTTTTGCGCAATCGTCACGATAGAGTCAACCATGTTGCGGCCACGTTCGGTTTTCATGTCATCAATAAATGCTTTATCTACTTTTAAGGTATTCAGCGGAAATTGTTTTAAGTACGCTAAAGATGAATAACCTGTACCAAAATCGTCCATGGCTAAATGAATACCACGGGCACTTAGCGAGCGCATAATTGCAATGGCTTCTTGTGGGTCGTCCATTACCGTGCCCTCGGTAATTTCCAGCTCTAAAAAGTAAGAAGGTAGCTCGTTTTTTTGCAATATCACGTCAATACGGGTCGTTAAATCTGGCAAGCTAAACTGCTTAGCCGATAAGTTAACTGCAACGCGGCCGCTAAATAGCCCATCGTCTAGCCATTGTTTTACATCGCGACACGCTTTGTTTAAAACCACTTCACCAATTTCTATTATTTGCCCGGTTTCCTCAGCAATAGGAATAAATACACCGGGGCTGATAACGCCTTTTTTAGGGGTTATAAAGCGCACTAATGCTTCCATTCCGGTAAGTTTACCTGTGCGAATATTCATTTTTGGTTGGTAATACACTTCAAAATGGTTTTCTTTTAGACCAAAGCGCATTAGGTTTTCTATTTGTAAGCGTTTAACCGCTTGGCGGTTCATGGTGTCGTTAAAAAACAGGTAACTATTACCTTTCTTTTTAGCATGATACATGGCGGTATCAGCGTTTTTTAACAGCAGCTCTGGAGTACTGCCATCTTCAGGGAATAACACTATGCCTACGCTTGAGGTAATAGCGAGCTCGTGGCCTGCCATTTTAAATGGGGTCGCAATTGCAGCTAAAAATTGCTTTGCCATGCGAGTAATAACATGAATATCATTAGTATCTGCCATAACTAAGGCAAATTCATCACCCCCTAAGCGGTAAAAAACATCATTCTCACGGGTTAATTTATTTAATCGCATAGCCAGTTTTGCTAACAGGCTGTCGCCTAGCTGGTGGCCTAATGAATCATTAATTTTTTTAAAATTATCTAAATCAAATACCAAAAGGGCATGGTGAGTATTTTGTTTTACTAGCTTTTGAAGGTCGGTAAAAAATAAATTTCTGTTAGGTAAACTGGTCGTACGGTCTCTATTTGATAAATTATGCAGTTGCGATTGTGCATTTTTACGTTCGGTTAAATCTGAATAAACCACTACATAGTTTGTTATTTGGTGTTGATCGTTTTTTATCTCATCAATAGAAATCTCTATGGGCAGTAACACTCGCTCACTATTGCGCAGTTTTACCTCTTGTTGAATTCGCTCCCGCTCTCGCACTACATTTTTAATGTTTTCTGTGTAGCTTTTATCGTAACCAGGTAAGTTAAAAGGCTTTTTGAGATATTGCTCTCTAACGCCACCAAAAAGCGTTAAAAAGCTGGGATTAATATCAACTAAGTTAAAGTTTTTATCGTATATAGCGAGTGCATCAGTGAGTGATTCTACGCACTTAGCAAATAAATTGAGGCGCTCTTGTGTTGATTTTAACACTGAAATATCGCGCACTGTGCCGGTCATTCTCAGTGGCGCTAAGTTGGCATCTTTTTCTATTATTTTTCCGCGGTCTAATACCCAGTGCCAGTGGCCAAAGGTGTCTTTAATACGGTAAGTGGCTTCAAAAAAAGCAGACTTTTGAGCAAAGTGTTTTTTTAATAAATGCTCTACTGAGGCAATATCGTGTGGGTGGATCAAGCTTTTATTTGGCGGAAACCCCATTAACGTTGTTGAATCCATCATGTATTTATCGTTAATACGAATAACTTCGCCTGTTTTTATATTCCAATCCCAAAGCGTATCGCCACTGCCTTCAACCGTGCTTTTTAAGCGTTTTTCCGAGAGGCTGTGCTGTAACCGAGAGCGCTTTAATTTATAAATTACAAATAATAGGTATGGCAAAGCCAGCGCAAGTAGGGCACTGGCAATAATTAAAACGGTGTTGGTATTTATATTAAAGGCGTGTTCAAAGGCAACCGCTGCGGGTGCTAGGCTTAGCAGCAACCAGTAAAAAACACATTTTATTGTTGTTATTTTTATCATTTGTTTTATTACTACTAATTAACAAATGATAATTTAAATCATGCCACTTGCAGAGTCAAAGAGATTGCGAGCAAAGCGGCATTTTTTGCGATTTATTTACTTTTGCGCTACTTAATAACTCATACCTTGGCCTATCTTTTGAAAAAGTAGCTATGGCATAGCTTTTCATTTCTTCTAGGCTGAGGGCGTGCAGTGCCTCTAGGAGGCGTTTTTGCATATGAAAGTCATGATCTTTATTGCCTATTGCAAGCCAAAAGCGCTGTGAGCGTAACCGTAAGTTTTTATCTTTTTCAGCAATATGAGTTGTCAAACCTTGTTTATGCTGCTGCCATGTTGTTTCATCCAGGGAGTCTAGGTTAGCAATAAACTGGCTTACAAAATGATTATGCCTGTGCAGTAGAGTCTGAGCTTCAAATTTTGGTGATTGAATATAAAAAGCAATACCGGCGCGGGTGTTAAATGGTGCATAGCCAGAGCCAACTAAGTAACCTAGCTGTTGTGTGGTTCTCAGCTCGTTAAAATAGTCTTGGTTAATTATATGATTAAGTGCCATTAATTTAACTTTTTCATCCACTTCTGCACTTTGTGCTTGGTAGTAAATGACCATGGCGTTATCACTGCATGGCAGTTCAAGTTCGCAGCGAGTCACTTGGTCTATCTCGTGCAGCGGGCGTGTTAAATCCTCAATAGCCGTGGCGTTTTTTAAATGCTCTGCCACTTTTTTATGAAATACCTTCGCGTCTGTTTGTTGCCAATTACCGTGTAAAAACGACTCAACATGTAAGGCTTTAAAAAAATCGGCTCTAAATTCGTTAAATTGCTGAAAACATGTATTTTTAAGTGCAGTGGCTAACTCATCGGGTTGTGGGTTCCATGGCATTATTTTGGCACCTAACACGCTAAATAATTCACTCACCGGTTTATTTTGGTTGCTGTTGCGCCAGTGCCTTACCAGTTGCTTTTTGTATTCGGCAAAGCGGCGTGCGCAAATATCAACATTAAACAGCGCATCAAGTAATTGCTCCACCAACTCTAGCTGACTAGTCGATAGCCCAGCAGTGTGCAACGTAAGCCCGCCTTGATGAGAGGTTAAATGATAACTTAAACCTGCCAATTCTGCGGGGTAAAATTGCTCGCCAACACTGTCCATAAATAAGTCACTAAAAAGGCGCGTTAATGCCATGTGCTTTACATCTTTTACTGCAAAGTGCGAGTCCATTGCTAAATAAAAATGACCTTTGGCCACTCTAAAGGTGTTGTCTTGTTTAAACCAAAAGTCAAACCCAGGCTCTTTAACTAACAGTAAAGGCTTGGTTTGAGGTTTTTCGACTTCGTATAGCACCACTTCTTTTGTTAAATAGGGGTTTGCTGTGGGCAGCAGCATAGTGCTCAGCGGTTTATTTATATGCGCAAGCGACTCCAGCCAATGCGGCGAAATTGGCTCAACTTTGTAAGGGGTGTTGTACCACGCGGTGGTGTGCTCTGCCTCTACGCCTGGATGAATAAGTACTAAGCGCATATTATGCGGGGTAAGCCATTGCATCGCCATTTCGTGAGTGGCTTTATTAAAGCCCTCCATTAAGTAATCGCCTTGCACATAGTTAGCTTCGTCGTAGTGTTGCATATTAATGCTTAGGTTACTTACCCAATCTATTAAGCGCGATTTTTCTTGGTTATCAAACGCAATTTGTAACAGGTTTTTTTTATCTTGATACAGGCGCGGTAGTTTGTCGGTGTTATCGTTGATTAGGCAAATATACTCAAACACAATTTCTATTATGTCTTCAAAGTATTCAATGCCTTCATCGGTAAGCGCCATGCTAATGTTAAAATCTTTAAAGTTACTGCCATTTATACCGCCGCCGGCAGAAAGTGCGTTAATCCACCCTTGCTCTTTTAAAATTGAGTACAACGAGCCTGCGCCTTCGTAGCCGAGTAAATGGGCTATAAAGCTGACGGTTTTGTGGCGATAAAAGTCATCGATATTTGGCATAGCAAAACTAATAATGAGTTTTTGCATGTGCTTGTGTGGTTCAATGTGCAGTACTTTGCCAATATCTTGCGCGCGATATAATGGCTCCTCAATAGGGGCTTTAAGCGCACCTTTATGGCCATTAATGCCACTAAAATAACGATGCGTCCACTGCGCGAGTGTATCAAGCGGTTCGTTGGCACAAATTACCAGTGTCATCCACTGCGCTTGATAGTGCTTATTAAAAAAATCTCTTAACTCGTCACTAATGCAGCGCTCTCTATCGGCGAGAGTATGTAAATTACCCACCGAAAATTTAGCAAAGGGGTGGGCTGGGTTTACGGTTTCTTTATGAGCCTGATAAATACGACGCCCATCATCTTTTATTTTTAATTTAAACTCAGCCTCTATGGCATTACGTTCTTTTTCGGTTTCAGCTGGGTTTAATAATGGGGCAATAAAAAAACGGCTAAATTGCGCAAGTGCTTTTTCAATGGCTTGGTTATTAATATCAAAGTAATAGCACGTGTGCTCAGTGCCGGTCCAGGCGTTGGTGTTCCCGCCCGATTGAGACACAAAATTATTAAAGCTTCCAGAATCAGGGTATTGGTCGGTACCTAAAAAAAGCATATGCTCTAAAAAGTGTGCAAGGCCTTGCCTGTCAAGGGGGTCATCAAAATGGCCAGCGTTAACCGCCATAGAAGCAGCGGCTTTAGTTGAATCTTTATCTTGCACTAATAATACTTTTAGCCCATTGTCGAGTGTAATGGCGCGGTATGCTCTGTTATCATTGCGGCTGATATTCAAATGATGCTCCTGAAACTAGACGTTTACTTGTTAACAACAGATGATAGCTTCAGGACAGCGAAAAAATAGCGAAAAGATTTACCTGAATATCATGAGAGAATTATTCTTTGGAATAATAGTTAATATAGCGGACAAATGGGCAAACTGGCTACTGTTTTATATTCATTAATCGGTTGATTTTTTATGAAAACAATCTTAATTATGCGCCACGGCGAAGCGACACCGATGCAAGCTAACGACGCAGCAAGAAACCTAACACCGAAAGGCCATGCAGAAGCAGAAAAAATGGGCTTATGGCTACACAAACACTTTTCTGTTGATGCGTTATTGGTAAGTCCTTACTCGCGCGCGCAGCAAACGGCTAAAGAAGTTGAAAAAAACAATGTATTTAAATTTAGTGAAACCTGTAGCGACATAATCCCCGAGGGAAAGCCACAAATAGCAGCTGATTATTTAGAAACACTTATTGCCATGCATCCTCAGTGTAATACCTGGTTAGTGGTCGCCCATATGCCTATTGTGAGCTATATAGTTGATCAGCTCAGCCCGGGTAATATGCCTATTTTTAACACCGCAGCAGTTGCTGTAATTCAGTATGACGAAACATCACAGCGCAGTGAATATGTAAATATTAACGCGCCTGCCAACATATAGAGAAAAGAGATAACAATGAGTATAGAACGCCTTGAAACGGGTGCGCGCATGAGCCGTATAGTTAAACATAGTGGAACCGTTTATTTATGCGGACAAGTATGCAGCGATGCAGAGCAAAACATTACAGAGCAAACGCAAACTATGCTCGACAAAGTAGAGGCCTTACTTGAGCAGGCGGGGAGTTCTAAAAAGCATATGCTAAGCGCAACTATTTACGTTAAGAGCATGGAATATTTTGCCGATATGAATGCTGTATGGGATGCGTGGGTGCCAGAAGGTTATGCACCAGCACGCGCCTGTGTTGAAGCTAAAATGGCGCGTGATGCGCTATTGGTCGAAATTTCGGTAGTGGCCGCACTTAAATAAGCGTTTTATAAAAGCACAGCAAGCCAAAACGAAAAGCTTACTACACTAAGCACCGTTGAAAGCACCACTGCACCGGCGAGCGTAACTTGATGCGTATTTAATTGGCTTGCAATTAAATACGCATTAACGCCAACAGGCGAGGCGCTCAGCAATACCAGTACGTTACGAATTTGCGTATCTAGTACAAACACCCACGTAGCTGCTACACACACAGCAGCAGGCAAAATCAGTATTTTTAACAGTGAAGAAATAAGGGCCGGCTGCCAATTTGCAGCCACCTTATAAAACACCAAATTAGCGCCTAACACAAATAAAGCACATGCAATAGCAGGGCTGGCGAGTAGCTCTAAGGCATTGGCTAAATTCGCAAATAATGTAATTCCCGACACATTTAAAAGTAATCCACAGCCAATACTTAACACTATAGGGTTAAGGACCATGTTTTTAGCAAATTTTGCCCACGAGAAGTCAGCTGTGTTTCCTTTCGCGCCTATTAAATAAGTTAACGCAAAAAGCAGCGTGCTATGAAATGTGATGATCATAAAGGCGATAGCAATCATGTCTTTGCCAAGTGAAGCAATAACAATGGGTATACCCACTAACACCATATTTGAATAGCTACCGGCAAGACCAAACACACTATGCTGTTGATAATTTCCAGCATTGGCTTGTTTAGTTAAATAGTACCTATCAATAAGTATGCCCAAAGCAAATACCGCTAATACAGGAATATAAAAGCTTAAAAATGCTTCAAAGCTAATACTTTGATGCAAATTTATTTGCGACATATTGAGCATTAAAAAGGCGGGTAAGCTCACATAAAAAGTAAATTTACTTAAGCCGGCAATATGCTGCTGATTAAAAAACTTAAAATAACAACAGGTGTAGCCCAGTGCGACAATAAAAATTAAGGGAAAAATAATCGAAAAAATTTGCACGTATTATTCCTTTAATTAGCGTCTAAACTCATCACTTTGTGGTAAATCAATTAAAATCAGCACGGCACCGCGTCCGCCGTATTCTAACGGTGCTTGATGCATGGCAATTACATCGGGGTGCTGTACCAAATACTGCGGTACTTTGTGTTTTAAAACACGCTCGCCAATGCCATGCACTATGCACGCGCAATAATAATGCTGTTTTTTGCACTCGTGAATAAGCCCCGCGAGTTCATCTTTTGCACGTTCTTTATTAAACCCGTGCAGGTCGAGTGTTAAATCGGGCGCAAAGTCACCGCGTCGTAACTGTTTTGCTAAAAAAGAGTCGTGGCCATTTTGCACGTAATTAATGGTGCTATTTGTGTCTATATCGGGAATATATTCATCAGAGAAGAAAAATTCAGACTCAACCTGCTTTTTTTGCTGGGCAAATTGCTTCGCTTGTGACACCTTAGGTTTTGTATCAAACCTATGGGTATCTTGTTTAAACACCTTAGCGCCTGTAATTGTTTGGCGAAAAAGGTCAATGTCGTCATTGCTTAGGGACGATTGTGATGAGATGTCTTTTTTCATAAGTTTTACCTAAACAAAAAAACGTAAAAACGCAGCGCAAAAGGCGGTACAATATAAAGGTGAGGGGCAATTGTAATTTGCTCAGCACAGTTAGGCAATGCAATCGTCGCAAAGACTCAAAACAGTCAGTTAGCTAAAACAGGTAAAAAATATGAGTGATTTACAAATAGAAGAAGCAACACTTGATGAAGCTGTTGCAGAACTGTCAACGTTACATGACTGGTTACGCTGGACTACAAGCCAATTTGCAAGTAGTGGAATATTTTTTGGACATGGCACAGATAACGCGTGGGATGAAGCAGTTAGCTTATTACTTCCCGCACTAAGTTTACCTATTGATGCCCCCAAAGAGTTAATGCATGCGCGGTTAACAAGCACAGAAAAAAACCGCCTAGCAGGGTTAATCGCAGAGCGTATAAACGACTGCACGCCGGTTCCTTATTTAACAAACATTGCTTGGTTTGCGGGCATGCCATTTTATGTTGATGAGCGTGTGCTTATTCCGCGCTCGCCATTTGCTGAACTTATTGCTAATAAGTTTTCACCGTGGCTTGAGCAGCCGGAAAGCGTTAACCGTATTTTAGATTTATGCACAGGCTCTGCTTGTATTGCTATTGCGCTTGCTCAGGCGTTTGAAACGGCGCAAGTAGATGCGGTTGATATTTCGTATGAAGCGCTTGAAGTAGCAGATATAAATATAAACGACTATATGCTAAGTGACCGCGTACTGCCTATTCAGTCAGATGTATTTAGTGGTGTACCAGGGCAAAAGTATGACCTAATAGTAGCCAACCCACCGTATGTTGATGCTGAGGACATGGCTGATTTACCACGAGAATTTCATCATGAGCCTGAGCTTGGTTTAGCATCTGGACATGATGGCTTAGACGTTACACGTACTATTTTAGAGCATGCTAGCAATCATCTAACTGATAACGGTTTGTTATTTGTAGAAGTTGGTAACTCTATGGTACATATGGATGCTTTGTATCCGGGCGCACCATTTGAGTGGGTTGAGTTTGAGCAAGGCGGCTTAGGTGTATTTGTAATAAGCAAAGCGCAGCTTGATACGTATTTTGCAAAATAAATTTTAGGCCGAGCGTATGCTCGGCAACTTTTGTAGTCATTAGGAATGAGGAAAGTTAATGGCAGGTAATAGCATAGGGCAGTTGTTTAAAGTGTCCACCTTTGGTGAGAGCCACGGCGTTGCCCTAGGCGGTGTTGTAGATGGTACTCCCGCAGGCCTTGAGATCACAGAGGCTGACTTACAAATTGATTTAGACCGTCGTAAACCTGGGCAAAGCCGCTATACAACGCAGCGCCGAGAAGACGATCAGATAAAAATTCTTTCAGGTGTTTTTGAAGGTAAAACCACAGGTACCAGCATTGGCTTACTTATCGAAAATACCGATCAACGCTCAAAAGACTACGGAAAAATTAAAGATGTGTTTCGCCCAGGTCATGGCGATTACACTTACTGGCACAAATACGGCCTGCGCGATTATCGCGGCGGTGGTCGCTCTTCTGCGCGTGAAACCGCAATTCGTGTAGCGGCAGGCGCAATTGCTAAAAAATACTTAAAGCAGTTTCATGGTATTGAGGTAAAAGCATGTTTAAGCCAACTTGGGCCAATAAAAGCCGAAAGCTACGACTGGGATGAAGTTGAAAACAACTTATTCTTTTTCCCTGATGCAAGTAAGCTAGAAGCGCTTGATGAGTACATGCGAGACCTTAAAAAGCAAGGTGACTCAGTGGGCGCTAAAGTAAAAGTAGTGGCTAGTAACGTACCGGTAGGATTAGGCGAGCCTGTATTTGATAGGCTAGATGCTGAAATTGCGCATTCACTAATGAGCATTAATGCCGTTAAAGGTGTAGAAATTGGCGATGGCTTTGATGTGGTAGAGCAAAAAGGCTCAGAGCACCGTGATGAATTAACCCCAGAAGGCTTTACCTCAAACCACGCGGGCGGCGTACTTGCTGGTATTTCTACAGGGCAAGATATTATTGCCTCTATTGCGCTTAAGCCTACATCAAGTATTACTATTCCAGGTAAAAGCATTAATACTGAAAACGAGGCAGTAGAGATGATCACCAAAGGGCGTCACGATCCGTGCGTTGGTATTCGTGCAATCCCTATTGCTGAGGCAATGATGGCCATTACCTTAATGGACCATTTACTGCGCCAGCGCGGGCAAAATCCGCATGTAAACCACGAACATGGGCCGATAAACGGCTCTGTTTAAGTCATTTCTGGGAGCGCGGTTAGGTTTTACGAACCGCGCTCATTTTAATTTAAATAAGATCAATTGCCTGTTTTGCTACCATATAAAGCTTTTGATCATCAAACCGAGCACCCACCTGATGAACTGTTTGCTTAGTTCTTTAACCTCGTAAGTTTTTTTTCCTACAAATGCAAGCATATGACCAATTAAGCCTTTTAACTCTTCAGTTAATTCTACAAATGTGACTACAGAATCAAATAAACATCGAGCAAGCGTATAATAGAAAGTTAGGCCGAGGCCTAAACCCGCTTGGACGGAAATAAAAGCGTATTGTCCTGTTTTCTTTAAAAAAGTTATTAAGCCGTCTGTAATTATTCGTTGCCATTTAAGTGAAAAGGTTACGTTATAACGCGATGAATACTTTAGAACAGTATGATTATGATGTAGGGTCTTCAAAGAATTTTCCATACTTGCATAATCACTGTATGCAGCGACGGTATTGACGTAACCAGGTTCACTTTTTTCCATAGAGTGTGCGGCAAGACTAAAAAAAGATCCTTCATTCATAGCAGTTTGGTATTCATTAGAGGTATGGCTGAATGGCCAGGCAGGTACACAAGGAACAGGGTCGGCGCCATGAGTAACTCGATATTGACCGATATTATTTGCTGCTGAATGTATTGAATTACTTAATACCACCCTAGGCGCACCAAACGTATATAAATTAGTAGGTATACCTTTTTTGCTAGCCCAAATAGCAGTAAGCTGAGCAATTGCACCACCTAAACTGTGCCCTACAATATGCTAAAATTCTGGTTTATACTTTTTTATATAAGAATTAAACATGGGTTCCATACTAGTGAAGGCTTTCTCGAAGCCTGAATGTACTTCCAAATTTTTAGGACCAAGGGTAGTTGCAACATTTAAGTTAGTTAGCCAATCTGCACAAGATGAGAAAACGGTTCCACGAATGCCAATAATATGGTGGTTTTTGAATTGTGATGAAACACCTTCAGCAGTTAAAGCGATGCCTGTCGTACGGTTCAAAAGCTGATTTATTAGCCCACCACTCACCCCCTGAATTTGATTGTTAGTCACTTTAAAGTTTCTCACAAAGTCATTATGAAACTCTCCGCTGAAGTCATAACTTTTTCTTATATCATAAACTCTATTCGCGACAGAAGCAGCTGTGCTTGGTGATATTGTTTTATTCATAGTTCAACATTCTTCCCTGTAAAACGTTCTGTTAAATCATTTAAATCGCCATTATGGATTTCGTACTTTTCTTCATCGTTTTCCATAACCCATGTAGGATTGTAATCTTCATCCCATCTGCAAATGCTTGTTGCAGTTCTATTGAGGTATTTATTGGTGTTATTTTTAAATTCAAATCTGACCAATTGATTAGTTATTTCACACTTTAAAAAATCAAGCTTTTTGGTGAATTCAGGTAACTCTGAAATGCCTGGTTGTGTGGCCCCCCACAAACCAATAACTAAGTTGTTATCTTTACGAATAAAAATCTTCTGGTGGACACGGTCTTCGGAAATTAATTTATTCGGGATAGAAGAAAGTATAGTTTTCTTTGATAAATGAAATCGTCCGTCATCTCCTGTCATTACAGAATCAAGTCGTTCAACGCCATCAATATATGTTAATGAACGTATTATTTCTAAATCAGCAATTGGTATGCCATTTTCAGTGACGACGCCGTTGACTTCAGGGCTTAAAAATACTTCTTTCTTTTTTCTGAACCAGCTAAACATATCTTCTCCTTGACTAAGGGCCGGAAAAACAATAGCACAAAAAAGAATCAATAGGATGGCTAATCGAGGTAAATAAATAGATTTATTCATAGGCAATCCTTGCATAATTTTCTCAGATTTTAACTAAGAAAAAATGTATGTAAAGTGAACTGTACCTGTTTTTATAAGGTGCCTTAATTGCTAATAAAAGTACGCAATTCTTCCTCTAGCACTTTTCTTTTATATAAGTAGTCTTTATAGATTATTAACTCCCGAGGGTACTTTATATTTTGGGCAGATGTTTCCGTATTTATTCTGTAGGCGTAGTAATATTTTTTATCTTAAATTCATCGTTGAAAGTATTCCATTAGTTTTTAATAATTCATTAAGTATTAATATCCTTAGTGTTTATATATGACAACCTCACATAAAAAGTAGCTATTATGAGTAAAAATATTCAAACTAACCTCTCGCATGCTGAATATGAATCAACATTAAAACGTTTGGAAAAGTTTAGTCATTATACCGATAGCAGCATTGGCATCCCTTTTACTAAATTTAACATAGGGCTAGAGGCTGTGATTGGTTTAATACCCGTTATAGGGGATGCTGCAGGGCTTATTTTATCAAGCTATGTACTGGTAGAGGCGCAGCGATTAGGCGTAAGTAAACGCATAAAAACGAAGATGATCATTAATATGCTGATTGATTTTGTAGGCGGCTTAGTTCCATTTTTTGGCGATATATTTGATGCTTTTTTTAAAGCCAACACCCGCAATACCCGTTTATTAAAAAAACATTTAAATGCGCAGTTAGCTAATTGATAGTAATACTATTTTTTTTAGAGGCTTTAAATTTAGCATTAAGAATAAAAAACAAAGTGTTGTTGGTTGTTTAATCACCTAGTAAGGTAGGGAAGCCTATTCACTTTGGTATATACAAAATGCAATTATTTATCGGTAATAAAAACTATTCTAGCTGGTCATTACGCGCATGGTATTTAATGAGTAAATTTGATGTCCCGTTTGACGAAACCCAGCTTGTGCTCGACACCAGTGACTTTTACGACGAACTAAAACAACACTTCCACGTTCAAAAAGTGCCGGCGTTAATTGATGGTGATTTGCAAGTGTGGGACTCGCTCGCAATTTGTGAATATATTAACGATTCCCATTTATCGGGAGCAGGGTGGCCTAAATATATTACTCAGCGAGCTACAGCGCGCGCATTAAGCGCTGAAATGCATGCCGGCTTTATGGCACTGAGAAACGAAATGCCGATGAATATAAGAGCCACACGTAAAGTAACGCTATCAAGTGCTGCACTAAAAGATATTCAACGTATTGATGAGATATTTGCTCAGCAGCAAGATATGTTTCCTAATGAATGGTTTTTTGGCGACTTTAGTATTGCCGATGCGATGTACGCCCCCATTGTACTTCGTTTAAAAACGTATCAGATTACCTTATCCCCAGCGGCGCAGCAGTATTGTGATTTTGTGATGCGTTGCCCTGTTTTGCAAAAGTGGATAACCCAAGCACTTAAAGAAACCGATATAGTGCAGTGCGATGAGGCGGGAGTAGAGGTATAACTCGCTCATCACTTTTACTTTAAAGGTAAAAGCCCGTACAATTCGTCTCGTTTTTAGTGCGCTAATATTGCGCTGTAACCGAGACGAATTAATCAGTTTTTATGCATCATATAGCCGATCTTATATCTATTTTCGATAGTGTTTTTTATCAAAGCCATAACACTCGCTTAGTAAAAGGCGATGATGAGCCTGTTTATCTACCTGCCAATAATACCCATGGTTTTAATCAAATTGTATTTGCCCACGGCTTTTACGCCAGTGCCCTACATGAAATAGCGCATTGGTTAGTGGCTGGCAATAAACGCAGAGAGCTTGAAGATTATGGGTATTGGTACTGCCCAGATGGGCGAGATAAACACCAGCAAGCTGAATTTGAAAACGTAGAAATAAAACCACAAGCCATAGAGTGGCTGCTCAGCACCGCTGCTGGCTTTGATTTTAATGTGTCGGTAGATAACTTGAACGGCGAGCAAAATTGCCGGTTTGATTTTCAGGCGCGAGTACACCAGCAAGTATTAATGTTATTAGAGCAGGGAGTTAACGCACGTACCCATGCATTATTAAAAGCGTTAAGTGATTTTTATAAAACACCGTGGCCGTTAACCGCTCAACAATTTAATTGGCACCACCCTCAGGAGTTACAAAATGCAGTTTAAGTTAGGCTTAATTATTAACCCTGTTGCAGGACTTGGTGGCAGCGTTGCTTTAAAAGGCAGTGATGGCGAAAACACTGCTGCAAAAGCAATTGAGCTGGGTGCGCAAGCCAAAGCTAACAGCCGCACACAGGCAGCCCTAGAAGTACTTGTACCCTATAAAGAGCAGTTAACAATTTATACTGTAAATGGCGATATGGGCGAAAAAGCAGCACGCGCACTAGGCTTTACTGTTGAGGTAGTTTATACCGCCAATACCGTAACAAGCGCTGATGATACAGAGGCTAGCGCAAAGCTACTTAAAAATTTAGGCGTAGATTTAGTCCTGTTTGCTGGTGGCGATGGTACTGCGCGCAATATTTGTCATGCCATAGAAGATACCGTACCAGTGCTGGGTATACCTGCTGGCTGTAAAATTCACTCTGGCGTATATGCAATTACACCTAAAGCAGCAGGGCGCGTAGTAGAAATGCTAGTAAAAGGCGAGCTAGTTACACTTGCAGATGCCGATGTAATGGATATTGATGAAGAGGCGTTTAGGCAAGGCACCGTAAAAGCTAAGCGCTACGGTGAAATGCAAATACCAAGCGAAGTACGTTATGTACAAGCGGTTAAAAATGGTGGTAAAGAAACAGATGAATTAGTACTTGCCGACATTGCAGCGCATGTGGTGAGCGAAATGGATGAAGACACCTATTACATTATGGGTAGTGGCTCAACTGTTGAAGCAATAATGCAAGAAATGGGGCTAGATAATACTTTATTAGGCGTAGATTTAATTAAAGATCAAACCCTAGTTGCGCAAGACTTAACTGCTAAACAGCTACTTGAGTACACGCACGGGCAAGCTACTCAATTAGTTATTACATTAATAGGCGGGCAAGGCCATATTTTTGGTCGAGGGAATCAGCAGCTAAGCCCTGAGCTTATTCGCACCATTGGCAAAGAAAACATTATTGTGGTGGCAACTAAAACCAAATTACACGCGTTGAACGGGCGTCCACTTATTTGTGACACCGGCGACAGCGCTTTAGATGATGAATTAACAGGTTACATTAAAGTAACCACCGGCTATAACGACCATATTATGTATGCTGTCGGTTATGAAAACCAGGAGAAGTAACACAATGAGTTTAGTGAATTATATTGATGCTGCGCAGCAATACTTTGATGATTTAGTAATTAAAGCAACAGATGATGAGCTGTTCGCTGGTGGTTACTTGCGCGGACATTACGACCTTGCCGTAGGTTATGCAGAAGTAGAAGAGCTGACAATTTCTATTGATGAGCTCAACGAAACCGTGGAACAAAGCTTAGTAAAAGCATACCGCAATGGCGAGCTAAACGAAGAAGATAAAACCTTGGTTGTTAGGCTTTGGGAAGAAGTGAAAGCCCTCGCTTAACCGATGTTTAGTTCACAATTATGAAAACGCGGCGACGATAATGAAGCCGCGTTTTTTTATGCTCTATTTGTGCCCATAATAGATTTATTAGTTAATTTACTGTTACACATTAATAGTATATTGTTACTTAAACCTATTTTGGGAGCTTTAAATGAACAATAATAATCAAGCTGCGGTACCTACAGGGTTAATCGCGCGTTTTTTAAACTTTGTGGAGCGAGTTGGTAACAAACTTCCCGATCCGGCGATTATTTTCTTATTCGCTATGTTACTTATTTGGTTGTGCTCGTGGTTACTGTCGGGGGTGAGCTTTGACGCGTTAGACCCACGGACAGGCCAAGCCATTGTTGTAAATAACCTATTAGAGGGCGACTCACTTGCCTCGTTTTTATCTTCCATGGTAAAAACCTTTACAGGCTTTGCACCGCTAGGGGTGGTACTGGTTGCCATGTTAGGTGTGGGAGTGGCTGAGCACTCGGGTTATATCAATACAGGCCTTAAGCTAATGCTTAAAGTTACTCCAAGGCAACTGCTAACCCCTTCAGTCATTTTGGTAGCTATTGTAAGCCATACAGCAACCGATGCTGGCTACGTATTAGTGATCCCATTAGCGGGTGTTATTTTCTTTGCCGCAGGGCGACACCCATTAGCGGGTATTGCAGCCGCATTTGCTGGTGTGAGTGGTGGATTTGGCGCTAACTTTATCCCATCAGGAATAGACCCATTACTGCAAAGCTTTACCCAAAGTGCAGCGCAAATTATTAACCCCGATATGTCGATTAACCCCCTTAATAACTGGGCGTTCACTTCTGCCTCGAGTTTATTTATTGTGTTATTAGGCTGGTATATCACTGACAAAATAATAGAGCCTCGGTTAAAAAACACAGCACTTAATGAAGACACCCAAAACTTACCCGCGTTTGATGAAGCTAAAAGTGATGAAAAACGTGCTTTTTTTATAGCCAGTAGCGTAATGATTGCAGGACTTGCTTTACTTGCATTTGTATCCGCTCCTGCCGATTCAGCAATGCGCAGTGCTGATGGCTCACTAACTAATTTTAGATCGCCCCTGATGCAATCTATCGTGCCTTTAATCTTTTTATTATTTTGGATACCCGGTGCCGTGTATGGTTTTACCGTTGGTACCTTTAAAACCTCAAAAGATATGATAGATGCGATGAGTACCGCGATGAGTGGCATGGCTTATTATATTGTAATGGCGTTCTTTTGTGCGTTATTTATTGCTGCGTTTTCTAAGTCTAACTTAGGGGCATTAATGGCCATTGAAGGGGCGCAGCTTTTAAAAGCAATGGAGTTGCCCAGCGCCGTAACAGTTGTGGGTATTATATTTTTAACCGGCTTTGTAAACTTGTTCGTTGGCTCAAGCTCAGCAAAATGGGCATTACTGGGGCCTATTTTTGTACCAATGTTAATGCAGCTAGGTATATCACCCGATTTAACCCAAGCGGCTTACAGAATCGGAGACTCTAGCTCAAACATTATTACCCCACTTATGCCGTATTTCCCATTGGTTGTGGTGTACTGCCAAAAGTACGTAAAAGATACCGGTATAGGCACGCTTATCGCGCTTATGATCCCTTACTCAATCGCGTTTATGATTGGCTGGAGTATTTTCTTGCTAGGGTATTGGGCACTCGGTATTCCGTTAGGGTTAGATGCGAGTTACGTTTATCCGGCGTTACCTTAACTTAAACCTTAATTTATGAACCTCACTCACTTGAGTGAGGTTTTTATATAAAATTGCTGCAATGTAAAAAGTAGTGTTAATTACCTTTCTAATTCTCTCACTATATAGCCAAACAAACTGGCCTCACCAACAATATACACATAATCGTTTTTGTTATTCATTATTGTAGATTTATCGTCGTACCATCTAAAATCGTGCGTTTTGTTAGTTGTAGGGTCTTTAAAGTATAAACGAGTACAACTATCTTCATAATCAGACCCACATTCTTGTACATCAGTGAGGATATATTCCTTATACCAATAATCGCCTTGCGTGTAGTAAGCCCATAACTCAATGGGGGCAGAGAGTAAAAAATAGAGAGTTGCATAGATTAACAAAGGGAGTAATGGGTAGATGAAGATTAATGATAACTTCATTTTTGTATCTGAAAAGCTATCTTTAAGGTGCTCTCTATAGTCACTGCAACGTCTATATTTTTTGATTACAAGTACATGGAGATAGATAAATGATGCCCCGCAAAAAATAGGAAGCGCTATATAAAAAATAGCCTCATAAATTTTATTTTCGATAAATGGCGGGTCGGTAAAATCCATTAACATAAGCATGGCAATGCTCAGTATTGGAAAGCTTATTATTGCTGCAAAGATCAAGTTGTCATTATATTTTTTCAATTTTAATTCATCCGTGAATTATAGTTTTTTCTTAGTTTACAGAATTTTTATTTTTTACAAAAGCAGTGGCTTTAAAACAAAAAAACCTTGGCACTTTCGTGGCAAGGTTTTTTATAACGTAAGCTATAAAGCTTAGTTAGATGTGAAGCTCACAGGGCGACGTTCTTTACGAGGACCGCCACGCTTATCACCGCGTTGGTTGTCTTTGTTAAAGCTACGCTTTTTATCACCACTTGGGCGCTCAGCGCGTTCACCACGTGGCTCAGCTGGGCCTTGATCTTGTGTTAGTGTCATACCCATTGGGCGTTTACAAATAAACACTTTTTGGAAGTGATCAAGTACATCTTTAGGCATGTTTTGCGGTAATTGTACCGTACTGTGACTGTCGTGTAGACGAATGTCACCAATAAACTTGCTTGAGATATCAGCTTCGTTAGCAATCGCGCCAACAATGTTTTTAACCTGTACACCGTGCTCACGACCCACTTCGATACGGTAAGTATCCATAGGGCCTGCATCGCGGCTGTTACGCTCGCGAGGTTTACGCTCAGGGCGGTCACCACGTTCGTTACGACGACGGTCATTGCGATCGCCACGCTCGTTACGTGTATTACGCTCGTTGCGAGGTTGAATCTTAACTTCTTCAACTTTAATTGGCGACTGTTGCTGTGCTAAACACAGTAATGCACCCGCTAGGTCTTCTAAAGATAAGTCTAGTTTTTGTGCCATGCTAGCAGCAACTTCATTGAAGAACGTAATGTCTTTGTTTTCAAGAGCAAGCGTAAGCTTTTCTTTTAACGCATTAATACGTTTTTCTTCAACTACTTTAGCTGTAGGTAGCTCAACCTGTGCAATTTCAGACTTAGTATGACGAATGATATTTTTAAGTAAATAACGTTCGTTATGCTTAACAAATAAAATTGCTTTACCAGTACGTCCAGCACGACCTGTACGGCCAATACGGTGAACGTAGGCTTCTGAGTCTTGTGGAATATCGTAGTTGATAACTAAGCTTAAACGGTCTACATCAAGACCACGTGCTGCTACGTCCGTTGCAATAACAACGTTTAGCATACCGCTTTTTAAGCGATCTACCGTGCGTTCACGTGCTTGCTGGTTCATGTCACCATTAAGTGGCGCAGCAGAAAAACCTTCGCGCTCTAGTAACTCAGCAAGTTGCACTGTGTCGTTACGTGTACGTACGAAAACAATAGCACCTTCGTATTGCTCTGCTTCTAAGAAACGAACAATGGCTTTGTTTTTATGTACGTGTGCATTCCAAAACACTTGCTCAACAGATGATACAGTTGAGTTACGCGCAGATATATGAACCTGTTCAGGGTTATTCATATATTTGCTGCTGATGTTTTGAATTTGCTTAGGCATGGTCGCAGAGAAAAGACATGTTTGCTTTTCGCGCGGTGTTTTTTCCATGATGTTTTCAACATCATCGATAAAGCCCATACGTAACATTTCATCGGCTTCATCAAGTACAAGTGCTTGTAAAGCATCAAACTTGATAGTGCCACGGTTTATGTGATCGATTAATCGACCCGGAGTAGCAACAATAATTTGTGCGCCACGACGAAGTGCGCTTAATTGAATGCTGTAGCTTTGGCCACCGTACAGTGCTAATACTTCAACACCACGAGTACCTTTTGCATATTGTTCAAATGCCTCAGCAACTTGGATCGCAAGCTCACGTGTAGGTGTGAGTACAAGGATCTGTGGCTGTTTCACAGACGGGTCAATATTGTTTAGTAACGGCAGTGCAAATGCTGCAGTTTTACCTGTACCCGTTTGTGCTAGTCCCAGTACGTCCTTTCTTTCTAGCAATAACGGTATACATTGAGCTTGGATTTCAGATGGTGTCTTGTAACCCAACTCTTCAACTGCCTTTAAAATTGCAGGAGAAAGATTTAGAGATTCAAACGTGACTGGTTCTGACATTAATACGCCTCAACGAATTTAAAGAGGCGCGCATTGTATAGGAAATACGAAGCAATTGCTTGTATAAATTACAACTAATTTGTATGTGGTTGATGTTGGTCGAAATTTAACCAGTTTAAATTTTTGATTTTTTAAACTGGTTAACAAGCTATATACAAAGCGTTATTTATATAGGCCTAGATTTTCTTTTGCGTAAGCTTCAAATTCAGTAAAACCACCAATGTGGGTTTGATCTACAAAAATTTGTGGCACAGTTGGGCATGGTTTTCCTGCAGACTTTTCTAAATCCGCTTTGCTAATGCCTTCTTTGATAATATCGATATAACGAAACTTAAAATCATCACGCTCATTTGATAGTTGCTCGGCAACATCTTTAGCACGTACACAAAATGGGCAGCCTTCGCGGCCAAAAATTACTGTAAGCATAATACTCTCCTCAATTTAGTTGGGTTCATATTAAACGATTAATTAATAATTTAAAGCGCAAAAAATCGATTGGTTAATTCTGTTTTACTGTTAACTCGCTTAATTACTCATTTGCCATGCATTTTGAATTGCAATTTGCAAAAGCGCATTTATGTAAAGGATGTGTAATTTTTAAATCTAATGAATTCATCGTATTAGTAAAGGCGCTGCAAGTGGCATGTAAATTGATATTTAACTACAGAGCCATTCTTATTAGGAACGATGATGAGTAATAACAGCCATGTTTTAGAAATTATTCAAGGGGTAATTGCCCGCTTTTGCAAAGCAGACAACACAAATGTGGCAATTACACTCATCAACAAATTACAGTGTAATTATATTTGTTTACAGGTGTCTCCTGAGCAAATGATTATCCAGTGTGAAGCGTTTATTTTACCTTCGCTAAAAGCCGCTAAAAGCCAATTTGTGCTAACAGTAGAGGCCAATTTACAGGGTATTAATTTAAATTACTGGGTAGATTCGAATCCTGAAATGCACACCATTGATATACACGGTTTACTTGCAACCCGTGAGCCAATTTCATCGGTAGATACAAACAAAGAGTTTATCAGCGCAGCCAATAGTAAAGACGACTTAGAGCAAAGCATTCATTACCTAGTTAATTTAAGTGCGCAAAACTATGGTTTAAAACTCGCCGACAGCAACCACACCAACGCTTTAAGAATTGAAGATTCGCGTCACCTATCTGCAGAGCAACTTGCGAGTAACTTTTTAAATAATGGGGCGTCTCAGAGTATAAAAATTTGCGCATTTGATGCGCTCAGTGAGCTGCAAAGCCATCACGCTATTTCTCAACCTGTATTGGCGTGGCCGTTTTTTGATACTGACTTAGTAAATGCGGTTAATAATTTAAATACCCACAGCAAATTATCTGTATTGGTTGCTGATGACAGCTTGCCAAGCCAAGTTGCGACCAAAGTCATGCTTGAAATGCTTGGCTGCGCAGTAACCTGTGCAGAAAATGGCTCAAGTGCCTTACTTATTGCCCAGCAAGAACCTTTCGATTTACTGCTGTTAGATGAGCGTATGCCAGGTATGTTTGGCAGTGATGTAGCTCAGCAGCTCATTAAACAAAACACCCCAAACGATAACACGCCAAAAGTTATTTTAACGGGCATTACTGAGGAGCAACAAATTGCTCAGTTGTTCGAAAAAGGGGTGACGCACTATCTTCAAAAACCGGTAACAAAAGCTGTATTAGAAGAGTTTATTAAGCCTTGGCAAGCTGCCTAAAGGCCCGTTTAGGAGGACGTTATGAACGATTTATCAAAAACAGCTTTGCTGCTCATTGGTTTTCAAAATGATTACTTTTCGCCTGATGGCATTTTATACCAAGTGGTTGAAGAGTCATCAAGAGTAACCGGCGTGGTAAATAACACGTTAGCGCTGCTCGACAAGTACATAGATAAATTTGCATTAGTGCTCAGTACGCCTATTCACTTTACACAAGATTATAGCGAGCTTAAAAACCCAATTGGTATATTAAAAGTGATTGCCGAAGTAGGGGCTTTTAAAGCCGACTCTTATGGTGCTCAAGGCATTAAAGAGTTTGATAAATATGGCAAACGTATTATGCAAATACCCGGTAAACGCGGGTTAAATGCGTTTACTCATACAGAGCTTGCAAATGTGCTTAATAAAAATGGCATCACTAACATTGTTTTAGCAGGCACGGTGACCTCTATTTGCATTGACTCTACGGCGCGCTCTGCGGTAGAGCTTGGCTTTAATGTGACGGTACTTAATGACTGTACATCAAGCAGAACGCCGTTTGAGCAATCATTTTACTGTGAAGAGGTTTTTCCGCTTTATGCCAAGGTGTGCAGCCATACAGAATTAGTAAATGAATGAGGCGCATATGGAAGAAAAAGACGAGCTACAAGTACAAGTTCATTACGCGCTAATAGAGCAGCTTTCTGCAAATACCCGCAGGCAAACTAAGTTACTTGCCTTACTTGATGAATGTGTATTTGAATGTGATAAATATTTAGTGTTTAGCTACGTGAACGAAGCATGGCTTAATAAGTTGGGTTTTACGCCGGCCATGCTCATAGGTAAAAAAATCACATCGCTGCTAGAGACCAAAGACTCGTTAAAGCTGTCAGCGTATATTGAGTCTATTTTTGAAGGCGTTTTTAGTGCCAGTATAGAGCTGCAAGTAAAAAATAATGACGGCCTTACTAACTGGTTTGAAATGCGCTTGGCATGCGACGATAGCGGCGGGTTTATTGGCTCGTTACACGACATTCAACGACATAAAGACTACCAATACTTACTCACCCAGCAACAAGAGTACGCTAAGCGACTTTCTTTAGTGGCAAGCCACACCAATAATTTAGTTATAATTACCGACCGATTTGGCAAAATAGAATGGGTTAATAAAAGCTTTGAAACGCTTACTAGTTATAAATGTGAAGAAGTCATCGGGCTTAGCCCCGGTAAACTGTTGCAAGGGCCTAAAACAAGCTTAGAGTCGCGCCAGTTAATGGCTAAAGCGATTAAAAATGCCGAGCCTTTTCAAATAGAAACCGTTAATTATGATAAAAATAAAAACGAATACTGGGTTGCTATTGATGCTACCCCTGTAAAAGATGATGACGGTAATGTTAAGCATTTTATAGCCATAGAAACCAACATTACCCAGCGTGTAAAAGCTGAACAAGCCATGGCAGAAATAGAATATAACTACCACTCTGTAGTCGATAACATCCCTGATATTGTATTGAGGTTAGATGCGCAGGGCGGGTTATTGTTTATGAACAAAGCATGGCAAGATTTTTTCCAAACAGACATAAATAAACACCTTGGCTTACCCATTGCTAATTTTGTAATGGGTGAGGATGTGGAAAAGCTAAACACAGCTCTTACAGGCTACAGTAGTGGCAATCGAGAAGTTAAACGTTTGGATATTAGGTTAACCAACGCGCTTAATGAGCCAAATTGGGTTGAAATGACCCTCACACCCATTACCTCATTTAATGGCACACACTTAACGTCTATAGCGGCGACCGTGGTTGATATTCAAGAACGTGTGATAGCTGAACAAATACTCTTAGATGCTAAGCACCAGGCTGAATCGTTGGCTGAGTCTAAAAGTCGCTTTATGGCCAATATAAGCCATGAAATACGCACACCTTTAAATGCAGTGATTGGCTGTGCAGATATCTTACACGACACGGGTCTCACAACAGATCAAAAACGTTACACCCAAATGATTAAAACAAGTTCAGATGCATTATTGAGTATTTTAGATGACGTGCTGACCTACTCACGCTTTGAAGCGCAAGCAATCTCAATAGATAATCAGCCATTTAGCCTCGATATTTGCTTAGAAGAGGCTATCGATATTGTAAGTGAAAGCGCCGTGCAAAAAGGCCTCGAACTTATTTTTGATCTGCACCCTGATGTTCCTGCGCAGGTGGTGGGCGATCATGGTCGTATAAGGCAAATTGCAATAAATTTACTCTCAAATGCCATTAAGTTTACTCAAAAGGGTTCACTTATAGTGACAGCACAGTGTGTTGAGTTTGAAAATAATAAATTTACGTTGCAGCTTAGCTTTAAAGATACAGGAATAGGGATTGCGCAAAACAAGCTCGAGAGTATGTTTAAGCCGTTTATTCAATCAGATAACTCTATCACTCGAGAATATGGCGGCAGTGGCTTAGGTTTAGCCATATGTAAGCAAATATGTGATGCTGCAGGGGGCAGCATTACTGTTAACTCGCAGTTTGGTAAAGGGAGTGAGTTTATTGTGAATTACCCTTTGTTAATAGATACAAGCGAGCAGGTGCAAAGAGAAGGCTTTTCAGCCAGAACCAAAAAGCCCTATGTGTGTGTGATTAGTAAAAACTTGCAATTAAACACGGCGATAGAGCATATGCTTACTCGCCATTCGATAGATTTTTCACGCCTTGAAAACATCGAAAAGCTAGACAGTATCAATACGCCCGACGCTATTGTTACCACTAATAAAGCCGATTTAGACGCAGCGCAACAATTTTTAAAAAGTTACAAGAGCCTAAATAAACCGTGTTTATTACTCATAGACCTACTGGGTAAAAACCAAAAAACAGAGGCGCCGAGCTCTGGTATGTTGATGTTTAATGGGCCTTTTAAGCCTTCGCATTTGCCCAGAGCGATTGCTGCGCTTGAGGAAGAGCTTTTTCATCTTGATATTATTTTTACTAATAAAAAAGAAACCACACTAAACACAGCCACTATTAATGCTCAGCCATTTAAAGGTACGCACGTACTCGTGGTTGAAGACAATAAAAATAACCAAATTGTGATTCAGCAATTTTTAGAGCAGCAAGGGTGCTTAGTTAAAATAGCCAGTAATGGGCAAGAGGCGATTGAAAAAGTTAAAACGCAAACAATAGATTTAATATTTATGGATATTCAAATGCCAATTTTAGACGGTATTTCTGCCACTAAAAAAATCAGAGAGTTAGCTATTGTCACCCCTATTATAGCGTTAACAGCGAATGCGATTCATGGAGATAAAGAGCGTTTTATTAAAGCAGGAATGAATGACTATTTAGCTAAACCAATTATTAGCGAAAAACTCAATTTGCTCTTAAATCAATACTTACCAAAACTTAATGACGCTAAACACTCTAAGTTAGAGCGCATTAACGAAATTTGGTCGTTATTAAAGTAACAAGCAATGCAACCGTGCTTTTAGGTTAATAGTTACTGGTGGCCTTAAGGTATTTATGATTAAAGTTTTTAGTTGTTAAGTAAACAAACATAAATAGTGGGGTTAGCAAAAATTTAACCTCAAAAGGTTAAAATTGACTGTTTTCTCAAAAAAAGCGATGGCATTGAGTAATGCGTAGTCAATTACTTTTACTGCCTAAAAAGCCTTAATGTATTAAGCAAAACTGTAAATAATGCTGAAATACTAATCCTTTTTAATTGATTGGGTTGTGTAGGTTGGTTCTAAATAATTATTTTTAAATTGGTTTGCATTTTGCAAATCAAAATGAAATTGAATCCCATAATGCAAATATCCGCTTAGCTATTTTTTATTATCCCTATCAAAGTAATTCATTTACCCATTGATTTATAAAGACTTAAATTTTTTATCATCATTAAATTTATTATGGCATGGCTTTCGCAATATAAACACCAAGTAGAGCGAAGTTATCATTGATATAAATTTGCTAAGTAGTTAAATAAATTTTAAGGGTGTCCATTATGCAAACTAATACTAAAGTTAAACAGCAACCAAAAAAAATGTCTTTTGTTCTTACTCCAGAGTTAATGGTGCTGTCTATTATTATTGTTGCAGCTGTTATTGTTGGTGCAACAGCACTGCGAGGCACCGTTACTATTGAACCTGTTAATAAAGGTAATACCGAGATGTTCACCAATAAATTTAGTAATAGTGATTTAGATAATGCCACTATTGAAAGCAACACATTAAACTACGCTCAAAACATAGATGAGCAACCTGCCCAATCAGGCACACAAGGTTTAAACAACTAAACAATACTTCTCCTTTAGTATTTATTTCGGCTGACTCTAAGCAATTAGGTCAGCCTTTTTATTTTTAAAGCCACTTTATACCCAAACCATCGCTTACTCCTGCTCCCACTTTAAATCAGCTTGCGTGTCAGTGTGATTTGCAAAATGCAAATATACCCATCAATAATTCTTGACTAACAGCCCGCCTTTAACTAATTGAATTTTATGTATTTATTTTTTATTTTGACGGGTCGTTTTGGTCTGCAATTTGCAATTTATGTAACAAGCTTACGGTGAGCCCTTATTTGTGGAGAAATTTATGAATGCTTTTAAAAGTTTAGAGCCTATCAATACGGTCAACATTGCACGCTGGCATGAACTTGAGCAAATTATGGCTCATGCAATGAAAAACCATTGTTTTAATATGGTGTACCAGCCGCTTGTATCTTTAACAAGTGGGCAATTAGTTGGCTTTGAATCATTAGTACGCTGCGAATCTTCACGCTATGGTGTTGTTGGCCCAGATGAATTTATTCCGCATGTAGAACAGTCAGGTATGATTTTAGATTTAGGTGATTGGATTTTTAAGCAAACCCTAAGCGATTTAAGCCAAATGAGAAAAATAGGTATGAATGATATAACTATTTCATTGAATATTTCGCCGGTACAAATTATTGAAGGGGATGTGTTTTCTAAAGTAATGAGCTTACTTGATAAGTATCAAATAGACCCCGCAGCCATAAAAGTAGAATTAACAGAAACAGCATTAATAAAAAGTCCGCAGCGTATTGCTAAAACATTTGAGCATTTTCATAAAGAAGGGGTAAAAATTTGGCTAGACGATTTTGGAACGGGCTATGCCTCTTTAGGCCTTTTAAGGCAGTTTAATATTGATGGGCTAAAAATAGATCGCAGCTTTATAAGTGGCATTACAACGAACAATGAAGACTTTACTCTGTGTAGTGCAATTATTGCTATGGCGCAAAGACTCGGGTTAGAAACCATTGCTGAGGGGATTGAACAGCGCGAGCAATTACAAATATTAGAGCAGCTAGGGTGTGATGTAGCACAAGGTTACTTACTCGGAAGACCAAGTAGTTTAGCTAATAATACGGCGACATGGGTAAAAATGTACACTTAACTTAATGTTTAGATTTGCAAAATGCGAAAAACGACTTACTCTAAAAGTATAAAAGCTTTGTATCACAATAATAAATAAAGGCCTAATATGCCAATACCTGAAGAATATATTGATAACACCATCACTCAAGCTCATGTGCTAGCGCAATTAGAGCAAGATGTTGGCTCACTCACTTTAGTAAGGCTGGTAAACTTATTTATTAATGAATTAGAAGAAATGCGAGTTCGTCTTAAAAATGCAATTGATGAGCAAGATGAAGATAATATTAAAGATATAATGCACGTACTTAAAAATTCTGCGGCGCTATATGGCGCATTAACTTTGGCAGCCCTTGCCAGTCAATTACATGATTACCCCCCCGTTACCATTGATGAAAATATTCACGCTGCTCAGATCGTTCAACATAATCTAGAAAAAACCCACGCTGCATACCAAGTTATTGCTAATAATATTACTTAAAAGGCTCTGCCATGAACGATTCTCAAAAAAAATCACTGGTTTATATAGTAGAAGACAGCATTGCAAGCGGGGCTCTTTATGCGAGTCAATTAGAGCAAGCAGGGCACGAATGTAAACACTTTACCGATGGCTACTCGGCCTTGGTAGGTATAAAAGAGATGATGCCTGATGTCATTGTCCAAGATGTTTGTTTACCCGATATTAGTGGCTTAGAAGTGCTGCAGTTTGTTAAAAAGCAAGAAAAGCCCGCTAACGTAGTCATGATCACCTCAAATAGCTCTATTGATGTTGCAGTAGAGGCAATGCGTTTAGGTGGTTTTGATTTTTTAGAAAAACCGTTTTCAGGCCAGCGCTTAGTGAGCGCCGTAGATAGCGCGCTTTCGCAAAAAGCGCCTCCTGCAGTTAAAATTCAAGAACAAAAAGCGCAAAACACTTCCGGGTTTATTGGTGAATCGTTAGCAATGCAAACGGTGTTTAGGCTTTTAGATAGTGCAGCGCGAAGCAAAGCATGTGTTTTTATTACCGGTGAGAGTGGCACAGGTAAAGAGGTGTGCGCGCAAACTTTGCACGACACTAGCCCACGAAGTGAAGGGCCGTTTATTGCAATTAACTGTGCTGCTATTCCAGGAGAGTTATTTGAGTCAGAGTTTTTTGGCCATGTAAAAGGGGCCTTTAGCGGAGCGCTAAGTGACAGGAAAGGGGCTGTAGAAGTTGCAAACGGTGGTACTTTATTTTTAGATGAGCTGTGTGAAATGGAGCTCAACCTACAGGCTAAGTTATTGCGTTTTTTACAAACGGGTGCGTTTAATCGGGTAGGTAGTAGCGAGGTTTTACACAGTAATGTAAGGCTAGTGTGTGCAACAAATAGAAGCCCTGTAGTTGAAGTTGCCGAAGGGCGTTTTAGAGAAGATTTATACTATAGGCTTAATGTTATTCCTGTAAAGTTACCTCCGCTACGCGAACGAGCTGGCGATATAATGTTGCTTGCAAAGCATATTTTAAAGCAAAAAAGTGAAAGTAACGCTAAGTTATTCCATCGCTTTTCAAAAGAAGTTGAAAACCTTTTTTGTAACTACGATTGGCCAGGTAATATCCGTGAGCTGCAAAATGTTATCGAAAATATCGTTGTTATCAACGAGGGTGACGTAGTTGAGTTAGATATGTTGCCAAGCTCATTTGGTGTTAATTCTGCTATTCCAATCAAAAACAGCAGCTCGTCTCAATCTGCGGAGCAAATACAAACTAACTCGCTTATGGGCGTACACGACATAGAGCCCCTTTGGCAGGTTGAAAAAAGGGCAATAGAGTCGGCAATAGCCGTATGCGATGATAACATTCCACTTGCTGCGGCCTATTTAGGCGTAAGCGCCTCGACTATTTACAGAAAAATAAAAGGTTGGAGTTAGCTTTACGTTTCTTACTTACACCTGCTTGGTGTTTATACTGTGCTAATGCTACTTAAAAAGAGCAAGGTGCCTGTTTTATCTAACATTTTATTATTCTGCTTACAGCTTATAATTCTCCTAATCACATTAAACAAGGCTACTTAATAAAAGCGAGTCGCCTGCCATTTCGTTCTCAGTTACATTTTCATGGTTGAAATAAACAAAGATACCCTAAGCTCTATTACTACACCCTAAGTTTAATAGTAAAAGGAGATCATAATGAGTAACGTTAATTTACAGCCAGCGAGTGTAATGCAGCCTTTAGTGGTAAGCGATTTAGATAACAATGACGTGAATTTAGTTGACCGCGTAAGCGACAAACCTTGGAAAATGATAGTGGTGTACAGAGGCCAGCATTGCCCTAAATGTACCGAACAACTCAATGAGCTTGCAACAATGCATGACGATTTTGCCAGCGCAGGTGTAGAAGTTGTAGCAGTAAGTGGCGATAGCGAAGAGCAGCTTAAAAAGCATCTTGAAAAAATAGACGTAAATTTCCCTCTTTATTACAATTTAACCATTGAGCAAATGACTGATTTAGGCTTATACATTAGTGAACCGCGCAGTGATGCTGAAACAGACCACCCATTTGCTGAGCCTTGTATTATTGTCTTAAACGAAGATAACCAAGTACAGATGCTTGATAAATCAAATAGTCCATTTGTTCGCCCAAGCCTTAAGCAGGTGCTAGGCGGTATTAAATTTTCACGCGAAAACGACTACCCAATTCGCGGTACTTTTATTAAGTAACGTGTATTGAGTAATTTGATGAATATACGAAGAGGGCACTTTTTTGTGCCCTTTTTTATTTTTTTTTCACTTTTTTTAATTTAATTACTTGAAAACTATTTTACTGCCCATAAATAGTTTAGTGAGGACGCCTGATGGGTCCCAAAAAAATACAGAAGTTATTGAAATTTATATTATTAATTTAATTATGTTGTACTTGTTCAAACGAAAAGTAACAACATTATATCGCTTAAATATGAGGATATTATTATGCGTACAGTAGACTTATCACCACTTTATCGTTCATTCATCGGCTTTGATCATTTAGCATCTTTAATGGATGCGGCAGCTCGTACAGACAAGCAGCCTAGCTTTCCTCCTTATAATATCGAAGCACTAGATAAAGACAAATACAGAATCACTATGGCCGTTGCTGGTTTTAGTGAAAATGAACTGACCATTGAGTCAGAGAACAACACTTTAAAAGTTGCAGGCACTAAACCAAACAAAGATGAAAATGAAGAGCGCAAGTTTATTCATCAAGGTATTGCGGAACGTAACTTTGAGCGTAAGTTTCAACTTGGGGATCATGTAAAAGTACTCGGTGCCGATTTAGCCAACGGTCTGCTTAGCATTGACCTAGAGCGCGAAATTCCAGAAGCACTTAAACCTCGTAAAATTGAAATTGGCGGTGGAAACCTAATCGAAGGTAAATAATCGCTAATAAACATTTTCCCTGATTGTAGCCGCCTCAACTGAGGCGGCTTTTTCGTTTTTATAACTCGTTTATATGCGTTAAATAATAATTTGCTTGGGCTAAGGTCTGCTGTTGAAGTTGGGGTGTTTGTTTATCCCAGTTTCTATAAACCATGCCAATGCGTGGGTTTTTTTCAAGTAATGCGCGGTGTTTATCCATAAATTTCCAATATAAGCTGTTGTAAGGACACGCCTTCTCACCTACTTTTTGCTTAACATCATAATGACAGTTTTTGCAGTAATCGCTCATTTTATTGATGTAATTACCACTGGCTGCATAGGGTTTAGTGGCGATAATAGCATCATCTGCAAATTGGCTCATGCCACGGGTGTTAGGCATTTCAACCCATTCAATGGCATCAATATAAACCCCTAAATACCATTGGTCGACTTCATTAGGGTCGATGCCTGTTAATAAGCAAAAATTACCAATGATCATTAATCTTTGAATATGATGAGCGTATGCGGTGTCTAAGCTCTGCGTTAATGCATGGCTTAAACAGTTCATTTTTACATTACCCTGCCAAAAGTACCCTGGTAACGACTGGTTGGCCTGTAATTGGTTTTTTTGTGCATAGCCGGGCATGTTTGTCCAATATATACAGCGAACATATTCACGCCAACCTAGGATTTGCCTAACAAAGCCCTCTACTTGAGAAATCGAAATTGTGTCTGGGTGAGCATTAAATTCGTCAATTACACGCCTAATAACGTACAGCGGGTGGATTAACTTGGCGTTTAAAGCAAATGATAAACGGCTATGGTACAAGCTGGCGTTATTTGTAACTTGGTCGGTCATTGCATCTTGAAACTGGCCGAAATTTTTTAGTAGGTGGATACAAAAATACTCTAAACACGTTTTGGCTTGTTTGCGAGTGAGCGGCCATGGCAGCTGCTGAGGATTTATTTCACCAAAGTAATTTACGTTATGTTTTTTAAGTCTGCTAATGATAGAGCTTACATCGTTATTAAATAATTTTGGCGGGGGGATAGCGTTCAAATCTGCTTTTTTAAATTTGTTTCTGTTATTACTATCAAAGTTCCATTGACCTCCTTGCGGGCTACTCCCATTCATAAGAATAGTGTATTGCTTGCGCATAGCACGATAAAAGTGCTCCATAGTCACATGTTTGTTTTTTTCAAACCGCTCGTTAATACGTTCAAATGGCAGCATAAAATGCTCAGTGTCATAGGCTTTAACGCGAAAACCAGACTCTTTTTTAAATTTACTTAGCTGTGCTTTGAGACGAAATTCATCAGGGTATTGATAATGTATTTCACTGCAACGATACTGTTTAGCTATGCGCGTGAGTAAATCAGGCAAGGTTTTGTCTTGGTGGGTATCATCTAGGGTAAGGTGAAGCGTGCTGTAATCCGCGCTTTGTAAAGCTGTAGCAAAACGCTCCATCGCATAAAAAAAAGCACATAACTTTTGCACATGGTGCTTAACGTAATTGGTTTCTTGTTTTAACTCGGCAATTAAATAAAGCGTATCAGGCTCTTTTTCTTTAAACCACGAATGCGAAGCATTAAGTTGATCACCTAAAATTAGGCGCAACACTTTATAATGAGCCATAAACCACCTAAATTTAGTTGTACGTAAAAAGCGACAACGTGGATCTAGGTAGTTTGCTCATACGTGCATAAAAGCTAAAGCTTGTGTTACTTAAAGCTTACTTGTGCGAAGTTGAGTGATTTTTTGCTCAAGCGAAATAACATTTGTTTTGTTAAACAAGGTTGTATTAGCAAAACTTTCAAAATAACGAAGCGCTTTTTGCCAAGCAAATTGTGTTTGTGCGGTGAATAAACGCCCTAAGTGCTCGTTTAAGGTATCGTAAAAGGCATCGCACAGTAGCGATATTTCTTTTGGTGTAACGCCCATCTTTTTTAAGTATTGCAAGTGAAAGGTTAAAAATGGGGCAACTGAAGATGGGTTATCTAAATGCCTAACTATACGTTCTAAAACACAATATAAAATATAACTTTTTTCGTTAAAATAAGCGGCACTTGGGTACTGCATTGTTATATTTGACTCTTCAAGCTTTGCATGAAAGCGCGCGGTAAACGCATGAAAGTTTGGCTTAACTATATGCAAACTTTTAATTAACTGTGGCTGATAAGTATTCATTAGCAATCTCATTAAATTTTGTAATTTTTATTTTTATCCACATCGGTGAGCTTTTAGTATAGTGCGTTGCTCAAATATCGCACGTAATCTAAACGTAAAAAGCACAAAATTGTATCAGTTTTATGAATTTTAGATATTTTATTTATGAATATACGGCTTTTTACGTACATATTAGTGACGTTACGATTACCATTTTAACGTCTGCATAATCATAGTACATACTGGTGAAGCTTAAAATGGGGGGTCACTGATTTTATCAAACTTATTAGTTATTATGGTTGCTAATTACCCCGTATATCCTTATAATAGCCGCCATTGTTTAGCGGTTGATTAACCACTAACAGCGATATTGAATTTTAGGTTTAATATCTATTGGCGCGGGATGGAGCAGCCTGGTAGCTCGTCGGGCTCATAACCCGAAGGTCGTCGGTTCAAATCCGGCTCCCGCAAC
>NZ_JAPCKL010000006.1:0-34018 GCF_025942345.1 Pseudoalteromonas sp. A3
GGTTGACCTACTGATTACAAGTCAGTTGCTCTACCAGCTGAGCTAAGTCGGCACACTAAACTGTGTGCTAAGGCACGCGTAATAACGTTTAAACTATTGATTAAACACCACTACTTTAATAAATGGTGCCTCGACCCGGAATCGAACCAGGGACACGAGGATTTTCAATCCTCTGCTCTACCAACTGAGCTATCGAGGCACTTTAACAGTGCTAATTAAAAACCATAAAGGATTTTTAATGCAATTCCCACTCAGCGCTATTGACTGAGCCATCTGGGCGTGCGGCGTATTAAACGAGTTTTGCCCTTACAAGTCAACTTTTTTTTTACTCTTTACAACTGTTTGAACGGTTTTTACACAACAAAGCGTATTTTTATATACTAATGTTTATTTATCCAACAAAAACTTACGAAAAACCTTAATTTAACCAATTAAACCAGACTAAAAACGTAGTGTATTATTTAATGTAAATGATACGATCACATTGATAATGCGTTAAGGCTTATCGTACAGACAAATACCAATGGGAACAATCAATGCAGAGTAAACTCTCTTCGCCGGTAAAAGGCTTACTGCCGTTTTTTTTAATTATTAATATTGCAGTAACAGCGCTTGCTATTGTTGCCTTTGCGTTTTATTCGCAAAACACACAACCTGCACCAGCAGCCAAACAAAAAGTAAGTATTACGCAGCTAGCACAACAACTTGATTTACCAATGGTAGATGCACTTACTATGTATGGGCAAGGCAAGGTTCGCCAGCTACTTGAACTTACCTCAGTATTAGATGATGAGTTTGAATATACGCTCTATCGCTTTAATGCCACCTCAGAAACCCAACTTGTATATAGCAGCACTAAACCCGCTATCGAGTCCAAAAAAGTAGATGAGCATTTAACTGAGCAAGGTATATTGCACCATATATTGCTTTTGAACGACCAGCCTATTGGTGAGCTAATAATAAAACAGCAGTTACCAGCACCGCCTTTAACGCAGCAAGACTCGCAAGTAATAGCCTATATTATTGCAATTGTAAGCGTGTTTGCCTTATTTGCATTAGCCCTACTATTTAATACCTATATAAATACTCGCTTGCGTAAAAGTAGTCATTTATTAAATGAAGAACTTCAAGCGATTACCGAAAATGGCAATTACGACAGTAAAGTAAGTGAAAAACTAGACTTAGGCTTATCTGGCGTGGCTAAAAACATTAACTTGCTGCTAGATAAAGTTAACTCAGTAATGTCTGAAAAAGAGGCTGCGCAAAAAGAGCTTCAAAAATTACAAACAGGCCTTGAGAGCGAAGTACAACAAAGAACAATTGCATTAGAGCAAGCGACATTAAAAGCACAACGCGCTAGCGAAACTAAAACGACCTTTTTAGCCACTATGAGCCATGAAATTCGCACCCCTATGAACGGCGTTATTGGCACTATAGATTTATTAAGACAAACAGAGCTTGATGGCGCGCAGCATCGTTTAAGTACTATTATCCGTGAGTCAGCGTTTTCACTATTAAGTATTTTGGATGATATTTTAGACTTCTCTAAAATTGAAGCGGGTAAGCTAAATATTGACCCTACGCCTTTTTCAGTTACTGATACGATTGAAGAGGTTGCTCGCGTGCTTTCATCTGTTGCTAAAAAGCGCAAATTAGATTTAGAGCTTTCTATTGCGCCAGATATTCCAACTAATTTAACGGGCGATACAATACGGGTTCGCCAAGTACTGTATAACCTTTGTAGTAATGCAATTAAGTTCACCAGTACTGATGATAAACGCCAAGGGCACGTAAAAATATCGGTAGAAGTGGCCCATAATACGGCGGATCATTTTACGCTGCGTTTTTGCGTAACCGATAACGGCAAGGGCATGACCCAAGCGCAACTGCGAGAAATATTTAACCCGTTTGTGCAAGCCGAAAACTCAATTACCCGTGAATACGGCGGCACTGGTTTAGGGCTTTCTATTTGTAAAAGTTTAACCGAGCTTATGCTCGGTACTATTAATGTAACTAGCCATGCAGGCATTGGTAGCGAATTTACCGTTGAGCTTCCATTTGGTACCTCAGGAAAAATTAAGTACGCACATAAAAATGCGCTCAATGGCAAACATGTAGTGGTAGTGAGCAATCATTTAGAGCGCGAAAAAGCAATGTACCGCTATTTATCGTTTATGGGCGCTAAAATTACCTACGTGCACAACCAGCAAGAAATAGAAGCTCAACAAGAGCAGCACGACATTATATGGGTTGTCGATGGCATAGATGATATGGAAAAAGTTAACTCTTTACTGCGTCGTCTTATTTACTCACTTGAAGATAATAATCAACAAGTGGTGGTATTAAGTAAGCTTGATGAAGCCGCTATAAACCATAAAAATGTATTTTATATTAATGCCTCACCGCTTTGTAAATCTAACTTTATGATGTCGATATTGGTAGCAGCAGGCTTGCATCAACCTAAACAAATTAAAAAAACAAAAACTCTCAACAATTATTTAAATGTTGAACAAGCACGCGATGCAAATAAACTCATTTTATTAGTAGAAGATAACCTACTAAACCAGCAAGTTTTAACCGACCAACTGCATATACTTGGCTATGGCGTTGAAGTGGCAAATAACGGTGAAGAAGGTTTAGATATGTGGCGTCAAAACAATTACTCGCTCATATTAACCGACTTACATATGCCAAAAATGTCAGGTTACGATATGGTTGAAAAAATTCGTGATGAAGCCGAGTTGTTAGACTCTATAGACGCTCAGCCTTATATTATTGCGGTTACTGCCAATGCGCTCAAAGGTGAAAAAGAGCGTTGCTTGGCGGTAGGTATTAATGACTTTATTACTAAGCCTATAGAGCTTAATGCCTTAGAAGATACCTTAAAGCGTTGGTATGATAAGCATAATAAAGACCAAACTGTTGTTATTCATCAAAAGCCTGCCATGCCTATTAATATGGACGCGGTATCTACTTATGTAAACGGCGACGAAGCCAAACAATTACGCTTTTTCAAAATGTTTTTAGAGCAAAGCCAAAGCCTAATTAAAAGTATTAATTCCGGCGTTATGGTTAATGACAGAGACGAGATAAGCAGTGCTTGTCATCAGCTAAAGGCTATCTCTAAAACTATTGGTGCAGAGGCCGTTGCGCAATGTGCAGAAGAGTTTGAAGAGAAGTGTCGAAATGCAGAGCTTGATATTGATGAGCTAATAGCGCAAAGAGATACCCTTGAAATTGAATATTCTAAAGCTGCGCAGTTTTTAAAAGAGCAAGTGCGCTCAGCGAATACTGATGAAGAAACGCTATAAAATATAGCTATAAAAAAAGGGCTATATAGCCCTTTTTTTATGCCTAAAAATTACTTTTCAGGAGGTCGATAACCTTCAATTTCTACGTCTTTGTCTTCAAACAAAAAGCCAACCATTTGCTCTTCTAAAAACGTACGGTGCTCTGGGTCCATCATATTTAAATGCTTTTCGTTAATTAGCATAGTTTGCTTATGCTGCCACTGGCCCCACGCTTCTTTAGAAATATTATTAAAAATTTTCTCGCCTAGTTCACCAGGGTATAACTGAAATCCAAGCCCTTCGGCTTCTTTTTGTAACTTTTGACAAAATACTGTACGTGCCATAATTGACTCTCTTAAGCGCTAAATGCTAATAGTTTAACCTATTGGGCTCATTTGTTTAACCAACTTTTTAGTCGGTGCGGCTAAACCCACCTCTATAGATTGATCGAGTGGGTACCACACAAGTTGTTTATCGTTTACGACATCCGGTACGTTATTAATATTAAGCACATGTGGATTTATTGTCAGCTCAAAATGCGAAAACACATGAGTAAAAGGTGTTAACTCTTCCAGCTCAGTTTTTAAGCCTTGCTGATTTAAAAATAACAGCATTTCGCTGTATTCATTAAACTCAAAAAAGCCAAACAGACCGCCCCAAATACCGCTACTTGGGCGTTTTTCCATTAAAACTTTCTCGTCATGTTGAATAATTAATTGGTGACAACTCTTTTTAGGAACCGCTTTTTTAGGTTTAGAATGAGGAAACTCTTTTACTTTACCGGCATTAAATGCAGCGCAATCGCTATTAAGTGGGCACGCTTGGCAGTCAAAGCGACTGCGAGAGCAAAGGCTGGCGCCCAAGTCCATCATGGCTTGGTTAAACTCAGTCACATTGTTTTTAGGGGTTAACTGGGTAGACAAATGCCAAAGTTGGTTTTCTACTTTTTTTACCCCATACCACCCTTCAACCATAAAATAACGGGCAAGCACTCGCTTAACATTACCATCTAAAATAGGGTGGTGCTGGCCAAGCGACAGCGATAATACCGCACCTGCCGTAGAGCGCCCTATTCCGGGTAAATCCATGACTTCTTCAAGTGTAGTTGGAAATTTACCTTGGTATTTATCTCGCACTATTTTGGCCGTTTTATGTAAGTTACGTGCCCGTGCGTAGTAACCTAAGCCAGTCCAATGATGCAGCACTAAATCTTCATCTGCATTTGCTAAAGCAATGATATCTGGAAAGCTTGCCATAAACTTTTCAAAGTATGGAATAACCGTAACAACTTGCGTTTGCTGTAACATTACTTCTGACACCCACACTTTATACGGTGTTTTACCTAGTTGCCAAGGCAGTGTTTTACGCCCATGAAGGTGATACCACTGAACCACTTGGTTAGCAAATTTGTCTGACTGCTGTTTATTTAAATCCAACATATACTACTTTTACTCATGCTCAATAGCGGCTCAGTCTATTGCAGTTAATAAAAAGATCAAGCTATGAAGGCGCTATAACACGCTAATACTTGTGATTAGCTGCGTGGTCAGGGATAATACGCAACCATTTTTAAACACATTGTTTTTGTCAGGCCAATAATATGAGTGAATCAAGTAACAACAACCTTGAGCAAGCTAAGCAAGAAGGTAAGTATATCCGCACAATTCGCAGTTTTGTAAAACGCGAAGGCCGCTTAACTAAAGGCCAAGCTGCCGCAATTGAAAAATGCTGGCCAACTATGGGGCTTGAGCATAAAAACGGCCTACTCGACTTAGCTCAAGTATTTGGCAATAACAATGATGTAGTATTAGAAATTGGTTTTGGTATGGGCAAGTCATTAGTTGAAATGGCAAAAAATGCACCGCACCTAAACTTTATTGGTATTGAAGTACATCGCCCAGGCATTGGCGCATGTTTAATGGATGCAGATGAAGCCGGTGTTACTAATTTACGTGTATTTGAACACGATGCGGTAGAAGTACTCGCTGACTGCCTTGCAGATGAAAGCTTAACAACGCTGCAGTTATTCTTCCCTGATCCATGGCATAAAAAGCGTCATCATAAACGCCGTATAGTGCAAACAGAATTTGCTGAAAAACTGCGTAGCAAATTAAAAATTGGCGGTGTTTTTCATATGGCTACTGACTGGGAAAACTACGCCGAGCACATGCTAGAAGTTATGCAAGCAGCGCCAGGCTATAAAAACCAGTCATCAACCAACGACTACGTACCTCGCCCTGATTCGCGCCCGCTAACTAAGTTTGAACAGCGCGGCCACCGTTTAGGTCATGGCGTGTGGGACTTAATGTTTGAGCGCACAAAATAATTACACCAATTTACTAATCAATAATTTGTAAGGCAAAGCCATTTATGAGCGTATTAACCAACCCAAGTTTACTGTTACTTCGTAATAGCGAAGAGCTAGTGGGAAAATCTATCTTGGTGGTCAACTTTGTTCAAGATGGCTTTTTAGCAGAGCTAAAGCAGCTAAATCCTCAAAGTGCCATCACCGCATTTAGTTATAACCATGCTAATGGGGAATTTGCTAAAAAAATAAATGGCATAGATGTGTGTGTTAACCATGAAATGGCCGCCAACGATTACGATTTAGTCATTCTTTACTACCCAAAATCAAAGCCTGAAGTATTAATGGCACTTGATAATATTCGCGCCGTTATTAACGAAAAAGCACAGCTACTTGTGGTAGGCGAAAATAAAAGTGGCGTTAAATCGATAGAAAAGCAGCTCGCGGGCAAAGCGCAGTACAGTAATAAAATTGACTCTGCTAAGCATTGTATTTTGTTCTCATTTGAGCAACTAGAGAACAACCCAACCTTTGAGATTAGCCGCTACCATAAAACGTTTAGAGTAAATGTAGCAGGAGTAGAGTTTGATGCTATCAGTGTTCCGGGTGTATTTAACCACGGCGCTTTAGATGCTGGCACAAAAATGCTACTAGAAAATGCCCCGACCACTAAACAAGGTAATGTACTGGATTTTGGCTGTGGTGCGGGCTTAATAGCCACTTTTTTAGGTATTAAAAACCCAGCACTGACTTTTACTTGCAGCGATGTGAGCGCACTTGCAACTTATGCTACTGAGCAAACATTAAAGCTTAATAATATTAAAGGCGGCACTATTTTAAGTGATGGCTTAAAAAGTATTAGCGGCAAGTTTGATTTAATAGTTAGTAACCCGCCTTTTCATACTGGCATAGCGACCGACTACACAATTGCTGAAGCATTTTTATCAAATGCTAAGCAGCACTTAACCAAGGTAGGAAAGCTAAGCATAGTGGCTAATAGCTTTTTAAAATACCCGCCAATTTTAGAGGCGCAGTTTGGTAGCTTCCACACTGTGTACAAAAATAACAAATTTGCCGTTTACAGTAGCTAACTAATTATACTTAATTAGGCTAAGTGTAATTAATACTTAGCCTAACTTTCGAATAAATATCAGAATTAATTTCACTATTTCCCTTCACTTTCTATGGTTTTTGCTAAACTAAGGTTCTAAATATAAATATTCATGCTTAGGCGATGCAGCAATAATGCCAAAAAAAGTACATCAAAAAAGTATTCGAAAAGCGCTGATCAACACCATCATGCTTATCACTGCTATTTGTTTAACTTTATCGGTTTCAATTTCCACTTATATGAGTGTAAAAGAACAAAAGGAACTGATCATAAACAAGCTCGTGATCCTTTCCGATATTGTTGCTTTTGATGCCGCTGATTCATTGGTAAAAGACGACAGAAAAACAGAAGAAAAACGCCTTAAGTCGTTTGATAAAATTCCCCTTGTTAAAAACATTCATATTTACGCAATAGAGAAAACATCGAGTAAACCTGTATTTTTTATTAGCTTTAATGCTAAAAAAACCCCACCTGTTCCGCTGCGCGTAGACAGCATTAAAGAGCTTAACGAGCCAAGAGCGACCAACAACTACATTGAGCTAATAACACCTGTGCTTAATAACGAGCAGGTGGTGGGTTACGTTTACATGCGTGGTAGTTTAGAAAGCCTAGATGAATTTATAAAACAAAAAATTATTATAGATATTTTCCTTACCCTGTTTATTTTGTTTTTTGTGTACTTTATAGCGATAAAAACACAAAAAAGTATCGCTAACCCTATTGAACACTTAAGTGTATTGCTACAAGACGTATCAAAAAATCATAACTATGACGTACGCGCACCAAGCACCAGCGTAAAAGAGGTTACAGCCTTATCAAACAGCTTAAATATCATGCTTACTCGCACCCGTAAGCAAATAGAACGTCATGAAAAAGACAAACTAGAGATTAAACAACTCAACCAAAGCTTAGAAGAAAAGGTAAGCCAAAGAACAATAGCCCTGCGTGAAGCAAACCAAGAGCTGCTTTCTACCCTTGAGCGAATGCACCAATACCAAGAACAAATAGTAGAAAACGAAAAAATGGCATCTTTAGGGCAAATGGTAGCCGGCGTAGCCCATGAGGTTAACACCCCAATTGGCCTAGGTATTACTGGCTCAACCTTGCTGCGCGATAAACTTGCCGATATTCAGCTTAGTTTTGATAATAAGTCTCTAACTTCTAACCAATTAAAACGCTTTATTGACGAAGGTATCGAAAACCTTGATTTAATTTATAGAAACCTAAATCGTGCGGCCGACCTTATCTCTAACTTTAAAAAGGTAGCTGTAATTCAAGATGACGGGATTAAAACCCATGTAAACATTCATAGGTTAATATCTGATGTGTTAATGTCGATTCAATCAGAGTTAATAAAGTCAAAGCCTAACGTTGTGATCAATTGTCCGAGTGATTTAACCATTGAGAGTAAATCTGAGCCACTACAACAAATATTCCAACAGCTTATTTTAAACTCTGCCATTCATGGTTTTAGCAATAGCGAAAATAACGAAATTAAGTTTGATATAGAAATAACAGGCCCACAAATAAAAATAATCTACACAGATAACGGCCAAGGCGTTGATAAAAACGTCAAAAACAGGATATTTGACCCATTTGTAACCTCTAAGCGAGGCCAAGGGGCAAGTGGTTTAGGCATGCACTTAGTGTACAACTTGGTAACCCAAGCACTAGGTGGGCATATACTGTATGACCTAGATGCAAAACCCGGCGTACGCTTTGTTATTACAATTCCATAAAAAGTGTTTAAAAAAAGAGTATTTATTTACGCTTTTTACTTGAATTACCATTTAATGACCTTATAGAGAGAGCATGTGATATTTCATGTTTAATTATTTAACTTGATCTAATAATTAAGCGATACAATTTCTGAACTTTATTGCTTTTGCAGTATCACATACATTGATGAAAGGTTATAAAATGATATAATTCCGTTTTGAATTTGCGCGATTATTTTTAGTACCTTTAAGCGATTGGTGGATGTATCAATTATTAAAGGAAATGGCTTCGTTTTCATAATTCAAAAGCTGCATCCGTTATATATCATTAAACAGTAGTTTTTGCACAATGCCTTTTGGTTAGTTTGGAACACCCCTACTGTTTTATTTTTATCCAACTTGTTTTTTCTTGTTAACATTTGGGTATAATCCTATAATCTCTAGTAATCGAATTATTTAGTTAAGATTCGATTTTTTGTAAATAAAATATTCCAAAAAGGTTAATTAATAATGCAAACGCCAGTCATTCTAATCGTAGAGGATGAAGACGTAACTCGACTAAACCTCGTGAGTTTATTTGAAGCTGAAGGTTACAAAGTTATTGAAGCCATTGATGGCGATGATATGCATGACAAGCTTACAAATAATGATGACGTCAATCTTGTAGTTATGGACATCAACCTACCGGGTAAAAACGGGCTAATATTAGCACGTGAATTACGCCAAAAACGTAAAGTCGGTTTAATCTTTTTAACCGGCCGTGATAACGATGTAGACCGTATTTTAGGTTTAGAAATTGGTGCTGATGATTACATCACTAAACCTTTTAACCCTCGTGAATTGACTATACGCGCTCGCAACTTAATTACCCGTACAGCGCTAGGCAGCGAAGAGTCAGTGCTAGAAACCAACGGTGTAATTACATTTAACGGTTGGGAACTTGACGAAAACAGCCGTTGTTTAACGTCACCAAATGGTGATGCTAAGCGTTTACCTAAAGGTGAATACAGAGCGCTGCGTTTAATGCTTGATTCTCCAGGGCGTATTTTTAGCCGTGAACAACTTATTAAGCATATGACTGGCCGTGAGCTTCGCGCTAATGACCGTACAGTAGATGTAACGATTCGTCGTATTCGTAAGCACTTCGAAAGTGATAATTCTACTTCTGAGCTAATCAGCACCATCCATGGTGAAGGTTACCGCTTTATTGGTAAAATCGACGCTTAATTAGAGTAAACCGCTTACTCTAATAATTGTAAAAACGAATGAAGGGCAATTTGTCCTTCATTTATTTTATCTGCCAATGTATCCAACCATTCTTTTAGTACTTCATCTGATTCATCAAGCGCACCGTGTTCCATCTTTTTAGCATGTAACTGTACGTCGTTTAATCCTACAGAGCCCGCAGCACCTTTAAGCTTATGCGCCACCGATTTGTACTCTTCCCTGTCGTTTGCATTTAACACGCTTTGCAGCTCTTGCTGATATTGCGGGTTTAGTTTTTCAAACAAACCACTGCTGCGCTTAAATACTTCAAGCCCCATAGAGTTTACAAAGTCTTCAATGGTTTCAACATCAAGCACACCTGCATTAATGCCCTCAAGCGCTTCTTTACTTACCGTGAGCAGCGGTTTGTCTGATTCACTTTGTTGAATATCAAACAAATCAGCTAGCATTTTATCAAGCTTTATTGTATTAATCGGTTTAGCAAGCGCCCCTTGCACCGAAATACCTTCTAAGTCTTCTTCGGCGCTACGTACATTCGCTGTAAGCGCAACGATAGGTAGTTTATCAAAATGGCTATCGGCACGTATTTGTCTTGCCACCTCATCACCATTTATATCGGGCAGTTGCATATCAAGTAGTACTAAATCTAGCTCGTCTTCGGTTTCTACAAACGAGAGTGCATCTTCACCCGTTTCGGCCCAAATTACTTCATGGCCGCGCTGCTCTAACAGGTTAGTCGCAATTTCAGCATTTAATGGCACATCCTCTACAAGTAAAATATATAAACCTCTACCTGCATAGCTTTGTTCGGTAGGCGCTACACATAAGCTAAGCGGTATGTGCACGGTAAAGCAGCTGCCTTCACCTTCTGTACTGGTTACCGAAATAGTGCCTTTCATTGCACTGACCAACGCTTTGGTTACGGCTAAACCAATGCCTGAGCCAATCGCGTTTTTACCGCTTAAATCTGGGGCTTTGTAGTACATATCAAATATGCGCGAGAGTTGATCCTCTGGGATCCCCTGCCCTGTGTCTGATATTTTAAGTTCAAGCCACGGTCCATCGTTACGCTCTTCTCGGCTACATGTGAGTTTTACCTCGCCATGCTGGGTAAACTTAACGGCATTATTAATTAAGTTCCATACCACTTGGCGTAAACGCGTTGGGTCTAGGAGTGCATAAACATCTAATGTGCCATTTCGCTCAATTGAAAATTCAAGCTCTTTTTGTTCAGCAATTAAGCCGGCAAAGTTCACTACATCGTTAATAAAGTCTGAAACGTTAATAGAGTCGGTTGCTATATCTAATTGCTCTCGGTCTATTTTATCTAAATCTATAATATCGTTAAAAATATTACCTAAGGTTTCAGCACTCGAAAACACCGTATTACACCAACTGCGTTGCTGCTTATTAAGCTCTGTATCAAGCAGCATGCGGGTTAAACCTACAATGCCATTTAATGGCGTGCGCAGCTCATGACTAAGCGTTGCTATAAACTTACCTTTATCCTTATAGGCTGTTTCAAGCGCTTGTGCTGCTTCTTTACGGCTGGTTATATCACGGCCAAATGCAAGCAAACCTATGTAGTCACCTTGATCGTTTATAAACGGTAATTTACGCAGCTCAAACCAACGGTTTTCACCATTAACCATATATTCAACATCAATTGTCAGCGCTTGATGCGTTTGCTCGACTTGTTTATCGGTTCTGAGTACTTCTGCTAAAAAGTAGCTTGGGAAAATCTGCTCCACTGTTTTACCAATTAGTTCAGCGCTGGTTTTGCCCATAACCTCTTCAAACATTTTATTACAGCCGGCAAACACGCCGTTGTTATCTCGGTAATAAAATAAATCGGGAGAAGAGTCGACAATAGAGCGAAGGAGCATGCCTTGCTGAGCTAGTTCTTGTTGTGTTTTTTTACGCTCTGCTATTTCGCGGCGAAGCTCTTCAATGGCGCGATGCTTGGCATGAAAAGCCATTTTTCGCTCATCTATTTCAATGTTGAGGCGGTTGATATTATCTTTTAATGTTTGGTTTAACAGCTTTTCTTGTTTTGTGGCGCTGTCTAAATAAGCGTATGAGGCATCTAATTGTCTAATCGAGTTGAGTAAAATACTGATCATAAAGGGAGATACAACCGCAGTAAAAAATACCACAGCTAAAATATCAACTAAATTAACCTCACCCAGTGCCACATAATAAAACATACTCGACAATATAAGCGACACGCCTAATAAAAGCGCGTAGCACATTGCCGCGGTTTTTAACTCGCCAAAGCGAGTTATTAAACTAGAAAGTACTCGAGCCCAAGGGCTCAAAGAAGAATCGGTCATAGGTCAGTGTATCTCGTTACTAGGCATAAATAAAAAGTGCCTATTAATAGTCAAACGCATTTTGCAGCAGATTTTAGCATTTTTCTATTAGCTATATTCATGTTGTGCGACAAAAACAGAAAATTTTCATGTTTACTTTTGCCTACTTGTTAAACTCATCATTTCAGCAATAAATTATTTAGTGTAAAATGCTGCGCTTTATTATGACCAATAACGAGTAGCGCACATGCAAACCAACATGCCCGATATAGCTGATACGGCTCCCGCCTTACAAACAGGTAAGTTAGACTGGGTTGGTATGGGCGAAATAGAACTGCCATTTATTTTTGAATCGAAAGATTTAGCACCCGTTACCGTTAACGCAAAAGCGCGTGCCTTTGTTAATTTGCATAAAGAAGACGCTAAAGGCATTCATATGTCGCGTTTATTTTTAGCGCTTGATTTACTCTCAACAGAGCAACAAGTTAACCCACAAACTTTAGCTCAAGCACTCGATACCTTTATCACCAGCCACGAAGGATTAAGTGACAAAGCTCAAATAGAGTTTAAATTTGAATTACCGCTGCGTCGTAAATCGTTGTTAAGCGGTAAAGCAGGTTGGAAAAGCTACCCAATTACCCTAACCAGCACTATTGAAAATAGCGCAATTAGCTACGAGCTAAGCGTTGATGTTACTTATTCATCAACCTGTCCATGCTCTGCAGCACTTGCTCGCCAACTTATTCAAAATGCTTTTAGCGAAAAGTTTAATCAAGAAACACTTAATCAAAAAGACGTTTTAGCATGGCTAGGTACAACGCAGGGTATTGTGGCAACGCCTCACTCACAGCGTTCAATTGCAAACGTTAAAGTAAAGCTAGACAACACGATTAGTGAATTTGACGTAGTAAATTTAATTGATACATTAGAAGCTGAACTAAAAACCCCGGTACAAGCGGCAGTAAAACGTGAAGATGAGCAAGAATTTGCCCGCCTTAACGGTCAAAATTTAATGTTTTGTGAAGACGCTGCACGTAAAATTAAAGCGGTTCTTGAAAACGATAACTTTAGTGATTACTGGCTACAAATCAACCATTACGAATCGCTCCATGCGCATGATGCAGTCGCTATTGCCGTTAAAGGAATTGAGGGCGGTTACAAAGCCTAACAGCCCTGCTGCATTAATAATAAATACATACGGTAATTAGCCATAACAACCAATTTTTAGGCACGTAAATTGCTTTACTTGAGCAGTGTCAATTTGTTGTTATGGAGTTACCGTATGGAATTCGCTTTATTATCAATTTTAGTATTAGTGGTTGGGGCCTCTGTGGTTGCGTCAAAATTTAGTGATGATGGCGGCAATCCCTATCCTTTTACCCGCAAACAAACCGTGTTTACACAGGTTGAGGGTGCATTTTTAAATCTTTTAGAGCGTGCGGTAGGCGATCAATATAAAATTGTGAGCCGCGTCAAACTCATCGATGTAATCGACTGCAAGCAAGGCCTTTCTGCTAAATCAAAACGTGCAGCTTTAGCTAAAGCTAAAAATAAACAACTCGATTTTGTGCTGGTAGATAAAGAAAAAATGACGATAGTGGCAGCGGTCGATTTGGTTAACAACGCCAATAAAGATGGCCACAAAGCGCAGCGCGACTGGTTTGTAAACGGCGCTTTAGAATCTGCTGGCATTCCACATATTCGTATGAAAGTAAAATCAGGCTACCGCCCTTCTGAGGTGCGCGATGCAATTATGTTTAAATTAGGCAAACCTGCAGCGGTGCAATCGGCTCGTCCAACACGTAATCGTGTAAGTAAACCTGCGGTATTGTCACCTTCTCAGGCTAAAGCGCAAACCACTGCGTTAGCCGAAATTTAAAATAGAATTAAATACTCTCCTAAAAGTATTTAAAGCGAGCCGTAAAACAGCTCGCTTTTTTGTTTTTTATTGCTAACTTCACGTATAATCTACGTATTCAAACTCAGGAATCAAACACTATGAATGTTGGTATTATTGGCGCAATGGAGCCAGAAGTTAAAATTTTACGTGAAGCAATGCAAAACCCACAAGTGCTAACTAAAGCAGGGTTTACCTTTTACACAGGCGAATTAGCAGGTAATACAGTAACACTTGTGCAATCGGGTATTGGTAAAGTGGCATCAACGATTGCAACCACGTTATTAATTGATAACTTTAATCCTGATTGTGTTATTAACACAGGTTCTGCCGGTGGCTTTGATCCCTCTCTAAGTGTTGGCGATGTTGTTATCTCTTCAGAAGTACGTCATCACGATGTAGATGTAACCGCTTTTGGCTACGAAATTGGCCAAGTTCCACAAATGCCAGCAGGCTTTGCCGCACACCCAAAACTAGTTGAAGCTGCCGAGCAAACCATTGCGCAAATTAGCGAAGTAAAAACCTTAGTCGGCTTAATTTGTACGGGTGATTCATTTATGTGTGATCCAGTACGAATTGATAAAGCACGCAGCGACTTTCCTACAATGCTTGCAGTAGAAATGGAAGGCGCATCTATTGCACAAACGTGTTTTGCGCTTAATACGCCATTTGTGGTTATTCGCTCTATGTCTGACATTGCCGGTAAAGAGTCGCCGCAATCGTTTGAAGAATACTTAGAGACTGCATCAATCAATTCATCAAAAATGGTTGTTGCACTATTGGAAAAACTAACAAAAGTTACACTGTAAATGCTAAGCAATATTGTTCAAAACCATTTGGACTTTATTGCCTTTTTTGTGGCGCTCATTGCTGAGCGCTTTTTCCCGTTAAAAAGCTGGTATCACCCTAATACAGTATTAACCGCTGTATTTAGTGCTATAGGAAAACGGGTTTATAAACCAAGTGAGCCTAAAAGTTACCTTTATTTAGCCTCCACTCTTGCCTGTGCGCTAGTTTTAAGCGTTATTCTTATTATTATTGTGTTACTGCTTGAATTTGCCTTTTATCCTGAGCTGCTAGCGGGCCTCATTTTATATTTGTGCCTAGAAAGCAAAGCGATTGAAAAAAAAGCCCTGCGTGTTGCAAAGTTAGTAAAACAAAACCAAAAATCTACCGCGCGTGAACTCGTAAAGCCACTGCTTGCCCGAGAGGTCAATAAGCTCTCAGCGCCAGGTATTATCAAAGCCTTAATTGAAAGCTTAATTTTACGAACTGCCCGTAATTACTTTACCGTTATATTTATATTTTTATTACTTGGGCCAATTGCCGCTTTAGCGTATCGGCTACTGACTTTAATGCAGCATGCTTGGCGCACCGATATTTCACCTAATAGCCACTTTTTAAAACCGCTTAAAATACTTTTGTTTATAATCGAATTTATCCCCGTACGCTCACTTGCATTAACCATTGCCGCAAGCAAAGCCAGTAAACAAAGTATGCATTACATAAAGCACTATGGCAGACACTTTTATCAAACAAATACAGGGTGGATTTTAAGTGTGTGCTCCGCCTCTATTGGCGTACAGCTAGGCGGCCCTGCGGTTTATTTTGGTAAGCGTTTTAATAAAATGCGTATTGGAACCGAGAGACTCCCAAAAGCCGAAGACGTCCCTGTGATCATAAATAGATTAAATCAAGCGCGTGCATTTTGGCTGTTAGTCATTATCAGTATTGAGATATTAAAGCTGATTTAGTGGTTTTTTAGCAGCCAAAATGCGCGCACAAAAAAACCAGCCTAAGCTGGTTTTTAGTTTTAACTGCGCTTACGCTACAGTAATGTTGGCAAACTTACGCTTACCTACTTGGTAAATAGCGGTCGTGCCTTTTGCTACTTCAAGTTTTGTATCAGTGATTTTATCTTCACCGTTAAGTTTTACTGCACCTTGCTTAATCATGCGCATTGCTTCAGAAGTACTGGCTACTAAATTAGCTTCTTTAAGTAAGTTAGCAATTAAAATACCTTCTTCTGCAATGGTAATTGTCAGCTCAGGGATTTCATCAGGTAGCGCTTTTTTCTGAAAACGTTTGATAAAGTCATCGTGTGCGGCTTGCGCAGCTTCTTCACTGTGAAAACGTGCAATTAACTCTTTCGCCAGCTCAATCTTAATATCACGCGGATTAGTGCCCTGCTCTACGCGTTGTTTTTGCGCTGCAATTTCTTCGATTGATAAGCTGCTTAGTAAGTCGTAGTAGCGCCACATAAGTACGTCGCTAATCGACATTACTTTACCAAACATATCGTTTGGCGCATCAGTAATACCAATGTAATTACCAAGCGACTTAGACATTTTTTGAACGCCGTCAGTGCCTTCAAGCAATGGCATCATTAATACTGTTTGAGGCTTTTGGCCTTCTACTTTTTGAAGCTCGCGGCCCATTAAAAGGTTAAAGCGCTGATCAGTACCACCAAGCTCTACGTCTGACTCAAGTGCAACCGAATCCCAACCTTGTACGAGTGGGTATAAAAATTCGTGAATTGCAATAGGTTGGCCGCTGCCGTAACGCTTTTTAAAGTCGTCACGCTCTAGCATACGCGCTACAGTTTGATTAGCTGCAAGTTTGATCATACCTGCGGCACCCAGGTTTTCCATCCACGAAGAGTTAAACGCAACGGTGGTTTTAGCTGGGTCTAAAATCTTAAAAACTTGCTCTTTATAAGTCTCAGCATTGGCAAGTACATCTTCACGGGTCAGTGGTTTACGTGTTACATTTTTGCCTGTTGGATCGCCAATCATGCCGGTAAAGTCACCAATTAAGAAAATAACCTCATGACCTAAATCTTGAAAGGTTTTCATTTTATTAATTAGTACAGTGTGACCTAAATGTAAGTCTGGCGCGGTAGGATCGAAACCGGCTTTAATTTTTAACTTTTTGCCCGACTTTAGTTTTTCAACTAATTCGTCTTCAATTAATATCTCTTCTGCACCGCGTTTTATCTCTGCTAGAGCGGTTTGTAAATCCACTGTGTATTACTCCAAAATTCTGCCAACGAAGGGGCAACTAGATGACTTGCTACATAAGGGTTTAAAACAGATTTAAACCAAAAGCACTTATGTTGCTAACATAACAAATTTCTACCTAATTAAAACAATTTTTTATGCGAATAATGCAACTAAACTCAATAAGCTTAGTCTCACTGTGTTAGGCAATTAGAAATGGTGTTTAAACGCCGATTTTAGCGCACTTTAGAATCAGTTTAAATCGATAAACTTAAACAACTATAAATTGTCATTTTACTAACATTTGCGGGGCTTTTAGCTTTATTTACTAGTATTCGTACCTTATTACGTATATCCTGCATTAATATATATTTTATTTTCACGACAGCAGAAAAGGCACGTTATGGTTCACGTGGTTAACACGCTTCCCAAAAAACACAAATTGCTTATTCTAGGTTTGGTTTCTGCTATTGTTGGCTTAGCCTTTCTTCCTTCAGAAAAAGCGACTGCATCCAAAGACAATAGTGCAAATGCACTAGAAATTGGTAAGCGTTACGAGTTACAAGTTAAAGTTGAAGACAACGAAAAATTAACTGAATTAAATTCGCCAGAAGCAGCAGAAAAGCTGCCAGAATACGACTTAGTCGATCATCAAGTTAAAAACGGCGATAATTTAGCAATTATCTTCAAGCGTGCTGGCTTTTCAGCGCAAACGCTTCACAAGCTAATTAACACCAATGCTGAAACACGCAAACTAACTAAAATTCACCCAGGTGAAATACTTAGTTTTGCAACAGCAGAAAACGGTGATTTAGCTCAGCTTCGTTATGTTATTTCAAAAACAGATACTTTGTTTGTTACCTTAAATGACGAAGGTAATTACGACACATCAATAGATAGCAAAGAAATAGAAACACTGAGCAAAACAGCCGGTGGCGAAATTTCTAGCAGCTTTTGGACCTCAGCAATTGCTGCAGGCTTAAGCGAGCGCCAAATAATGAACTTTGCTGATATATTTGGTTGGGATGTGGATTTTGCCAACGATATTCGTAAGGGCGATCAGTTTGGACTAATTTACGAATCACATTATGTTGATGGCGAGTTTATTGGCACTGGTAAAATTATTGCCGCAGAATTTATAAACCAAGGCCAGCGTTATGCGGCTATTCGCCATACCGACGGCAGCTTTTATACGCCTGAAGGGCGCAGCATGAAAAAAGCATTTTTACGTGCGCCGGTAAACTTTAAGTATATTAGCTCGAGCTTTAACCCACGTCGCTTACACCCAGTAACAGGGCAAGTAAGAGCGCACCGTGGTATTGATTACGCAGCACGTACAGGCACACCGGTTGTAGCCTCGGGTAACGGTAAAGTAATTAAAGCAGGTTACAGTAAGTACAATGGTAACTACGTATTTATAAGCCATGGCACACAGTACGTAACTAAGTACTTACACCTTAACAAAAAGCTTGTTAAAACAGGCCAAAAGGTTAAACAAGGTGACAAAATTGGTACAGTGGGTTCTACCGGCCGTGTAACAGGCGCGCACCTACACTACGAATTTTTAGTAAATGGTGTACACCGTAATCCTAAAACCGTTAAGTTACCTAAGTCTGAGCCATTACCACGCTCTGAACTTGCTAAGTTTAAACCTATTGCCGAAAACTTTATTGCACAGCTTGAACGCAATCGCGAACTACAGCTAGCACTTAAGTAACGTATAAGTTATAGATACTAAAAAAGCCTTTGCAGGGTTAACCTGCAAAGGCTTTTTTGTGTTTTTTATTAATTTATTAGTTCATTAATACATAAATTAGCTGTACGACTAAAGAAACCATAACCAGCGGCCAAATATATTTGCTGTATTTAGTTGCGCCATCCAACCCCATTTTACCTTGGTACTTTTCAAGCAAAGGTATCAGCACCGCTAGAGCGACAAACAAGCAAATTAAAATAACAAATATATTCATTCCTAAACCTTAATTATGGTAATTCATGGCCTTTGGCGCTTACATACAATGCATACCAATGTTCGCGACTTAACGTAACATTTAGCGCACCGCATGACGCTGCAATACGCTCAACGTTCGTTGTGCCAATAATTGGCTGTATTAATGCAGGGTGGCGTAATAACCAAGCTAAAACAATCGCCTCAGGCGTTGTATCGTAAAGTGCAGCAAGCTTATTTACGAGTATGCTGGTATTTATGTCGGCTTGCGATGCATTTGTTAAATCGCCCCCTGTGTATAGCCCTTGGCATAAACTTCCCCAGCTTTGTATTTGAATATCAAAGTGGCGGCAATACTCTACACTGCCCGGTGTAAAGTTAAGATCTTTTCCATCTGCATTACCTGCATAAACACCTTCATCAACAAATTGGTGTTTTTGTAAACTTGCTTCAATTTGATTAGCAACAATAGGCATATCTAGGGCATGTTGTAAAAAGTTCATTTGGTGCTGCTGCATGTTTGATACGGCAAAATTACGTACTTTGCCGCTTTCTTGAAGACAGCTAAATACTTGTGCAATTTCTTCTACTTCCATTAGCGGATCAGGGCGATGAAGCATAAGCACATCAAGATAATCGGTGTTTAAACGTTTAAGTGAACCTTCAACTGACTCTTCAATCCACTTGGCCGAAAAATCGTAACGTTTAGGGCCTTTATCATCTTCAAAGCGTATACCGCATTTAGATTGAATATACATGTGCTCGCGCAGCTCTGGTCGCTCAGCTAGTGCTTGGCCAAATACCTGCTCGGCTTTGCCAAAGGTATAAATATCGGCGTGATCAAAAAAGTTAATGCCGCCAGCTATGGCTGCATCAATACACTCGTGAGTTTGCTTTAAGTGAGCCTTAGTAATGGCGTCTTTATTCCAACCGCCGCCTAGGCCCATACAGCCAAAAACGAGTCTACTAACATGAGGTAAATATTTTGCCAAAGGGGTGTGAAGCATGATGACTATCCTTATTAGTGTGCATAGCCCTCACTGTAAACAAAAACACGTCTGCAAACAAACTTTAATACGTGCAGTTTTATAGGCATAAAAAAAGCGCAGTAAACTGCGCTAATCGGTTGGATTAAATCCTAAATACTAGCCAACAAGCGCCAGTAATATACCTGCGGCTACGGCACTTCCTAGTACTCCAGCTACGTTTGGCCCCATAGCATGCATAAGTAAAAAGTTATGTGGGTTATTTTCAAGCCCAACTTTATTAACTACACGCGCCGCCATTGGTACAGCTGATACACCCGCAGCACCAATTAAAGGGTTAATAGGTGTTTTAGAAAGCTTGTTAAGGCCTTTTGCCATAAACACACCCGACGCTGTACCAATAGCAAATGCCAGCGCACCGAGCACCAAAATACCAATGGTTTCTACAGTTAAAAACTGATCAGCCGCTAGTTTAGAGCCCACTGCCAAACCTAAAAATATCGTGGTTATATTAATAATTTCGTTTTGGGCACTGTTACTAAGCCTATCCACAACACCAGACTCACGCATTAAATTACCTAAACAGAACATGCCTACTAAGGGAATAGCCGCTGGTAAAAACATAGCGGTTAAGCTCAGTACCATTAAAGGAAATACTATTTTTTCTTTTTTAGATACTTTGCGCAGCTCTGGCATTTTAATAGCACGCTCATCAGGTGTAGTTAATGCGCGCATAATAGGCGGCTGAATAATTGGCACTAACGCCATGTAAGAATAAGCAGCAACCGCAATGGCACCTAGTAAATCAGGGGCAAGCTTAGATGCTAAAAATATGGCTGTAGGGCCATCGGCACCACCAATAATGGCAATGGCTGAGGCATCTTGTAAGCTAAATTCAAAGCCAGGTACATAGTTTAATAAAATGGCCCCAAACAAGGTGGCAAAAATACCAAACTGCGCGGCTGCACCCAGTAATAACATACGCGGGTTGGCAATAAGCGCACTAAAATCGGTTAGCGCCCCTACTCCCATAAAAATTAATAAAGGGAAGATCCCCGTATCAATACCTACGTAATACACGTAATAAAGCAAACCACCTGGGTCAGAAAGCCCAGCAACCGGAATATTAGTCAGTATTGCGCCAAAGCCAATCGGCAGCAGTAATAGGGGTTCAAAGTTTTTAGAAATGGCTAAAAACAACAACAAACACCCTACCGCAATCATTATTAAGCCAGGAAACGTAAAGTTAGCAATGCCGGTAGCATGCCAAAGGTTTAAAAGACCTTCCATTAAAGCTACTCCTACGCCATCGCTATAATTGCATCGCCCGTTGTCACAGCATCACCTTCAGACACTAAGACCTCAGCCACAGTACCTGAGTGCATTGCACGAACCTCGGTTTCCATTTTCATCGCTTCCATAATAACAACCACATCGCCTTCGTTTACGGCTTGGCCTGCTTTTACTTTTACTTTAAAAATATTACCCGCCAGTGGCGCATTCAGTGTTTCACCTGATGCAACCGATGCTGATTGTGGTAAGTGCTCTGAATCTTTTAGCGTTACCTCTTTAAGCTCGCCACCTTGTGCAACCACTACATCGTAAACTTTACCGTCAACTTTAACGCTGTATTGCTCAGCGCTAACACCTTTGTTGCTTGCAGGTTTTGCTGCAGGCTTAGCGTTTGCATCATCAGCACTTGGCACTGCTTCAAAGGCATCTGGGTTGTTGCGATTTTTAATAAATTTAAGGCCAACCTGTGGGAATAATGCATAGGTAAGCACATCATCTATTTGCTCATCAGCAAGTGTTAAGCCTTGTTCTTGCGCTTCTTTTTGCAGCTCTGCTTCAAGCGATGCAAGCTCTGGGGCTATATTATCTGCAGGGCGACACGTAATAACCTCGCTGCCATCAAGCACTCGCTCTTGCAGCTCTTTATTCATAGGTGCTGGTGTTAAACCATACTCGCCTTTTAAAACACCGGCGGTTTCTTTGGTAATTGTTTTATAACGCTCACCCGTAAGCACATTTAGTACTGCTTGTGTGCCTACAATTTGCGATGTTGGAGTAACTAGCGGGATAAAACCTAAATCTTCACGCACGCGTGGGATCTCAAGTAATACTTCATTTAGCTTATCTGCTGCGCCTTGCTCTTTAAGTTGGTTTTCCATGTTGGTTAACATGCCACCAGGTACTTGTGCGAGTAAAATACGGCCATCAACACCTTTAAGGCTCCCCTCAAAGGCAGCGTACTTTTTACGTACATCTCTAAAATAAGCCGCTATTTCTTCTAGCTGGTTTAAATCTAATTCGGTATCGCGGGGCGTACCTTCAACAATTGCTACAATGGTTTCTGTAGCTGAATGACCGTAAGTCATACTCATTGAAGAAATAGCGGTATCAAGCATATCAATGCCTGCATCAATGGCTTTTTGATACGTAGCGGTACTTAAACCGGTGGTTGCATGGCACTGCATAGCAATAGGGATAGAAACGGTTTCTTTTAGCCCTTTAATAAGTTGCTCTGCATCGTATGGTTTTAATAAGCCTGCCATATCTTTAATACAAATAGAGTGACAACCTAAATCCTCTAGCTGTTTTGCAAGGGTTAACCACATATCAAGAGTATGCACAGGGCTTACAGTATAAGAAATAGTGCCTTGTGCGTGTGCTCCTACTTTTACAGCTGCTTTAATTGCCGTTTCTAAGTTACGTACATCGTTCATGGCGTCAAAAATACGAAATACATCTACACCATTTTTGTGGGCACGCTCTACAAACTTTTCTACCACGTCATCGGCATAGTGGCGGTAACCCAATAAATTTTGCCCGCGCAATAGCATTTGCTGTTTAGTATTAGGCATTGCTTTTTTAAGGGCACGAATACGCTCCCACGGATCTTCACCTAAATAACGAATACACGAATCAAACGTAGCGCCGCCCCACGACTCAATAGACCAATAACCGGCATCATCAAGTTTGCTAGCAATAGGTAGCATGTCATCTAAGCGCATACGGGTTGCAAGTAAAGACTGATGAGCATCGCGTAAAACAAGTTCTGTTAATTTTAATTTAGCCATGTGTGCCTCTTATTTATTATTTGATTTGTACTGAGCAATGGCAGCACTAATAGCAGCGATGTGCTCGTTTGGCACACCTTGAGATTTTAAAGATGGTGATTTAACCGGTATTGCAACTTCAGCCTCGTCAAAACGAGCAACCAAGTTAGACATGAGTGACACAGCACCAATCAATATTGAAAGAAATACAAACACGCCCACCATGCCCGTAAGCATCAAGCTACCTGCGGTTGTGAGTACAGCTCCTATATCCATTTTTCTCCCCCTGCACTATATAGCGATATAAAAAACCGCTTTATTTAAATAATTATTCACCGAATGATAACAAAACTTTTAACTTTGTCCACCACCTGTCAATTGGTAAAACCAATTAAAATTAAACTAACATACAGTCACAATAGTTAACATAGCTAATACAGGGTTAAATTAGCTTAGATATAGATGATAAAAATAACCGTTATAGGCAAAGGTTATATGGTTAAACCCAAAAAAACTTAAAAACTATAAAAAATAGTAAGTTAAACGGCAGGTAAAAAATCAGCTTGGCTAAAATGTAAATTGGTCTTACCAAGACTAGTAAAGCAGCGCGCAAAAAATATTTATTTTTTTACTCTCTTTACAATAGTGTGAATAAGTTACATCGTTAAACGTAAAACTTACCAATCCTAAATTTATAATCTTCGCCCCAAAAACCATAACATATTGAAAAATAATAAAATTAAACTCTGGCACGCAACTGGCATTATTACTTTCGAACGAATTTGATAACCAAGGAGAAAACAATGTTACGCTGGACAATTACATTTTTAGTTATTGCTTTAATCGCTGCAGTGTTAGGTTTTGGTGGTATCGCAGGTGCCGCAGCTGGTATAGCAAAAATTATATTCTTTATCTTTTTAGTACTTTTAGTGATTTCTTTAGTTTCAGGTGCGCTGCGCGGTAAATCGCCCAGGTAGCTACTAACATACTTAAAACACTAAACAATCAACATATACAAGGAATTACATTATGAACTCAACAACTTTAAAAGCAGCACTAATCGCCGTATTTGCAGGTTTCTTTATGATGGGTTGTGAAGACAACCATGCAGAAGAAGCAGGTGAGCGTATTGATGAAGCAGTAACTGACGTGCAAAACTCTGTTGAAGATGCATGCGAAAATGTAAAAGAAGGCGTTAACGCAGAAGAAACTAACTGTTAATCTGTTTGGTAACGTAAAAAACGGCTTTTAATAAGCCGTTTTTTTGTGCGCTAATAAAAAGCGGCTTCTAACTCTTATAATGCATAGCCTACATTAACGGGTGTGATTTTTACGCTAGCTTGTTAAAATAGCGAAAACTATTACTTATTAGCAATTATGGCACTGACCACCACTTACACACTCGATAAACCCTACTACTACGAATGCTTTGACGAGTCCCACTCTTATAGTAAAGCAGCCAAGCCAAAGTATTTTTTGCTGGCATTACTGGTGTGCTTAGGTTTAATTAGTATTTACGCTATGGATGATCATTACCTAGGTACATTTTTAATAATGCTGGGTGTATTAGAATGCGTTGCCTTTTATTACCGCAGGCCTTGGTGGGTTACGCGCCAAATGTTTAGTCGTGCTTCGGGCTCAACGGTTACTCTTTCGTTTACCGATGACGCTATTAGCACCGAAAACCACTATAAAAGCCATACATTTAAGTGGGCAGAAATAACCCATATTATTAAAACTAACCACGGCTACTTAGTGCACCATAATAAAGGTATGCAATATATTTCTAGCAGTGTATTAACCGATGAAATGCGCGATTTTATAAACAAAAAGTTAGCAGTAAAAAGCCATTAAAATAGCTTTATACTGCTACACGACATATCTTGTTAGCTCTGTTTCACTCAAGGCCTAATATTTTAGGAAATCAGCCGAAAAATGATGGTTTTGCATACCTATAGTACCTTTAACTCTATTCCTCTGCTCACAGTAAAGTAAAAAATGAGTGCTTATTTTAGTTAAGATATTTAACCAGATAGATAATTTATATTAAAAAAATTGCAGACTATACTAAATAAGCTCAGCCTTTTTATGCCTAGTAAACTTTGCATGCACTAATTTATAAAGTGCAGGCAATATTAATAGCGTCAGTAGAGTTGATGAAATAATTCCGCCAACCACAACCGTTGCCAGCGGCCTTTGTAGCTCAGCGCCGGTGCCTGTATTTAGCGCCATAGGAATAAACCCTAAACTCGCCACTAAAGCCGTCATAAGTACTGGGCGCAGGCGCGAGAGCGCACCGGTTTGTATTGCATCTATTAAACTAAGCCCATCGGCTCTTAACTGCTTAATAAACGACAGCATAACCACGCCATTTAATACCGCTACACCACTTAGCGCGATAAACCCCACACCTGCCGATATTGATAACGGCATATCGCGTAGCAGTAACGCAAGCACACCACCACTAAGGGCAAGTGGTACGCCGCTAAATATAATTAACGAATCACGAAGTGAATTAAACGCGCTATAAAGCAGGCCAAATATAAGTAATAAAGTAACCGGTACCACCAGCGATAGCCGCTTACTTGCCGATTCTAGTTGTTCAAACGTGCCGCCGTATTCAATCCAATAACCACTAGATAAATTAAGCTGCGAATTTAAAGCGGCTTGCGCATCGCTTACAAAGCTTGCTAAATCGCGCCCTTCTACATTTGCAGTTACTACAACATTACGCTTACCGCTTTCACGGTTTATTTGATTAGGCCCTTTATTAATACTAATATTTGCTACTTCCCCAAGCGGTACAAATGCAAGGTCGGGATTAGCACTTTTTGGCACTGCAACAGGTAAACGTGCAAGCTGTGTTACATCGCTCGACCAACGCTCATCTAAACGCACTAATAACGAAAAGCGTTTATCGCCTTCATAAATAAGCCCAGTTTGCACACCACCTATAGCAGCACTTACACTTTGCTGTATATCGGTTACTGTTAAACCTAGCAGCGCCATGTGGTCACGAAGCGGCGTAACCGAAAGCGTAGGCAGGCCTTCCATTTGCTCAAGGCGTACATCGGTTGCACCAGTAATATTTTGTACCAAGGCTGTGGCTTTCTCACCGAACTGTTTTAATGTTGATAAATCATCGCCATAAATACGCACAGCCACATCGGCGCGCACGCCAGCAATTAGCTCGTTAAAGCGCATTTCTATTGGTTGGGTAAACTCATAGTTATTACCGGGTACTTCATTGACTAAATGACGAATTTGCTTAACCAGTTCTTCTTTGCTTAAAGCGGGGTTAGGCCATTGCTCGCGCGGTTTTAACATTAAAAAGGTGTCGGCAACGTTAGGTGGCATAGGATCGTTTGCTACATCGGGAGTACCAATTTTTGAAAATACTTTTTCAACTTCAGGTATGGCTAAAATGGCTTGCTCTAGCTCTTTTTGCATTTTTACCGATTGCTCAATACCGGTACCGGTAATACGCAGTGCATGCATGGCTATATCGCCTTCATCTAGCTGCGGTAAAAACTCAGCGCCCATATTTTTAACTTTAAAGCCAAGTGCAATCACTAAAATACCCGCAATACATACCATCACCCACGGTAACTTAAGCGATAGACCAAGTAGCGGTTTATAGCCTTTTTTAATACCTCGCATAACTGCATTTTCGCTTTCACTCACCTTGCCACGTACGAATACCGCAATAGCGGCAGGTACAAAGGTAATGGCAAAAATAAGTGCGCCAACTAGTGCAGCTACAACGGTAAATGCCATTGGCTGAAACATTTTGCCCTCAACCCCGCTTAGTGCAAACAGCGGTAAATACACCAGCATAATAATTAAAATGCCAAATACTGCTGGGCTGAACACTTCTTTAGTGGCGGCGGTTACCACATTTAAACGCTCGTTTAGTGTAAGTAGCCTGCCATGCTTATGTTGCGCAAGGCCAAGTTGCCTTAAACAGTTTTCAACTACTATTACAGCGCCATCAACAATTAAACCAAAGTCGATTGCGCCTAGGCTCATTAAGTTACCCGACACTCTATTACCTACCATACCTGTAATGGCAAATAACATACTAAGCGGAATAACCATGGCCGTAATTAATGCGCCAGTTACATTACCCAGTAGTAGCAGTAAAATAACAACCACCAGCACCGCGCCTTCAAACAGGTTGGTTTTTACAGTGTCTATGGTTTTATCAACAAGGGTTGTTCTGTCGTACACGGGCTCAACCACTACACCAGCTGGTAAGCTAAGTTGTACATCTTTAAGTTTTTCAGCCATGGCTTTTGCCACTACGCGGCTGTTTTCACCAATGAGCATCATGGCGGTGCCAAGCACGGTTTCTTTACCATTATAAGTAGCGGCGCCGGTTCTGAGCTCTTTGCCTAAACGCACGTTGGCCACATCTTTTATGCGAACGGGTGCATCATCGCGCTTAGCAACCACGGTATTGGCTATATCATCAATGGTTTTTAATTGCCCTGGTGAGCGCACTAAATATTGCCCGTCAAAACGCTCTATAAACCCTGCACCTTGGTTACTGTTATTTAATTTAAGTGCTGTAATAACATCACTTAGCGTGAGCTTATAAGCGAGTAGTTTTTCTGGCATGGGCGCTACTTGGTACTGGCGCTCAAAGCCTCCTTGGCTGTTTATTTCGGTAACGCCTTTTACTTTTAATAGCTGCGGGCGAATAACCCAATCTTGCAGGGTACGTAAATCTTCTGCATTAAATGGCGTACCATCATCTTTTAATGCACCGTTATTTGCATGCACAGAATAAGTAAAAATCTCCCCTAGCCCGCTAGCAATTGGCCCTAAGTTTGGTTCAATATTGGCTGGCAAGTCTGATCGAATACTTTGTATGCGCTCTGATATTTGTTGGCGCGCCCAATAAATATCGGTGCCTTCATTAAAAATAACGGTAACTTGCGAAAGACCATAACGCGAAATTGAGCGGGTATAATCAAGCTTTGGAATACCCGCCATTGCAGTTTCAATTAAATACGTAATACGCTGCTCGGCTTCAAGCGGGGTAAAGCCCGGCGCTTTGGTATTTATTTGCACTTGCACATTAGTTATATCGGGTACGGCATCAACGGCTAAATTTTGTGTGTTGTATACGCCAAACCCAGCAAATAAAAGTGTGAGTGCAAGCACCATCATGCGGCGCTTAACCGCAAACGAAACTATCCAGTTAATCATGCTGCCTCCTAATGTGAATGGCTTGCGCCGCTTTTTAAAATATCGGCTTTAATTACATAACTGTTCTCAGTTACGTACTCACTGGTTGGCGAAAGCCCTTCAAGCACTTCTACCCATTCGCTGTTTTTAGCACCGAGTTTTACTGGGCGTACTTCAAACACATTGCCACTTTTTATAAACACGCTAGGTTTGCCGTTAAATTCCTGAATAGCAATCGCTTTGACGCGTACAGCCGCATCTACTTTTGCAGTACTAATGTCGCTATTAACATGCATACCTGGTCGCCAATGGCCATCAGGGTTTTTAAGCTCGATTCGCGCACGTGCAATGTGCCCGCCACTCATCATTGGGGCTATGTAAAACACCTCACCTTGGGCATTTAAATGATGATGTAAGTCGTACACTGTAGCGCTTTGCCCTATGGCGAGCTTTTCAATGTTATCGGGAAAGGCCGACAGCTCAACCCATACGGTTTCAAGGTTTACTATTTGCATTAAAGCGCTACTGGCAAGCTCGCCGCGCTTTAAATATTGCTCGGTAATAACACCTGTAATTGGGCTTTTTATGGTGTAATTTTGTAGGGTTTCGCGGTTGGTTATGCTGGCAAGCTTATCGCCTTTTTTAACGTTTTGGCCAATACTTACAAAAATATCGTTAACTAAGCCGGTATAAGGCGCCATTACTTCAACGGTGCTCTGCGCAGTGGGTGCTATAACACCAAATAAAGTATCGGTTAGCTCAACGCTACCTGCTTTTGCAATGTCAGTTTTAATACCAGCGCGTTCAACTGCTTTCTCGCTTAGCGTTGTGCGCCCTTCTTCTTGCTCATAATGATAATTTATTTCAGCGCCTTTATAGCGAGCCATTACATCAAGCTTAAAAGAATGCGGCTCGTTTACGCTCACGGTACTTACTAAATAGTCACCTTCAGCTTTAAAGCGAATTAGCTGTGGCTCTTCACTTAAACGCTGCACGTTTATGGTTACGTCCAACTGGTTTATATCAACGGTTTTATTGTCCTTAAACCCATATATTCGCAGCTCAGTATTACCGGCAAACTGGGTTAATTTAAGCTCTAAATCAAGGGCGTTATTGGTTAGTAAAAAGCCGCCATGCGGGCCTTTTTCTTGGTGTTCATCTTCATGGCCTTCTTCGTGACCTTCTGCGTGATGATTAGCCGACGCCATAGCCGTGCTACTTAAAAGTGGGAGTGTAAGTAATTGCGTAATTAATAATGCGATAAGAGTTTTATTCATGATTGATGAGTCTCAATTAAAGGTTGGCCAGTTAAACGCTCAAGGGTAAGGAGTACTTGATATAGCTCGCTATGGGTGTTGATAAGTGCGCGTTTAGAATCAAATAAAGCTTGCTGTGCATCGAGTAATTGCAATACCGATATTCGCCCTTGTTGATAGCTTTTTAAACTTTGTTTTATAAGCGTTTGCGCTTGTGGAATAACCTGCTGTGTTAAAAGCTGTGCCTGTGTGCTTTTGCCTTGGTAATACGCATAGAGCGTGCGTATTTGCTTACGTAACTGAATACGTAATTGCCCTTGTTGTTCATTAAGTAGCGTAAGTTGATGCTGTGCCGCCTCAATATTACCGCTATTAGCATTACTTAATTGCAGCGGCATTGAAAACGAAAACACAAACGAGCTGGCATCAGTTTGCTGGTTATATCGCACACCACCACCAAGGGTTAAATCACTTTGACCCGTTGATTTTTGCAGTGCTAAATTAGCCGTTTGTTGCATGTATTGCTGCTGTAGCAGTGCAAATTCTGGTGCTGCATTTACCATATCAAGTAGCGCGGCTTCACTTTTAATAGCAGCTATTTGTGATAAATCGCCCGCATAGTAATCACTCACTTGCTCCTCTTGCCAAAGCTCATTGAGTGCTAAGCGAGAGCGCTCAAATTCACTTTGTAGCATGGCCGTGTTTAAATCTACTTGGCTTAATGCATAACGCATGCGGGTTACATCAGCACTTGAGACCGCACCGGCTTTAGCGCGTTTTTCAATTGCGTTGAGTGCCTGCTTAACAGTGTTTTTACGCTCACTGTTTAGTGCAATTAACGCCTGAAATTTTAGCACTTGGTAATAACGCTCAGCGGTGGTTGCTAAAAGTGCTAACCGAGTATTTTTATACTCAATTGTTTGCGCTTTTATATTTGCAGTAGCGTAATTAATACGATTTTGGCGTTTATCGCCAAGCTCAATTAACTGGCTCAAAGCCAGCGTGTACTGCGCCCCCGAAAACGCATGAGAGCCATGAGTTCCTAAAAAGTTTTCAGCTTCAAAGCTCAGCTCAGGGTTAGGTGAAAGCGCGGCTTGGCTTTTAAGCGCGGTTAATATTTTTTGATGGTAAGGGTAGCGTTTAAGCTGTAAGTTTTGCTGCTCGGTATTTTTAAGCGCTTGCTTTAGCGTTAATACGTTTTGAGGCTCGCTTTTTGCCAAAGCGCTCAATGTTGGTAATGCACACAGTAGCGCCACCAGCATAAGTAGTTTTTTGTTCATATAGCATATCCGTTTTAACAAACAGAGTTGGCTTAATCACTATGCCTATTTTAAAAACAAGCGCGATTAAGCAACCTAAATATGTACATAACTAGCCTTGTAGCGAACAGGCGCAGGCAGTTATATACAAAGTGTTTAAAATTAAAAACTAGCTATAAAAATTGGGTGGCGGAACATCTGGTGGGTAATTTAAACCATTGTAGCAAGCAGGCTGAGCTGCTTGGCTTTTTTCAGGGTTTATAGAGTGATTTAGTGTACTGTAGTAACCACAGTGGCAATGTTGATGGGCATGAATTTCAGTAGGTGGTTGCGCGTCTTCATCGTTTGTATCGGCCACAGACTGAATGTGCGAAGCATGATCGACTTCTTCTTGTAAATGATACGCGGCAGCATCACAGCTAATAAAGCTGTGTACAAGCACAAGAAGTATCACGACTAAAAAGTAGTTTGAGCGCATCCATTACCTAATTAAATTTAAAGTAGGTTCCTATTTTACAAACTAGGAACAGCGGCATATTAAACCCGCACGCGTCTTGAGGTCAATAAACAACGCGCAAAACCGTTGATAAAAGTTTACTGCCCTTCGTCTACACAACATTCGTTTTGTAAAAAACCAATTACATCGTCTAAGCGCTGGTACATAGCCACGCAATAAAGCGTGCGCCCTTCGCGCCTTTGGCTAATTAGCCCAGCGTTAACTAAGCCCGATATATGGTGCGAAAGTGTAGAGCCCGCCATGCTTAGCTCTTCTTGTATATTGCCAACACTAATTCCAGTGTGCCCTGCTTTAACTACACGCTTATATATAGTTAAACGCGTAGGATGGCCTAATTCTTTTAATGCTTTTGCAACGTCGATAATTTCCATTACAACCTCGTAATTTCTAAATTATTAGAAATAATAACAATTTGAATCTTTAAATACAGCTTTATTAGCAAGTTACCTTAAAAGTTAAAAAATAAAACATTTAAAAACAAGGGCATAAAAATCATTTCTATATATCTAGAAATAAAGTATTGACGATATTGTTGCTCATCAATATACTTCCATAAAATTCGAAATATAACTTACTTAACGTAAGTTATACCTTGTGTACTTTGGAGTGCGTTATGAGTAATGAAATGCTAGCAATGGCAAAAGAGGCGTTAGGCATGTTTGCCTTTTTAGCTACAGAGTTAACTATTTTATTTATTGTTATTAGTTATTTAGTGGGTGTTTTACAGCTATTTATAACACCCGAAAAAATTCAATCCATTTTAAGTTCAAAAAACGGTAAGGGTTACGTTGTTGCTGCTTTATTGGGGGCTATTACACCATTTTGTTCGTGCTCAACCATTCCGTTTTTAAAAGGATTATTAAGAGCGAGAGCGGGCTTTGGCCCTATGATGGTATTTTTATTTGGCAGCCCGCTACTTAACCCGGTGATCATTGGGTTATTTGTAATTACCTTTGGCTGGCAGGTCGCTTTATTTTACTTTTTAGTGGCTATGGTGGTGTCGGTTGTTGCAGGCTATACCCTTGAAAAGCTAGGCTTTGAAAGGTATGTAAAACCAGAAGCTTACAACACAGAATCTACTAGTAGCTGCGCAAAACCAAGCTGTAGTGAGCCTAAAGAAGTTGAGCCAAGCTGTGCAACCACAAACTGCGGCGAACCTAAAGCAATAGAGCCTAAAAAAGCGCAGCCTAATCGCTGGGTAAAAGTGTGGCACGCCACCTTTAAAGACTTTAAACAAGTGTTTCCGTACTTAATGCTAGGGGTAGCAATAGGCTCGTTTATTTATGGCTTTATTCCTACCGAGCTAATTGCTAAATATGCGGGCGATGGTATGTGGTATGCCATTCCTATTGCAGCCATTATTGGTATTCCACTTTATATTAGAGCCGAAGCCGTTATTCCGCTCAGTGCCGCATTGGTCAAAAAAGGCATGGCGCTTGGCTCGGTAATGGCATTAATAATTGGCAGCGCGGGCGCAAGCTTAACAGAAGTTATTTTGCTTAAATCAATTTTTAAAAACCAAATGATAGCCGCCTTTTTGTTTGTCATTATTACTATGGCTATTGGTGCAGGCTTTTTATACCAAGCTATTTTTTAAATGCTCATTTTTCTAAACTCAGTGGGTGACACGCCCACTGATTTTTTAAACCGTTTAGAAAAATTAAATATATTAGGATACCCCACATAAGCGGCAATATGGGCAACAGGCCAGCGGGTATTTAGTAGCAAGTTTTTAGCCCGTTTAATACGTAAGTAAATAAGCTGCTGCATTGGGCTTTTACCAAATTGCGCTTGGCATAACCTATGTAAATGCGGTGCTGAGTAATGTACTTGTTCGCACATAGCCTCTATTGTCCAATCAAACTGCAGGCGCTCTTCTACTTCTAAAAACAAGCTAGTTAATCTGTTGTGTGAGCCTATTTGCGGCTCGCTTTGAAGCGTAGTATTTAAGTAATGGCTTAAAATAGGCATTACGCCTTCGCGCAAAGTAGCGTTTGCCTCGCTGTATAAAAGCTCCATCGCTAAATGTAATGGCGCTAATTGCTGATTAGTTAATACTTTAGCCTGCGCTAAATTTAAATGTTGCCAGCGCTTGGTATTTGCAAGGTTTAGCCAAATCACATCCCAGTTTTCGCTTGCTATTTCAACCTCAAAACTTTGCCGTGCTGGCAATATAGCTAAGCTATTTTCGGCAAGTGGATATTGGTTATTAATGGTTTTTAGCGTGCCCTGACCACCCAAAGTATAAAACAGAGTGTGTTCAAGCGGGTTAGTACGTGCAACACAATAATCGCCCAATAAATTTGAGCAACCTGCCAACTCTATTTCAAGGCTTGGCATTTGCGAAAGCGTGGCTAAATCAATAAACCGCTCTGTACACTCTGGGCCAATATCGAGTACATCTACAATGGTGTTGCGCATAATTTAAAATGATAGTTTTGGATAAATAAAAGAGAGCTTTAAGCATAACCGCAACGCATTATTTTAGCTATATTTAAGCCACTATAATTGCCACACATGCAATAGGACACGAATGAACTCACTACAGCACATAATTAACCGCCGCGATTGGGAAAACCCTATTTCGATGCAAGTTAATCAAGTAAAAGCGCACAGCCCACTTAATGGTTTTAAAAGCGTTGACCATGCCCGTACCAACACACAATTACAAAAACAAAGTTTAAACGGCCAGTGGGATTTTAAATTATTTGATAAGCCCGAAGCGGTTGATGAGTCATTACTAAGTGAGGCACTCGCCAGCGACTGGCAAAGTATTCCAGTGCCTTCTAACTGGCAACTACACGGCTTTGATAAACCTATTTATTGTAATGTTAAATACCCCTTTGCAGTAAACCCGCCATTTGTACCAAGCGATAACCCAACAGGTTGCTACCGCACTGAGTTTTCTGTTACGGCGGAGCAATTAGCTCAGCGTAACCAT
>NZ_JAPCKL010000006.1:34065-35038 GCF_025942345.1 Pseudoalteromonas sp. A3
TCAATGGGTGGGCTACTCGCAAGATAGCCGCTTACCAAGCGAATTTGATTTAAGCGAGCTGTTAGTTGCAGGTACTAATCGCATTGCGGTTATGGTTATTCGCTGGAGCGATGGCAGTTACCTAGAAGATCAAGACATGTGGTGGCTAAGCGGTATATTCCGCGATGTTAATTTACTTACTAAACCGCAACACCAAATACGTGATGTATTTATAACCCCAGATTTAGACGCCTGCTACCGCGATGCAGCGCTACATATAAAAACCGCAATAGATGCGCCAAATAACTACCAAGTAGCAGTACAGGTTTTTGATGGTGAACAAGCACTGTGTGAGCCACACATACAAAGCACTAACAATAAACGCGTTGATGAAAAAGGCGGTTGGAGCGATGTCGTATTTCAAACAATTGATATACAAAACCCTAAAAAGTGGACCGCTGAAACCCCGACCTTATACCGCTGTGTTGTAAGCCTGTTAGATGAGCAAGGCAATACAGTAGATGTAGAAGCCTATAACATTGGCTTTAGAAAAGTAGAAATGCTCAACGGGCAGCTTTGCTTAAACGGCAAACCGCTACTTATTCGCGGTGTTAATCGCCACGAGCATCACCCAGAAAACGGCCACACGGTGAGTACTGCCGACATGATTGAAGATATTAAGCTGATGAAGCAAAATAACTTTAATGCTGTACGTACCGCTCACTACCCTAACCACCCTCGTTTTTACGAGCTGTGTGACGAGCTAGGTTTATACGTAGTAGACGAAGCCAATATAGAAACTCACGGCATGTTTCCTATGGGTAGGCTTGCCAGCGATCCGCAGTGGGCTGGCGCATTTATGTCGCGCTATACGCAAATGGTTGAGCGCGATAAAAACCACCCCTCTATTATTATTTGGTCACTGGGTAACGAATGCGGGCACGGTGCCAACCACGATGCGATGTACGGCTGGTCTAAAAGCTTTGACCCATCG
>NZ_JAPCKL010000006.1:35103-108172 GCF_025942345.1 Pseudoalteromonas sp. A3
TGCCCGTGTAGATACCCATGTTGCCGACGACGCCGTACCTAAATATTCTATTAAAAAATGGTTAAGCCTACCGGGTGAAACGCGCCCACTTATTTTATGTGAATACGCCCATGCAATGGGTAACAGCCTAGGTAGCTTTGACGATTACTGGCAAGCATTTAGAGAATACCCACGCCTGCAAGGTGGCTTTATTTGGGATTGGGTAGACCAAGGTTTATCTAAAACAGATAAAAACGGTAAGCATTACTGGGCTTACGGTGGCGACTTTGGTGATGAGCTAAACGACCGCCAATTTTGTATTAACGGCTTATTATTTCCAGACCGTACACCGCACCCAAGCCTGTTTGAAGCTAAATACAGCCAGCAACATTTACAATTTACACTGCGTGAGCAAACTCAAAACCAATACACCGTTGATGTATTTAGTGATTATGTATTTAGAGCAACCGATAACGAAAAACTGGTTTGGCAGTTAATAGAAAATGGCCAATGTGTAGAGCAAGGCGAGCAAGTTATTAATATTTCTCCGCAAAGCACGCAAACGCTAACGATTAATACAAAAACGGTGTTTAAAGCAGGTGCGCAATATCACCTTAATTTAGATGTTGCACTGATTAACGACTCAAGCTTTGCAAATGCCGAGCATGTATTAAACACCGAGCAATTTAAGCTTATAAATAGCCAAAGTTTGAGCGCTGATGCATTTTCGCCTGCGTTAACAAACGCCTCAACGCACGGCGCACTAAATATTAGCGAAACCAACACACAGCTAAGCATTGAAGGCGATACCTTTAAACTTGTGTTTAATAGCCAATCAGGCCTTATTGAGCAATGGCTGCACAATCAAACCCAAGTTATTAAAAGCCCATTGGTTGATAATTTTTACCGCGCCCCGCTTGATAACGACATAGGCGTAAGCGAAGTAGACAACCTAGACCCTAACGCATGGGAAGCACGCTGGTTGAGAGCAGGTATTGGGCAGTGGCAGCGTACATGTCGCTCGTTTGAAGTAGTGCAATCAACCGTAGATATACGTATTACCTGTGTATTTAGTTATGAATTTAATGGCGCAGTACAAGCAAAAACAACTTGGCTTTATACACTTAGTAATACCGGTGAAATTAGCTTAAATGTTGATATACAACTAAGCGATACTCTCCCGCCCATGCCACGCATAGGGGTAAGCACAACGCTTAATAAACCAAGCGATACACAAGTAAATTGGCTTGGTTTAGGCCCATTTGAAAACTACCCAGATCGTAAAGCGGCTGCGCGCTTAGGGTATTACAGCGCACAATATAATGAGCTACATACTCCGTATATATTCCCAACCGATAATGGCGTACGTAGTGATTGCAAATTACTAAGCATTAGTAATTTAACCGTAACTGGTGCGTTTTTGTTTGCCGCCAGTGAGTACTCACAAAACATGTTAACGCAAGCAAAGCACACTAATGAGCTAGTCGCTGATGATTGCTTACATGTACATATTGACCATCAACATATGGGGGTTGGCGGCGATGACTCGTGGAGCCCAAGTACCCATAAAGAGTATTTACTAGAGCAAAAGCAATACAACTACTCTTTAAAATTTAGTGCTAAATAAAACAGCGCTTAACCCATACAAAAATAGCGGCTAATTTAGCCGCTATTTTTTTAACACTGAATTGTTATTTACTACTACTGAGGCAGCGATTTATTCGCTAACTTTTTAGCAATTACGTTATCAACCGATAAGCTACCTGCACCTTGTATAGCCAGTGCAGCCGTGGCAACTAACAAAGTAAGTGCGAACTCATAGCCGTTGTTGGCTACAAATAAACCATGACTAATGTGCACGCTAAATATCGCAATCAGCATAGTAAACGCCGTAACTACAGCCGCTGGGCGCGTTAATAAACCAATGGCTAAAGCAATGCCGCCAAAAAATTCAGCGCTGCCTGCCATCATTGCAAGCCAGTAGCCAGGCTCAAGGCCAATGCTTGCCATCCACTGCCCTGTGCCTTCAAGGCCGTAGCCGCCAAACCAAGCAAATAATTTTTGTGCACCGTGCGCTGCTAAAATTAAACCAACGGGTACACGTAAAATAAGTGCTGCCATGCCTGCGTTAGAGCTTAATAATGAGTGTAAGTATTTCATAGTGTGATCCTGTTTTATTGTTAATAAGGCTAGTAACCAATGAGTACAGTTTACTATCATCATTTAAAACAATTAATACGAATATTATTGCCAAATTATCAACATGGTGTTTTTAATTACTTAACTAAGTTGCGCCTATTTTGTACTTAGCGGGCATAAACACCTCAGGAGCTAATTTAATAGCGCACTTTTAAGCGTTATTAAACAGTAAACTAATAGCTAAATAGTCCGGCTCTGCTAGTATAAAAAAGTAGTAAAAATTGGATCCGCTTATGAGCTATAAAGGTAATAGATTGACGTTTTTCCCACCTAAAAATAAGGGGGCGCTCTTTTTTGTTTTCATTACTTTGCTCGCGTTATTTATTACTTTTGATTCTCATGCTGCCGATACATGTAAAATAAAGCACTTAAACTCACCCACGCCTGCCTCTGTGCTAAAGGTAAATACTCCTTCTGAACTCACTGCTCAACGCGGTGTTAATCAATATCAAATAAGTTGCTCTGTTAAAAATGGTGGCGTACTAAGCTTTTTACGCCCGGGGCTAGATAGCTTTACTTGGCAGCAAAACAACACTGTAAAAGCGCCCTTAAAAGCAGGGCAAGTAGCCTACTTAATGGACTCGGGGGCTTTTACAGCCACAATAACATTAGAATCAAAGCTTAATTACACACCGCGGTTTAAATGGCAGCCAACTCATATTTATTTTAAAAAAGCACAGCAACATTCGCTGATTATGGGCTCATTTTATGGGTTGTGCATTACACTTATTTTTTATGTATTAATAATGGGACATAGACTTAACGAAAGTGTATTTAAGCTCTACAGCATTTACATTTTTTGTATTGGCAGCTTTATTTTACTCCAAGAAGGGCAACTGTATTTATTTGTAACGCAGCATGTATCTGGCGTTATTTTTAACTTATACCTACTTAGCATTGGCTTAACCGTACTAAGTGCCACGTGGTTTATGCTTGCGTTACTCGAGACTAATAAACGCTGGCCTAAATTAACTAAGCTGCTCAAAACATTGGCCTGTACTGTAATGCTATGCGCGGTACTTAAAATGCTCGTTACCGACCTGTTATTTTGGACAATAGCAGGGCATATAATGGCTTATTCTTCGCTGTTTATTGTGGCTGTTATTTTTACTTTAGCAGCCATGCAAGCCCTCAAAGGTGTGCGCGAGGCAACACTCGTATTTGTAGCGCTTAGCTTTGTATTAGTAAGTATGATTTTTAGGGTGCTGCTTATTAACCAAAGCCCGTTTATACAGCGTTATGGGTTTGTGTTAGCGTTTGCGGTTGAATCATTTTTATTAGCTGTTGCGGTTTCAAGGCGTATAAGCCGAATGCGAATTGCACAAAAGCGCGCCGAAACCGAAGCCGACTACGACCCCCTTTGTGGTATTTTAAACCGCAGGGGCTGGGCTAAAAAATCATCCGCGCTTATCAATATGCACGCCAAAAAAGGCGGCGTATTATGTTTGATGTATATAGATTTAGACGACTTTAAACAAATAAACGACAGCTACGGCCATGCTGTAGGCGATGACGCTTTATGCAACGTTGCCCGTTGCTTAAAAAGCAGTGTTCGCAGCAGCGATGCTGTAGGGCGCTTAGGCGGTGATGAATTTGTCGTACTTGCACATTTTTATACTAATGCGCAGGTAAATCCTAAAACTCATCATTTAAAAACCGCCTTAAATAGGCTCACAATAAATCACAACAACGACCCTATAGCCATTAAAGCGAGTATGGGTACTACCGTATTTAGTGAACCGCCCCACTCTATTGATGAAATTTTAAAAGCGGGCGACACCGCCATGTACCATGAAAAAATACAACGAAAGGTTAAACCGCTCACGTTAGTAGATGGCTAAATTTAAGTAATACTGCTTATTGCTATTAAACCGTAGCCGGCTTGGCAAATTGTTTACGGTTTACATAGTGGCTCATAATAATGGTAAATAAAGTTGAGCACACTGCAGCCGCTGCATATACCTGCCAAATCACAAATTCAAACTTAAGCGCGAGTGCAATCACAGCAAAAAACACACAGCCCCCTAACGAGCCAATAATGCCGCCGTTAAGCACCTTATACGCCGAGTATTTTTTATCACTTGCATGCGCAATACTGCCCATAACCGCCAAAATTACCGGAAAAGTAGAAAGTAACCCGCTCCACATTGACCCTATTTTTGCCGATATAAACGTAACTAACATAATAAAGCAGCTGACCAATAGCATTTTTAGCGGCAGCTCCCACGCAGCGGTAAAAGGTTTGGCATCGGGCGCAAATTTTAACTTACTCGATGCCAGCGCAAGCACCAATAAAGTACTAAGCGAGAGCACCGATGCAAAGGCAATATTAACCGGCAATAACAAGGTAAATGCACTAAAAGCGCACCATAGTGTTAATGCAGCAAACAGCGCTTTAACCACCCCATATTTTGCAAGCATGGCAGCATAACAAAAACAAAATAAGCCTATACCACTCATGCCATACAGCGACGCCACAGCCGAGTTACTCGCAAATAACTTACCTTGCTCAAGCGCAATAAAATACGAAATAGGGCCCGATGTAATAGGCAAGCCCGGAATAATACCGCTCACAAAACTGCCAAAGCGTTTTTGAGCAAGGTGAATAAATAATAAAAGTAATGGCGCAATGGTGAGTTTTAACAGCAACATAAATAACTATAAAGTATGAGAGTTGCGCGTTAGTCTACGTTTAAAATTCCGTACTGTAGAGTGAATAAATATCACTCATACGGTGTAATTATTTTCATCTATAGGTACAAAAAAGGCCACTACAAAAGTGGCCTATCCTTTAATAAATATTGCTTACGCTTTTTTAAATAAAACCTCAGGGTTTACCATGGTTTTCATTTCAAGCACGTTGCCGTTTGGATCTTCAATAAAAAAGGTTTCTTGTTCAAACTCATCACCAACAAAACGACGATACGGTTTATCTAGGTATTCAAGCCCCGCATCTTCTATACGTTTTTTTAAACCGTTAAATTCATCTTCTGATAAATGAATACCAAAATGCGGTACCGCCACTGCGCCCATATCTACATCGTGGCGAACAGTGGGTAAGCGCTCTTCGCTTTGGTGTAAGGTGAGCTCATTACCCCAAAAGTCTATGTCTACCCAGCGCCCTTCTTCGCTGTTCCCTGTTTTACAGCCAAGCACATCACAGTAAAACGTTTTCGCTACTTTTAAATCGCCAGCGGGTATAGCCAAGTGCAAACAGTTAGACATAAATTACCTTTAATCTTTTAAATTTGTATATTAATAACCTCTATTATACATAAAATATAATTTATGAAACATTAACAGCCACAAATAAGCATAGTTAATACCAAGCCAGCTTAAAAAGTAGCCTTAATAACATTTAACGCTAACATCCACATTTTATTTATTAGAGATAGTTAGAAAGCGTAAAAGGATTAGTTTAAAATGCGCTGCTATGATTAAATTCTTATTTTTAAAGTTTATAACCTTCTTTTTAGGCTTTGTAGCCTGCTTTGCCATGCACACAACTTTTGCATTGCCTTTAGTTATTTCGGCGGCGCTTACAGGGCTAATTGGCTCGTTTATTCCTTTTCCTGCTCGGTTTAAAAACCATCCCTATGCGGCTATTTACGCAGGTAGTTTTGCCGGCATGTGCTCTACACACTTAATTACAAGTTATTGGGAAATAGCCATAATTTCTGTTATTGGCGCCAGTCTATATGTGCTTACCATAAATATGTTTACCGGATTTGGCGGTAAGCTTGGCAGTGTTGCCTTTGCAAGCGTGGCTTTATTTATGTTGGCCAAAGGAATGGTTTTATGAATTTAGAATACCCATTTATAGCCTTATTAGGTGCGTTTTTAACGTTTTACTTAGCCAAACATAATCGTTTTGACGGCATACGTGCCTCAGCCTCGCTTTCTATTATTGCTTATTTACTATTAAGTGCTTTAAACCTAAACCCCGACTTATACTCAGTCGTGTTTTTTGGCGGCACGTTTATAGGCATGAGCGCCCCACACCGATTTGGTATTTATACCGTGGCCAACTCATCTATTTTATTTTCGTTTTTATTTGAATACCTAGTACCAAAGCTTGATGGTTATGGCGGTGCGTTAGGTGTGAGTGCGTTTTTATCTATTTGTATTTGCCACATGTTTATTTTACTCGGAGCGCCAAGAAGTAAAAAGCCAAGCTCTTAAAAGCAAGCTAAAACCAGTAAGTAACTTGTTTATTTTATTGCTTAAAGTAAACGCAACATGAAAAAATTCATAGCTAGTTATGTTCCTTTTTTCTACAACTCTGTTAGAATCCTCCGCGATCTTTATTTACCCTAAATAAAGACTAATCGTATATGGATTTATGAATATGAAAAAAATAATCGCAGTAGCAGCACTTTCTTTACTTCCTTTCTCTAACGCAATGGCTGACCAAGATATTGGTTGTGGCCTAGGCTCTATGTTATTTGCTGGTCAGCAAGGTAAAGGCGTTAAAATTTTAGGCGCTACAACTAATGGTACTTCTGGTAACCAAACTTTCGGTATCACATTTGGTACTTTAGGTTGTGACGGTACTGGTACAGTTACTTCTTCTGAAAAAATCGCATTATTCATCGATGGCAACATGGAGCAACTTGCTCGTGATATGTCTCAAGGTGAAGGCGAAACTTTAGCAACACTTGCTGAGGTTTGGGGCGTTTCAGAACAAGATAAAGCAGCATTCAACAAGCTTGCTCAAGCACAGTTTTCTTCAGTATTTACTTCTGAGAACGTAACTTCACAAACAGTGTTAGAAAACCTAAACGCTGTTGTAGCAAGCGATGCACAACTAGCTTCTTATACTCTTTCTTAATCAGCTAAATTAGCCGGTTTTATATGTATAAATAAAGCCGCTAGAGTATCCTCTAGCGGCTTTTTTATGATTTAGTGATTATGAAAAAAATATTATTTACTTTGCTAGCCATACTTTTTAGTACGCATTCACATGCTAAAAGTATTGAAAAAAGTACCTTAGCCACACACCCTTATTGGCTTAAACTGGGCCACTACCGCAATACCACATTAGGTAGCTTTAAAAGCGAAGTAGATAGCGCCGAATTTTTTTTATCGCCTACAGGTAAAACCAGCCCAGTAGATGAGCTAAATGCCACCATTAACGCATTTAATGCCAATAAAAGCAGTCAACAAAAATACAGCTGCCAATTTCCAGCTCGCTACACATGGCTAAAATCAAAAATTAAAAACAATTGGCCTGCTCTTGATTGCGCTGAGCTTAAAGCCTGGCAACAAGTCATTAATCCTAAAGGGGTTACGCTTGTATTCCCTACTGCATTTATGAACAGCCCTTCTTCTATGTTTGGGCACACTTTGCTGCGCATCGATGCTAAAGATCAAACCCGTAGTAAAGAGCTAATTGCCTTTGCTGTAAACTTTGCGGCAGAACCTGATGGCTCAGATAACGCTGCTATGTACGCATTAAAAGGCCTTATTGGTAGCTATCCGGGTAAGTTTTCGCTTATGCCGTATTATAAAAAAGTACGCGAATATAATGATTTAGAATCACGCGATATTTGGGAATACAAACTCAACTTAACCGAGCAACAAGTTGAGCTGGTGTTACTACATTTGTGGGAGCTACAACACGCCACTTTTGATTACTTTTTTATAGACGAAAATTGCTCCTATCAGTTACTCGCGTTACTGCAATTAGCAAATGAGGAGCTTAACTTAACCTCACAATTTAATATGCAGGCTATTCCTTCAGACACTGTTGCCGTGTTAAGGGATAACAATTTACTGCAAACGCCAAATTATCGTCCCGCCTTTGGCACTAAGTTATTCCACTATTCAACACAATTAAGTGATCAACAACTAAGTGATGCCAGAGCTCTTATGCAAGGCAAGCCATTAAATACACGTAATTACTCGCAGCAAGAACTTGTGGCCATATTAGAAATGGCGTACGAATGGTTAAATTTTGAATTTTACGACAAAGCACTTAACCGTGAGGAAATAGCCCCTCGTCTTACTAAGTTACTTTTAATGCGCAGTAAGTATGCGGTTCCTTCACCTTTGTCTAAGCCGGCAAAGCCTAAAGCGTCACCAGAGCAAGGCCATGGCTCTTCAAGGCTAACGGCTAAAAGAGTGCAAAATAATAACCAGCAAAACACCACCAATGTAGCTTATCGCCTTGCTTATCATGATTTACTAGACAGACCCGCAGGCTTTATACCCGGTGCACAAATTAGTTTTTTTGACTTATCAGCCAACCTATCAGATAGCGGAAATAGCCATATTGAGCACTTTTACTTACTTGATGCTATGTCGCTTGCCCCCGATAACCGTGTATTTGATAGCTGGTCGTGGAATATAAAAATGGGCTTTGATAGGCAACCAAGCCCAAACAAACGCTCTGGCCGTTTTTTTACCAAGGGTGGATACGGTAAATCTTATGGCAATCCAAACAGTGTGCATGGCTACATTTTGGGACAGTTTGAGCTAAATACTGGAGATATTACTAACCAGCTCAGTGTTGGACTAGGCAGTGAAGCGGGCGTTATTTGGCAAGTAAATAACAACCACAAGCTAGCCCTTACAGGTAATATGTTTTGGCTAAGCGATAATAATGCTAATAACCACAGCGAAGCTGCCCTAACCTGGAGCTACGCGCTGTCGCGTAACATAGCGCTTCGCAGCCAAATAAAGCACGAAAAATGGCACAGCTATAATACTGCGACTAGTTTTGCAGTGCAGTTTTACTTTTAAGTCTGTTATTTAACTTTAACGCTACTGGTTGGGTAGCCAAATAGTACTTTGCATTTAGCTTTTAACCCTTTCGCCGTATAGGTACTTTTTAATAAATGAGCCCACTGATGAAACGTTATTATTAGTGGGTTATTACTATTTAGCTGCCCTACTATGCCGTATTTACAGGGCTGATTTTTGTCTTCTTCTACAAAGGTGCCAAATAATTTATCCCAAATAATAAGCACACCGGCAAAGTTTTTATCAAGGTAGCGTTTATTAATTGCATGATGAACCCTGTGGTGCGATGGCGTATTAAATACGCTTTCAAACCAGCCTAATTTAGCCACTATTTGCGTGTGCACAAAAAATTGATACGCCAAATTAAGTGCCACTACGCTAAATACGGTTAAAGGGTCAAACCCTAGTAGTATCATAGGTAGCCAAAATACCCACATGCCGGCTACTGGGTACATTATGCTTTGCCTAAACGCAGTGGTAAAATTCATTTTAGTGGAGCTGTGGTGCACCACATGCGCAGCCCACAACCAATGAATATGATGCGACGCACGATGAAACCAATAATACAAAAAATCTTGCAGTAAAAATGCAAAAGCAACGCTTAATACACTTAGCTTTATATCAAATAAGCGGTACTCGTAAAGCATGTGAAAAAATGGCATAAGTAGCAGCAGTGCCATTGCATCTGCGCCTTGGTGCAACAAGGCTAAAACGGTGTTTGCTAGGCTGTCTTTTATATTGTAATAGCGCTTAAATTTTACAAATTCAAAGCATACAAACACTAAAAAAACAGGGCTTAGGGCAAGTAAAATAATTTCTGAGCTCATACTTTGCCCGCCATAAAGTAATGCTGCAGTTTATTTAATGCCTGGGTTATATCTTTACTAATTAGGTGTTTTAGCAAAGCATTTGGCAGCCACCACGGCGCTTTGCAGCGTATACAATAATTAAGCTCAGTAGTGATACTTTTAGCCCCTGTATTAGCAACTAAATAAATATCACCTTGATGGTGTGCCACAGGCTTATTGCCTACTATTTGGTAGCAAATGTGGCTGGGGTTAGCCATTATTATACGCTCATTAAACGTGGCATTTGCAATTTTCACTTGCCTAATAGCGCCTTTACCGCCTTTTAGCTCACCGCTATTTGCTGTTTTTATTAGCTCAAACTTGGCATTAAAAAAGCGATCTAACTGTTGATGATCCAACAAGGTGGTTATTATTTGCAAAGGATCTGCATTAAGCGTTTGCTTTATTGATATAAAGATCATTGTTTACAGCGAAGATAATTACTCATGTAACTAGCATATAAAAATTGAACATGGCAAGCTTGCTCATACACGACCATTTTTTAGCTTTAGACGACAAATGCATACACTGGCTGATCATTACTTTTCGAGCATTTTAGATTACTTGCAAACCCAAGGGATTGATTCTAATACGGCTCTTAAGGCAATCGGGTTTACTGAATTTAGTCGCCAGCATAGTCAGCAATTAGCACCCCGCATTAGTTTACAAAGTTACAATGCGCTGCTTGTGTATGGCCAAAAAGCGCTAAACGATGCGCTGTTTGGTTTTACTTTAGGTATGCACATTCGTCCCGCAGATTACGGTATATTGGGCTATTTAATAGAATCGAGCGATACCCTAAGTAGCGCTATAAAGGCACTGTTAAATTACGACAGCTTAGTGGCAGATATTGGTAAAGCGCAGTTTTTGCAAACGGCAGACACCGCTACGGTGCGCTGGCATGCTCATCCTCATTGTAATGAACAAGTAGTATTACGAAACATGACTGCGTGGGTAAGCGTTATTCGCCAGTTAATAAACGCATCACTTTGCCCAAGCAGTATCAGCTTTATACATAATTGGCCTAAAAGGCACACACAACAGTTAGAGGCCTGGTTTAAATGCCCCGTTATAAGCGGCGCAGCGCATAACCAAATAAATTTTCCGAGCAGTTATTTAAACCTTGCCTTTAAAACCGATAACGCCATTGTAAATGCTACATTTAAGCAGCTTTCACAACAGCAGCTATCGCATTTTAAAAGCCAGCAGTGCCTAACAGAAAAAGTTAAACAGCTACTTATTGCAAAAACAACATTACAAAATTGCCAGCTTATTACAGTTGCAAGCGCACTAAACGTAACACCGCGCACGCTACAGCGACATTTAAAAAAACAACATGTAACCTTTGCGCAATTGCTCGAACAAGAAAGAAAAAACCGCTCCCACACGTTAATTGGCACGCTCCCACTTAGCGAACTAGCTAACCTGTTAGGCTTTAAAGATCAGAGCTCGTTTAATCGTGCTTTTTTACGATGGCACCATTGCACACCCACACAATTTTTAAAACGTAAATGAACCACAGTGTTATTCACATTAAATAAACATTTATGGTATACCTTTTAATCAACACTCTTTAAACTAGAGCGCATAATAATTAAAAATATGGGTTATATTTGTGCGTGTAGTATTAAGTATTTGTGTGTTTATGCTTTATAGCGCCATGTGCAACGCACAGACCATTACCTTTGTAGCAGAAGATCTCCCGCCTTATCATTTTATAAATGAAAATAACGAACCCGACGGCGCATTAGTTGATTTAGCCAAAGCCACCATTAAACATACAAAGCTATCCGCCAAGTTTGAAATAATTCCTATGGCGCGTATTTTTACAATGCTTAAAAACAACCCAAATGCAATTGCGTTGTCTCTTTTAAAAACCCCCATTAGAGCAAGGCAATACACCTGGCTAGGTGAGTCATACTTTGCCGATGCTTATTTAGTTAGCTTAAAAAACCGTACTGATGAAGTTACCCACCTTAATCACGCAAAATTTTACCAAGTGGCCACAATACGTGGCTATTCAAGTGCCACCTATTTAAAAAACGCCGGTTTTACCGAAGACAAAAACCTAGTTCTTGTAAGCTACTATCAGCAACTGTGGCAAATGCTTTATAAAAAACGCATCGACTTTGTACTAACCAACACACTTACGTTAAATAACGAGCTAAAGCACTCAGGCCTAAATCCCAATTTAATAACTAAGCGAATTCATTTAACCGACTACCCTTCAAAATTATATTTTAGTGCCAACAAAACCCTAGATAAACACACCGCAAGCGCTATTAGCCATGCACTTAACACGCTAAAAGAAAACGGCGAATATCAGGCTATTTTAACCAAGTGGCAACTACCGCTTCCGGCTACTGCCAACAAGTTGTAATAAACAGGGTCTATAATTTTAGCAACGCAAACACTGCTAGTTGGCTATGCGAACAATTAAAACACCTCAGGGTATAAAACTCAGTTACCAAGACGAAGGCGATAAAAAAGCCCCTGTAATCATACTTATTATGGGTTTAGGCGCACAAATGACCGTGTGGCCCGACTCGCTTTACTACACCTTAGTAAAAAAAGGCTTTAGGGTTATACGCTTTGATAACCGCGACACTGGCCTTTCTACTCATTTAGAGCATCACCCTAGCCCGAGTTTATTTAAATCGTGGTTAAGTAAACGCCTGCCCATACGCACGCAAACCCCCTATTTACTTGATGATATGGCAAACGATGTATTGGCGCTTATGGCGGCGCTTAAAATAAAAAAAGCGCATTTTGTAGGTGCTTCTATGGGCGGTATGATTGCTCAGCTAATTGCAGCTCAACATAAAAAAAAGGTGCTAAGTTTAACCACTATTATGTCAAGCTCTAGCCTGCCAAGGCTGAATGCCAAAAGCATTGGCGTATTTATAAAGCTTGCCAAATTAAAGCCCAAAACATCCAGCCGTGATGAGGCGATAAACTACAACATTAAACTTAACCAACTTATTGGCAGCCCCGCTTACCCTCAATCAGAAAACGCACTTCGCCATCATGCAACGCAAATTGTAGAGCGCTCGCATAATCCAAGTGGCTACAAACGCCAGCTTATTGCTATGGCCGCGAGTAAAGACAGGCAACATTTAATTCGTAAAATTAAAACGCCTACTTTAGTAATTCATGGCAGCGACGATGTGGTAATACCCGTAAGTGCAGGCAAAAAAACGGCAAGCCTTATAAAAAAAGCCAAACTAAGAGTAGTCCCTGGGATGGGCCATAACTTTGCGCCAGAACTTATGCCTCTTATGACAAAGTGGATAGTTAAGCATGTAAAAAAAGCGCAGCGCAAACACCTAAATAAAAAACGTAAAAAACAACAGCAACAAAAAACCACTTTGGTATAACCAAAAAGGCACTATAAAAACTACGAAAACAAAAAATTGGTAATGTTGATATTTTAAATTGGTATGTTAGATTAAAGTTGAGCGAAGTTAATATCGCTCATTTTTAATATCATCACACAGAGACAACAATGAAAAATCTAACATCTACCTTTAAACTCACAGCACTGGCTGCTGTTACCCCTTTGCTATTTATGGGCTGTGCCAGCACAAGTACACCTGTTGATAGTAATGTCGCAGTACCTGCGTCAAAATTTGATTTATCGCAATGGAAAATAAACGTACCTGTAGATCTCAATAACGATGGAAAAATAGATACCATAGACGTAGAAGAGATCCAAACCTACGCGCACCCTGATTTTTTCTACCTTGATGATCAAGGTTATATGGTATTTACCTCGCCAAACAAAGCGCTTACCAGCGCCAATTCAGCCAATACCCGCAGTGAACTAAGACAAATGATCCGCGGCACCAATACCAAAATAAAAACTAAAAATTCAAAGAATAACTTTGCCCTAGCAGTACACCCGCTATCGGAGCGTTTTGGCTCGGTAGGCGGAAAAATGGAAGCCACCCTAAAGGTGGATCACGTTGCACTTCGCGCTAACGATCCTAATAAAAAAGCCGCGTATTCTGTGGTGGTAGGGCAAATTCACGCAGGTAAAGATCAGGCCTTAATAGATACAAAACTGGGTTTTGGCTGGGGTAACGAACCGCTTAAAATTTATTATAAAAAATGGCCTGGCCATAAAACCGGATCTGTTTTTTGGAATTACGAACGTAACTTACCAAAAAAAGATCCTAACCGAACCGACATTACATACCCTGTGTGGGGTAATACCTGGGAAAACTCGGACGATCCCGGTGTGGCGGGCATAGCGCTTGGCGAAGACTTTAGTTACACAGTAAACGTGCACAAAAACATGATGTACTTAACCTTTAGCGCCCAAGGCAAAAAAGACGTTAACTACGCAATTAACTTAGGCAATAACGTCGATGCCTATGGCAAGGTAGATGATAAAGATCACCCTAATGGCTATGCTGCCGATTGGCATTATTTTAAAGCGGGTGCTTATAACCAATGTAGCACCAAAAGCGCTAAAGGCATTTGGTACCCAGGTTGTTTAGGCACGGGCGATTGGGCCACCGACAAACAAAATGGTGATTACGCCCAAGTGAGCTTTAAAAAATTAGTATTAAGCCCATCAACTAAGCCGTAAGCGTTGTTGTAGTTAAGTAGTTTTTAAGTGATGTAAACAGTGGCGATGGTAAATTATTAATGTCGCACCAGCGCCACTGCATACATTTATTTGGCTCGTTTAGCACAGGCTCGCCGCCCTCGTAATCGGCTTTTACGTATAAAGTAATGTAGTGTTTATTCTCAGCACTAAAAATATCGTTAGTAAAATCAAGCTTAGTAATTTTACTCACATTTAGCCCTGTTTCCTCAAATACCTCGCGTATTGCGCACTGCTCAACACTTTCACCAAATTCTAAATGTCCACCAGGCGTTGCCCATGTATTTGCACCATGCGACCATATTCGCTCACCTAATAAAATAGTGTTTTGGCGCATTATAATAACCGCAACCCCTACTCTTACTACGTTACTCATATTGTATTTTCTCTTATTTTAATTGCTCGCCATGCTGAGCCACACGCTTTGTATTGTCAATTTTGTATTTTAAAACCCAAAGTGTTGTTTAACTTTTAGCCGACCATAGTCGAATACCTATCGGTTAAAAAAAAGCCTACCTTTTGTAAGGCCTCTCACACACATTTAGTATTAGGAGCCCACTATGTTAGGCCCATATAAACAACAATACGAAAGCTTTAAACAAAACCCAGCACAATTTTGGCTTGAACAAGCAAAGCGCCTACCTTGGTATAAAAATCCTGAACACGCCTACACACAAGACACTGACGGCCTTTACCATTGGTTTGATGATGGCCAACTAAACACCAGTTTTTTAGCGCTCGACCAACACGTTATTGCCGGTTTTGGCGAGCAAACCGCGCTTATTTACGACTCCCCCGTAACCAACACGCAGCAGAAGTATAGCTACTACCAGTTACAGCAAGAGGTAGCTAAATTTGCCGGTGTAATGCAATCGTTAGGCGTTAGTAAAGGCGACCGCGTTGTTATTTATATGCCCATGATCCCCCAAGCTGTAATAGGCATGCTGGCCTGCGCCCGATTAGGCGCTATACACTCTGTGGTATTTGGTGGTTTTGCAGCGCATGAACTCGCCGTACGTATAGACGATGCTAAACCTAAACTCATACTGAGCGCTTCGTGCGGTGTAGAGGTAGATAGCGTAATAGAATATAAACCGCTGATTGATCACGCCATAGATCTTGCCAATCATAAAATAGATCACTGCGTTATTTACCAGCGCGAACAAGTAGCTGCCACGCTTATCCCCTCAAGAGATATTAACTGGGATGAGGCAATGCAAACAGCCACTGCAGTAGAGCCAGTACCTGTAAGTGGGCGTGATCCTCTTTATATTTTATATACCTCAGGCACTACAGGCACGCCTAAAGGCGTAGTGCGTGAAAACGGCGGCCATGGTGTTGCTATGCACTACAGCATGGAAACCGTTTACGGCATGCAGCCCGGCGACGTATTTTGGGCTGCCTCAGATATAGGCTGGGTCGTTGGGCACTCCTACATAGTGTATGCCCCGCTAATTTATCGCTGCACAACAGTATTATTTGAAGGCAAACCAGTTCGCACTCCTGATGCCAGTGCATTTTGGCGAGTAGTAGAGCAATACCAAGTAAATGCATTATTTACAGCGCCCACTGCGTTTAGAGCCATCAAAAAAGAAGACCCAAATGCAGAGGGCTTTAAGCAGTACAACACCAGTAGTTTAAAACGACTATTTTTAGCTGGCGAGCGGCTCGACCCGCCAACGTACAACTGGCTAAAAGAAAAAACCAACCTGCCAATACTCGATCACTGGTGGCAAACAGAAACCGGCTGGGCCATTGCCTGTAACCCCGTAGGCATAGAAGAATTAGTAACAAAACCAGGTAGCTCTACCGTGCCAACCCCTGGGTTTGATGTGCAAATATTGAATATGCAAGGCGAGCAATGCGCACCAAACGAGCAAGGCGTGGTGGCTATAAAATTGCCGCTGCCGCCAGGTTGCTTACCCACCATTTGGCAAAACACAGCGCGCTTTAAAACCGGTTATTTAACTCAGTACCCGGGGTATTATCTTTCCGGCGATGGTGGTTACATAGATGATGATGGTTACCTATTTATAATGGGCCGCACAGACGATGTTATAAACGTAGCAGGCCATAGGCTTTCAACTGGCGAAATGGAAGAGATAGTCGCATCCCACCCAGCCGTTGCAGAGTGCGCGGTGTTTGGGGTTACCGATACACTAAAAGGCCAATTACCGATGGCCATGATCGTACTTAAAAACGACTTTACCGGCTCCCCTACCGATGTAGAGCAAGAGCTTGTGCAAACAGTACGCAACCAAATAGGCGCTATAGCGTGCCTTAAAACGATAGTAAGCGTAGAGCGATTACCAAAAACTCGCTCAGGTAAAATACTACGCAAAAATTTACGCCAATTGGTCGATGGCGACGAACTACAAATTCCTTCAACCATAGATGATGCTGGTATTTTTGAAGAAATAAACCAGCAGCTCACCCTGCGTTAAATCCAACCTAACAAAGCCATTTTATATTTAAAATAAAATGGCTTTTACTTTGACTGAAATTTTATACTCATTAGCACTTTCTTACTTAATGCTAGGGTCTGTTGATCTTTTAAGGTTAAATTTGCAGCTGTCTGTTTGGTATTTAGGTAAGGCAGAGCCTATATAGTGTGGTTGTTCCCCACAAATAGGCGATAACGTAGCATTAATGCCAAACAGGCGCTGCCCAAAGGGTTCTTCCTAGGGGCTATTTACTCTTTGTTGCCTACATGGATGTAGGTAAAGGGCGTGAGCAGGACGCGGAAGCTTTGCTCGGCTTTTACTTAGCCCACTAGGTTACAAACCTCGCGCCGCGATTAAATAGCCCCTAGTTAGAACAAATTTTAATCCGCAAAGGTCAACAGACCCTTAGAACATTAAACAGGATTGTGCATGCTTCGCTTAATACAAACACTACTTGCCACCAGCCTACTATTTACAGGTTTTATGGCGCAAAGTTACGAAATTGAAGATTTAGGCGATGGCCTCCACCGCTTTATTGACGACAGACACCGCTCGGTATTTTTAATCACTCCACAAGGTGCAATAGTTACCGACCCACTTAATAAAAAAGCTGCCACGTGGTTAAAGGAGCAAATTAAAACTCGCTATAACGTACCCGTTAAATACGTTGTATACAGCCATAATCACAGCGACCATATTTACGGCGCAGAGGTATTTAAAAGCCCGCACACAACCTTTGTTGCGCACAAACTTACCGCGCAAGATATTAAAAACACGAAAATAAAAACGGTTATGCCTAACCTTACTTTTGATGACGAACTAATACTTAGCCTTGGCGGCTCAACCTTAAAACTTAACTACCACGGCCCTAACGATGGCCGAGGCTCAGTAAGTATGCTGTTCGAAAAGCAAAAAACATTATTTGTAGTCGATTGGATAGTCATTGGCAGAATGCCATGGCAAAAACTATGGAGCTACGATATTCAAGGTATGATTAATTCAACCCAAGCGGTTTTAAATTACGACTTTAATACCTTTGTGGGCGGCCATGCCGATATGGGTAATAAAGCTGATGTTGCACGTTTTTTAAGTTATATAGAGCAACTGTACAGCCAAGTAACCGCAGGCGCACTTGCAGGGCAAAGCCTAGAGCAAATAAAACAAAACGTTAAGCTCGATGAATTTTCAGATTTAAAGCAATACAAAGCATGGTTGCCACTTAATATTGAAGGCGTATACGAGCGCCTTATGGAAGAGTCGGGCATGGGCTGGCGCAGCGATTTATAAATTGTATGTGTATGCATTTGTTGCTTAAATACAAGTGCATACGTATTCACATTGAATTAACAATGCAAGCTTGTGATAGTGCACTTTTTGTATGCTAAGGCGCCACCATGAAATTAGTTGCTTTACTGTTTAGCTTATCAATATTTGTAGTGCATACCAGCTATGCAAACACGCTCAAAGTGCAAGTAAGCAAGGGCCATATTGAGGTGATCGACAATATAGAATCACAGTTTGTAAAAAACCGTTTTTTAAATGTATGGCTACCGCCAGGTTACAGCAAAAACACCACCTACGATGTACTTTACATGCACGATGGCCGCATGCTGTTTGATGCCAATAGCACATGGAACAAGCAAGAGTGGCGCGTAGATGAAGTAGCCGGCTCATTAATAGAGCAAGGCAAAGTACGCCCATTTATTGTGGTAGGCATTCCAAACGCCGTAGAAAACCGCCACAGCGAATACTACCCGCAGCAACCGTTTGAGGCCTTGAGCAAACAAAAGCAAAACGCCCTATACCAGTTAGAAAAATACCCAGGCCACAAATTATTTGCCTCTAAGGTGTACTCAGACAACTACTCACGCTTTTTAGTTAAAGAAGTTATTCCTTATATAGAGTCTAACTACAACGTAAATAAAGGCGCGCAGCACCGCTATATTGGTGGCTCTAGCATGGGTGGGCTTATATCGTGGTATACACTACTTAATTACCCTAACGAATTTGCCGGCGCTATTTGTATGTCGACCCACTGGCCGGGTATTTTTAGCCACGACGACGAGGTATTTGCCGAGTTTAAAAATTACATTGCCAACAACATCGCCAAGCTAAGTAACCAAAAAGTGTATTTTGATTATGGCGACAGCACTTTAGATGCCATGTACCCTAAGCTACAAGCGCAAATTGATGATTTATTTATGGCGCAACAATACCCAGCAAAGCTATGGCAAAGCCAGTATTTCCCGGGGGAAGATCACACCGAAAACGCATGGGCAAAGCGCCTACACATTCCCCTTGAGTTTATGTTTAGAAAAACCAAACAAGCTGCGGCCGAGTAATCATTTATACCAATTCGTTTGATTAAGTGATCTATTTTGGATGATGGAAAAACGTGTTGATAGCTAGGCAAAAAATTCGCTATTTAGTTGTTCTCGGCAATTGCTCCTGCATTGCTCTACCTTCTGCATCTATACAGTCGTAAATGAGAATTTTTTAACTCTGATAGCGACACGTTTTAGCCCCTCAAAATGATTAAGTATTATTGCGGATTGGTATTATATGTAATGCGCCCTAATAGTAATCATAAAAATGCGGCTTAACGTTCATTGCGTTAAGCTGTAGTGGCTCATATCTAAACTGACACTTTTATACGCGGGTTGAAGCTTCATATGGCAGGCAGCTACAGACAAGGAGAGGACGGTCAGAATGATTTAGGTGTGTATAGTATTTAGCGAAAGAGAAACCAACTTAAACAAAAAGTAGTTCGTGCAGTTTCTATAACGATCATTTGCTTTTTGAATTCTGAGTTTTTCCAAATTTATTATTGTTTTTTTCCGTGGTAATTCGCTTGTTTGCTGCACTTTTGTATCAGATTAAAACAGTCGCACTAACATGCCAAATTCCATCGCAGTGCCTTTCTATTTACGTTCAAAATAATTATTGATGGTGTCAAGCCTCTAAACTCTCCACCTCTAGTTTCAGTATTTCAGCGAGTACATCTGAATCATATTGTATTGCGTAATAATCGCTATGACACATTAAAGTGACTCTTTTTTGGGTATTGGTTAGAACGTTTAGCTCAAAATAAGTTCGTGGCGACTCAGTACTATATATTCGTGTCGTAACTAACAGAAGCTTTTCAAACGAATCAAAAGCGACTTTAATTTTCGGATTGTTCGAACTGCCGACATTTAGCACTTTTTCATTTAGATCAAAATAAAATCTTCTTCTGCTTCTTCTGCATATCAAGGTCGTGCCTAAACTAAAGAGTCCCCCCAATGTAAACACGACAATAACGAAATCGGTTTTCGAATCAAGGTTGGGCTCCAACTGCCAAACTTTAGCTGACATAAATATGCACACTGTCCAACAAAAAATATGCAATCCCCATTCAAACAAATAACTTCTAACGTTAGGTGTAATAGTTACTACATCTTTATTTATGGTCAATTTAGCGTTGCAAAAACTAGAAGCAACTAGGTCTCCCGTAATATCAATTTCGTCACTCGCTTTCATATTTAAGCTCTCTTATGAATCGTAGAAACGAGTATAAGAAACAATAACTCTATAGGCTAGATATAATGGCAGCTGTATTTGAGCCTAGTTTTAAGCTTTCCTGGTAGATGTTTTGAAAAAATATGAAATGAGTTTCCGTCAAGATAATTAAATGAGCTGGTCTTTGAGGTGAAAAAATTCTTTATCCCAAGCTTCACATAACTTACATAGCTGTCTATCAGGTAATGTCCAAACCAATTAACCGAAACTGCAAAATCAGATATGAGCTACTAAATTAAGCCGCTTTTTAATACACTTTTAAACCTAATTAACCAAATAACTAACTAAAATCGACCACCACTTCATAGCGCCCTGGCTTGTCGTTTACATCGTAAACCCAGCCGTGGCGTTTAATTATTTTTTCGCTTAATTGCAGGCCTAGTCCGTACCCTATGCTGGCGTGTTTTGCTGAGGGCGAGCTCGCTTTAGGGGCATCGTCTTGCTTACTACAATTAACAATAGTCACTTTACCGCCTTGCTGCGTAATGTGTACTTGGCCAAATTGGGTATGTTGGTAGGCATTACGAATTAAATTAGTCAGTACAATGTGGCACGCAGTAGCATCGGTGGTAATAACGCTCTCTTGTTGGGTGTTTAAAACCACCTCAACGTGCTTAGCATTAAGCAAGTAGTTAAGCTCATTACTCAGGGTCGTTATTTTATCACTAAGGTTTACAGGTTCTGGACTACTTTGCTGATTTTCGTTGCGGCTTAGCCATAATAACGTATCGGTTAAATCGCTCATGGTTAAACCGGCGCGCTCTATACGCTCAAGTGTAAGCTGTTGTTTATCACTTAACGGGGCTTTTTCGCTCAGCCGATTGAGTAGCTCAACGTTACTGCGAATAACCGAAATTGGCGTACGTAGCTCGTGGCTGGCATAGCTTAAAAAGCGCTGCTCGCGCTCTACGCTTTCATTCGCCGAAAGTAAGCTGCTGCGTATTAATGTGGCTAAAGTATTTAGTTCGTTATATGTAAAATCAGGCGGTGTTTGCTGCAGATTAGTTTGGTTTAACGATTTAGCCCAACCCCTTAACGACTCCACTGGCTTGGCTATTTTTTTCATTACCATAAACAAAAAAAACGCAAATAACACAATGGCCGCAATGCCTGTAATGGCAATCCATAGCATGCGTTGTTCCGGCTCTATATTAGCGAGTAATTGGGGTTTGTCTTTTTCGAGCATAATGCGCGATATATAACGCGGCTCGCCTTCGGGGCTTGGATAATACACCACAAAAAATAAATTTTGCGGCATAGAAAACATCGATGGCCTGTCTTTTGTTTTATGTAAAAGCCCCACCTCTGTTGGTTTTTTAAAACGCTGCTGAATTGACGCAGGCATGTCTTCCCAGCGGCTTGCTATATTAAAGCCCACCAGCTCTTTTGTTTCCCCAGGCTTTACTTCTGTGGTTTGCGAAAGCTTTAACATCACCCCGTTTAAGCCTTTATCTAGCCCATCAATAAAGTAATTTACACTTAAAAACGAAAAGCCAATGGCCATAGCAGAGCTAAGCACCACCATACTGGCAAAAAAGTAGAGCCTTAAACTAGGCCTTATTTTCATTGTGGTTGCCCTTCATTTGCTGTTATTGCAAAGCCCACACTAGGTATCGTTTCAAGTGTAACTTGGTGTGTGGTGGCTTCTAATTGCTTACGTAAATGATGCACATGCACTTTTAAACTGTTGCTGTCGGGCTGCTCTTCGCCCCATATAGCTTGCATAATAGCGCTGCGCGTAACAGGCTGCGGCGCATGGCGTACTAAGGTTTCTAGCAATTTAAATGCAATGGGCGATAACTTTAATGTTTGCCCCTCTACATCGGCACTGCGCTTTGCTAAATCTAAATTTAAATTAGCTAAGGTGAGGCGTTTTGCCTCACCACTTTTGCGCTTTGCCAGCACTTGTACCCGCGCTACTAGCTCTTTCATGGCGAAGGGTTTTACTAAATAGTCGTCGCTACCGGCGGCAAAGCCCTCAAGTTTATTATCGAGGCTATCGCGTGCGGTCAACATTAATACCGGAATATCCTTACCTTGTTCACGCAATGTTTTGCACATTGTTAAGCCGTCCATTTTGGGCATGTTTACATCTAAAATAATCATTTGATAATCATTAATTTGCAGTAAATTTAAGCCCAAAACGCCGTTGCTTGCATGGTCACACTCAATGTCTTCTATATCGAGGTAATCAACAATTGTTGTTGCCAGGTCTATGTCGTCTTCAACCAGTAGTACGTTTATCATTAAGAGGCAGCTCCTTGGGTGCGTTTACCACTTAAAAAGTCTAACACATTGGCAAGTAAGCGCTTAATGTCTATTTGAATCATTAATAATGCCGGAATAAGGATTAATGTAATAACCGTGGCAAACAAAATACCATAACCAAGTGATGCCGCAGCAGGGATTAAAAACTGTGCCTGCATTGAGGTTTCGCTTAATAACGGCACTAAGCCCGCGTAGGTGGTAATTGAGGTAAGCATTACCGCGCGCAGGCGGCTTGTGCACGACTCTACAATAGCATCGTGCGTGCTCATGCCTTCATCTTTTACCAGCTCGTTAAAGCGCGATACCAATAATAGGCTGTCATTTACAACCACCCCACTGAGCGCCAAAATACCATTTAAAGAAAGTATGCTGATGGTTAAGTCGTTCCACCAATGGCCTAAAATAGCACCCACAATACCAAAGGGAATCGCCACCATAATCAACATGGGTTGAATGTACGATTTAAGCGGAATCGCCAGCAATACGTAAATAACTAATAACGCGGCTATAAACATAGTGGCCATTGAGCCTGTTGTTTCGTCTTGCTCTTCGGCTTCTCCGGCAAAGTGAATACTTAAGTTAGGAAATTGCGCGTTAAGCTCAGGTACTAAGTCGCGGCTTAAGTTAGCAACTAATTCGTTAGATGCCACAATGTTTTTATCTACTTGTGCGCTTAAGTAAATTGCACGTAGGCCATCAATGCGGGTTATTTCATCTTGCTGATATTCGCTACTTATATTGGCTACGTTAACCAAAGGTACTACGGAGCCATCGGGTAACCTAATACGCGATTGCATTATATCGGCTGGTGTTTTACGGGCGTTTTCTGGGTAACGCACACGTACTTTTACTTCGTCTTTATCGCGCTGGTAACGCTGTACAATTGCTCCACCAAAAGCTTGTAAAACCTGCTCTGATAGGCTCGCCGTATCCATACCTAAAGCGCGCCCTTGTGCATTTAAGGTAAATTTAAGCTGTGGCTGACCTGGGTTTAAATTATCATCTATGCCATTAACACCAGCGGTATTTTGTAAGCGCTCTTTAAACAGTGCGCCTGCAGCCATTACTGTTTCGTCATCCCACGCTTTTAGCTCCACTTTAAAGTTATCGACCATTTTACGTGTAGCCAATACTTGTAGCTTTTTACTGCCCTCTGGCATACCGGCAAGGCGCTGCCATTCTTGTGCAAATTCGCTTGCAGTAAAGTCGCCCTCGTTTAATAGCTCAACACTTACCGTACCGCTAGTATCGCTACTGCTCACTAATTGTAAGCTCGTTATTTCGCTCTCTTGCGAGTCAAACTTATCCATTAAATTTTGCTGGGCTTGTAGTGCACTTTGCTCAAGCGCTAACAAGTTTTTATTAGTTTGCCCATACGCTGCATCGTTTTGCATAACAAGCTCAGCGGTTACGGTATCGCCGGCAATACTTGGGAAAAAACCTACTTTTACTGCACCGGTCATAGGCATACCAACAACCAGAATAAAAAAGGCTACAAATGCAGCAACAATGGCGTACCTAAAGCGTAACGAGTATTCAATAACGCGGCGGTACACTTTATCGCTAAACCAAGTTAGGCCGCTGTCGGCGCCGTGCTGCACCTTTGACCACAAGCCACTAAGGCCCGATTTCAACTGGCGTTTAGTACTTACGTGGGCTAAATGCGACGGCAAAATAAGTTTTGATTCAACAACCGAAAGCAGTAAACAAATCGTCACTACGGTCGCAAACTGAGAGTAAATTTTACCTAAATTGCCAGATACATTCGAAAGCGCAACAAACGCAGCTACCGTGGTTAATACGCCAAATATGGTAGGTACAGCCACCTTCATGGTACCTAAAATCGTGTTATTAAGGGTGTCGCCGTGTTTTTTGCGAGTGGTGTAAATACTCTCCCCTACAACCACGGCATCGTCGACCACGATCCCCAGCGCCATAATAAAACCAAAGGTGGTCATTTCATTTATGGTCAGTGCGGTGTAGCTGTCGGTCATAAAGTACAGCGTGCCAAAAAATACAAATGGCAAGCCACCTGCTACCCATAGTGCAACGCGTACATTTAAAAATATCGCTAAAATAACAAACACCATAATAATACCGGTTACGGCATTTTTAGTAAGCAGCGATAGGCGCTCGGTGATCATAGTGCTTTTGTCGTGCCAGCTTTCAAGCTCTACATTTTGCGGTAATAAGCCGCGCTCGTGCCATGTATCAATTACGCTTTGTGCCTGCTCAACTATGGTGGTTATATCGCTATTTTCATCCATTAAAATTTCAATGCCTACGGCATTTTTCTGGTTATAACGACTTAGTGAGTTGGTATCTTCTGCGAAGGTGTCGGTAACGGTTGCTACATCACCTAATTTAATTTGTGTGCCTGATTGCGTTGTAAGTAACACAATATTGGCAAAGTCGCGCTGCCAGTAAGCTTGGTCTGCCGCTTTTAGGCGCATAATTTTATTGCTATCGCGCAAGCTAGTAGAAAGCGGGCTCGATGATTCGTTGTTAATCACCTCGCTTACATCGCTAATAGTTAAACCGTAGGCTTGTAGTTTGCCTTCGTCGATTTCTACCGACATCATAGGGTCAAGCACGCCCGATTGCTCTACATCGCTAATGCCCGATTTAGCTAATAAATCGGCTTTTAGTTTTTCACCTAGGTTTTGCAACGTATGGCGGTCGGCATCACCAAATAATTGTAAAGTTAATGCGTGATCTTGCCTGCGCGCTTTGTCGATCACCGGCTCTTCGGCATCTGCCGGAAAGTTATTTATGGCATCAACTTGGTTTTTAACATCGGTGAGTAGCTCATCAAGCGAGTAATCGGTTTTTTTCTCAATGCTTACATGACTGCCGCTGGCATCGGATGTAGAGGTAATGCGCTTAATACCCGGTACGGTTTCAAGGGCTTCTTCTACTTTTAGGGCGATGCCTTCTTCTGCTTGTAAGGCATCGCCACTGTCGTAAACCACCGATACCGAAATAGTATCTGGCTCAAGGCTTGGAAACGCCTCTTTACGCAAAGTAGAAAGCGACATTATGCCCATTACTATTACGCTAATGAGTAATAAATTGGCGGCCACTGAGTTGTTAGCAAACCAGCTAATAATGCCGTGCAAAGGGTTAGTATTATTAGGTAATTGCGGTGCTTGATGCGGGCTCATTATGGCATCTCCTCAACAATTGGGTTTACTAACATATCGTTTAAGTAGCTTACGAGTGGGCGAGCCACCACACGTAAATTAGTGTGTCCTTCAATTGGAGAGATATAAACGTAATCACCGCGCTCAAATAGTTTTTGCGCTTGAATGCTCATTAACGTGTTTTGCTCGTTTACGTACCAAATTAAGCCCTCTTGCGATACTGCTGAGGCGGGTAATTTAATTACGTTGTTAAGCGCTTTGCCGGCAATTTGTACCGCTAAAAATGTACCTGGTAGCAATGGTGTTGCTTGCTCAAAAGGTTTGTCTAGCGCAACCACTACACTGCGCTGGCGTGAGCTATCGTCAAGATGCTGCTCAAAACGAGCAATGTAACCTTGCCACTGATTCTGTGTTGTTACATCACTTAAAATAACCTCGCCCGACTTATCGCTTGCCAGGTTTTGCCATTGGCTTAATGAAAGCGGTACGCTAATTTCTACTTTGTCGGTGCTGTTTAATGTAGCCAGTGTATCGCCGATGCTTACGTAAGTGCCTAAATCTACATCACGCGATAAAATAACAGCATCAAACGGCGCACTTATATGCGTGTTTTTTTCATCACGCTGCGCAGTTTGGAGTGCGTATTGGGCGTTATCGGCCGTTGCTTGGGCAGCTTCTAGCTGTAGCGTTCTAAATACTAAAGGTGAGCTTGGCGCTTGTGTTACACCCGAGCGCTGCCATTCACGCTTTGCTTGGTTTCCTAAGTCTTGCTCTTCTTGTAGGGCAAGTTTGGCATCTGCTAATGTGGCTTTAGCGCTCGCAACTGCTTGTAAGTATTCGGTGTTATCTATTTGTGCAAGCACTTGGCCCTTTTTAACTACATTACCGGTAGCAAATTGCTCGCTCATATTCGTTATTTCGCCCTTAACTTGCGCTTTTAAGCTAAGCGCCCAGTGCGCTTTAGCCTCACCGTGGCCATTAACATAGGCTTGATACGTACTTGGCACAGCGTTAATAACCGATACATTGGGTGCCACAGATTTAGCCGGCTCTGGCTTTGGGCCATTTGCTTGCTGCGCCATTTTTTGGCCGTTATATGAAATAGCAAGCCCTATACAAACAATGGCAACAAGAGTTACAACAACAGGTACTGGCGAAATTTTCATGACGATACTCCAAGGCCCAAGGCAAGGCCTAAATCTATACGGTTAGTTAAAAGGGTGTAATTTATTTGGCTAAGCTGAGCTTGTAGGTCGTACACCTGCTGCTGCACGGTTAGTAGGTCTAAAATATCAACCAAACCTTGCTGGTATTTGCTTTGGTAGTTGCTATAACTGCGCTTAGCACTGGCAAGTGCTTTACTAATTTGTAGCTGCTGCTGTGTTAATGATTGCTCTTGACCTAGTGCGTTTTCTACTTCGTTTACGGCGCTAAGTAGCGTGTCTTGGTATTCCCAAAACGCCTGTTCGGCATTTAATTTTGCAATATCAACTTGTGCACGAAGTGCCCCGCCTTGAAACAACGGCGCACTTAAACTGCCTAATAAGTTCCAAACTGGGCTGGTTAATAATGCTTGGCTGGGTGTAGTTGCTAAATCGCTAAGCGATGCCGAAAGCGTAATGCTTGGCAGTAAATCTTTGTAAGCTACATCCACTAAATAACGTTTAGATTGAATATTGTAATAGGCACTTTGTAAATCGGGGCGACGCGCTAAATCTTGCTCTGGTAGCGCGCTTAGCGGCTCAATTACCTCAGGTAAAACAGAGGTGGTAGGTAAGTTTTCAAGTTTATCAACGCCCACTAATAATACTAAAGCACGTTTAGCTTGCGCTATTTGCTCTTGGTAATCGGCAATAGTGGCTCGGGTTGAAGCGGTATTTGTACGCGCGGTATCAAGGGCTTCTAAATCACCTAAGCCGTATTGGTAACGCTCAACAATACTTTGCTCGTTATTTTCTAAAACCGTTAAGCGCTGCTGCTCTATGTTAAATAAATCTTGCTGCAAAATAATGTTTAAATACGTGCGCATCACGCTGGCTACTAAGGTGTCTTTAGCGCCTTGGTAAGTGGCCTGATTACTGGCTATGGTCATGTCTTGCGCGGCTACGTTATCAGCAATTTTTTGCCATACGTCGGCCTCCCAGCTAACCCCTAGTGATGAGCTGTACTGTGTGCCAGTTGTTTCGTTGCGCTGAGCGTCAAAATCGGCATCTACACTAAACCACTGGCTTGCTGCGGTAACATCTCGCTGCGCATAAGCAAGTTTTAGCGCCACATGCACTTGGTTAAATGAAGGGTTATTTGCAACGGCTTGGTTAATAAGCGAATCAAGCCCCGCTATATTCACTAAATCAGTGATATAACTTACCTCGGTTGCATCATCTTGTGTGTATTGCCAATTTGCATGCTGCTTTAGCGATTGCTCGGTGCTATTACCTGTATAGCTTGGCTGGCTACTACACGAAGCAAGCGTGCAGCTAAGTGCAAGCAATAAAACCGTTGAGCGCTTTTTAAAATAAACCATTTAACTGTGCCTAATTTACATCATTACACACAGTGTATTAGGGCAAGGGTTAAGGATGGGTTAAAAGGGGTTAACTTACTTTAGACAAATTAGTATTTGCCTCGTTTAGCCAAATTACGTAGCCTTTGGCAAAAATTCTCACTTAAAACTCATATGCATAAATTAATTTTTACCCTTTTTTTAATACTCCCTACGTTATTGCAGGCTCAAGTAACCTTAAGTGATAAAACCATTATATACAGTGGCCAAATCAACAAACAAAATAACAATACGGCAGCTGAGCTTTTAAAAACTAACCCTACAATTAATACATTTACGATTACCAGCGGCGGCGGAAACATAGATTTAGGGATGGACTTAGCCGAGTTAATTTTGGCGCATAAGCTAACGGTAAACATAAAGCAGTTTTGCTTTTCGTCGTGTGCTAATTATGTGTTGCTTGCTGGGCACCCTACTACAATTGAGCCCAATACGATTATTGGCTGGCATGGGGATGCAGCCTCAGCTAAGTGGTTAGATAGTGATATTGATGCCATGGTAAAGCACTTAAAAGAGCCACAAAAAAGCCAAAAGTGGCAGACATTACGCGCCCATTACGATGAGGTAATTGCTAAAGCAAGCTTGCGCGAAAAAGCCTTTTACACAAAGCTAAATGTAAATCACGACCTACTCACAGTAGGGCTAAAACCCAGTTTACGCAGCGCCGCCATAAAGCAACGTGCACGAGGCTGGACGTACTCACCTAAGGTGCTTAACTATTTTGGAATTAGCAATATTAGCTATAATAATTGGCAACCTCGGTCAGCTAAAAAATTTCCGCTGCTTATTATTAGCGACTTAAACTAATAACCATACCCCCACTTTACTAATCTCATTTTTACTCATAATAAAGCCCTGTTAATAGCAGGGTTTGGTGTTTTAGCTGCCTTATAAGTACTTTGTGGATACTCACTATTAATATGACAAATACTTTACACACTTTAAAATCTAATTGATATGCGTTATCATTCGCAACATCATTAACTTTTAATATTAACAATAATGAACAAGCTAATTAAATTTACCCAAATATTATGCGCGCTTGCGTTGGCAGGTTGTGGCGGCGGCTCTGGTAATACTGCTCCACAGTTTTCTCAACCTAATTTAAGTTTTACTGTAAACGAAGACACTTCATTTACTGCTCAAGTAACGGCAACCGACGATGACGCCTTAAGCTATACGCTTGCTAATGCACCAAGCAATGGCATCATAGCAGTTGAAGCAAACGGTGAATTTACCTACACACCATTTAGTAATTATTTTGGAGAAGACACAGCAACCATTAGCGCAAGCGATGGCAGCTTAACGGCAAATGTAGTGATACGTTTTAGCGTAGAAAATGTTAATGATGCACCGCAGCTACTAACTACTAATGTATTTGTCACCTCTTCAACCACCACTCAAGGGGTTATTACTACACAAGACTTAGATGGCGACACCGTAACTATTAGCTTAATAACACCACCGAGTAATGGCGTAATGAGCATAAATAGCACCACGGGTGAATTTACCTATGAGGCTCAATCTCTAAGCAGCATTGATGAGCAATTTGAAATTAGCTACACAGATGGCCTAATTAGCGAGCCGTTAACTGCAATTATTTCACTAAGCCCTTCTTATGTAACTAACGAAGATAAACTTAATTATTATTACAGTTCTAGTCTGTCGCACTTAAAACAAGCCGACGAGTTGAGCGCAAATATTGCCGATGAACTTTCTCGATATGAGGTATACGCAACCCAAGCTGCGGCCTATGCACGTGCAGGATTTTTAGATACTGCTAACGACTATTTAGCGCTTATAAACGAGCAAACAGCGCGTTCTTCGGCACTAAAAGATGTGGCACAAGCACTAGACGAAATAGGCCAAACAGAACAAGCAAACGATTACCGTGACCAAGCGGTGGCGGCCTACAACCAATACTTAGCTGATAAAGGCTTTGATAACATTGCCTCATCAGACGCATCAGCCCTTTATTCTTTAGTAAAAAGCTATTTAGCTGCTGATCAAGTTTCGCAAGCAAGTAATTTGTTAAATACAATTTCATTATACGCAGAGCAAGTACGCGAAGACGAATACACCTCAAGCTATGGCTACTTTTTAAATGGCGTACGCTTATCAATAGATGACGCCCTACAAAGCTATGCGCAAAGCCTAGATGAAAGCGATTTAACGCAAGCCAAATTGCTTGCTAATAACTACGCGCAACTTGCAGTAAAAACAGGTTACAGGCTAGTACGTAGCGGCGAATACGAAGGCCAACCATACGAGCAATACAAAACGCTACATGGTGCATGGGCTGCGCAATACCTTTATAGAGCTGGCGAATTTGAAGCGGCAAAAGACTATACTAACCAAGTACTTGCCATGTATGGTTCAACGGGTTTTGATAGTAACTACGCATACTCTGCATCGCCTTATAGCGCCGCTACTTTGGATAACTACACTTACCCTATTCAATTTTTAGCAGGCTTAATTGAAGGCCTATACCAAAGCGGCGAAAACCCAGCAATAACGCTATCAGACAGCGAAACCGATATAAACAACGCGCAAGAGCAAGTGTATGGTTTTAATATAGCTAATCGCCTGCTTGGTGGGGAAGATATAACGAGTGCCGCAGCACAAGCTCGCAGCTTTTTTACAGAAAATGGTGATTACAACGAATTTTTTAGAGCGCTAACATCGCTTGATAACGTCCCTGGCACAGGCCTAATTTTAAGTGAAGCCGGCAGAAACGATCTAGCACAGCAAGTATTTACCTATGCTGGCGACTTTATAGCCTCGGATGACTACATAAGCAAAGAATCATCAACCACGCTTTTAACCGGTTCCAAGGGCTGTAAATTGTTAGTTGATTTAACTGCCCAAGTCGGTGGTGATACAGCAAATGCCGCTAATAAATGCTTAACCATGCTTAATACGCTCAATGCAGGCGGTATACGTACGCTAAGTAATACCTCATCAATTACAGCTCATAATCAAGTAATAGTATCGCTTATTAAAGGCGGCTTATCGGAGCAAGTAGCTGGTGTACACAATCAACTCCTTAGCTACATTGCCCTAGATGAAGATACCGAAGACAGGTTTGAAGCCCGCTTAGAAACCTTAGGTTACTTAGTTAATGCAAACCAAACATCACTGGCAAGTACCACTTTAAATGATGCTATTACTGAAATAACCCCTGAGCTAAATGCATTAACAAGCGATCAGCTAGAAACTATTTTAGCCGCTGTTAAAGCCGAAGTAATTGGCTTAGAAGAAGCTCAAACAGGTGAATTTGAACGTTATTCTATGCTTTCAAGTATGGGTACTAACGCGGCGAATATTAGCGATTTTTCAGCAAACTATAGCAATGCAAAAACACAAGCTAGCACGCTTTTAAATACGCTTGAGCCTCTTATTTTAAACTTTGCCGATACAATTATTGCCGACAACATGGAAGATTTAGTAAACAGTTTTACGCTAATTAACGATACCACTAAAGCACAAAGCTTAATAAATAATGGCGTTAATGGCGAAGCCGATCAGCTTGAGCTTTACATAGGCATGACCAACTTAGTCGCCTCTCGTGATGACTTTAAAGGCATAGCTATTGCCAGCGTAGATACAGACCACGACGGCTTACCTAACTTCTTTTTACCTAACTCCAGCGATGAAGATATAGCCTTAGCTGGATTAATTGCCGACCAAGACGCCGATAACGATGGCGTAATTGATAGCGAAGACACTACCCCACTAGGTATTTAACTAAGAGCCGTAATAAATGCAGACACCGACTACCCTCGCGTGTCTGCTTTTGCTTTCTCAGGGTGTATACGCCGCAGAGCAGCAACAGCAGACCGAACCAAAAACACAGCCATGTAACGACCTTAAAAATGAGCAAAAAGAGCGTTGTGAAGCACTTGAGCACATTGAAGTAAAAGGCCAGTACATAGGCATAGAAGTACCCGAAGTTATTGGGCGTTCTTACTTAAATCGTGACTTTATAAATGCCACACCTAAAGGCAACGGCGATATAAACGAGCTTATTGCATTGCTCCCTGGTGTACAGCTAAGCAACGAGGCTTACTCTATTGGTAGTTTGGCAGAAATCAGCGCACCAGAAATATCAATCTCAGGCGCGCAGCCATGGCAAACTGGCTTTTCATTAGATGGACTAAACTACAATAACCGCATAGACCCTGGTAGTAGTAGCCGCTTAAGCTCTTCATCAAACGATGTATCGGGCGGCGTGCAAAGCATGAATGTAAACTCCGATGTCGTTGAATCGATCACAGTATACGACCATAACATTCCGGCTGAGTTTGGTGGTTTTTCGGGTGGTATTGTTGATAGTAAAACCAAAAGCGTATTTACCAATGACAGTTTTAGCTTTGGTGTGCGGGGTAATCAAAGTAGCTGGGGGAGTTATCATTATATAGAAGCCGATCAAGACAGCTCTCAGCAAAATGTTGATCAAAGCACACTTGAAACGCCTAAGTATGAAAAAGTCAGCTACAACCTGCGTGCTAATAAACAAATTAATAAGCGCCATGGCGTAATGATGAGTGTTAGTTACTTAACCAGCGACATCAGCGATTTGTCGTTAGGGGAAGTCAAAACGCAAAGCCGTAAAAACATAAATGCCATTGTTAAATATGGTTATCGCAATGGCTGGGTAGACGCATTAGATTTAACCCTAATGTATTCACCTTACGAAGTAGATGACTTTATAACCGACACCAAAGACAGCGACTTCCATTTAGAAGGCGGCGCCGTAGGCGCGGTCGCATCACTTACCCAGCACTTTGATTTTGCAACCTGGCGCAGTAACCTTAATTTTAGTATGAGTGATAGCAGCCGAGAAGGCCCAGCGCACTTTTATAACTGGCTGCAAGCTAAAGGCAAAGATTGGGGACAATATGCCGACCAAGGCGATGCGCAAACACGCTACTCTCGCCAAGGAGGCTATGGCGCTTTAGATAACACCCAATACACCACCAGCTGGAAAAACACGCTAAATTTCAATTCATTTGAATTAGCAGGTACTGAGCATAATATTAAGGCCGGTATAGAGCTTATTCGCCAAGAAGTAGAGCGCGAACGCATACAAAATAGCTACAACTACGACTCCCCTATTATATGGTCTAGCGCTAGTACACCACTTAATTGCAGTGGTTACACGCTTGACTGCCAAGCCCTTGAAACCACTATATCTATTGACGAACTTGCAGCGCAGTTAGGGGGCGAAATTGATTTTAACAACCAAGATCACATAACAGCGTACAGCAACAATGTAACAACCACCGCGCAGTATTTTAATGGCCGCTTAGTAACCCCAGCAGAGTATATAAATGTAGCGTTAAATCGCGCCTCGTTTTATGCAACAGATAGCATCACCTTAGGGCAATTAAGCTTAAATTTAGGTATGCGCTACGAATACGATGACTTTTTAGCTAATCATAATATTGCGCCACGTCTATCCCTTGGTTACGATGTATTTAACAACAACCGCACTATTATTAGCGCAGGGATTAACCGCTATTACGATTCAGCCATTATTGGCTATAAAGTAAAAGAGCAGCAGCGTTTTTCATACCGAGAGTACCGCCCAATTGAAAACGGCTACCTTCAAGGGTGGCTGCCGTCTAACTATACCGGCGCGTTTAAATACCGCTTTGATGATGTAAATACCCCCTACGATGACGAACTCGCATTAGGCATTGCGCACTCATTTGAAAAAGCAGGCAATATATCGCTCAAATATGTAAAACGTAAAAAGCATCAGCAATTTTCTCAGGTTACCGATGAAGAAGCAGCTAGTGATGGCTATAAATACATTTATATGACTAACGAGGGTGATGGCAGCTCAGAGCGCTACTCTATCTCGTGGAGTGCACAGTTTGGTAAACACTCTTTATGGGCCAATGCCTCCTACGCTGAAAACAAAGTTTCAAACGACGAATACAGCGCTAGTGCAGAAAATACCCCCCTTGATGAACTCGTTTATTATCTCAATGCACAAGGCGAAGGCGAGCTTGTAACACTTGGGCAGCTAGAGCAAATACGTACCAACTTTGGCACCCCAGTGTCAGGTGCGCTTGGCTGGAATGTTGATTGGAACAGCTCATTTAGTACAGGCTTAAATGTTACCTACAGTGACAGCTACACCAGCGCGGTAAGTACCGGGGCTAGCGAAAGTATTGGGCTTGAGCAAAGCTGTACAAGTTGCCCTGTAGAATCAAGCTTAGTTGATGTATACGAAGAGCAAGAAATACGCGCCAGAACCATGCTAGGGCTAAGTTTACGCTATAGCCATAACCTCACAAAAACCCAATCTATTGACATAAGAGCGGATATTTCTAATTTATTAAATGCCCGCACTTACACAGTAAACGAAGGAGCATCAGGTATTGAGCCTGGGCGTATGTTTTGGGTAGGAGTTAGCTATAACTATGATTAGGTTATTAAGCATTTTTTTACTGTGCTCATTTAGCTTAAACGCCAAATCAACAAGTAGTAACGATTTACGCTCACTTTATAGTAAAGGCCAAGCTCATTGGCCTGCTATTCAAACCAGTGACGGAAGAAGCGTTGAGCCCATGTCGCTTTTGCCTGTAGCATCGCCTAAGCCTGAGCACGTGGCACTAGGCGATAAGCTTTTTCATGATGTGCAGCTTTCACGTAATAATACCGTTAGCTGCGCTACCTGCCATGAACGCGACAAAGGCTTTCATGATGGCCGTACAACTGCCATAGGCATTGACGAGCAAGTAGGCACGCGTAACACCCCCGCTATTTTTGGTATTGATCAATGGCAACATTTTTTTTGGGATGGACGCGCAAGCACCGCTGAGCAGCAAGCGCTTATGCCAATAGAAAACCCGATTGAAATGGACTTAGATCCAAAAATAGCTTTAGCCCGAGTAAATAAAGATAAGAGTTACCGTGCATTTAATAAAAGCGCTTTTAATAGCAGCACGTTAACCACCGAGCAAATGGCAAAAGCCTTAGTTGCGTTTGAGCGCACATTAGCAGCGCCAAATAGCCGCTATAAAACTTTTTTAACGCAGCTTAATAAAAATCCACAGCAAGCAGTTAGTAGCCTAAGTGATAGTGAGTTAAATGGCCTGCACCTATTTAGAACTAAAGCTAAATGCATGACTTGCCATAACGGCGCACTACTTAGCGACAACCAATTCCATGGCACAGGGCTGCATTATTACGGCCGCCGTTTTGAAGATAAAGGCCGCTACGATGCCACCCACAACCCTGAGCATATTGGCCAATTTAGAACCCCATCGCTATTAGGGTTAATGCAAACATTTCCGTGGATGCATAACGGCTTATTTGACGATTTAGCCGGCATTGTCGCCTTATATAACCATGGTGGAGTAAGGCCCAAACCACGAAAAAATCAACTAAACGACCCACACTTCCCTAAAACTACCGACCTGCTTATAAAGCTTAATTTAACCAAGCAAGAACAAGCCGACCTAGTGGCATTTTTACGGATTTTATAAATAGTAAGCTACTCACCTAAAGTGCGCGTGAGTAGCTTAGCGATATAAAATCGAGGCCTGGGTTAGGCTTTTTAATACCAGCGTTTGAATAATGAAAATACTTAAGTGACACGCTATGTTGCTCAGCCTCACCAAATTTCATGGCAATGCCTAGGCGGTCTTCAAACTGGTAATGTGTGCTTATGTTTTTTCCCGCAAATTTGGTGTCATCTAATAAGCTTAAACCAATACCAAACTCGGCAAAAACGCGGTTCCCAGCAATACTGCCAATAGGATAAAAAATAACAGGCGAAAGCGATAAGCCTAAATTAGCGTCGTAGCGTTTTGGGTCATCGTATTCAAAAAAGTTAGCATTGGCTTCTAGGTAAATCTCTAGCTCTTCAAAGCCTTCTATTTGATAATCTAAGGCATATTGATAAGCCACCTTAATCCCTCGCACGTCTCCTTCACCTTGAATATAGCTCATCGAAAAGTAATCTTGTGCAGCCGTTGCAGCGCCTGCGTATAGCGTTATAGCTATTAAAAACAATTTATAAAGTTTCATGTATTCACCTCAAGCAGCTCTATTTTTATTGCAATTGCTTGACCTAAACACAGCAAATTTAGCTGCTCTAGATTAAGCAATGATTCAATGAGGTGCATACTAATTGCATTTAACTATTTTGATAATTGCAATTTAAGTGGAATAACTTTCTTCAATATATTGATAATTAAACAGTGCTTGAGCGCACGCTAACGTGTGGTGTTAACCGCTTATATTGCTGCTTAAAAAGCTGCCAACCCATAATACCCGACAAGGTATTACCGCATGTCATACCGATAAATAACCCTGTTAAACCGTAAAAATACGAGCCTAACCAAAGTAGTGGTAAGTAACACAAAAATAGCCGCAATATGGAGATAAATAAGGCCGTGGTCGCAAAGCCCAGCGCGTTACATACCGATACCGTGATCATACATACACCCAAAGCCGCGTAGCTCAGGGGCACAAATGCAAAGTAATCTGTTAGGTTAGCTACTATTTCACTATTATTGCTAAGCGCATTTGCAAGCGGGTTAGCCACACCTAGCATAATAACCGCTAATAAAATTTGTATGCCAATTACAAAACCGCACGCAAGTTTTACTACGCTTAATATTTGCCTAAGCTCGCCCCGCCCTTTTAAATTTCCAACAATGGGGGGCAGCGCCATGGTAAGCGCTAAAATTAAAATAATCGCAATATATTCAATACGGTTTGCAAGCCCCCAAGCTGCTACAGCAAACCCATCATACGCGGCAATCAGTGCCGTTACTATCATGGCTGAAATAGGCGGAATAAACTGTGAAAGTAAAGCCGGCCCCATCATTTTTGCAATGGCTTTTATTGCCTGCTCGGTGCGGTTTTTTAAAACGTCAAAGGTTACAAGTTCTCGTTTAATAAGCGTGTAAAACACCACTACTAAGCCTATTGCAAAAGCAACACAGCTTGCCCATGCAGCACCCGCTAAACCCATATCAAAGGTAAACATAAACAATGGATCGAGCGCTATATTTAACACGCTGGTTAGCACCATAATTCGCCCGGGCAATAAGGTTTCGTTATGGGCACGGCAAATACTGTAACCAAAATAAAGCAGCGCTCCAAGCCAGCAGCTTATTAACCAAGGCAACCAGTAAAGCTCAGTTAAATTAAATAACGAAGGCGTTGCACCCAGCGCTAAAATTATAGGCTGCTGAAAAAGCCACAACGCCAAGCACAATAGCGTTACTATTACGGTGCCAATAAGTACGATTAAACTACCTAAGTAGCGTGCGTAGTTAACTTTATTTTCCCCAAGTGCAGTAGAAATGGTCGCAGTTGCCGCAATACCTAAGCCTACTTGTACCCCCACAATTACCTGAAAAATAGCAATACTAAAGGCAACTACAGCGAGCGGCTCAGCGCCTAGCTTAGCAATAAAAATACTATCAACCAGCTGGCTTCCCATAATAGAAAACAAGCCAACCAACATAGGCCAAGTTTGCTTAAATAAATACTTTAAAAGTAATGATGTATTACGGCTCATAAGGCAGGCTCACTCTAAACTTAAAAATTTAAACGAGAAAAATACCGAAAAAAAAGGCGCTTATAGTAAGCGCCACAGGAAAAGTCACAATGAATAAGCTGCTAGTATATTTACACAACTAAGTATTGATAATATAGTTGTTTAAATAATCAGTTTATTGAAAAATTTGATAATGAACATTGCCCATTTAAATCTGTTTGTCAGAATCGCAACAACACACAATATTAGCTTAGCTGGCAAGGAGTTAGGTTTGTCGGCTGCGGTTTCTAGTGCGCAAATGAATAAGCTTGAAGAAACGCTCGGCGTTAAACTTATTCATCGTACAACGCGTAAAGTATCGCTAACCGAAGAGGGGCAAGCTTTTTTACCTCACGCCGAGGAAGTGCTTGCCAATGTTGAAATGGCGCGCGCCTCGGTAGGTATTGGCAGTGTAACTCCACAAGGAAAATTGCGCATTACCGCCCCAGCTTCGTTCGGGCGTATGCATATTATTCCTGCATTGGCTGGATTTATTGAGCAATACCCCGACCTCACTATTGATTTACGCCTAAGTGATAGCATTATTGATATGGTTGGCGGTGGCTTTGATATAGCAATACGCGACGCCGCCCTTAACGACTCAACCCTTATAGCCCGAAAGGTTGCCCGCGATAAACGCTTAATTTGCGCATCGCCTAATTACCTTGCAAAACACGGCGCCCCAACAACACCGCAAGATTTAAAAAATCATACCTGTGTTAATTTACATGGTTTAACTACGTGGTCGTTTATTACACCCGAGGGCACACAAAACATTAAAACCAATAACGTATTACAAGCCGATAACGGTGAAGCGGTGCGCGACGCGTGCGTGCAAGGCCTAGGTATTACGTTAATGTCGAGCTGGTGTGCCTATAAAAAACTACAAAGTGGTGAGCTGGTACAAATTTTACAAGACTACCCACTTGCATCCGACACCGCTATTTGGAGTGTTTACCCAAGTTCGCGTTTATTAGCACCAAAAGTAAGGGCCTTTATAGACTACTTTAGCGGCTACTTTGGTGACAAACCCTACTGGGAAAAAATATAATTATTTAACCGTAAAATATAAAAGCACAAACCTAGGTTTGTGCTTTTTGCGCTTTAAATATATGGAGCTTTATTGGTAAACCTTGGGCAAGTAAAAACAGCAGTTGCTAACTTGTACTTTTATACTTCGTATTTAATCGTGTAAGTTTATTAAATAACTTAATAACAACTCCCAATAATGTTAATTAAAAGCTAGCCATGCATCTCAAACATATCAATAACTCTTTTAAAACTTTCATTTTATTTGCACAATTTATTGCCATACTAAAACCTACGTATATAAACCGTTTTGGGGTAAGTATGAGAACAATTAAACGAAGTCGTTTAAAAGCGCCTAGCGTTAACATTACAAAAACTAAGCTCGCATTTTGCCTGCTTAGTGCCACGGTACTTTTAACTGCATGTGGCGAGCAGATAAAAAGCGAAAGTACACCTGCCTCCCCAGAAACTAAAAGCGCTAAAAACACGCTTATAAATACCGATGAATTTAATATTAAAGCCATGGTAAAGCTGCCACAAACTGTTGAGTGTACGCTTGAAAACGGCTTACAAACTCAGTGTGCTCAAGTGGTTTTAAAATATCAGCCCGACAACATTGAAGTCGGCCCTTTTTGCCCAGAAACACTCGACGACGTAGGCGGAATTTGGGATTGGGATGGCACCGATGCGGGGCTATATAGGTTAGATAAAGCATTTTTAACCATGCTTAACGAGCAAGGTTTTACCTTTTACGATGAAGACGGCAACGTGCATATTGTTGATAACGCGACCATTCGCCCAACAGTTGATCATGCATGTATTAATGTATCGGTAGATAAAAGCGTAGAAATTACCGCCCTTTTACCACTGTACCCTGTTATGTCTGAGCAATCAACAGCGCTGGGCACTGTATCTAAAGTGGGTATAGCGCTTGCGGGTGTGCCTATTTTTTCGGATGCGCCAAGTGTGCAACATACTGGGCATTTACCCGCGCTTGATACCTGCGCAGGCCATATTGATCCGGGCGGTTGGTACCACTACCATGCCACCGCTAGTGATATAGACAGCGTATATAAACACGAACATGTTAACGCCAACTGTAATAATTTAACGCAAAAGCCAAGCGCCCTATTTGGTTATGGCTTTGATGGCTACCCAATTTACGGAAGCCAAGAAATTGATGGTACATCCCCAACCGAGCTTGATAGCTGTAATGGCCACACAGGCCCCGTGGGTGAAAGCGGCATAGTTACTTACCACTACCATGCAAGTAATACATTCCCTAACTTACCTAAGTGCTTAAAAGGCGTGGTTGCACAAAATAATTTTACGACCACAGCACAAGCGGGTGTAGGCGCTAAGCCACCTGAAGGCACTAAAATAACTCGCCATGAACCACCAGGTGGCGGCGGTCCAAAAGCAGGTGGCCCTAACAGCGGCATGTCGCCACCGGGGTTTGCTGACGCTGCTAACAAACTAGGCATTAGCGAAGAAGTGCTTATGCAAGCAATGCAAAAAGCCGGCGGCCCTAATGCCGATTTAACGGTTGTAGCAAAGGCACTTAACGTGACACCGGAGCAATTAAAAGCCGCCTTACCCGAAAAACCTAAACGGTAATTAACCTAAACTCTGGTTAGAGATTTACTAACATATTGAACCATGGTGATATTTAAGTTTATTTTCTCTAGCCAGAGATTTTCAGTGAAAATAAGGCAAATTTACGCGTCAATAGCTTGCCTATTGCAAGTAATTTAAACGCGGTTAGCACTGAAAATAGCTGCTCGAGATAGATTTATTATCCAACAATTCAGGCTAATTATAAATTACGGCAAGTGTTAAAAGCACCTGCCGTAACAATTAGTTACGCAACTTAAAGCGTTGTAAAAGTTCCTAAAATCGTCAAAAATGTGAGAAAACGTTGGCTTGTGTCAAGAACAGTAAACGTTAGTAAAAAGCTGTAAACACGCCCCTGTTATCGGTTACATGTCAGTTACCATTCAGTTTAAAGCGCTAGTATTGAACCCAGCTATGTAACAACATACACGAGGCACTAGTATGAAACTGACTCAATTACTCCCTGCTCTACTTGCCATAAGTGCAGTATCTGGCGCTGCATATGCAGCACCCAATGAGCGAGAAAACGCAAAAAGTTTTAATAATGAGCGCGCAAAACGCATCGAATACAAACGAGATGAGCGCCGCGATGACAAAAAACAGCGTATAGAATATAAAAAAAACGACCGTAAAGAGCGCAAACAAGCCAAACGCGAGCACCGCAAAGAGCAAAAGCAAAAAGTTGCCCATTACAAACAGCAGCAACGCACTCGTAATTATTTTAAACATAATCGCCACAACGTAGTGACCTACCGGCCTGGGCATTATTTTAATCATTTACCACGCAATAGTGCTTCAATCAGATTTAATGGCATTACGTTTACATTTAGTGATGGTATTTACTACAGAAAAGCAAAAAGAGGCTACCACGTAGTTAAGCCACCGAGAGGCTTAAGAATACGCTCACTACCAAGGCATTATTCACACTTTAAACGCCATAATACCACTTACTATACCTACCAAAATGTATATTACGTGGCAGATAATAATGGTTATAGAGTAGTTGATGAGCCTAAAATAGTGGTTAATCAGGCTATTAAGGTAGGCAGTGCTAAAAATTATGATTTAGGGCAAACCTACGACACCCTCCCTATTTCGGCAGAGGCAGTCACGATTAACGATCAACAATATTTTAAGTACCAAGATATTTATTTTTTACCGCAAATAAACGGTGACGAAATAAAATATTTAGCTATAAATTTAGGTTAATAATATTAAAAAGACTCTGTAGGATTACTGAGTCTTTTTTTTAAAGGTTTTTAATTATACATTATCGATTAACAACCTGACCGAGACAATTACTATACTTGCTAACAAAGAAATTATTAATGGCATCACCAGCGGAAGTAACACCATCCCCCCATCCCCTTTTATAAAAGTTGTTAACAGAGAAATATAAAGACTCCAAATAGCGAGGTAGGCTATACAATGATAGATATAATGATCAGCAAAAATTAAAATGAAGGGGCAATACCCAGCTAATAAAAAAGGGTAAACAACTAAAAAGACACTAAAGATAAATGTAAAATGCTCATACACAGAAACCTGAAACTTTTTTATAATACTTCGTTTAGCTATTTCTTCCTGATATTTATCGGCCATAATCCCTGCAAACTCTTTTGAAGACATATTCATACTTTTAGCTTCATCAGAAAATTCTTTCGACCGCGCTTTATGCTTTTTAGCTTTGTGTGAACCAATTAAAAAGCTAAATAAAGTTAACAAGATCATTGCAAACAATGCGTAATAACCATACTCAGGCTTAAACAAAGACATAAACATTTTAATTCCTTTTACATTATTGAGTACGTTTCACACACCCTAAGCTTACTAATAATGTGCTGTACACACGTACTTTTATCTACAACCCATAATCCATAACTTATTGGCAGTATATCAATATTAGCGCGGCTAAATAATTTATAGGTATCGAGCTCAAAAAAATCAGCCCATGGCCCTGGAAAGCCAATTAAATTAATCGCAAGATATCGTCCATTATACCGACAAAGAATATCAACATCCGTTCCGGCTATCGTGTAACCAGCCCACGTTTCTATTTTTAAACTAGTTAATTCGCAGATAACTCTTTGCTGAAATTTATCAATATCAGAGGTTACATTGTGAGCTGCTTCAAACTGCGTTATTGAACTTATATAACGTCTTAGTAAATAATGCTCTGGCAATTGCGTTTCATCTATTGATAAAAATACACATTGTTTTTGCCTCGCTCGTGTAATACACACATTAAATACATCTGCTTTATTAATATAAGCCGCAGCTCTTTTAGCATTATTATCTAGCGCAAAAGAGATAAGCATAATGTCTCGCTCCTCGCCTTGAAAACCAAATGGAGTGGCAGATCTCAGTTTATACTTTATTATCTCAGCTTCATTAAAGTGAGTTTCTATCTCTTTGGTAATATAATCAGCTTGGCTTCTAAAAGGCGAAACAACCCCAATGCTATGGCTGATCCCTGCGCTTTTATCATCATCAATTTGTTGCTTAATCGTGTTTATAATACTGCTCGCCTCAAGATGATTAATACCTGAACTATCTCGAGTTCCATTAACACGTTGTACCAATAAGTTACCCGTACTTGTACAAGGTCTGTGCTGCATTATTTTTAACTTTGATTGATAAAAATGTTCGTTACTAAAATTAATTAACTCAGGCTTGCTTCTAAAATGTTCATCTAAAAATGCCAGTTGTTTATTATCGTTTAATGCATTTAAGGTCAGATCTAGAATAGAGTTATCACGATAGCTCATAACGCCTTTATCGCTAAAGCTCACATTATTCTTAGACATAAGTTGGGCTTCTTTGTTTTTTGCCAAAAAAGAGTAATGTTCTAACTGCTTAGTATCACCGACAATAATCGCTCTTTTTGCGCGATAAAGTGCAGGTAAACAACTACTGATGTTACATTGTGTCGCTTCGTCAATAATAACTAAGTCGAACATTTCGGCTTTTAACGGTAGTACTCTATACAAGGTATTTAAACTTACGAGCCACACCGGAAAAGCCGATAATAAAGCCTCGTATTCTATATTATCAAAAAGCTCAAACTGTCTTTTAGATGTGCGACTACGAATAGCTTGATTAAATGCGTTTAACGATTTACGCTGAGTATCAATTAGCGCTTTAAGGTTTTTATTTTTTAACGCGCTTAAATAACTACTCGCCAGTTTTTCTCTTTTAAGTTGTTGGGTATTTATTTGCTCTAACGAAGACCACTGCTTTGCTAATTGCTTAATACCACGACGAGCAAATTTAATGTATAAATTGCTAAGCCATTCGATATTCTTATCTTCAAGATTTTTGAGTCTTTTACCTCTAATTATGGCTCGGTGGCAAAACTGACTAAAGCGCAGTTCTAATTCATTTAATGAGGTATTTAGCTTGTTTAGTTCAGACTCAATAAGCGCGGGGTTATCTTGTTCATCCGCTAAGTACCCTGCTAATAAATCGGCAATATAATCTTTTAATTTTTTTAAAAATTCTTTTTGTCCGGCGCGTATGGATACATCGCTTAGCCCAAAGTTTTCATCAAGTTTATCGGCTATTACATCCAGTGCGGGATTATTGTTTGCTACAATAAGCACCGACTCTCCTCGCGCCATATGTTCGGCTGCAATCGCTGCAATTGTGTAGCTTTTCCCCGTACCTGGCGGTCCTGAAACACACCCTAAATTAATATTTGCGGCAATTGAGATAACTTTCTTTTGCGAAGCTGATAATAACCCAGGCAAATAATCGTATTTCAAGTTTTTATTTTTAATTGAAGGCTTCAAAGCGTCAATTAAACCGTTAATAGTCGGTGATAGTTTATCTGATTCAATGATTTCTTCTAGCTCATGCAGCACACCCCGGCTACTATTTGAGCGCTCAACAAAAACCAGTATAGAAGCAGGTAAAAGTGTTGGGGTTTTACTTTTTAAGGCTTTTTTTATTTCGTCAGAATCAGCAAGTTCAGGGTAGTTTAAAAGCTCAAATAGGTTCAGCGCTATCGGGCTTTCTTTCAATAATGAGGTCCAAAAATAAGCTGACTGAATATCAGCCGTTTCATCGATACTTGTAAGCTTGTTACCCTGTGGTATTAATAGTTGAGTTAATGATTCATTTATATCCGGTTGAGTATCAGTAAGAGAAAAGTAATAGTCACCCTGATCTTTTTCAATAACGGCTTCATTAAATAAAATAGGCGAAACAACCTGCTTTATCTCGCCCTTAACTTCTATGTTACCAACGAATATAAAGCGTGCATAAAGTAGTACCCGTTCTCGCTGATAGACTTCTACACGCTTCATCATTTGCTTAGCAAAATCTGCAGGAATTGGAAGACGCGGTAAAAATCCAGAACCTAAATCATCTCGGCCTTGAAGAACAAAGCGATCCTCTTTTTTTAATTTATTTAGATTCCATAAATTTAAATCCGCGCTATCTTCTTTGTAGCAATCGCGATAATACGACAGGACGTTTTTACTACTCAAAATTTAATTCCATTTAAAGTTAGACACTTAAATTACGTTCGAAATTTACAATATCAACGCCGGCTTTTAGTTTGTATAACTGTGCTAAGCGACCGCCAGATTTAACTTTTTCATCTAGTGTTTCAAACATACCAGAAGCTTCAATGCGCCTTATTATACTTTTACGCTGAACAGGTTTACCTATAATGGTTTCAATGACTGACTTAAATTGCCCTACGGTAAAATGCTCTGGCAAACAATAAACCGGCGCCATTGAGTACAATGCCTTTTGTTTTAAACGCGCTTTAGCTTGCTCAATAATATACTTGTGATCAAAAGCCACTGGCAAATTATTTACCTCATCTATATCTATCCACTTTGCATCATCAACCGTTTCTATATGGGTTGATACTTGCGCCTCTGCAATTAAAGCAAAATAAGCTAAAGTGACACTAAACCCTCGAGGATCACGATTAATGCCTGAGTATGTCTGTAGCTGCTCTAAATATTGAGGCGCCACACTGGTTTTTTCTTTAAGCTTTCTAAGCGCAGTCATACTTACGCTATCGTCAATATCTACGTCGACAAACCCACCGGGTAGCCCCCACCGCCCTGCAAATGGCTTACTCGCACGCTTAACCATTAGTACTTTTAGAGCACCTTTTTTAACAGTAAATAACACACTATCGACTGTAAATAATGGGTTTTTGTATTCGGTAATATCGTAATGGTTAATCATAGCACGCTCACATCAAGTTAAGGTCTTAGTGACACAATAAATTAAACGCATTTCAATATCAACCTACCTTAAAATTATAGAAATATTATTAGTTCAGTGATTTAGTTTAAAAAACAGCTTGATTACTATAGGTACATTTGATAATTTAATTGTGTCGCTAGGACACAAACATTAAAGGAACAAAAAATGAAAATATTTAGCTATAACTCAACAGGAAGTAAATCGTTAGTTGATTATGATCACTTTACTTTTTCAGGTGGTGAAGAGCATGTCAGATTCAACACTGCTAATTTTTCAGACTCTATCAAAATAGAGATTTTTGAACGATTAACCAATTCTTCAAAAATGGTTAGATTAATGATTGCTGTTGATGCGTTAAAAAGATTAACATATGAAAGCACACCTATCGAACTCGTTATTCCTTATTTTCCCTATGCACGCCAAGACCGAGTGTGCGTTGAAGGGGAAGCGCTAGGCGCTGCAGTTATGGCAAATTTTATTAATAGCTTACAATTTTCAAAAGTAACTATTTGGGATGCGCATAGCGATGTATCCCCAGCTTTAATTAATAGAGTAACTAATGTTGAGCAAATTTCGTTACTTGGACGCTGTGAAGAACTTAGCCAACGTTTAGCAAAAGGCGAACTAACGCTTATTTCTCCAGATGCGGGAGCAAGTAAAAAAACGATTAAAATTTCAGAAAAATTCGATGGCGTACCCGAGGTTATTCAAGCTCAAAAAGTAAGAAACTTAAAAACAGGCGAAATAATAAAAACAGAAATTATTGGTAATGTTAAAGGTAAAAACGTACTTATTGCTGATGACATTTGTGATGGCGGCAGAACGTTTATTGAACTTGCGAAGGTACTAAAAAGCAATGGTGCTGCTGAAGTTTCTCTTTTTATAACTCACGGTATTTTTTCAAAGGGGCTTGATGTTTTTGAAGGCCTAATCGAGCGCATTTATACAACTGATTCGTTTAAACCGGCTAATGAGTTTAAAAATAGTAACACCATTAGTTTACAAATAATTGAGATGTAAGGAAAACACCATGACTATTACAGCTGCAAGTATGCAAAAAGATGTTTATAAAGAATTTCATAGCCGTGCTTATCACCCTGATGTAAGTGAAGTATATGCAAACTTTACATCAAGAAGCGGAAAACTTAGCAACATAGAAAATAACGATAGAGTTGCGTTTGTTGGTCTTCAATACTTTATTAAAAGTTATCTTTTAGAAGAATGGAATGAGTTTTTTAAACTAGATAAAGCAACTGCCGTTGCTAACCATAAACGTATAATGAGCTCAATGCTTGGCTATACAGTTGATGTAAAGTATTTAGAAGATTTACATGATTTAGGTTACTTACCATTAAAAATTAAAGCGTTACCAGAGGGAACATTAGTCCCTTATTTAGTTCCGCCTATGACGATAGTAAACACTAAAGCTGGCTTTCAATGGCTAACAAATATGATTGAAACTGTATTGAGCTGCGAAAACTGGCCAATACAAACCAGCACTACAACCTCTGTTGCATATTTAAAAGTATTCAAAGAGTTTGCACAAAAAACAGGGACGCCTATGGAGTTTGTTCCCTTTCAAGGCCATGACTTTAGCTTTAGAGGTATGTTTGGCAAACACGCTGCGGCAATGAGTGGCTTTGGCCATTTAGCATCAGGACTGGTAGGTACAGATACCATACCCGCTGTTTTATTTGCAGAAAAATATTACGGAGCAAATGTAGATAACGAGCTAGTTGGCTGCTCTGTAGATGCAACTGAACATTCGGTTACCTGTTCATGGATTATGGAAGGTGAAATAGAGTTTTTTAAGTACTTAATGAAAGAGCAATCACCAAAAGGGATTTTAAGTGTTGTGTCTGACACATGGGACTTTTGGACACTTGTTACTGACTACTTGCCTCAGTTAAAAAGCGAAATAATGGCGCGCGATGGCACCTTAGTTATACGCCCCGATTCTGGCGACCCTGTCAAAGTATTAACAGGTTACAAAGTTTCACCAGTATCTGATTACAAGGAGTTATTTGAAACACAAAAAGAAGCTGAAGCTGACGTTATTAATAAAGGGTATGAAGCGTATCGCTTTAATGGTCAATATTATGGATTTGAAGATAGCAACACTATTGAGCTGATGGAATGTGAAGTTAAAGGGCTTATAGAGTGCCTATGGGATACATTTGGCGGCACAATAACAGCTAAAGGCTATAAACTGCTTGATGATCATATTGGTGCTATATATGGTGACGCAATAACACTAACTCGCCAACGCCAAATTTTACAGCGCTTAATGGATAAAGGCTTTGCTTCAAAAGTCGTACTTGGTATTGGCTCATACAGCTACCAATACGTAACACGTGACACACATGGCTCGGCTGTAAAAGCAACGAGTGTAGTTAAAGCAGGTGAACGTTTAGCTATTTTTAAAGACCCAAAAACTGACTCAAAGAAAAAATCGGCTAAAGGGCTCTTAAAAATAGACAGAGTAAATGGCGAACTAACCTTATTTGATGACGTAACCGAGCAAGAAGAAGCTAAAGGCCTATTAGAAGTTGTTTTTGAAAACGGTAAAATAGTGAAAGAAACAACACTAAGTGAAATTAGAACTTTAATAGATACACAAATTTAATTGTTAAGATAATCTAATCTCAAAAGAGCAAGTTGCGCTAAGCATCTTGCTCTTTTGACATTAAGTCGGCCATTCGTTGGTTAATTTCTTGCTCACTTAAATCTTCTTTATGGGTGCCTATGGTCCAAATATGCCCGAATGGGTCTTGTAGGGTGCCGGCTCTATCACCATAAAACTGGTCGTGCACTGGGCGTACTTCTGTAGCGCCAAGTTCAATTGCCTTTTTAAATACGCTGTCTACATCTTCTACGTAAAGCATTAAACTTACCGGTGTGCCACCAAGTGCATTGGGGCTTTTAAATGACTCATCTGGGCATGAGTCCGAAATCATAATATGGGAGTCGCCAATTATAATTTCAGCATGGGCTATACCGCCCTCTGGCAGCGGCATTTGCATTACTAACTGCGCATTAAATGCATCACGATAAAAACAAATAGCTTGCTGAGCACCTTCTATAATTAAGTACGGTGTTACCGAACTAAACCCTTTGGGAATTGCTGAAACAGTCATAACGCTCTCCATTATTTTTTATGGGTGTATGTATTTAGCCTATAGGTTAAAAACACTTCTTTCAACGTGTTAACTCATTTAAGTCACTATAATTAAATTAGCCAATTTGTGGTCAATAACTATACTAGCTGTAATATATATCTTACTTTTATTTGCTTAGGACTTTTATAATGTTAGCTAAAATTAGCCTAGCCGCTAAAAAGTATAAAGTTCTGAAATATTTAGTTTTAAGCTGGTGTGCTTTATTTGCCCACCAAAGCGTGGCTAAAGTTGTGATTGCCATTGTAGGTAAAACAAAAAACGACTCTTTTTATCAGCAAGCCTTTAAAGGTTGTTTGCACTTTAGTAATGAGCACCCAGAAATAGAATGCAAGTACGATGGACCAAAAGACTTTCAAGACATTCGTAGCCAATCTATGGTCATTAATAGGTTAGTTGACCAAGAAATAGATGGGTTAATTGTAGCAACAACCGATTCTCAGCATTTGGTCACTCGTTCATTAATGGCGCTTAAAAGTAAAAACATTCCTGTTATAACGTTTGATTCTGATCTGCTTGAAAAACACCAACAGTACCGCCTAGCCTACGTTGGCAGTAACAACTTCGACTTTGGCGTTGCCTTAGGCGAGCAAGTAAAAAAACTGACCAACAAAGCAAATAATACGCTTTGCATGCAGTCGGGGCACCATACAACCCCTAATTTAAACAAGCGTATTGCTGGGGTTAGGTACGCGCTGTCTGATCAAGCGACAGCGCACCTATCAGGTAAAAACGGCTGGCGCGAACATAGTCGCTGCCCCTTATTTAGTTTAGGTAAGCGCGAAGAGTCACTAAAGCAGTTAATGCATTTATTAAAAATGGAGAACCCACCCATTTTTTTAGCTGTGGCGGGGTTTGCACAATTTAACCCTCATTACGTAAATGCCTTAGCGCCTTTTAAGCAACGTATTGCCGATAAAGACATTATTATTGTTTCTGCCGATACAGAAGAAATACAGCTCAATGTGTTAAGCAGGGGTCTCTCTTCGGCTAACATAGGGCAAAACCCTTTTGAAATGGGCCGCTTGAGCACCAAGCTAATGCACGACTACATTTTATATAATAAAAAGCCTGCGCAATCTCACTACTACACCGACTTTCATTACTGTACCCAAAGTAACGCCTCACAGTGCACTGTTAATCATTAAAATTTTACCCCGTTAACTGTGGGTTATGCCCTTTTAAGTACGATGCAGTGCACTTTAGCCAGCGTATTATTGCTCTAAGTTTAAGCGTTGGTGCCACGCTGCAATGCTTTCATCGGGGTATTCATTAAACTGTTTATCGTTCTTTTGAATATGCGGGGTGACCCAATTGGCCTTACTGGCAAGCATTAAATGGGTGTGCTCTGGCGGTACGGGTAATTCGCTGTCTATTGCGCCAGCAAAGGGATGAACTTGCTCAGGCCATCGCGAATCATATAACCACAAGTTACTGCTGCAGTGTTTACAAAAATGGCGCTCAGCAGGGCTGGTTTTATCACCCACTTTGGCATGATAAATAGTAATATGCTCACGCCCTGTAACCTCAAGCGTGCTGTATTGTGCGTTCAAGTTTATAACAAACCCGCCACTGCCGGCCGTTTTACGACAAATAGAGCAGTAACATAAGTTATAAGGATAAGGGTGTTTAGAGCTCACACTAAACGTTACTTTGCCACAGTGGCAAGCGCCTTTAAGCTTCATAATAAATCCAATTAGTTACTGTTTAGAGTTAATACCATAACCAGTTAGCCATAAAAAAACCACACCCTTTACAGGGTGTGGTTATTATTTGCTAAAGCGTTTTGTTCTAACGCTGCCAAAATCTTAAATTGCGCAATGTTTCAATAAACTTATCTGCAGAGTGCATGTTTAAATCTATCCAACCATCGTCGGCTTTACCATCAAGCCCTGCGGCTTCAAATAATGCCATGGCATCTTTTGTGTAGCCTATGTATTTCATGTGCGCGAACGCATCGCTCACAAAGTCTTTTGCCTCAGGAATACCAGCAAGCTTCTTAGCGCCCTCTTGCGTTGCAAGTACCATCACCGCATCGTAAAGCACCGAAGGGCCGCCATTAATTACTTGATCCGCTGCTACATGCTTACCTTTACTACAACATGCACCACCTACTTGTGCGGCCACAATTTCGTAGTTAGCACCTTCAGCGTCTAAGGCATTTGTAACCGAATTAAAAATATCAGCATCAAAGCCATCGCTCACTAAAATACCTAACTTACGACCTTTAAAGGTATCTGGCGCATTTTTTAAAATACTTAGCGCATCTGATACAGGTAAATCGTTACGCGTTGGCATAGCAGCTTCAGCCGGCTCTGGCATATCTTGCAGGCGCAGGCCTTTTGCAACTTCTTGCGCTAATGTGTTATCTACATTTAATAAGTGCGAAACCACACGCTCACGAATCGGCACATGCTCTACTTTTGAAAGCTCAAATACAAACGCATATTGGATGTGCGCTTGCTCTACTTCTGTTTGACTTAAGTAAAATTGGCGCGCTTGGCTGTAGTGATCGCTAAATGTTTCTGAGCGATAACGCAGCTTATCTCCACCGCTTACTTCTGGCTCGCTTGAGCTTTTAAAGCCATGCACTGGGCATTCGCGGGGGTTATGCTCATCGCCGCTCCACGAGTTTGGCTCGTAGTTAGCACGCCCTTTAGGGTTATGCATTGCCATGTGGCCATCTTGTTGAAAATGACGCATTGGGCATTTAGGCGCATTAACCGGAATATGCGTAAAGTTAGGACCGCCTAAGCGTTTGGTTTGAGTATCTAAATACGAAAAGTTACGCCCTTGCAGTAATGGGTCGGGTGTAAAATCAAGCCCAGGTACAATGTTTTGAGTACAAAAAGCCACTTGCTCTGTTTCGGCAAAAAAGTTGTCAACTACACGGTCAAGCACCATGCGGCCCACAATTTTTACGGGTACTTGCTCTTCAGGTATAAGCTTGGTGGCATCAAAAACATCAAATTCAAATTCATCAGCAAATTGCTGATCAAACACTTGTACACCTAGCTCCCATTCAGGGAAGTCGCCTTTACCAATAGATTCCCACATGTCTCGACGATGAAAATCAGGATCAGCACCATTAAGTTTAAGTGCTTCGTTCCACACTACTGACTGCATACCGGCTTTTGGTTTCCAATGAAACTTAACAAATTTTTCATCGCCATTTGCATTTATAAATTTAAAGGTATGAACACCAAAGCCTTCCATAAAGCGTAAAGAGCGCGGTATGGCTCTATCTGACATGGCCCACATAATCATATGAATTGACTCAGGCGATAAACTTACAAAGTCCCAAAAGTTATCGTGCGCGGTTTGCGCTTGTGGAAAACCACGGTCTGGTTCAGCCTTAGCTGAGTGAATTAAATCAGGAAACTTCATTGCATCTTGAATAAAAAATACAGGTATGTTGTTACCCACTAAATCCCAGTTTCCTTCTTGGGTGTAAAATTTAACAGCAAACCCGCGAACATCACGTGCTAAATCGGGAGACCCTTTATTCCCTGCCACAGTTGAGAACCGTGCAAATACCGGTGTTTTTTCACCTTTACGCTGAAAAATATCAGCACAGGTTAAATCTTCAAGCGTATCGTAGGTTTCAAAATAACCATGAGCACCGTAGCCTCTGGCATGTACCACACGCTCTGGAATGCGTTCGTGATCAAAGTGAAACAGCTTTTCGCGCATTACATGATCTTCTAATAAACCTGGGCCGCGCTTGCCTGCACGTAATGAGTTTTGATCGTCGCTAATAGGGCACCCTTGCGCGGTGGTCATCGTTGGGTATTCATCAGAAGCCTTTTGATGTAATTCGCCACCATGCCCTTTATTGCCTGAGTATTTAAATGATTCAGCCATGTTTAGTCCCTCATACAATTTGATTTAATGGGTCGATAGTTTTTATGAGCTTTAAAACTAAAAGCGACTATGGAAATGCAAAATAAAGACCAGCCATCCAACCTAGTAAAAAAGGGCTGTACAGACAAAAAAGTAGTATTTGAGGTAATTTATAAAAGAAAAAATTACACAGGTGTGTAACTTTTTCAGGCAAAAAAAAGAGCACTTATAAAGTGCTCTTAGGCTTAAGCCTTAATCTTTATTCTCGTTAACTAAAATAACTTTACGATGTGGGAATGGAATTTCGATATTGTTTTCATCAAGGGCTTTTTTAATCAGCTCTGGCACCGTGTATAAAATTTCGAAGTAGTGCTCGCCTTTACAAAAAGGTCTTACTAAAAAGTCTACCGAGCTGTTGTTTAGTGTTTCTACTTCAACAAAAGGAGCTGGGTCTTTTAGTATGTGTGGGTGAGCCTCAAGCACGCTATCAATAACTTTGCGAACAGCGTCGGTGTTTTCATCGTATGCCACACCAAAGTGCATATCTACGCCGCGAATAGGATGATGCGAGTGATTAATAATTTGCGCTCCCCAAATTTGGCTATTTGGGATAATAACTTGCTGATTATCGAACGTTTGCAAAATAGTTGTAAACATATCAACCTCGGTAACTTTACCAAAGCGCCCTGCGGCTTCAATAAAGTCGTTTACTTTGTAAGGTCTAAATATAAGTAACATTACACCTGCAGCTAAGTTAGACATAGCACCTTGCAGCGCTAACCCAATAGCTAAACCTGCCGCACCTAATAGCGCAATTATTGAAGCTGTTTGCACACCAAAGCGGTTTAACACGGCAATAAATACAAACGCTAAAATAACATAGCGCGCCATACTGCCTAAAAAGCGAAACAACGTGTCATCAAAGTGAGTGTATTTATGGCATAAACTAATAATCATATTACGCACTTTACCCGCAAGCCATAAGCCTATTAGTAATATAACAATTGCCATTAGAATATTTGTTGCCCACATTACTGCTGCCGGCAAATACTGATTTACATCAATATTATTTATTATCTCGTCCATTTTATTGTTCCTGTTAGACTGGTTGTAAATATAAAAGCATATTAAACACTTTATATTAACTTTTTATTAACTAGATTACGAATTTTTACTTATTCGCTATATTTGCCTTTCATTTTTATCACTAATAACAGTTACAAAATCAAATCAGTATATAAATTGACCGGAAATATTTTTTATTGCGTATATATTGTTCAATTTGTAAATAAAGCCAATGTGTTCTAAACCTTTAAGAGACACCTTGTTAAGGAGCGTTGTTATGCCAACAACAAATACGATGAATAAACACTCTGAATTTGCCCGCTGCATTGAATGCAATAAGGTAAACACATTTGCGGCTTTTCACTGGCTAGCACTGGCATTTAAAGACATGACCCGTGCGCCCATATTGAGCCTTATTTACGGGGTAATATTTACCCTTATTCCTGTTGCTATTGTTTACTGGGCAATGTTTACAGGTACATATTTAGTAATACTGCCTGCAACCGTGGCGTTTGCATTAATAGGCCCAGCCTTCGCGGCAGGCCTTTACGATGTAGCATGGGAGCTTGAAAAAGGTCATAAACCCACACTTAGCCACTCTATAAAGTCGATGTTTAGAAACCCAGTAGGCGAATGGGGCTTTGCAATAATGCTAATGGTTATCATGATTGCTTGGATGCGTTTAGCCGCGCTTGTGCATGCTTTATATCCTAGCCACGCCAATCCCACCTTTGAAGAGTTATCGGCGTTTTTAACGTTAGGCAGCATAATAGGAGGGGTATTACTGGTGACTGTATTTTCGCTTTCTGCTTTTGCTCCACAAATAATGATGGAGCGCCGAGTAGATATTATGACCGCTGTAATAAGCTCTATGAACGCTGTAAAAACTAACTTTGCCGCTATGGTGGTATGGTCAATTTGTATATTTTTATTGGTAGCTGTTGGTTTTGCTACCGGTGCCACGGGCTTTATTGTAATTATGCCTTTGCTTAGTTACGCCAGTTGGCATGCTTATATTGCAGTTATTAAAACCAAAAAACCTCGTGGTTACGAGTAACAGCCAACCACTTAAAGTTCCAACCACACTGACTAAAAATAGCGCCAAAAGGCGCTATTTTTTTATCAGCCTAGCAAAGCAAGCTTTGCTTAAAATACCCAAATAGCATGTAAAAAGGGCTGATTTTCTATTTTATTAGTCCCTAACTTGTTGTACCAATAGCGCCACTCTACCCCTACCATTAACTGCTGCGGGTTTAAATTAAAGTTTTGCCCTACATCCCAATGCACAGCGGGTTGAGCAAGCAACCACTCATTAACTTTATTGCCTAGTTCGTCATCACGCCCAGAAATATATTCTACGTGGCCGGTAAAATAAAATGCTTGGCTAGCTAGTGTAAAAGGTGCACCCCATGCAAGGTCTATAAAAATGCTGTTGTCTTGCTTGGCTAGCTGATCTTTTTGCACGCCGCCGTTGGCATCAATATAACCTGCAAAAGTAGTTGTTAAAAAATCAAAGCCTGGGGCATCCCAGCTGAGCTTGATGCCTGGGGTATATTTCATTAACCCCTCTTCACCGGCGTTTATACCAAACACTAAACCTGTGTCTTTTATTGCACCATAACGCACAGAGGTATCAAAGGCTTTTGATAAGCTAAGTGTTGTGTACCACTCGCCATATATACCCGTATCTTGAAAACCATCACTAAGGCTGTCGTTTAAAAAGTCGATAAAAAAGTAGTTATCACCTAAGTCATGCTCTGAGGCATGCTCTATGGTGTAGGTGCGTGTAAATGACGACTCCCCGGTAAAGGGATTTAAGGCATCGCCAAAATTTGTGTGAAGCTGTGTGACGCTCCAATTTTCTGCTAGTGCTGAGTGAGACAAAAGCAGTATAGATGTTGTAAACAGTGTTTTTAAAAAATTCATGATTTATTTACATAACCCCAATTAAAATGCGGCAGGAGTATATCAGTGAGCATTCACCAACTAAAGAGATTAAATAAGTACAAAGGCTGATTTTTAAAATCTAAGCAGTAAAGCCCAGTAGCGCGGCTTTAAAAGAGCTGCGTTAGCCCTGTATAAAACACCTGAATTAATCATTACGCAGGTAATAAATAAGCGCCTTTATATTTTATATACCCTTGCTTAGCTTATTTACTGGGTTTTATTTAGAGGTTGTAGCACGTGCAAGGTTAAGCTGAACTTTTAAAGGCAATTTAATAACGGCGTGAATTGTAAGGCTAGGTACTTTAGGTAGCTGTATTACACAGACTATGCCTTATTGAGCATAAACAAATTTCAACTCTTTCGATAAACAGCCACAGCTTTTTTACTACTGTGCACAATTTACAAAAATAAGTGCATAAAATTCATATTCTACGCCTCTCCCTTTTTAACCCTACGTACCCAAGTAAAAACAAAACATTAAATATCAACAACTTAAACAAATAAACTTGGTAGGCATAGGCTTTGCTTCATGTATTGCAAGTTAAATGGTAGCAATGGCTACATACAACAAATTACACAACGGGAGACATTATGAGTAACTCACAACACCCAATTGAATTTACAGCCCCAGGTATGGATAACGAATCAGCAAAAAAAACAATTGAAACACTCGATAACCGACTCGTAGCGCTTTTAGACTTACAACTTACTTTAAAGCATATTCACTGGAATGTAGTAGGCCCAAGCTTTATTGGTGTGCATGAAATGTTAGACCCACAAGTCGATGCTATTCGCGAAATGACCGACACCATCGCAGAGCGTATTGCTACATTAGGCGGTACGCCACAAGGTACACCTAAGTCAATTGTAGATCGCCGCACATGGGAAGAATACTCATTAGGTAAAGCCTTTGTAGTAGAACATTTAGGTGCATTAGACAAAGTATACAGTGGCGTAAACGCCGACCACCGCAAAGCCATTAGCACGCTGTCTGAATTAGACCCAGTATCAGAGGATATGATCACCAGCCAGCTAGGTGACTTAGAGCAGTTTCAATGGTTTGTACGTGCACACATTGAATCGTCTGCAGGTAAACTAAATCATTAATTTATTACCCACTTTGCCATACAAGGAATGTTAATAAGAGTTAAAGGACTAATAAAGATACAAGGAGACGTTACATAAGTAGGTACAGGATGAAGTGCAAACTACAAGGACCCGTTGCTTATTACATAAAGGATGTAGTAAATGCACCAAGGATGATTAAAGCTTGCTAACGGATTTGGTAATTCTACAAGGATTGTTAAAATGCAAACGCTTAGCATACCTATACTAAGCGTTTGTATTTTTACCACTTTAAAGCTTAAAACTATCCCAAGGACCAGTAATAGCCAACGTTTTAGTTGGCATGTATACGTTTACAAACAAGGTTTGCCCGTCAGGTGAAAAACACGCCCCAGCAAGCTCTGTTTGCGCATGCAATTTAGCAAAGTTATACACCTCTCCTTTAGGTGTTACCCCGCGTAAATGGTTATTCACCGTGTCTGTGTATTGATCCTCACATACAATTAAATGCCCGTTAGGCGCTACCGTTAAATTATCACCAAAGTTGTATAACGACTCGTTTGTACTTTCTACAAATAGTTGTATTTTACCAGGCTCATTTTGCTCTAACTCAGTGCCTTCGTTTTTTGAAGGTGTGTACTTCATTACCTGACCTAACTGCTTTTTGCCCCCATTAGTACAGCAAAAATAAAGCTCATTTTTACCCCAATGTATTCCCTCTCCTCTTGCAAATAAGGCTGCACCGTTTTTATAACCTTGCTTACGTAGGTCATCATTTGGGCTTTTAGGGTCTGTGAGCGTTATCCATTCAACTAAAAGGTCGCTGTGTAATGGCATGGCCGGTGAATCCCAATTTCGGCTATCAAACTGAGGCTGGTTTTTAATTACCATAGCTTGCAATGTGCCGCCTTTATTTAACTTACCGCGATGATGAGGAATAAACCGATAAAACAAACTATCGCCTCTATCTTCAGTTAAATAAACAATACCAGTTTGTGGGTCTATTGCGGCGGCTTCATGATTAAAGCGGCCCATATCATATAATGGCTCAGGCTTAATTAAGCCTTTGGCGCTGGCTGGTACCTCAAAAATGTAACCGTGAGATTGAGACAAGCCATCGCTTTTATCCATAACGGTTTCTTCGCAGGTTAGCCAACTCCCCCACGGCGTTACACCGCCTGAGCAGTTTCTTATTGTGCCACACAGCGATAAATACTCTTGCTCGCGTTTTTGCTCTTTTAAGTTATAAATTATATGGCTAGTGCCCCCAGGCAAAGCTACACCATTTTTAAATGAATCATAGGCTAAGGGGGTTTTGTGGTTACTAATTAAATCAGATGCTTTATTAATGTGTTTAGGTTGTAGCTCATGGTTACGTATAAGGGCTACGCGTTCGTTATCTAATGCAATACAACCCATGCCATCGGCACGGTCGGGTACGTCTAAACCATCATCCATTTTATCGCCAAGTGCCGATATAACCCGATAACTAAAGCCTTTAGGTAAATCTAATAAGGCCTGAGGGTCGGCTATTAATGGGCCATAAGCAGGTAACTTTGTTGTTACTTCAGGTAAAGCAACGTTACCCATTGCGCTGCGCGATAAGCCAATAAACGCAAGCGAGCCTGCACTAAATAAAAACTCTCTTCTAGAAACCATTATTTTATTCCCGTGTTTTTTATTAAATCTATAGTAAAGGAAATAACTCGCTAGCAGTGCGGCGCTTTGCTAAATTCATCAAAATGTAATAATGTAACATTCCATCCGTACCAGATATCAGTTAATTCAACTTTAAATAATTGCCCTCACTGTTTAATAGTAGGATAGTAAGTTACTCAAATAACAACGGCTTAATTAGGAGTATCATGATCAAAGTATTACTAGCAACCAGCTTAATGGCCTCTTCATTCGCAGCTTTAAGTAATCCACTCACCGTTGAAGAACAACGCATCAGCAAAGCACAAACAGCTATGCCCACTGTGTTAAACGCCTTTAATAAAGAAGTAACCACCTTTGAGCAACAGTTTAAAGCGCTCAATAACTTTAAAGAGGCAAAGCAGCTCATTCAAACCTATAGTTTTGAGCTGTGGGAAAGCGCTAAGCAACGCATTATTAAAACTAACAATTACGACGACCGAGCACTTTACTGGGCGCGCTTGCTTTCAAGCAAAGTAATACGTACAACCGAAGCTAACGTTGAGCTATCTGACGCGCAAATTAATACGCTGCTAAGCATGCTTGAAGAGGGCAGCCGAGGCCGCACCGATTTAGCTTTTTCATCAGGCAGTGATAAAAAAATTATACTTACCGGATTTGACCCTTTTTTACTCGACAAAAATATCAACCAAAGTAACCCATCTGGGGTCGCCGCATTGTTACTCGACGGCCAAGTTATTAATTACAATGGCGTTAGCGCCGAAATTAACACGGTTATGGTACCAGTACGCTACGAAGACTTTGACCAAGGTATAATAGAATCACTCCTTGCCCCCTACTACGCACTTAACAACGTCGACATGGTTGTAACGGTTAGCATGGGCAGAACCGAGTTTGATTTAGAGCACTTTCCTGGTAAACGCCGCAGCGTAACCGCGCCAGATAACGCCAATATTGTCTACGGTGGTACGCAAACAAGTCCTGTTATACCCAAGCTAAATGGCCGCCCACTACCTGGTAATGAGTTTGTAAAATTTAGCCTACCAGTAAGCGCCATGCAAAACGCCAAAGGCCCATATAAAGTAATCGACAACCGCGAAGTAACTACACTTAATAAAACCTTTAAAGCCGGCTCATACGGCGCGCTTAAAAACAGTGTTGCGGTAAATGGCGGCGGGGGTGGTTACTTGTCTAACGAAATATCGTATCGTAGTATTCGCCTGCGTGACGCGCTAAATTCGAGCATTCCTACTGGGCATATCCATACCCCGCGTATTCAACAATTTGAACCCGAAACAGAAGCCAACATAGTTAAACAAATTAAAGCAATGCTCACGCAAAGCTTAGTGGCATTATAATAAAGCTAAGCAATTAATATACATAAAAAAAAGGGCAATATTAATTGCCCTTTTTTACTTTTTCGCGTTAGCTCTTCGGGTAGTTAGATGGGAAAAACGCACGTTTGGCTTCTTCATCAAACTCTTTTTTAAAGGCGACATCGGTGCCAATTTTGCGTGCACGCGCAACCGCTGGGCGGCTATCAATGCTTTCAAACCAACGCTTTAAATTAGGGTATGGCGTTAGGCCTTCTTCACCAAGTACTACTGGCGCTTTATCAATCCAACCCCAAGCAGATACATCAGCAATGGTGTATTCATCACCCACTATAAAGTCGCGACCTTCAAGGTGTGCATCAAGCACTTCGTAATGGCGCTGCGCCTCACGCAAGTAGCGATTAACTGCGTAATCAAGCCCTTCAGGCGCCATGTGTCTAAAGTGTACACTTTGCCCCGAATACGGCCCAAGGCCCGATGCTATAAACATTAACCATGAAAGCATTTCGGCGCGATTCTCTACCTTACCTGCTAACTTACCGTGTTTTTCACTTAGGTACATTAATATAGCGTTCGAATCAAACACACGAGTTTCACCATCAACAATGGCAGGTGCTTTTGCGTTAGGATTGATGGCTTTAAACTCAGGTGTGTGTTGCTCACCTTTTAAGGTATCAAGTGGCACAAGTTCAAACGGCAGCCCTGTTTCTTCTAAAAACAAAGCAACCTTCATTGGGTTAGGTGTATGGTGAAAATAAAATTTGATCATAAAACGCTCCTAAAAGTAGTAGCTACAATTAAACCACAACTTGAGCAGTCGTTCAAAAAATAGTTAGCTAAAGTACTTAACCAAACAGCTCACTTGTATTAACCCTGCACCAATATAAGCAAATATAAAGCGTGCTTCTTCTTGTGCCTTTTTAATAAATGCCACGGCAAAAGTAACTACTATAATAATTACACTTAATGCTAAGCCATATAAAAAAGAGCCACAAAAGTGAGGTAAAACAGCAAGTAAACACGCAATAATTACTGCGCCATAAAAAGCTACAAGCATACGAACGTTAAACAATATCCCAAGCAATGCAGCTATAAACGCAGACGCATATAAAATTACAACCTCCCTAGGCCACGCGTAACTTAGTGGATGTTTAAAATTAAAGTTTGTAGAGTTTAAACTAGTAACCGCAGACGAAGTCGCGTGTATAAAAATACTAACTAATAAAGCGCCGATAAAAAATGCAGCAAATGCCGAAACAGCACCACCGCCTGTATACCCTGCTTTCTCTTTTTCTATCACTATAACCACAACACTCAGTGCCGCACTAAGCTGAAACCATTGCCAGTAATCGTTGCTAAAAAGGGGGATTGCAGCAAATCCAATAACGGGTACTAATATTTTGGCTTCTTTGTTTTTGTGTAATAAATAAAAAGCCATAATAGCTATATAAAACAGTGCCGTTACATCAGGCATAAAATCTACTTCCTTTTAAATTTCAACACTATTTCTACATTTAGGGAATGCACTACAGCCAAAGAACGTATTTCCTATATTAGTACCTTTCTTTGCTTTACGTAGTACCATTTTCTCACCGCAACGTGAGCATATCTGAGTTTCTGAGCGTTCTTTTTTTGGCGCCTGCTTATGTTCAATAATTGTTTTTACATAGCTTACATGTTGGCGATTTGTTTTAAAACTTGGCTTTAATTTTCCGCTTTCAATTGTATTTACTATATCGTTTTTAGTATTAGCACTAAGTACTCGCTCGGTTTTACTTTTAATGTACTCAATACCGCCGCGTGCAAACCTAACATTTTCAGGTAGTTTAGTTTTAAATGTGCTGTCGCCAATAAAAATAATAACCGAAAATAATGCGTGACTGTTTATGTTTAAACATGACTCAAGTGTTTTTAAATGCTTGTAGTTTTGATGCAGTGGGTTTTGAAATTTTGATGAGTGTTTAAAAATTTTTTGTGTCCACATTTTTTGATTCGCTGAACCAAAAATCCAACCTTTCATGTTTTTAGTTTCCACCACAAACACACCAAACTCAGACACAATAATATGATCAATTTGTGTAGTGCCATTTTCGATGCCGTTTTCAAAAGTAGGCAGCGTCACATTTTTAATTAACGTGTAATCTGCCTTATTTAAAAACAGTTTAATTAGCACATTAACTTGCCACTCTCCCATCGCTCCTTTAAACCAAGGTGTTTTAAAAACACCAATACAAATAAACAGCGGTATAAAGTACCAAAGCTGGCCTAATAACGTGGCCAAAATCGTAGAAAAATCCATATTTAGTTAATCCTTTAAGCTATACAAATGGCAATAATAGAGCCGCGAAATTTAAAAAATAAACTAGCAGTACACGTAATAATGCACGTTCAATACTAAGCACATTTAAGCATTGTTTTTAATAACCCCTTTCAAGAGCGCTCTCTTTTACATGTTCAATTAACTCAGGAAAAAATGCTAAAAATACCGTTTCTAACTCATGGTAGTTTTGCGCTATATCCTCAGCGGAACCTGCAAAGTTATTAGTAAAACGAATGCGTTTGGCTATGTTATCAAGCGCAAGCCCTACCCCTTCTATAGTTTCGTATTCTTTAAACCAATCGTTTGTAGTCATGCTGGTTACAACATGCTGCATGCGCGCTGGCATAACCGCTAAGCGCTCATTTAAAAGTGCGTAGCTGCTGCGTTTAAAATCATTTAAAGGGTGTTTGTTAAATTGCTGCCAATGCCTAATTAAAAAGTGATCAAATACCACGTCAATAGCCACACCTGCAAAGCGCTTACGCTCGGGTGAAAAGTACTGCTTGGCTTCTTTTACTAACGGGTGAGAGTCGGTAAATTTATCGACTAAGTAATGGTTTTCTAGTGCACTTTTAACGCTATTGGGCAGGTATTCTGCGTGCCTGCGTCCACCAAAATCACCTAATAAATTGCCAAAGTGTGAATCGGCAGTTGGTTGTGCAAAGTAAAGGTGAGCTAAATAATTCAACGTAATCCCAATGGGTTTAAACAAACTTAATTTTGCCAAATAGTAACGCACATTTAAGCGAAACTCACACGAGTGTTTAGCGCGCTCCCTGTGTAATTACCTAACACTTTAGTTTGAAAATCATACAAACACTCTGTAAAGCCGTTGCACTCAATTCAGCATTAAATATTTAAAATAGAATTATCAATAACTTAAAATTTAAAAATCGCTGGAATATATATTGCTACTTAGCGTATTTAGCACTCAAACATGTATAGCTCTTTTTATTAGTGAGTAGTTTAAAGGAGCATAAAAGATAGGTTAAATCAGTTATGGATATAGCTATATTTTTTAAGTCGTTACTATTACTGGCCTTTTTTTTAACGCTAGGTAATTTAATTAAGTACACATTTTTAAGGGGCTTAATTGTGCCCTCATCGTTAATTGCTGGCGTATTAGCTCTTTTATTAGGGCCACAATTACTCGGTGAGCATATTAATTTTTCGCTCCAAGGCACTAATTTATGGATAGATGAAAAGGTCACAAGCATATGGAAGGAGTTACCTGGGTATTTAATTGTAGTGGTGTTTGCAGGTTTATTTTTAGGTAAAAAAATACCTACAATTAAACAATCGCTAAACCAAAGCCTACCCAATTTAAGCTTTGGCTACAGCATTGCCATAGGCCAATATGTGGTGGGTATGATCACGGCATTATTAGTACTTGCCCCTTTATTTGATACCAACGAAGTTGCCGGCGCACTCATTGCGGTGGGATTTCAGGGCGGGCATGGCACCGTAGCTGGCTTGCAATCCACTTTTGAAAGTATCGATTTTGCAAAAGGTATGGACTTGGGGTTAGGTATAGCAACAATAGGCCTTATAAGCGCCATCATATTAGGGACTATTATGTCTAACCGCACCGATGGGGGCGACCAAGAACTTGAAATTAGCCACGACGAAAAAGTAGAGGTAAAAGACCGCCCATTTGGCCTGCACTTTGCTATTTTAGGCACGGTTGTTATTGTTGCTTGGCTTATTCTTAGTGGCTTACAAGTAGCCGAAAAAAGCCTTTTTGCCGATTCATCGGTAAAAATACTTGAGTACATGCCTTTATTCCCCATTGCGATGATGGTGGGTTTAGTGGTGCAAATAGTGCTTAATAAATCAGGCATGGGTAACTTAATTAGTCACTATCAAATAAATCTGCTTTCTAACCTCTCCCTCGATTTACTAATAATTGCCGCACTGGGTGCGCTTAACTTATCGGTACTTGCTAAATATTGGCAAAGTATTTTAATTTTAGGCGCAGTGGGGGTTGCCTATAGCGCAGCTATTTACTTTTTCTTTGGTGGGTGGTTTTTCCCAAAAGATTGGAAAGTGAGAGGAATTGGCGAGCTTGGGCAATCTATGGGCACTACGGCAGTTGGGCTGTTAATGCTAAAACAGGCTACCTCAAACCCAAGCGAGCATATTCGTCCCTTTAGTTACAAACAACCACTTTATGAGCCTGTGGTTGGCGGCGGTATTGTTACTGCCCTTGCACTTCCTGCCATTGCTAATTTTGGGCCGTGGGCATTTACTATTATTATGGCGGTTATATTAGCCTGTGTAGTGGGTGGTTTTGCCTTTTATAAACGTCGCAAACACAAAAGCGAGTAGCCTGATTGCGCTATAAAAAAGCCGCTACAGCTTTTGTAGCGGCTTTTTTATGCATTGGTATTTTACTTTTACCAGTAACTAATTATTCGACTTAACCCAATTGCCATTATCATTTTTACTGTAGCTATTTTTAACCGCAGACCAAGCCACTTTATGTGCTGTGGTTTCGCGGTCGTCGTCGTTTTTTCTATCGCTTGGGTCCTCGTAGGTATCCCACGCGCTATTAAACGCTTCTTGATATATCTCTTGGGCATGTTTAGGTAAGTTACTTTTTACCGACTCCGGTAACTCGTTTGTGTTTTGATAAGGCATAAATAATCTCCGTATTACTTAATTACGCCGCACGCAACACGTTTACCGCCACCACCTAATTTCTTGGGTTCGTCGGCATAATTGTCGCCCCCTTTGTGGATCATCACTGCGTGCTGTTTAAGCTGCTCAAGCTTGAGCCTTGGCGCTAAAACAGGCGATTTAGCTTCGCCGCGCTCATTTACAAATAACGCAGGTAAATCGCCTAAGTGGCCATTACTCCACGGTTCATCGTGGTGTTTAGCGCTGTTAGGGTCAAAGTGCCCACCAGCAGCACCGGCAGGTACAACTTTACCGTTTTTTTGCTTTGGCTCGCAGCTAGCATATTGATGAACATGAAAGCCATGCTGCCCAGGCGTTAAGCCTTTAAGCGCTGGGGTAAATACCACCCCGTGCTCATTTTCTGTCAGTGTAACGGTGCCAAGTAACTCACCTTGCCCCGACTTACTTACTGCATGCATATCAACATCTACATTCGCCAATGCGCTATTTTGTAGCATTGCAGCGGTAAATAATATGGCGCAAGCTGGTTTAAAAATACGTGTTACGCTTTTTTTAGCGGTTGAATCAAACTGTAAACAATTCATCGTGATCTCCTCATGTAGTATCTGTTTTGTAAATAACGCGACTGCTCAGCTATTAGGTACAATCTCTATACCAAGCTCACTGTAGGCAAAAAATTTCGCCTCCACTAAACGTAACGCATTGATTAAAAATAAAATAACCAAGGCTAGATAATTAACCACTACACATACTTAAAATTTACTGCGTGTTTTTGCTTAAACACTGCACAAAAACTGGTGCAAATTTACAAAAGAAATGACAACTTTACAGGCTTAACACGCCCATCCGCCTAATACTAAGTACCGCTCAAAACGGGTAAAAAAGCAGCTCAAACGCTTAATAGCGCATTTACTAATACCGCGCTAAGCCAATAGCACAGCGCGTTTAATCAAAATACGCGCCTATGCACACGCTAAAATAAACCATGCTCACAACGCCTGCTGCGCTATCGGTATACTAATTGCTGAACATACTAGTGTTATTAAACGGGTTATAGATGACCCTATCGCTATTAAACAATCGAGGGAATTATGAGTAACAAGCAACTAATTAAAACACTAGGTATAGGCCTAGCTGCCGCATCAGCTGGCATGCTAACCAGAAAAAGTTTACAAAAGTCGTGGGAAAAGGTAACCAACGAGCCCGCCCCAAAAGACAAGCCAAGCGAGCATACAGATCTTAAAGAAGCCATTACATGGGCGGTGGTATCTGGCATTGGTGCAGGCGTGGCAAGAATGGCCGTACATTATGTGCTCGACAAACGTAAATCTAAGTAAGCCAATAGCCACTAGAGTGCAACGTAAAAAAGCATAAAAAAGGTGAAACTAAGTTTCACCTTTTTTATTACTTTAAACTAATTAGCTTTACGCGGTAGACACACTACTCGCGCCTGCATTTTTAAGTATTTCTTCAATCGCGCTTTTGTTATCGCTGTCGTACTTAACACCAATTAATATAGAGCCTTTTTCAATGGCGTCTTCGTAAAATTTAACTTCGTGCTCAGGAATAAACGCCCCAATAGCAGCGCCTAAACTTCCGCCAACGGCAGCACCTGCACCGCCCGCTGCAAATGCAGCCACTAATGGGCCTGCTACTAATAAACCTGTACCACCGGTTGCCACGGTACCTACGGCAGTAAAACCGCCAACAATTGCAGCTATAATACCACCAGACGCTGCACCAACAATGCCGCCTTCAGCCGCTTTGGTTCCCTCGTCTAAGGCAAAGTCTTCCTTTGCGTATGAGTCATTGGCAACAATGCTTATATCAGCTTCATTAATACCTAATGCTTCTAATCTATAAATAGCCAGTGTTGCTTGTGATGCGCTTTCAAATAACCCAGTAATAACCGTGCTCATAATAACTCCTTTATTTATTTAAAAAATACAGCTATTACTAAGCAAAACCTAAACCACTTAAATTATTATTACTAATCAATAAGTTAAATCTCAAACCCAACTAACCTTCTCATTTACACAGTAAATATTGCTAACTGTTGTAAAAAACTCCTACCACATAAATAAATGCACTAACGCTTAACGCTTTTATATAACGCGTTAATAAACTCAATTACTTAGACCAAGTAATTTCGGCTAATTGATTAGTAGCCGTTTGATGAATAATCAAGCCATTATTGCCCATACGCATGTGCCTAATTAAGCCAGAGTAAACCCCTTCTTTACTCGGAATTTGCCAGCTTTGCATGGTTTGAGTTTTTAAATCAAACCTAACCAGCGTTTCGGGGCGCTTAGCCGACTCATTAAACCAAATAGCATTATCGGCATACTCAATGGCATACGGGTGGCTGTTTTCGCCGCTGGGATTATCCCACTGCGTTATTTTACCGTTTTTGGGGTTATAGCGGCCAAGTTTACCCATGCCTGAGTTTACATAAAACACCATATCATCAGGCGTAATAGCAAGGCGCCTAGTATGTGTTTTAGCACCTGGGAGTTTTATTTCGCTAAGCTCCATGGTGTTTTTATCAACTTTAACCAAACAGTTACTGCCATTACACGACACCCACGGCGTCCCGCTTGAATCAAGCTTTATACCATAAGGCCGCGAGCCTTTAGTGGGTAAAGTAGCCAGTTTAATATCGCCGCTTTTAGGGTTTAGCCTGCCAATCATGTTGCTGTGCTGCAGGGTAAACCAAAATATGCCCGCATCATCAAACACGCCTGTATGTGGGTCACGGGCGTTTTTATCAGGCATTTTATACACTTTAAATTTTTCGGTTTTTAAATCTAAATATCCAACCGTGCCATTTTTATTGCCTAAAAACCAAGGGGTTTGGTTTTTATCAAGCGATACACTGTGCGCATACGTACCATTTGGCAAAGTATACTCTTTCATTTCACCGGTTTCAGGGTTTAATCTACCTAAAATATTACCCCACTGACCAACCCACCAAATAAGCCCGTTTTCACCTTGCACAGGGTCGCGAGCGCGTTGCCCAAGCGTAGGCACTTGCCAGTATTTAAAGCTAAGTTTTAAATCGCCTTTAACCACCGTTGACTCGCGCTTAGTGTTAACAGGGTAGTGCTTGGCCAAATACGCGCTAATATCTTTACTAAGCGCAGTGCCCTCGCCCGTATCTACCATATAGCTTATAAGTGTTTGCCAATCCGCTTGGCTATAACCCGCACTGCGCTCAAGGTTGTTTAAACTATGGCAACTAGCACAAAGCTGCTCAACTAATACCCCAGGCTCGTTACTCAATACAGGTAACGGCGCAGCTAAAGCCCCTAGCGCAGCCATTGCAGCAAAGTGTTTATTAAATAAAAATCGATTTTTATGCATAACGCCCTCCCTTGTTTTTAATATTAAAGCATAGGGCGAAAGTGTTTACTATATGAGCACTTTTAGCTTTTAGCTTTTAGCTTTTAGCTTTTAGCTTTTAGCTTTTAGCTTTTAGCTTTTAGCTTTTAGCTTTTAGCAGAATAGCGTCGTTTTTATTTTCGGTGTGAAAATCGTTATTAGAGGGGGTAATAGTAATTTAGGTACGTTTTCTTGCTTAAAAAACTAAAACAAACTCCCCCCTTCATATTAAACCAACTAGTTCGCGCTTTCGGCCAACGCGCCAGCAAGCTAAGCGCCTACAAGTAATAGCATTTTTATTTATTGTGATTGTTACATTGGCTTTGAGTTGGGTTTCGCTTCGCTCAAACCAACCTACTGTTGTTGCACAGCTACAAGCTTGCGTATAATGCCCGCATTCTGGCTGTATGTATTAGCCGCTAATTTGGATTTTAATAATGAAAAAACTCTCTGCAGTGCAAGTAAAACAACAAGCACTTGTGCTTAACGTTGCCGATAAACTAGAAGTACAAGGGCGCGAAGAAATCCCTGGTATGTTGCAGTGCTGGTTTGATGTGGAATATCACTTATTTCCAAGTTCACTACTGCTTTGTTTTCAGTTCGAAAACGAACAAGCTTTAGCAGCCGCAGAGCCTGATTTATTAAAATGGCAAAAACGCTTAAGCGCCGCAATGCTTAAAAAAGGCGTGATTTTAAAAGATATGCGTAAACATTTAGTGTTTACTTTAAAAGGCCCTGATGACTAAAGAAGGGCTAGAGCAAAGCTTTGAAGCGCAATAGTATATAAAAATAAGTTTAAGGGCATAAAATAGAGCAATAATATTGCCCTTTTTAAATGGGGTTATAGAGGCAGGTTTTGCATTTTTCCTTAATCACAAAAGCAGAAGGGCCGCCCCCTACCGAATACTATAATTGATCGTAATCGAATTAAGTTAAGCCTGAGATAAAATTTTCACTGAAACTTTTTTATCAACTGATTTGCATTATTTATATGTATTTGGCACTTTTCTGTAGTTAATAAACTTTCATCTAAAGATTTGCTTTTATCTGCATTTTCAAATGAATTAATAAAATCAACCTGCGCACTATAAAATCGATTACTTAAGTCAGAGTTTGACTCTAACTCAGAGCTTAAATAACTATTTAGCTCATTATGCAACTTACTATATTCTTTTATTTTTTCGAGAGTCGCCTTCTTATTTAAATTTTCACAAAGTATTAAGCCCGCAGAAGTTTTTCCAGCAAGATGAAAGTCAATACTTAGCGAAGCAATTAAAAAAACACTAAGCATCATTTAACACTCCTTTTTAAATATATAAAAATAAATTTTTATAAACTCTGATAATATAACCAGAAACATAACAAGCAATAAAAGCCACTAAAAAAAAGGAATATAGCTATCATTGGTAGTATAAAACTCAAACATAAGGCTATCCCATTATGAAAGTCAGTATGCAGTATGAGGTTAAATCTTGACTTCAGACATCAAACCATCTCGAAGCTCTTCCCACTGTAATTCAACCTTATTATTTTCAATAATTAATGCATTTAATCTATCAACAGCTTTTGATACAGCCGAATAATGCCTAACATTAAAAACATTTGCTAATTAAAATCAAAGTGTCTAGACAAAGCTCCATAATAAGCGGAGCCCTCGACACCATCAGTTGTGTTAGTTGAATATGATATTGCAGTAAACCCAGCTGCTAATGAAGGAGTTAAAACTTGCATCATAATTATTCTCTTATATTTTTATTTAACTTTATCACTATTAAGATTTAGGTGTTCATCAACATCAATAACTTCAAAACCTTTATCCCAACGACAAATTGAAGTCCCCTCTAAGCTCATTTCTTCTCGATTACTAGAAAAGCTAAATAAAATGGCCTCATTATTAATATCAGCGTTAAGGCAACTTAATTTACTGTTAAATTCATTAATAGGGTTTTTTCCTATTAATGTCGCTCGCCAAATAATAAATTTTTTTCTATTAATAGTCGTGGTAATGTATTGATTAGTAAATATTTCTTTGAATGGTATGCTGGGTTCATCGGAACGAATCGTTTTTTCAGGAAATCTAAAACTACCATCGGGGTCTGTATAAACAAAATCTCTACGTGGCTTACCATCTGAGAAGCTAAGACTACGTAAAATCAATTGATTGCCAATTGGCTCACCGTTATTTTTTAAACACCCGAGTACTTCAGGAGATATATGTACTTTGTGCGCACCAAATTGATCAAAAAAGGGCTGGATTTTCCAGCTGAAGCTTTGAATTTTGTCAATGACTGACACAATAACCTCTTGAAATATGATTGTTTTGGGAGGAGTAATGTGTAATTTATTATAAAGATTACCCACAGTCCTTGTCGATATTAAAATATTTTATAGGGTATTAAATAATATGCAATTAATTTTCGCTACTCTAACTGCTGCTGATGTAGTCTTTTAAGCCTCTTAATTACTTTAATGCTAAATTTTAAATATTTACTTTTGAAAAAGAGTAATAAAATTAAGTACTATAAATAAAACAGAAAGTTCTAAGCCATTAAAAGAAAAACCATCTCTCTGCTCGGTAACAATACCTATTATATAAATAAGGGATGAAATTATAGCACTACAAGCTAACAGGCTATAAATCTTTAGAACCAAGCATTTACCAATTGATAAAAGTACACCAAACAATATACATATTCCAACAAAAAAACCTATTACCCGCTGACCTAGCTCATCTACTGCGCTGTAAGGCCATAACATTATTAATATAGTGAATGCTAATGATGAATAGCTAAAAACACTCGCAACAATCGCCGCAGCACAGATTGAGCTATGTTTTAAATTGGAAATTTGGTCACTTGCTGACAATGCTTCAACCTTCACTTTCTAGGCTCTCAAGGACACCAATTGCAATACCCTTAATTTCCCCGTTATATGCAGTTCCTGTATAGTCAGGCTTGGGCTCTAATCTTGACTTCATACATCAAACTATCTCGAAGTTTTTCGAACTGTAAGTTGACCTTATCATCTTCAATTATTAACTTATTTAGCCTGCATACCGTTTGGGATATGGCTGAATAGTGTTGAATATTAAAAATAATTTCTAACACTTTTAAATTTTAAAACTGTGGCCAAAATTAGTTGACCACTACAGAAGTCCATTGTAACTAGATATGACGAAGGTACCTTATACACTCTTTCTCAGAAGAAGACGTCCAACCACTATCCAATACCTGAATAAGAAAGTTTTTTAGAGCTTTATTTAGTGATAAAGCTTGCTTAATAAGAGGATACCTACCTGTTCTAATCATTCCTACATAAGCTAGTGCAATATCATCAACATCAGTGAAATATTTATCATTCAATTCAAAAAAAACAGCCATTACCTTATCTAATTCATACGTACACTCAGTAATTAAAGCACTTGCCATTTTATTCTCATGAGTAGATAAGACATTAGTAAAGCGAGGTATAAAACTTCTTGCAAATTTTCCATCAGGACCTGCAAGCTCAATATATGCTTGATCAGATATAATAGAGCCTAAAACACCTCCAACTACAACACCTACAGCTACACCAATAGGCCCAAACCAGATACCAGCAGTCGCGCCCCCAGCAGCGCCCCCAGCGAAACCTCCCCCAATGTTGGTTGCTTCACGCCCTGCAGTTTTAATTTTATTATTAGAACTACTAATATTATAAACGGCGATGCATATAGAAAGTACCCATAAACTTCGTCCGGCTTTGCCTAAATTGCTTGCTTTGGCACTAACCTTAGGATTTGCCTTCCCTGCACTTTGAACTATCTTTTTATAAATTGATGAAGCTTCTGATTCGGTAAGCTCAGCGAAACTTTTACCGAACTGGCTTTTTGCATATTTATCTAATAACGTCTCTAAATTCAGACCTTTTGCCTTTAACTTAACTACTTTAGCTTTACCAATATCACTAGTTTTACTGCGAGAAACAGTCATTATTTCATTCCGCATCTCATTTGCAGCTACAGCTGCCTGTTTAGGCGTAATGACTCCAGCCTTATAAGCATTAACTAATTCCAAGGACATTTTTTTTGTCTGTTCCATATATAGTGCTCTTACTTTTGAGTCATTTATGAAACGACTACCAAAGTTAATCGCAGCTATTTCCATTTGCTTAATACTAATTTCTACATCTTCATCAGAAATAAACGAGTCCATGTTTGAAACCTTAATCTTTTATTGTTAAATAACTTGGTGATAATTTATTGGAGTAACGAACACCATTTGAAGGTATTATATGAGAGAAGTGTACTTTTTTTTTGTCTGCAATAATTAAATTATTTATCGATTCCCCCCAAAATTTAAATTCAATATTTTGATCATTTCTAATTATTAAATCTTTCAAAATCCCTGGCGAATATGGCTTCATCAGTTCAACACTTTCAATAACTTGACCTATTGAATCAACTAAAGTAATGTACAATGCCTCCTCGTATGGAGAATCATCTGAGGTAAAAAAAATATATGTGCAATTTTTTCTTCTAAAAATTCTTTCTACCTTTTCTCCATATAATACCTGTTGGTTTTTCAGGCTATCTAAGAGCACCTGTAATTTTTCTTTGGTTTTATTTTCTGAGAAAGCTGTAATTTCTTCCATAATTAAATCCGTTTAACATTAGATATTAATAATATTATATTTTTCTTTGAGTAATGTATACTTCTGAGCAAAGTTGTTAAGATAAATTAAAAACTGCTTTATAGGAAATATAGAGTTTTTCTGTATTTTTATCAAAAAAAGCTTGGGGTCAAATCTTGACTTCAGACATCAAACAATCTCGAAGTTTTTCCAATTGTAATTTAACCTTTTCA